>JAOASL010000020.1:0-117398 GCA_030158675.1 Burkholderiaceae bacterium | reverse complement strand
CGTAATAATCGTAATAATCGTAATAATCGTAATAATCGTAATAATCGTAATAATCGTAATAACAAACGCAACAGCAAACGCAATGAAGCGCCGGCGGCATGCCGCCGGCGCCGGTCATCAGAGAGAGACGAGCATGATGGACGCAAGCCACTACGGCACCCTTTATCAGTCGCTGCAGAAGGCCGCGCAGCGCTTCCCCGGCAATGCCGCGTATGCGGTGCCGCCGGCTGCCGGCCGCGCCTACCATCCGCAGGGATGGGAGGTCACCTATGCGCAGGCCGCCGCGCAGGTCGAGCGCATGAAGGCGATCTATGCACAGGCCGGTTATGGCGTCGGGCACCGCGTCGCCATCCTGTTCGAGCAGCGTCCCGAGTTCGTGTTCCATTACCTCGCGCTGAACGCGCTCGGCGTGTCGGTCGTGCCGCTCAACCCGGACTATCGGGTCGAGGAAATCCATTACGTGGTCGAGCACTCCGAGTCCAGCCTGATCGTCGGCATCGATTCGCGCGCGCAGGATCTTGACGCCGTCGTCCAGATGCTCGGCGGCGCCTGCAGCCGCGTGTCGTTCGATCAATTCCCGGCCACACTGCCGACGCCGCGCATGCCCGCGCAGCCGGGCACGCCTGATGCGTTGACCGAAGCCGCGCTGCTGTATACGTCCGGCACCACCGGCAAGCCGAAAGGCTGCATCCTGACCAACGAATACTTCCACACCTTCGGCGCCTGCTACCTCGCGCTGGGCGGCACGCTGACCATGCGCGAAGGCGTCGAGCGCATGTACAACCCGTTGCCGCTGCATCATGCGAACTGCCTGTCGATCTCGATGCCGGCAATGCTGATGTCGGGCGGCTGCCTGATCTTTCCGGACCGCTTCCATGCCAGCAGCTGGTGGAAAGACCTGGTCGCCAGCCGCGCCACGGTCGTACAGTTCCAGGGCGTGATCCCGAACATCCTGCTGAAGATTCCCGAGTGCCCGGAAGAGACGCAGCACACGGTGCGCTTCGCGCTGTGCGCCGGCGTCGAGCCCAGCCTGCACGAGCTGTTCGAGAAGCGTTTCAACATGCCCGTGATCGAGATGTGGTCGATGACGGAAGCCGGTCGCCTGATCAGTGACAACCATGAACCGCGCCAGATTCACACGCGCTCGTTCGGCCGCCCGAATCCCTGGGTCGACGCCATGATCATCGACGAGGACGGCAATGAGCTGCCGGCCGACACGCCGGGCGAGCTGGTGATTCGTCACAGCGCCGAAGCGCCGCGCAAGGGCTTTTTCTCCGGCTATCTGAAAAATGAGGCGGCCACCGACGAAGCCTGGCAAGGCGGCTGGTTCCATACCGGCGATGCCGCCGTGCGTGATACGTCCGGCATGTTCTTTTTCATGGACCGCAAGAAAAACATCATCCGCCGCGCCGGCGAGAACATCGCCGCCGCCGAAATCGAGGCTTGCCTGAACGCCCATCCGAAAGCCAGGCAGGTCGCGGTGCTGGCCGCGCCCGATGACGTGCGTGAAGAAGAAGTGATGGCCTGCGTGGTGGTGCGCGAAGGCGTCGACATTTCCACTGACGCCGCCAAGGCTGCGCTGGCACAGGACCTGTTTGACTGGTCGTATGAGCGCATGGCGTATTTCAAGGCGCCGGGCTGGGTGCTGTTCGTTGACAGCCTGCCGATGGGCACCTCGGCCAAGGTGCAGAAGATTCACATCTTCCCGGCGGGCGTCGACCCGCGCACGCAAGCGGGCGTGATCGATTTGCGCGCGCAGAAAAAACAGAAAAAAGTCG
Source organism: Burkholderiaceae bacterium (assembly GCA_030158675.1). GTDB lineage: Bacteria > Pseudomonadota > Gammaproteobacteria > Burkholderiales > Burkholderiaceae_D > Pernthalerella. Next base: position 115,620 of record JAOASL010000020.1, on the reverse strand, counting down.
CGCACTGACGCGCAATTGGACGCAAGTACCAAGGACAAGGAGAAATCATGTTGATCCCACCGGCATTACATTCCGACATGGCCGCCGGCGTCATCGCGCGCTTCCTGAAAGCGCGCGGCGTTGACCGTGTGTTCGCCCTGTGCGGCGGCCACATCATGCCGATCTGGATGCAGTGCGACGCTGTCGGCATTCGCATCATCGACGTACGCGACGAGCGCGCGGCCGTCTACATGGCGCACGCGCACAGCGAGCTGACCGGCGAGCTCGGTGTCGCGCTGGTCACCGCCGGCCCCGGCATGACGAACGCCATGACCGGTATCGCCAACGCGCATACCTCGCGCGCTTCGGTGCTGGTGTTGTCCGGCGGTCCGCCGCGCGCGCAGGAAAACCGTGGCGCGCTGCAGGACATGCCGCACATCGAGATGGTCAAGCCGATCACCCGCTATGCGCGCACAGTGCGCGAGCCGTCGCTGGTGCTGCAGGAGCTGGACGAAGCGGTCGCACGCGCGCTCGGCGAGGGCGGCGACCCGGGGCCGGTGTATATCGACTTCCCGGTCGACACCCAGCGTGGCACGGTGCCGAAAGTCATTCAGATGGAAGAACACTTCCGCGCCAGACCGAGCCTGCTCATGCCGCCGGATGACGCGGCCGTAGCCGCCGCGGTCGATCTGCTGTGGAATGCGCGTCGTCCGCTGGTCATCAGCGGCCGTGGCGCGCGTAGCGCCGGTCCTGCGCTGGACCGTTTGCTGCGTGCCACCGGCGCCGTCTACCTCGACACCGGCGAAACCCGCGGCCTGATTGCCGACGACCATCCGTCCGTGATCGGCGCGATGCGCGGCGCGGTGATGAGCCAGGCGGACCTGGTCATCACCATCGGCCGCAAGCTGGATTTCCAGCTCGCCTACGGCTCGCCGGCGGTGTTCAAGGATGCGCGTTTCCTGCGCATCTCCGACACCGCGACGGAGCTGCGTGACAATCGCCGTGGCGACGCCGAGTTGCTGGCGACGCCGGCACTGGCGATCGAAGCGATGCTGGCCAAAGCCGCTGCGCGCCAACCTGCGATCGACCGCGACTGGGCGCAGGGCCTGCGCCGGCAGCATGAAGAGCGGGCGGCCAAGCTGCGCGTGTCGATGGCCGCTGCGCCGTCCGACAGCGAAGGCCGCATTCATCCGAACCGTGTGCTACACGAACTGCAGCAGCGCCTGCAAGACGATGCGATCGTGGTGGCCGATGGCGGCGACTTCCTCAGCTTCGCGCGCGTGGGCCTGTCCGGCGGCCGGTATCTGGATCCGGGTTCGCTTGGCTGCATCGGCATTGGCACCGCGTTCGGCAATGCCGCCAGCCTCGCGTATCCTGACCGGCAGGTGGTGGTCGCCACCGGCGATGGCGCGTTCGGCTTTAATGCGATGGAAATCGATACGGCAGTGCGCCATGGCGCGAAGCCGCTGATCGTGGTGGCCAACAATGGCGCGTGGCAGATCGAGGTGCATGATCAGCAGGACACGCATGGCAAAGTGGTCGGCACCAGGTTGCAGGTGTCCGACTATGCGGCGATGGCGCGTGCATTCGGCATGCACGGCGTGGTCGTCGAGCGTGCCGAGGATCTCGGCGCGGCGATCGATGAAGCCATGAAAAACCTGCCGGCATTACTCGACGTACGGGTGACGCCGGAGGCAAAATCCTCCGACGGCAAATCCGGGCTGGCCTGGGTACCGGACCTGCAGCCGCTGGGTGCCTGGGAAGAAGCCGAGCGCGCCTGGCGCACCGGCGGCAACTAAAGCAACGACTAAGAAAGGTAAGACCCCATGGATTTTGCTCTGACCCCCGAACTCGAGGCGCTGCGCGAGCGCGTCCGCAGCTTCATCGCCGAGCAGGTGATTCCGCTTGAAAACGACGCGCGGCAAGACAGCCACGGCCCGCACAAGGCATTGCGCGACGAGCTGGTGTCCCGCGCGCGTGCAGCTGGCCTGCTGACCCCGCATGCATCGCGCGAGATGGGCGGAATGGGGCTCTCGCACATCGAAAAGGCGGTAGTGTTTGAAGAGGCCGGCTATTCTTGGCTGGGCCCGACGGCGATGAACATTCACGCGCCTGACGAGGGCAACATCCATTTGATGGAAGAAGTGGCCACGCACGCGCAGAAAGAACGCTGGCTGCGCCCGCAGGTGGAGGGCCAGACCCGCTCCTGTTTCTGCATGACCGAGCCGTCGCCGGGCGCCGGTGCTGATCCGAGCATGCTGAAGACCCAGGCAGTACGCGACGGCGACGATTATGTGATCAATGGCCTGAAGTGGCTGATCACGGGCGCCGAAGGCTCCAGCTACGCGATCATCATGGCGAGCATGGAAGACGGCACGGCGACGATGTTCTTGTCGGACATGGATCGCGACGGCATTGAGATCGTGCGTAACCTCGACGCGATGGATCGCTGCTTCTCCGGCGGCCACGGCGTGGTGCGCTTTACTAACGTGCGTATTCCCGCCACCGACGTGCTCGGCGAGATCGGCAAGGGCTTCCGCTATGCACAGATCCGGCTGGCGCCGGCGCGCCTGACGCACTGCATGCGCTGGCTTGGCCAGGCGCGCCGCGCGCATGAGATTGCGCTGGACTATGTGCGTCGCCGCGAGGCCTTCGGCAAGCCGCTGGTCGAGCACGAAGGCGTGGGCTTCCAGATTGCCGACAACGACATGGACCTGATGACGGCACGGCTGCACATTTGGCACACCGCCTGGCTGCTGGACCAGGGCCAGCGCGGCGCTTTCGAATCGAGCCGCGCGAAGGTGGTTTGCTCGGAAGCCGAATGGCGCGTGGTCGACCGCTGCGTGCAGATCATGGGTGGCATGGGCGTGACCAACGAGACCGCCGTGATGCGCATCTTCACCGACATGCGCGCCTTCCGCGTGTATGACGGCCCGAGCGAAGTGCATCGCTGGAGCATGGCCAAGAAGATCGCGGCAGGAAAGGCGTAAGCGCGATGGCAAGCAAGATCGAAACCCTGCTGCGCGTCGACGGCAAGCGCGCGCTGGTGACCGGCGCGTCGAGCGGCTTTGGCGCGCACTTCGCGCAACTGCTGTCGGCGGCCGGCGCGGAAGTGATTCTGGCGGCACGCCGCACCGACAAGCTGCGCTCGCTGCGCGACCAGATCGAGCAGGCCGGCGGCAAGGCCGGCGTGGTCGCGCTGGACGTGTCCGGCAAGGCCAGCGTGGCCGCCTGCTTCGATGAAGTCGGCGCCTGCGACATCGTGATCAACAATGCCGGCATCACCGTCACGCGCGCACTGCTCGACCAGACCGAGGACGACTGGGACAGCGTGATCGACACCAACCTGAAGGGCTGCTTCCTGGTCGCCACCGAAGCGGCGCGCCGGCTGCGCGATGCGCAGCGTGGCGGCAGCATCGTCAACATTGCGTCGATTCTCGGCGAGCGCGTTGCCTCGGCAGTGGCGCCGTATGCGATCTCGAAGGCTGGCGTGGTGCAGGCGACCAAGGTGATGGCGCTGGAACTGGCGCGCTACCAGATCCGCGTCAACGCGCTGCTGCCGGGCTATGTGGTGACGGACCTGAACAAGGATTTCCTCGAGGGCGAGCTTGGCCAGAAATTGCGCCAGCGCGTGCCGACCCGACAGTTCGGCGAAATCAGCGACCTCGACGCGCCGCTGCTGTTGCTCGCGTCCGACGCCGGCAAGGGCATGACCGGCAGTTGCCTCGCGGTGGACCGCGGCCATCTGGTGAGTTCGCTATGAGCGGCGTGAATGCAGAAACGCAGGCGCAGCTGGCCGACTGGCTGCGCGCAAAAGGCCACATCGGCGCGGCCGAACTCGATATCAAGCCGCTGACCGGCGGTCAGTCGAACCCGACCTGGCTGCTGGGCGCGGGCAGCGACCGTCTGGTGCTGCGCAAGAAGCCGCCCGGCGTGCTGCTGAAGTCCGCGCATGCGATCGACCGCGAATACAAAGTCATCAGCGCGCTGGCCGGCAGTGAGGTGCCGGTGCCGCAGGCGCTGGCCTGGTGCGACGACGAATCCATCGTCGGCACGCCGTTCTATCTGATGTCCTTTCTCGATGGCCGCGTGTTCGTCGATCAGTCGCTGCCGCAGTTGTCCGGCGCCGCGCGTGTCGATATTTATCGCGAGATGAACCGCGTGATCTCGGCGCTGCATGAGGTCGATGTCGATGCGGTCGGCTTGTCGGACTACGGCAAGAAGGACAACTATCTGTCGCGCCAGATCACGCGCTGGTCGAAGCAGCTGAATATTTCGATGATTGCGCCGTCCGACGGCATGCGCCGGCTGATCGACTGGTTGCCGGGCGCGCTGCCGGCGCAGCAGCGCACGGGGCTGATCCACGGCGATTTCCGCCTCGATAACCTGGTGTTCCATCCGACCGAACCGCGCATCATCGGCGTGCTCGACTGGGAGCTGTCGACGCTGGGCGATCCGCTGTCCGATTTCGCTTACCACTGCATGAGCTGGCATATTCCGCACAGCCTGTGGCGCGGCATTGGCGGCCTTGACCTGGCGGCGCTTGGCATTCCGGACGAAACGACTTATCGCGCGTGGTACGCGCAGAAGCAGGGCGCGATCGACGACGGCGCCTGGCGTTTTTATCTCGCGTTCAACCTCTTCCGCATGGCGGCCATCCTGCACGGGATCGCCGAACGCGCGCAGCAGGGCAATGCCAACTCGGCCGACGCGGTCGAGACCGGCAAGAAGGCCGTGCCGCTGGCCGACCTCGGCTGCAGCATCGCCGGCATCTGATATGGCGGCGGGACCGGCGGGCAATCTGTCCGCCCGTCCCGCCTGCATCGCCCGAATCTCTCGCATCCGGGTATTCCGCCTTCCGGTACACACCTTGTAAGCGCATTGATTTTAAGCAACACTACGCCGCTTATTCAACCGTCCCCGATCCGGCCGTCCGGAATGCCGACCCGATGATTCCACGTTCCTGTTTTGCCGCGCTGAAGGCCATCGCGCTGGTCGTGTTGCTGCCCCTGCTTGTCCTGTTGCCGCTGTCGCCGGCGGCTGCGTTGAACCTGACGCCGGCCGCGCTGAAGTCGATTGCGCGCACCTACGGTTTCGTGACCGGACAGGGTCTCGCCCTGGGCCAGATTGCGGACACGCATGCGCCGCTGGCGCCGCAGGTGGCGAGCGCACGCGAGTCGTTCGACGCCGCCTTTCCCGGCGTTGAGGACAAGCTGGAGGCCGAGCTGCGGATCGCGTTCGGCGGGCCAGGCTTCATGAAATTCCGCCGCGACATGCTGGACAAGGTGATCGAAGCGCAGATGAAGCAGCCGAAATCGACCGAGCAGGCGCTCGGCTTCCTCGCCGACGTGCAGCGCCGCGCGCGTGGTGAGGGCCTCGATAAAGACATTCTCGATTACTTGCTGGCCACGACCTACGCCGCTGATCCGGCGGCCGAGTTCGTCGAAGGCTTTCGCCAGCGTTTTCGTACCGACGGCAGCGGTAATGCGCAAGGCGTTCGGGTGCGGCTGCAGCTGCCGCGCTCATGGAACGGCACGGACGGCGGGCCCTCCGGTCCCGTCTACACATGGACCAGTGAAGGCGGCAATGGCATGGCGGCGATCGTGCTCGACATACGTGACGCCCGCGGCCTGAATCCGTCCAGAGAAGACATCGCGCGCTTCATCTCGCAAGGCAACGTGCGCGAGCTCGTCCCGGGGGGCACTGAGATCATCGACGCATCGCCGATGTCGCTGGAGACGCTGCCCGGTTTTTCGGCGCTGTTGACATCGGTGTCGGAACAAGCCGGCCTGAAAACCGTCGCGTGGACGCAGATGTATCAGGCTTTCTTTCGCGGCAAGACGATCGGCGTGATGTGCACGGCCGCCGGTAAAGCGGCCGACGCGGCCAAAGTGGAGCAGAGCTTGCGCCGTATGCAGCCCTTGTGCCGCCAGGTGGCAGGCAGTCTGGTGGTCGAGCAGCTGTACGACTGAGTCCGCAGTGCGTGGCCAGACCGGACACCGCAACGCAAACGACACCGCCCGCGAATCAGCGGGCGGTGTGTTTTTTGAGCGCTGCTAGGAATGTACGCGCGTCAGCTCGCCAGGGCCGGTAACACCTGGCCGCGGCATTCGCCGAAGCCAATGCGCACGGTGCCCGGCGCTTCGCACCATCCACGCAAGATCACCGCATCGCCATCGTCGAGGAAGGTGCGCTGCTCGCCGTTCGGCAGTGCGATCGGTTTTTTGCCGCCTTCGGTCAGCTCGATCAGTGCGCCTGCCTGCTCCGGCATCGGCCCGGACAGCGTGCCGCTGCCGAACAGGTCGCCCGGCTGCAGGTTGCAGCCATTGATCGTGTGATGCGTGACCATTTGCGCGATGGTCCAGTACGCATGACGATAGCTGGTCGCGCACAGCCGGTGGCCGCGCTCGCCAGCCGCGCGCATCTGCGGCGTTTGCAGCGTTACGTCGAGGCGGATGTCGAAAGCGCCGTGCGTGCGATTTGCGCTGCTGTCGAGATAGGGCAGCGGTTGCGGATCTTCAGCCGGCCGCTCGAAGGCGGTCCGGTAGGGTGCCAGCGCCTCGAGCGTGACGACCCACGGCGAGATCGTGGTCGCGAAATTCTTTGCCAGGAACGGTCCCAGCGGCTGGTATTCCCAGCCCTGGATGTCGCGCGCGGACCAGTCGTTCAGCAGGCACAGGCCGAACACATGTTGCTCGGCCTCGGTGATCGGGATCGCGCTGCCGGGCGCATTGCCGGCGCCGATGAAGATGCCCAGTTCCAGCTCGATATCGAGCCGCTTGCATGGCCCGACCACCGGCTGCTGCGCGCCCGGCGGCATCAGCTGGCCGAGCGGGCGGCGGAAGGCCTGTCCGGAGATGCCGATGCTGGACGCGCGGCCGTGATAGCCGATCGGTATCCATTTGTAGTTCGGCAGCAGCGGATTGTCGGGGCGGAACAGCTTGCCGATATTGGTCGCGTGATGCACCGAGGTGTAGAAGTCGGTGTAGTCGCCGATCTGCGCGGGCAGCGCGTAGTCGACGGTGGCCATCGGCACCAGACACGCCGCCAGTGCCGGCTGCTGCGCCGCGCCTTCGCGCAGCGCGCGCGACAGCGCCAGACGCAGCGCGCTCCAGGTCGCCGGCCCCAGCGCCATCAAGGCGTTCAGCGTACTGGCGGAGGCGGCTTGCGCGGCCCGGGCGGCATCGCCGTCAAACATTCCCAGCGTGCTGGCGGCGGCGAGGTCGAGCACCTGGTCGCCGATCGCCACGCCGCCACGCCAGGCCTCCTCCGTGGCCGTGCGGCGGAAGATGGCCAACGGCAGGTTCTGGATCGGGAAATCGGTGTCGGCGGCGTTGGCCGATGCGACCCAGCTCTTCAGCCGCGGGTCATGCGTTTCGTTCAGTGCAGTCACGTTCATTCCTCAGCTGGCCATGCTGCCGTCATGCATCCAGGCCGCATGCGCCGGCGCTTTTTTGGTCTGGCTCCATTCCTCGAGCATGGCCCACTTGACGTCGTCGAGCTTCTGGTACATCTCCGGCGTGCCGCAGTCATACGCGAGCTCAAGCCGGTGGCCGTTCGGGTCGAAGAAATAGATGCTCTTGAAGATCGTGTGGTCGGTCGGGCCGATCACCTCGATGCCGGCGGCTTCGAGCTTTGCCTTGGCGGCCAGCAGCGTCTCTTGCGAATCGACCTTCAGCGCCAGATGCTGCACCCAGGCCGGCGTGTTGCGGTCGCGGTCCATCGGCAGCTGGCTGGGCAGCTCGAAGAAGGCGAGGATGTTGCCGTTGCCCGCGTCGAGGAAGATGTGCATGTACGGATCCGGCGCCTTGGTCGAAGGCACTTCGTTCTCGGCGATGGCCAGCACGAATTTCATGTCAAGGTGCTTCGTGTACCACTCGACGGTCTCTTTCGCGTCCTTGCAGCGGTACGCGACATGGTGAATGTGCTGGATCAGCATGATGTCTCCGGAAATTTTCAGGATGCGGCGGTGCCGGCGCGCGCCAGCGCCATCGCTTCGCGCAGCACGGCGATGTCGCCGATATGGTTGGACAGGATCAGGATCAGCTTTGCATTGACCTGCGCGCTCTGCTCGTCGGACAGGTCGCGATGCAGGTCGATCAGGCTCTGATAAAAATCGTCGCCTGGCGAGAAGTCGCGGAAGTAGCGTTTGCCTTCCTCACGAAAATTCGGTTCGAGAATCAGCGGCATGATATTCACTCCTGAATGAAATTACCGGTGGCGCGCGCCACGGCGGCGACCACGCGCGACACTTCGGTTTCGCGCCAGCGCGCCGCCACATGCTGGTCCGGACGGATCAGGTACAGCGTGCCCGGCGTGGCGTCATAGCGCGCAAATGCCATACCCTCGCCGTCGACGACGGTCTTCAGCCGGCAGGTGCCGGCCTTGCGCGCAATGACCAGCGGCTCGACTGGGATCGATGCGTCGCCCATGCCCTGCAACTGCAGCTGCATGCCCTCGGGAATGGCGCCGGCATCGTCGCAGAAGTACAGCGCCCTGAAGCGGTCGCCGACCTGATCGATCAGCCAGCCGGGCCGGCTATCTATGCTGACCGGCGCATCATCCATCGGCGCGCCCGGCACCATGTCGCCGGCGAAGCTTTCGCAGTCCGGCGTGTTCAGCGAGGAGGTACTCAGGACGCTCGGCACCGACAGCCGGCCCGAGTTGACCAGTTTGCGCGCGAACGGTAGTTCGCGCGACAGCTCCAGCACCGCATTGCGGAAAGTCTTGCTGACCGCGCCCTTGGGCGTGATGAAGTCGGTGGAGCGGGTCGAGTTCAGGATGTTTTCGTCGGCGGCATAGCCGCGTTCTTCGCTGTAGGTGTCGAGCAGGTGCGCGGGGGCGCGGCCGTCCAGCACCAGTTTCAGCTTCCACAGCAGATTGTCCGAGTCCTGTACGCCGGAATTGGCGCCGCGTGCGCCGAATGGCGACACCTGATGCGCGGCGTCGCCGGCGAACAGGCAGCGGCCATGGCGGAATGCATTCATCCGGCGGCACTGGAAGGTGTACACGCTGACCCATTCAAGCGTGAAGTCACGGTCGTCGCCGAGCATCGCCTTGATGCGCGGTATGACTTTTTCGGGTTGCTTTTCTTCTTCGGGATCGGCATCCCAGCCGAGCTGGAAGTCGATGCGATAGACGTCGTCGGCTTCGCGATGCAGCAGCACCGACTGGTTCGGATGGAAGGGCGGGTCGAACCAGAACCAGCGTTCGGCCGGGAAATCGGCCTTCATCAGCACGTCGGCAATCAGGAAGCGGTCCATGAACACACGGCCTTCGATGTCGAGCCCGAGCATGGTGCGGATCGGGCTGCGCGCACCGTCGCAGACGATCAGCCAGTCGGCCTCGACCGCATACACGCCGCCCGGCGTGTCGACCTGCAGGCTGACATGATCGTCATGCGTCTGCACCGACACCACCTTGTTCTTCCAGCGAATGCCGACGCCGGCATCGAGTGCGCGCTGCACCATGTACTGCTCGAGGTAGTACTGCTGCAGGTTCACCATGCCCGGACGCTTGAAGCCGGGCTGCGGGCGCAGATTGAAGTTGAACACTTCGTCATCGCGCAGGAAGGTGCGGCCGACATCCCAGCCGACGCCCTTGTTCACGACCGGATCGCCGCAGCCGAGGCGGTCGAGAATTTCGAGGGTGCGCTTGGCGTAGCACAGCCCGCGCGAACCGACCGATACAGTGTCGTCGTCGTCCAGCAGCAGCACCGGAATGCCGTGCTGCCGGGCGTCGATCGCGGCAGCCAGGCCGACCGGGCCGCAGCCGATCACCACCAACGGGTGGCGCTGGACCGCCCCGCCGTTCAGCTCGGGCGGCCGTGCGTACGGGAATTTCTGATAGGTATAAGTCTGGTGCATCCGAGTGTCTCCGGCGCGCGTCTGGGTTGGGCTTGTTGGTCGCGGGCCGGCGCGAACACCGGCCCGAAAATCAAAGCGGATTTCAGCTTTGCAGCGCGTGCCACATTTCCTTGTCGCGCTCGGCAGTCCAGATGCGCGGATGCTTGATGCCGCTGGCCTCGTCGACTGCGCGAGTCACGTCAAACGGCAGGCAGTGTTCGTAGATAAAGACATGGCCGAATTTCTGGTCCATCTTGCTGCGCGTGTGCGCCATCGCGCCCTTCAGGTCGAGCTGTTGGGCGACGGCTTCCTTCGCGGCCGACAGCAGGGAGGTCACGAAATCTTGGGTGTAGTCGAGGCCGGCGTTGACTTCGGTCGGGTTCAGCAGTGCCGGACCGCGGCCGGGCACCAGCTTGTCGGCGCCCATCGCGCGCAGGATCTCAAGGGTTTGCGGCCACTCTTCAAGCTGTGCGTCGCCGGTGTAGGCGGCGGCGTCGTATTCGACCAGGTCGCCGGAGAACAGTACTTTCTGCGATGGGATCCAGACGATGGTGTCGCCCTTGGTGTGGCCCATGCCGACGTGCATGATCTTCACTTCGAGCTTGCCCATGTAGACGGTCAGTTCGCGGTCGAACACCAGGGTCGGCCAGGTCAGGCCGGGCACAGTCTCGACGCCGGCGAACAGGCGCGGGAAACGGTCGATTTCGGAATGCATGTCCTGCTCGCCGCGCTCGACGATCATTTCATAGGTGCCGCGCGAGGCGATGACTTGCTGCGCGCCTTCCTTGAAATAGGCCGATGCGCCCAGCACGCGCACTGCGTGATAGTGGGTCAGGGTGACGTACTTGATCGGCAGGTCGGTGATTTCGCGGATGTGCCTGATCAGCGCCTGTGCCATTGCCGGGGTGGCAGTGGTGTCGATCACCATCACGGCATCGTCGCCGATGATGACGCCCGAGTTCGGGTCGCCTTCAGCGGTATACGCATAGGCGTTGTCGGACAGCTTGATAAAGCTGGTCTTCTTTTCCTGCAGGTCGCCCTGGGAGGCGAATTTCTTTTCGGTCATGATGGTTCCTTTGATGGGCTGGGCCGGCAGCGGTGCAGGTGGTAACGGACCCTGGCCTGTGCTTCAGCGAAGGCTGCAGGCAGCCCGGGATCTTGCGTCGTTGACTGACGCGACCCGCGCAGATTACCCGGGGATTCGTTTCTGGTCAACCAATTCAATAATGACGAACCGTTTACTTTTGTCTAAACCATCCGTAAACTCCGCCGTCACTGTCCTCACCTGCGGTTCGCCATGGAAGAAGAGAAAAGCCGTCGCGGCATTCAATCGATCGAGATCGGTGGTCGCCTGCTGACCGCGCTGGTCGAGGAGGGCGGGCCGATGAGCCTGGGCGACCTGGCGAAAAAGGCCGGCATGCCCTCGGCCAAGGCGCATCCGTATCTGGTCAGCTTCGGCAGCTTCGGGCTGATCGAGCAGAACCCGCTGACCGGGCGTTACGAGCTCGGCCCGTTCGCGTTGCAGCTCGGTCTGATCAGCCTGCAGTTGCTGGACCCGGTGCGGATCGCCATCCCGGTGATCACGCAGCTTGCAGCCGACATTGACCAGACCATCGGCCTGTCGGTGCTCGGCAATCAGGGGCCGACGATCATCTATATCAGCGAATCGAGTTATCCGATCCACGTGAACATGCGTACCGGCACCGTGATGTCGATTCAGGCCACGGCGACCGGCCGCGTGTTTGCCGCGTTCTTGCCGCCCAGGCAGGTGGAGCGAATGATTGAGCAGGAGCGCCGCAGCGGCGTGGCCGGCGACTTTGGCGCGGCGGACATGAACAAGGAGGCGCTCGAGGACATCCTCGCCGACGTGCGCAAGCGGGGCATGGCCCGTGTGCAGGGCGAGCCCATCCCCGGTATCAATGCGCTTTGCGCGCCCGTGTTCGAGCACACCGGCACGCTGCGGCTGGGTATTACCGCGATCGGACCGGCGGGCAGTTTCGATGTCAGCTGGAACGGCGATAACGCGAAAAAAATCCGCGATTGCGCGGAGCAGGTGTCCGGCCGCCTAGGCTACCGGCAGTTGTCCTGAACAGATACACCAGCTGACCAGCTGCCGGTGTCCGCTTGCGGGCGGTTCAGTCGACGGCGGCCGGCTCGCGTATCGAGTTGCGGCAGTAGGCCTCGAAGTCGTCTGCCGTCAGGGCCTTGCTGAACAGGTAGCCCTGCACCGCGCCGCAACCGGAGGCCACGAGGAAGCGCAGCTGTTCCTCGGTTTCGACGCCTTCGGCAATGGTGCGGATGCCGAGTTCGCGTGCGACGTTGATCACGGCGCTGACGATGGCGCGGTCATCCGAGTCGCTGTCGATGTCACGCACGAAGGACTTGTCGATTTTCAGTTTCGACAGCTGGAAGCGCTTCAGGCAGCTCAGCGATGAATAGCCGGTGCCGAAATCGTCAATGGCCAGGCCGATGCCGCGGTCATGCAACTCGCGCATCAGTGCGACCGCCGCTTGCGGGTCGCGCATCGCGGTGCTCTCGGTCAGTTCCAGTTCCAGGAATTCAGCCGGCAGGCCCGAGCCTTCGAGCACATCGGCGATCATTTGCGCCAGTCCCTCATGGTGGAACTGTACGGCAGACAGGTTGACTGCGATGGTCTTCAGCGGCAGCCCGGCGTCCAGCCAGACGCGGGTCTGCCGCACCGCTTCGCGCAGCGCCCATTCGCCGATGGACTGGATCAGTCCGGTCTCTTCGGCGACCTTGATGAATTCATCCGGGCTCACCATGCCAAGCTCCGGGTGCTGGAAGCGCATCAGCGCTTCGGCGCCGGTGACTTTGCCGGTCTTCAGGTCGATCTGCGGCTGATAATGCAGGGAAAGCTGGCGCCGCTCAAGGCCACCACGCAGCGCCGCCTCGACCTTCAGGTAGCGCATCGACAGCGCCTGCATTTCGCTCGAATAGAAACGGAAGCTGCCGCCATTATCGCGTTTGGCGCGGTGCATGGCGCTGTCGGCCTGCTTCAGCAATTCGTCGAAATCCTTGGCGTCGTCCGGGTACAGCGCGATGCCGATCGAGGCGGTGACGGACATGTCGAACTGCCCGATGCGCGTCGGCTGCCGGACCACATCGAGCAGCTTTTGCGCAATCACGGTAGCGCTGTGGGCATCGGTGTCGGGCAGCATCACGACGAATTCATCGCCACCGAAGCGGGCCAGTGTGTCGTCGTCGCGCACCGCATGCTGCAGCCGGTCGGCCAGTTGCGCGAGCAGCGTATCGCCGACGCCATGCCCGAATGAATCGTTGACATGCATGAAGCGGTCGATGTCGACGAACAGCAGCGCCACACCGGTGTCGGTACGGTCGGCGCGGGGCAGCAGGTAATGCGCCTGTTCCTGCAGCTGTACGCGGTTGGGCAAGGAGGTCAGCGAATCGAAGTGGGCGAGGTACTGGATGCGATCTTCGTAGCGTTTGCTGTCGATGGCCAGTGCGATCAGATGTGCGGTCGTCTCGATCAGCTGCTCGGCAATACGGTCGGGTATGGACGGGGTGCGCGCGTAAATCGCGAAGGTGCCCAGCACTTGCCGGTTCGACGTGACGATCGGATAGGACCAGCAGGCCGCGACTCCAGCCTTGCGGGCCAGGTCGTGATAACCCTCCCAGCTTGGATGGCCGGCGATATTTTCGATCACGGTTGGCTTGCCGGTGTAAGCGGTGTTGCCACAGGCACCGATGCCTTCGCCGATCTGCAGACCGTCAATGGCCCGGTTGTAGAACTCCGGCAGGCTGGGCGCCGCGGCGACATGCAGCCGGTCGCCTTCGGGATCGATGGTCAGGATAGAGCACAGCCGGCCCGGCAGCAGTACCTCGATCCGCTCCGCAATCTGCTGCAGGATGGTCGCCAGCGGCATTTTCTCCGTCAGGCGCTCCAGTACAAACAGACGGAATTCCTCGAGCTTCAGCGCATGCTGCCGCTCAGCTTCGCGCTCGAACGCGTCGAGCGCATAGTCGATGTCACTGGCCATCTCGACCAGCAGGTCGCGGATGTCTTCGTTGAAGGCATCCGTCTCGCCGCTGTACAGATTGAATGCACCGACCACTTCGCCGCCGTTATGCAGCGGCAGCGCCGCCGACGAGCCCCAGCGAGTGCGCATGCCCGGCTGGCGCCAGTGCACGGTCTCGGCGCTTTGCTGGAAATCGTCGCACCAGACCGGGCGATCGGTGCGAATCGCGGTTCCGGTCGGGCCGTAGGCGGACGGTTGCAGCTGGTCGATGCTGATGTCGAGCCGCGCGACGTAATCGACGTGTTCGCCGAAGGTGGCGACCGGACGCACGCGCCTGGTGACCGGGTCGACCAGGCCGATCCACGCCATTTTCAGGCCGCCATACACTACGGCGCCGCGGCAGATCTCGGCCAGCATCTGTTCCTTGCTGGAGCTGCGCAGTATCGTCTGGTTGGCATGGTTCAGCGCCGCGTACAGGTGCATCGCATGTTGTGCACGGTCGAGTGCCTCGCGGCGCTCGTTGTCGACCTTGGCCAGCTTTTCGCGCGTGTGGAAGAGCCAGCCGGCGACGCTGTTTTCCAGCCCGCGGGCAACCGACCAGGCCGTTGAGAACTCACCCTTGCCGAGCGCGACGATGTGCGCGAACAGGGATTCCGGGGTGTCGCCAAGGATTTCATGCAGGCTGCGATAGCTGCGCAGTAGCAGGATCAGGAAAAATGCGCCGAGCGTGGCGAACATGGCGCGACAGATCGTCGCGTTATCCATCGCCTGCTGGACCGTGGCATTGGACCGGGCGTCGACCCGTTCATTGAACTCATTAATCGGCCGCATGATTTCCATCTTTGCGGCAAGGTAGTCCGCGTTATGCAGCATCATGCTGGCCCGCATCCGGATGTCATCGGTCACCGGATCGGCATTGGCGACCTGTCGCATGGCTTCCATTTCGGTCTGCACCAGCTTGTCGGAGACTTTTTTCGCCTGCTGCAGCAGCGACAGTCCCTCGAGCTCCATGCCGTGCTGCCGCCACAGCGCAACCATTTCCTCAGTGCGCTTCGAGAAGGCTTCTTGCGGTGCCTCGTCGAGACGAATCAGGTCCCAGTCGGGCTGTTCGTCATGCGCCGGCATCGGCCGCTTGCCGTCGCGGGCTTCAAGGATTTCACGGTAGTGTTCGCGGTATTTGCGGTCGCCGGTAATGAGGAAACTGCGCGCCGACCGGGTCAGCGCATCGGAGGACGTTCGCAGCTCGTCAGCGTATTGGCGGGTTTCGAAGCGAAGGTTGGTGGCGTCGTCGATCTTCCGTTCGGAGACGACGTACAAATAGAAAACCAGCACGAACAGCACCGCGTTGAGTGCAGCCAGAAACATGTTCGTGGAAAATCTGGCGGTCTGTTTGGTTGCGGTCATGGAGGCTCGCAGTGGAACTCTTTACGCTGGAGAAAGCTTCTCACGCTAGGCGTTCGGTTACTGAACAGCAGGCAAGATCATATTCGACATGCAACATGATGTAAATTTAAAAACGATTAATTTTTTAATAACATTGGAACGTTTTCGCAATGCGGCTCTCCGGCAGAAGCCGGGGCTGATCCGGTCCTGCTGTAGCTCAAATCACGGCGTTTCCTGCAAGAATTTCCCTGCTGGTTTATCTTTTCGCTGTCCCTGATTGTTTTTTACCAAGAAAAAATGAAAAAACTAGTTGTATTGGGCGCCTGCTTGCTGGCGTCATCGGCCTTTGCTGAACGCTGGGAGCCGTACGCGAGCACCGATCGCGAAAGCCGTTATTTCGACCCGGTCCGGATGGTGCAGATGAGCGGCATTGCCTTCATCTGGGACTTGCATGACCTGCACGCTGAAGGCAACGAACAGGGCAAGGTCTATCGGTCCGTGCTGTATCCGACCGAGTACAACTGCCGGGGCGAAAAGAAGCGCGTGCTGAGCACGCACAAGATGAGCGACAAAATGGGGCGCGGAGATTCAGTGGCTGAGCACACGCTGGTCGGCCACTGGATCGATGTCCAGCCGGGCACGCCTGACAGTCGCCTGATGAAGGCTGCCTGCGAAGCGCAATGAATCTGGCGAACCGACGGCGGAACAGTCGAGGTCATACGGTTTTTCGCAGAGGGGGAAAAGAAGGTGCCCCCTCTGGGTAACCGGACGAAAATTGCCTGGACTTTATCAGCTGCCAGGTAATTCGTAACCGACCATAAACAGGGCCGCTTCCCATTCGCGTGGTGTAACGCCCGTTTGCTGCGACAGGTTGTCGATGAGTTTCGAGCCCCTGACGACCATGTCGGCGTGCTGACCGTTCCTGTAATTGCCGACTCCCAACGCCCTGAATTTGTAAGGTCCCACCGAAGGATTTCTGTGGTGGTGACCTTGCTTGGTGAGACGGCTCTGGCCCCACATGAATCCGAACTCTTCGGGCAGTTCTTCCTCGCCTCTTTGGGTCAGAAACTGTGCGGCCAGATAACCCAGTGCCGCGCCCACTCTGCCGTCGTAGATAATCAGGGCATCTGAACTGTCCCCGAGCGAATAGATCTTCGTGGTGCCGGAGTTCATCAGGAGGTCTTCAGGCGAATTGAAGCGGGAGGTTTCGCCCGCTTTGAGCGCCGCAATCGCACCAGATAGTCTTTCACAAAGTTCGCCGCTTTTGCCGAGTGTCGCCAGCCATTCCCTCGTCGAACGGGTCCGAACGTTCCCCCAATCCATGATGTCGATACAGCAGGCTTCCGCTTGCGCATTGGCGCCAAGACGCAGGCTGCTTTGCAGGGCGGCCGCGTAAGTATCAAGATGTTTTTTGTTTTCTTCGTAATCTTTGCCTGCCCATGAGTACTTATGCAGCGCGTCACTGAGCGATGTGCAGGCCCACGTAGTTCGGTCGAAGTTCTTGCGATACCATGTCCAGTGCACTGAGGCAGTCACTTGGTATGAGTGATGAAAATCACCTGCCCATTTTTTTGCCAGCCAGCCGGCGAAATCTATTAGTAACGGAGACATCGTAAAAACGGTCAGTCAGGTTGGTCGATGAACTTCTCGTGGTTGCCGGTATCCAGGTCTCCGCAATCGTAACCCTGGCAGTAGCCGTAGAGCGGAATCAGGACGTGTACGGTCCCCTCCACGGCTTCGGAAGCCGCAAGGCCGATACCGTGCCAAAACGCCGGGTCGGTATCACTCGTCTGCAAAAGGACAGCAAACCTGATTTGCTGCTCCTGCAGGAAATCCTCTTCTTCGAGACCATACAATTGCTTTTCTTCGCGACTGGTTTTGTGCCATTCCGATTCCAGCGCGTCGAACCTGAGCTTGGCCTCCGGGCTGCCATAATCGACGATCCATTCATCCCGGATCGGATCCTGCGGCTGAGATGAAACATCCGGAATGCACAGGCGTGCTCCGTTGAGTAAGGATTCAGGAATCGCCTTGCTGATGCGCTTGGTGATTGCCGCGCCCAAGCCGCGAATTTTATTTACCAGACCCGGACTGAATTGGACAATCGCGAGTTGGTAATTCACCTGTGCCGCCTGAGCGAGGAAAGCGAGTGCATCCGTTCGTTCGGTCGCAGGTGCCGATGGAGACTCGCCGAAGATGGGCATCCAGTGAAGTATCTGGTAGGTCTTGGCCTGCGCGTAGTCGTCGAATAATGCCTTCTCTGCCAGAAATTTCGTGATGTCCTCGACATACAGGTCTTGGAAAAGTGCGGGCTGGCTCAGGCGCAGTGCATCGGCTACACGGGTTTTCAGTAACGCAGTATCGGTGGTGATGGTCAACGAAACGGGCTGGCCGTTTGGTCCTTCGCCGCCGAGGTCGTCGCCAAACCGCTCGAGGATGGTGTCGTAGTCATCATCCGACCGATAGAAGCCATAGACGAATATACGGTCCCTGAATACGCGCAAGACGGCCATCCCGCGTCGACTGGATTGGGAGGTCTGTTGCAGGAGTGAATGGCCCACGACGGGCCAGCGCTCTGGGTGAGGGGCCGCGAATGTGATCCATCCGGCAGGCAGGATCACCAGGGTTTGCCCGAAAGAGGACAGCGATTCGGGAATGTCTCTGGTCCACGAGAGTCCGTTGTCGTCGCGATGGAGGAGGCCGAAACCGTTCGGGTCGTCCAGATCGGGATCCTTCGCTTGCCGGACCGCCGTCGCCAGATCGGCGAGTTCTTTCCGGAATGCGATGACGTTGACACCGATGGAGCCATGAAGATCATTGTCGAATCCAAGCACGCGATGGTAATTGCGCCATGCGACACCGCCGTTCGGAAGGATGCGGGGGCACCATGCTTCATCGCCGCTGATCTGGAAGTCCATGCTGAGGCGGATGGCCGCCCATGCGGCGTCCAGTTCATTCCCGGTGACGTTACCCCGGCCATCGGCAAGCGCCTGGAGGAAATTTTTGGCTGCATCGGAGGGGCTATCTGCGGGAAGAATGATGCTTTTTCCCGAATGACTCGCTTCTGCCTGCCGTCCGATCTCGCGGATCAGCTCGCCCGGATCAATGCTCTCAAAGCCTTCTGGCAGCGCTTCCAGGTCTTCGGCGTTAAAGAGTTGATCGACTACTTCGACCAGTTTCGTAGTCTTCGTAGTTTTGTCAGGGCCTGCCGTTTTTTTGGTCATGATCCTTCCTCGTTTAAGAGGCAAAGAAGTTCGTTAAATGGCGCGGACGACTGAATGCATCGCGTCTTGATATCTGTCCACGCTGTCCAATGGAAAAAATCGGGAAGGGCGCCCGTTGCGAGCCGCCACACGCCCAGCAGGTCCGTACGCACGCTGACGGTACGGCAGGCGATATCGTCCGGGTCCTGCCATCCCGGCGTGCACATCCAGACTGCCCGGCCATCGCGCAGTTGCCGCAGCGCGGGCTCCCAATCAATGAGGTGGGCGAACCTACCCGCTTCATCGACCAAGACGTTCTTGCGGTGCACGTCACCGTGTACCAGACCCTCGGCATAAGCCGCGTCCAGTTGCTGACAGATTTGTTTTAGCTGGATTGCCGTCAGGCCGATAGCGGCGCGGTGCCCTTGAACATAACGGCTGTATCGCATCCAGCCCTGCGAGCTACGGAGAAAATGCGTTGAGCCGGGCCATGTCCTGGTGACTCTCTCGATCGTATCCATGCGTATCTCGACCGCGCGCGGATGATCGCCCAGAAATATGCGGGGATAGTGCTTGAATCGAAAACGGTGTGGTTGCGAGGACGCCGGCTGTCGCGGCGTTCTGATTTGGCTTGTCATTCCTGTCCTGGCCAGTCCAGTGGCCGGAGCAGGCACTGAGAACTATTGCGGATTTAAAAACGTTTTATGCGGAAATGCAAACTAATTATAAAAAATATCATAATTAATGTCAAAAGCTCATATCGTCGATTGTTGCCTAAAACAGGATTCCGGTTGCCCTATCTGATCTGTGCTCCCGGCAGAAGCGGGATGTCGTTGCGTGTCGAAGCCTCCGGCCATGGGACGGTGTGTCGATGTGCGGGTGTATTTTGGTGAGAATCCCGAACGCGAGTTGTTATTCCACCGCCCGCATTTATTTTTCAACCTGAGCCGACCGCCTCAACGGCACCTGACTTTCCTTCAGTCGTCGCAACACGAAACTTGATTTGCTGTTCCGTATCCCCGGGATTTTGTACAGCTTCTCGCGCAAGAAGCGCTCGTAGCCCTTGGTGCCTTCGACCGCGACACGGATGTAATAGTCGTAGTCGCCCGATACCAGGAAGGCTTCCATTACTTCCGGCACGGCTTCGAGCGCCTGGCCGAACTGGAACAGCGCTTCATCCGAATGGTTATCCAGCGTGACATGCAGGATCACCGTCTCGGTCAGCCCGATTTTTTCCGGATTCACCCGCACTGAATATCCTTCGATCACGCCGGCTTCCTCCATCCGCTTGACGCGGTTCCAGCAGGGCGATGAGGTCAGCCCGACCTGTTTGCCCAGCTCCTGCAGGCTGATACGCGCATCCTTTTGCAGGGCTTCCAGGATCGCTATGTCGAATTTATCGATATTCATTCTGTAAAATTTAATAAATTAAGAAAATTTTTCTGAATCTTCGGGTTTTTGTCGAAAAAAAGGAAGCCTTTTCTGTGCTTACCTCGGTAAATTGGCGGCATGAACAAAGTGGCCGATTTCCGAACTTTCTCCGCAGTGGCGGACCCAGAAGCCAATGTTTGCCCGAACGGCGCAGCGGTGCTGATTCAGACCTTGCTTGCGCTCGGCGTTGATACGGTTTTCGGTTATCCGGGCGGCGCCGTGCTGCCGCTGTATGACGCGCTGCACGCCGAGCCGCGGCTGCGCCATGTGCTGGTGCGGCACGAACAGGCGGCCGTGCATGCGGCGCAGGGTTATGCGCGCAGCACCGGCAAGGTGGGCGTGGTGTTCGTTACCTCTGGTCCGGGCATGAGCAATACCACCACCGGCTTGCTGGACGCGATGTGCGACTCGGTGCCCGTGCTGTGTGTCAGCGGCCAGGTGGCGACATCGCTGATCGGTACCGATGCGTTTCAGGAGTGCGATGCGCTCGGTATTTCACGCACGATCACGAAATGGAATGTGCAGATCCGCAAGTCGTCGCAGGTCGAAGCGACGGTGCGTGCGGCGCTTGCGTTCGCGAAGGGCGGGCGTCCCGGGCCGGTATTGATCGATTTTCCGAAAGACCTTCAGCTGGCCCCGGTGACGGCGACCGAGGGCTGCGTTGACGCGCCGGTGCCGCCAGCGGCGCGCAGCGTGCACGAAGGCCTGCTGGCCGATGCGGCCGAGGCCATTTGTGAAGCGAAGCGCCCGGTCATCTATGGCGGTGGCGGTCTGGTGAATTCCGGTGCCGGGGCCTGCGCCTTGTTTGCCCGACTAGTCGACGTCAGCAACGCGCCATGCACGCTGACGCTGATGGGTCTGGGTGCGCTGCCGGCATCACGCCCGCAGTGGCTGGGCATGCTGGGCATGCACGGTACGCTGGAGGCGAACCTGGCGATGCATCACGCTGATCTGGTGATCTGCATCGGTGCGCGTTTCGATGACCGGGTGACCAGCCGCCTGGCGGATTTCTGCCCGCACGCGAAGATCTTGCATGTCGATATCGACCCGACCTCGGTCAGCAAGATTGTGAAAGCGGATATCCCACTGGTGGGCGACTGTGCGGAGGTATTGGCTGCGCTGCTGGCACGAGTCGAGCATCGCCAGCCGCAGGCAGACCGACTGAACGACTGGTGGCGGCAGATTGACGGATGGCGCGCGCGCCAGTCGCTGGCCTTCGAAGACACGCCGGACGCGATCGCGCCGCAGGCACTGATGAGCCAGCTGCAGACACAGCTCGAGGGCCGCGATGCGATCGTGTCGACCGACGTCGGCCAGCACCAGATGTGGGCCGCGCAGTACCTGAAATTCGAGCAGCCGATGCGCTGGCTCACCTCGGGCGGCGCCGGCACGATGGGCTACGGTCTGCCGGCGGCCATCGGCGCGCAGATTGCGCACCCGGACAGGACGGTCGTCTGCGTCAGCGGCGATGCATCGATCCTGATGAACATTCAAGAGCTGTCGACCGCTATGCAGCACCGCACGCCGGTGAAGGTGATCCTGTCCAACAATGGTTACATGGGCATGGTGCGTCAGTGGCAGGAGCTGATCCACGGTGGCCGCTACAGTCATAGCTATACCGAGGCGCTGCCGGATTTCGTGGCCGTCGCGCGCGGCTTCGGCTGGCAGGCACGCACGGTTAATCGCCGCGAAGATCTCGACGCGGCGATCGCGGAATGTCTGGCCAGCGACGGACCGTATTTCCTTGACGTGCATGTGGCAGCCGAAGAAAACTGCTTCCCGATGATTCCTGCTGGCGCGGGCCATCATGAGGTGATGCTGGCCGGCGACCACAAAAAGTAAGCGACATGCCAGGCCGTCCGCGCAGGCGGCTATGGTTTTTTGCAGTATCGCGCATAAGCACGCCGCTACCGCGGCAGCGCGCAGCAGCCTGACGCAGCCTTACCGGGCAAGCGAAGGCCGCAGCGCAATCCGATCAACATTTGGAGACTCAACATGCAAACCGCCACCCGGCCGGCCAAGGCCGTGCCTGCTTGCGCCGCTTCAGGCCTTATCTCTGACGCCACCTCCGGCGCCGCTGCCGCGCCCGCCTGCTCGCCGATCCGGCGACCCGATGTCACGCTCGACGACAAGTACACCGCCGTCGCTGGCCGCATCTACCTGTCGGGCATCCAGGCGCTGGTGCGACTGCCGATGATGCAGCGGCTGCGCGATGAAGCAGCCGGCCTGAACACCGCCGGTTTCATTTCCGGCTATCGCGGTTCGCCGCTCGGCATGCTGGACGAGGCACTGTGGAAGGCGCAGAAGCACCTCGACCAGCATCATGTGAAATTCGTGCCGGGCGTGAACGAGGATCTGGCAGCCACCGCCGTCTGGGGCACGCAGACGGTCGGCCTGGTCGGTCCGGCAAAGTACGACGGCGTATTTGCGCTGTGGTACGGCAAGGGCCCCGGTGTGGACCGCTGCGGCGACGTCTTCAAGCACATGAATCATGCCGGCACGGCTGAGCACGGCGGTGTGATCCTGGTGGCCGGCGATGACCATGGCGCGTATTCATCGACGTTGCCACACCAGTCGGATCACTTGTTCTCGGCCAGCATGATCCCCATGCTTTACCCATGCAATGTGCAGGAATATCTGGATCTTGGCCTGCATGCCTGGGCGATGTCGCGCTATTCCGGTTGCGTGATCGGTTTCAAGGCGCTGGCTGATACGGTCGAGTCGACCGCGTCGGTCGATGCCGATCCGTTCCGCTTGCAGATCGTATATCCGGATGATGTCATCCTGCCCGAGGGCGGCCTGAATACGCGCCTGTCGACCGACATGCTGGGTATGCAGGCGCGCAAGCAGGAAGCGCTGATGCAGGACTACAAAATCTATGCGGCGATCGCGTATGCGCGCGCGAACCAGCTGAACCGCGTCATGATCGACAGCCCGAAAGCGAAGCTCGGCATCATCGCCTCCGGCAAGTCCTATCTGGATGTGCTGGAAGCGCTGGAGGAACTCGGCATCGACGAAGCGATGGCGGCCGACATCGGCATCCGGCTCTACAAGGTGTCGATGCCGTGGCCGCTGGAGCCGGACGGCATCCGCGATTTCGCGCAGGGCCTGGACGAGATTCTTGTGGTCGAAGAAAAGCGCCAGATCGTCGAGTACCAGCTCAAGGAGCAACTGTACAACTGGCGCGAGGACGTGCGTCCGCGCGTGATCGGCAAGTTCGACGAAAAGGGCGAATGGGTCGCGCCACGCGGCGACTGGCTGCTGACATCGAAAGCCGATTTCTCGGTCGCGCAGATCGCGCGCGTGATTGCGTCGCGCATTGCGCGCTTTCACACCAGCGACCTGATCAGGGCGCGCCTGAGTTTTCTCGAAGCGAAGGAACAGGTGCTGAACAAGGCCGTCAACACGCCGCCGCGCCCGCCTTACTACTGTTCGGGCTGCCCGCATAACACCTCGACCCGCGTGCCAGAGGGCAGCCTGGCCCTGGCCGGCATCGGTTGTCACGTGATGGCGACCGCGATCTACCCGGAATTCAACAAGCTGACCACGCACATGGGCGGCGAGGGCGCGTCGTGGATCGGCCAGGCGGCGTTCTCGAAGGTACCGCATGTGTTCCAGAACCTCGGCGACGGCACTTACTTCCATTCGGGCTATCTGGCGATCCGCGCAGCGGTCGCCGCGAAGGTCAACATGACCTACAAGATCCTGTACAACGACGCCGTTGCGATGACCGGCGGTCAGCCGGTCGACGGCATGATCTCGGTGCGCCAGATCGCACAGCAAATGGCGGCCGAAGGCGTGCAACGGATTGCGCTGGTAACCGAAGACCTGAGCCGCTATAGCGATCGTTCCGCGCTGCCGGCGCATGTCACGCTGCATGATCGCAAGGACATGGACGCGGTGCAGCGCGAGCTGCGTGAAGTGCAAGGCTTGTCGGTGCTGATCTATGACCAGGTATGCGCCGCCGAGAAGCGTCGCCGCCGCAAGAAAGGCGAATTTCCGGAACCACCGCAGCGCCTGTTCATCAACGATGCGGTCTGCGAAGGCTGCGGTGACTGCGGTGCGCAGTCGAACTGCACGTCCATCCTGCCGCTGGAGACGGCGCTCGGCCGCAAGCGCACGATCGACCAGTCGTCGTGCAACAAGGATTACGCGTGCGTGAAAGGCTTCTGCCCGAGCTTCGTCACCGTCACCGGCGGCACGCCGAAAAAGACCCGGGCGGACAAGGCGATGGATGAAAGTTTCACCGCCTTGCCCGATCCGGAGGCGGCGTGCTGCGACCAGCCGTACAACATTCTGATCAATGGCATCGGCGGCACTGGCGTGATCACTATCGGCGCGCTGCTCGGCATGGCCGGCCATCTGGAAGGCAAGGGCGTATCGGTGCTGGACATGACCGGCATGTCGCAGAAGAACGGCTCGGTGACCTCGCATGTACGCATCGCCGCCACACCAGAAGCGATCCGTGCGCAGCGCATCGCCACCGGCGAGGCCGACCTGGTGCTCGGCTGCGACATGCTGACTGCCGGTGCGCACGACGCGATCTCGAAAATGCGCGCGGGCCGCACGCATGCCGTGATCAATACGCATGAGCAGCCGACCGGACCGTTCGCGCGTCAGCCGGACTGGCAGTATCCGGGCGATGAAGTGCAGGCACTGATCAGTGAATCCGTTGGCGGCGCCGTGGAATACATCGACGCGACACGCATTGCGACCGCGCTGATGGGCGATTCGATTGCCACCAACCTGTTCATGCTCGGCTATGCGTACCAGCAGGGCCTGCTGCCGTTGTCGGAACTGGCGCTGATGCGCGCGATCGAACTGAATGGCGTGGCGATCGCCGCAAATCAGCGCGCGTTCCGCTGGGGCCGGCGCGCGGCGGTCGACCTGAAGTCGGTCGAGCGCATTGCGGTGCCGGCACAACCGGTGCTGCTGACGATGCCGGAGACGCTGAACGGTCTGCTGAAGACTCGCGTCGCTTTCCTGACCGGCTACCAGAATGCCGCCTATGCGCGTGAATATGAAGCGCTGGTCAATCAGGTCCGGCAGGCAGAGGCGGCATTCGGGCAGGGCGACCCGCTGGCGCGCGCAGTCGCGAAGTCACTGTTCAAGCTGATGGCGTACAAGGACGAGTATGAAGTGGCCCGCCTGTACACCGATGGCAAGTTCGTCGAGAAATTGAAGCAGCAGTTCGACGGCGAGCTGACGCTGAAATTCAATCTCGCGCCGCCGCTGCTGTCGAAGAAAGACGCGAAAGGTTATCTGGTGAAGGGCGAGTACGGCCGCTGGATGTTCGGGGTCTTCAGGCTCCTGGCGCGCTTCAAGGGTCTGCGCGGCACGCGCTTCGATCCGTTCGGCCGTTCGGCCGAGCGCCGGATGGAGCGTCAGCTGATCGGCGAGTATCGCGCGCTGGTGCAGTCGCTGCTGCGCGGCCTGACCGCCGACAGGCTGCCGCAGGCGGTCGCGCTGGCGTCGCTGGCGCAGCAGGTGCGCGGCTTCGGTCATGTGAAAGAGGCGGCCGTCGCGACCTATCGTCGTGACGTTGCGGCCGGCCTCAAGACCTATGGGGCGGCCACGACAGAGATGCCCCGCGCTGCCTGAGCGGCCACTGTGAGCGATGCCGGACTCTGGCGCAGGCCGGAGTCCGGCGCACGGCGCACTATTCGTTAGTCTTGGCTAAGCGCCGCTTTTGCGGATCCCAACAATTTCCGGCGTGCGTGAGGTAACCTCGCCGCTGACTTAACTTCCATCAGAAGAAAAATGAAAGCCCTCGAAAAACTCACCTTCGAAAGCGTCACTGTCCGTGCCGTATCGATCCCGATGCGTCGCCCGATCGTGGCCAAGGTCGGCACGTTCACGGACTGGCCGTTCATCCTGATCGACGTCAAGACAAAGGAAGGCATTGTCGGTCGTGCCTATCTCGAGCCTTACCTGAAAAATGCAATTCGCTACATCGGTCCGGCCATCGAGGACATGGCTGCGGCGTTCAAGGGGCGCCCGCTGGCGCCGCTGGATATGTTCCGTGACGTGATCGGCACGCTGCACCTGCTGGGTCGTCAGGGCGTCAGCATGATCGCTGCCGCCGGGCTCGACATGGCGATCTGGGACGCGCTGGCCAAGGCCGCCGGCCTGCCGCTGGTCGAGTTGCTCGGCGGCTCGGTCGGCAAGATGCGCACCTATAACACCAACGGACTGTGGCTACTGCCGCTGGACAAGCTGGCCAGGGAAGCGGAAGAGCTGGTTGCCGAGGGTAATTTCAGCGCGATCAAGATCCGCCTGGGCCGTCCGAAGCTAGCCGATGACCTGAAGGCGCTGGAACTGGTGCGCGGCGCGATCGGCGACGACGTCAAGCTGATGTGCGATTTCAATCAGGGCCAGACCCTCCAGGAAGCGATCTGGCGTCTGCATGCGCTGGATGATCAGGGCCTGTACTGGTTCGAAGAGCCGGTGGTCTACGACAACTACGGGCAGAGCGCGCAACTGGCGCGCGAGCTGAAGACGCCGGTGTCGATCGGCGAAAACATTTACGGTCCGCGCTCCTTCCTCGACGCGGTGCGCGCCGAGGCGGCCGACCTGTACATGCCGGACCTGATGCGCATCGGCGGCGTGACCGGATGGATGCGCGCCGCCGCCATCGCCGGTGCGGCCGGCTTGCCGCTGTCCAGCCATCTGTATCCGGAAGTCTCCGCGCATCTGCTGCGCGCCAGCGAAAGCGCCGACTGGCTCGAATACCGCGACTGGGGCAACCCGATCATCGCCGAGCCGTTTGAAGTCGTCGACGGTCAGGCCATCGTGCCTGCCCGGCCGGGCAACGGCATCGACTGGGATGAGGCGGCCGTGGCGAAATACGCGTACTGACGCCAGCATTGCCGAATCGTAGGCCGGGCCGTGAGGCCCGGTTTTTTTTGCCCGCACGGAAGCGCCGCATGGCCGCCCGGCCGGCGCCGGCTTATGATCTGCAGTCTCATGACGCTCTTTTCTCTTCGATCTTCTTTGCCGTGTCGGCCCCTGCTGCCGTGGCTGCTGTCTGCCATGCTGTGTATCTGCGTGGCGCCGTCGGCCACGCGGGCCGCGGATGATCCGCCGGAAGTCGCCACCGGCACCAGTGCAAAGGCACTGGTGCGCGCGCAGCGCCAGATGGTGGTCGCGGCCAATCCGCTGGCCTCTGACGCGGGACGCGCCGTGCTGCGCGACGGCGGCAGCGCGGTCGATGCGGCCATCGCGATGCAGCTGGTGCTGGGACTGGTAGAGCCGCAATCGTCCGGTCTGGGCGGCGGCGCTTTCCTCGTCGCGTTCGACGCATCCAGCGACCGGGTGCGGACTTATGACGGCCGCGAAACCGCGCCGGCGGCAGCCGCGGCGCAGCTCTTTCTGCGCGACGGCCGGCCGCTGCCGTTCGGCGATGCCGTCAACAGTGGCTTGTCGGTCGGCACGCCCGGCGTGCTGCGCGCACTGGAGGTCGCGCACCGCCAGCATGGCCGGCTGCCGTGGGCGCGCTTGTTTGCGCCTGCCATCGCGCTGGCCGAGCGCGGTTTTCCAGTGTCATCGCGACTGCACCGGCAGATTGCCGGCAATCGTGGCCTGTACGCACAGGAAGCGGCGCGCGCTTATTTCTATCCGGGCGGCCAGCCCGCGCCGATCGGACACCTGCTGAAGAACCCGGCTTATGCGGACGTGTTGCGGCGCGTGGCAAGCGAAGGCGTGGCGGCGTTCTACGAAGGCGACGTGGCTGCGGACATCGTGCGTGCGGTGCAGTCGCATGCGCGTCCCGGCACGCTCGCCAGCGATGACTTGAAACACTATCAGGTGCGCGAGCGCGCGCCGGTCTGCGGCGACTACCGTGTGTATCGTTTGTGCGGAATGGGGCCGCCGTCGTCGGGCGTGATTGCCGTGCTGCAGATGCTGGGCATGCTGGAGCAGCATCATCCGGCGGCGATGCAGCCGCTGTCGCGTGAGGCGGTGCACTACTTTGCGGAGGCCGGCAGGCTGGCGTTCGCGGACCGTGAGCGTTACATCGCCGATCCGGAATTCATCGATGTGCCGGTGGCGGCGCTGCTCGACCCGCGCTATCTCGGCTGGCGCGGCGCGCAGATCGACAGCCGCCGGTCGATGGGCATCGCACCGCCCGGTGACCCGGTGCGGCTGCTGCAGCAGCGCGGGCAGGGTGACGCGGCCGAGGTGCCGTCGACCACTCATCTGGTGGCGATTGATGCGGACGGTAATGGCGTCAGCATGACCAGCACGATCGAATCCGAATTCGGCAGCAAGATCTTCGTGCGCGGCTTCCTGCTGAATAATCAGCTGACGGATTTTTCACTGAACCCGGTCGATGCCGACGGGCGTCCGGTGGCGAACCGCGTCGATGCGGGCAAGCGGCCGCGCAGCGCGATGGCGCCGATCGTGGTGTTGCGCGATGGTCGTCTGTATTTGCTGCTTGGTTCGCCCGGCGGAAGCGCGATCATCAATTTTGTCGCGAAGACGCTGATCGGCGTGCTCGACTGGCGCATGGATATCCAGCAGGCGATTGCATTGCCGAACATGGGTAGCCGCAACCGCGACACCGAGATCGAGAGCGGCAGTGTGCTCGAATTGCTACGCGACGACTTGCGCCGGCAGGGACATCGGGTCAACATCACGCCTTTGACCAGCGGCCTGCATGCGATCATGGTCACGCCCGACGGGCTGGCCGGCGGTGCGGATCCGCGCCGCGAAGGCGTCGCCGCTGGTGACTGAGCGGCTCGGGCACGGTAGCGCACACAGCGACGGAGGAGCAATGATCAGGCAGGCAGCAGGACGACGGTGGTTAGCTACGCTGGCGCTGACCCTTGCGCCGCTCGGCGTGGTCAGCGCCGACGCGGTGGTCAGGGCGGAACCATTGTCGGGCACGCTGCAGAAGATCGCTGCCACCGGCCGCATCACGCTGGCGTATCGCGAGTCGTCGGTGCCGTTCAGTTATCTCGACGGTCCGCACCGGCCGATCGGTTTTGGTGTCGACATCTATGCGCATGTGATCGAAGCGCTGCGGAGCGCGACAGGCCGCCGCGATCTCGAGGTGCGCTACCAGGCCGTCACGTCGCAGAACCGCATTCCGCTGGTTGCCAATGGCACGGTTGATCTCGAATGCGGATCGACCAGCAATACGGCGGCGCGCGCGAAGAGTGTGGCGTTTGCAATCAATTATTTTTATACCGGTCCGCGCCTGCTGGTCAGGCGTGACGGTGGCGTGCGCGGCTTCGCCGATCTGGCGGGCAAACCGGTCGCGGTGACGACCGGCACCACCAGCTTCAAGCTGCTGCGCAAACTGAATCTGGAGCGCGATCTGCAAATGACACTGGTGGCCGGGCGCGATCATGCGGACTCTTTCCTGCTGGTCGATGCCGGTCGGGCGGCGGCGTTCGTGATGGATGACATCCTGTTGTACGGCCAGGTGCTGAACGCGAAGCGGCCACAGCAATGGCAGGTGGTCGGCGAGCCGCTGCAGGTCGAGCCGTATGCCTGCATGCTGCGCCGGGGCGATCCGGCCTTCAAACAGGTGGTCGATGAAGCGCTGGTCGCCCTGATGGCCTCGGGCGAATTCGAGCGCATCTATGACAAGTGGTTCATGACGCCGATTCCGCCGCGCGGCCGCAGCCTGAGCCTGCCCATGAGCCCGCAGTTGCGCGCGAACCTGCGCGCGCATTCGGACCGGCCGGCCGACTGAATCGGCTTGGACCGGAAACGTACTTTCCTTCACTCTCCTTCGTAGCGCTTGTCCGGGAACCACGCATGCCACTTGACTGGGACATCTTCTGCAGCAGCACCACCGGCGGCGGCCTGCTCGCCGGCTGTTTCGGGCGGGGCGGCGAGACCAGCTACCTGCAATGGCTGCTGTCGGCCTGGGGCTGGACGGCGACGGTGTCCGTGCTGGGCTTTCTGGTAGCTGTGCTGCTGGGTGTCGTGGTCGGTACGGTGCGCACGCTGTCGGGGCGGCCGTGGCTGAATGGAATCGCGGCGGGCTGGGTCGAGCTGTTCCGTAATATCCCACTGCTGGTGCAGGTCTTTCTCTGGTATCACGTCGCGCCTGTCTTTGTGCCGGCGCTGAAGGCAGTGCCGTCTTGGCTGCTGGTGTCGGTGGCGCTGGGTCTGTTTACATCCGCGCGCATCGCCGAGCAGGTGCGCGCCGGCATCGACAGCCTGCCGCGCGGCCAGCGCAATGCGGCGCTGGCGCTCGGCATGTCGAATGCGCAGGCTTACCGGCGGGTGATCTTGCCGGTGGCGTTGCGCATCATGCTGCCGGCGCTGACATCGGAGGCGATGAATATCGTGAAGAATTCATCGGTGGCGTTCGCCGTGTCCATCGCCGAGCTGACGCAGTTCGCCCTGCAGGCGCAGGAAGAGACTGCGCGCGGCATCGAGATCTATCTGGCGGTCACACTGCTGTATGCGGCTACGGCCTTTGCGGTCAACCGCGTGCTGGCGGTGATCGAGGCGGGCGTGCGTGTGCCCGGCATCGGCGCGTCGGCAAGGTCGGAGGGCTGAGCGATGGATCTCGACCTGTCCTTCTTCAGCGCGGACCTGATGCAGCGCTATGTGTTGGGTGGCTTGCTGTTCAGCCTGCAGCTGACCGTGGTCGCCACCCTCGGCGGGCTGTTGTTCGGCAGCTTGCTGGCGCTGATGCGCATCTCGCACCGCCGCCTGCTGTCGCTGCCGGCCACGCTGTATGTGAACACGATGCGCTCGGTGCCGCTGGTGATGGTGATCCTGTGGTTCTTCCTGCTGATGCCTTTCCTGCTCGGACGGCCGATCGGCGCCGAGCTGTCGGCCAGCGTGACCTTCATGGCCTTCGAGGCCGCGTATTTTTGTGAGATCGTGCGCGCCGGCATCCAGGCAATACCGCGCGGCCAGCTGCAGGCCGGCATGGCGCTCGGCATGAGCTATGCACAGAACATGCAACGGGTGATCTTGCCGCAAGCGCTGCGCAGCATGTTGCCGGTGCTGCTGACGCAGGTGATTGTGCTGTTCCAGGATACGTCACTGGTGTACGCGATCGGCGCGTACGACATGCTCAAGGGCTTTGATGTGGCCGGCAAGATCCTCGGGCGGCCGGTTGAGGCCTATCTGGGCGCGGCTGTTGTGTATTTTCTGATCTGCTATGCGCTGTCGCGGCTGGCGGCGCTGCTGCAGCGTCGTGTCGCGATCCTGCGCTGAAAGGAAGCCGAATGATAGCGATGAAGCATCTGTCGAAATGGTATGGCAGCTTCCGTGTGCTGGACGATTGCTCGACCTCGGTAACGAAGGGCGAGGTGGTGGTGGTCTGCGGGCCGTCCGGGTCGGGCAAGTCCACGCTGATCAAGACCGTCAATGCGCTCGAGCCGTTCCAGCAGGGTGAGCTGGTGGTTGACGGCATCGCGGTGCATGACCCCCGCACGAAGCTGCCGGCGCTGCGCGCGCGCGTGGGCATGGTGTTCCAGCATTTCGAGCTGTTCCCGCATTTGTCGGTAATGCAAAACCTGACGCTGGCGCAGCAGCAAGTGCTCGGCCGGACTCAGGCGGAGGCGCGCACCCGCGGTGCTGCGTTGCTGGAGCGGGTCGGGCTGGCGGCACAGCGCGACAAATTCCCCGCGCAGCTCTCCGGCGGCCAGCAGCAACGGGTGGCGATCGCGCGCGCACTGGCGATGGATCCGGTGGTGATGCTGTTTGACGAGCCGACCTCGGCGCTGGATCCGGAGATGGTCGGCGAGGTGCTGGACGTGATGGTCCGGCTTGCGGAAGAAGGGATGACGATGATGTGCGTGACGCACGAGATGGGCTTCGCGCGCCGCGTGGCTGATCGCGTCATTTTCATGGACCAGGGGCGCATCCTTGAGGATTGCGCGAGTGCGGAATTCTTTGGCGACCCGTCGGCACGGGTGCCGCGGGCGCAGGAATTTCTGTCGAGAGTGCTCGCGCATTGAGGGGCGGGCCGGGGCCCTGCACCCTGAATGTCGTTGCTGTCAGATCTCGATCTTCGTGCCCAGCTCCACCACCCGATTCGGTGGAATCCGGAAGAAATCCGATGGCTTGGCAGCGTTCTGCATCATCCAGCCGAACAGCCGTTCACGCCAGATGGCCATGCCCGGCAGCTTGCTCGGCACGACCGTGTCACGCGCGAGGAAGAACGAGGTGTCGGACAATTCCAGCTTGATGCCATGCTGCTGCTCCAGCAGCGTCAGCACATGGTTGATGTCCGGTGTTTCCTTGAAGCCGTGTACTGCGCGCACCATGTAGCAGTTGCCGCCCAGCTCGCCTATCGTCAGCCGTTCCTCGTCGCGCACGTAAGGCACGTCCCACGTCGACAGCTTCAGGAACAGCACGCGCTGGTGCAGCACGCGATTGTGTTTCAGGTTGTGCAGCAGTGCCGCTGGCACGTAATCGATGTGCGCGGTCAGGAACACCGCCGTGCCTTCGACACGGTGCGGTGGATGGGCCAGCAGCGCCCGCATGAATTCGGGCAGGCGGATCGAGTCACTGACCACACGTTCGCGCAGCAGCTTGCGTCCCTGATACCAGGTGGTGAGCATCACGAAGCAGATTGCGCCCAGCATCAGCGGATACCAGCCGCCGTCCTTGAGCTTGATGACGTTTGCGGTCCAGAACGAGAAGTCGATCGCGAAGAACACTGTGGCCAGCAGCGCGACCAGCACCGGGCGGATCTTCCATTCGTTGCGCATCACCACGGCCAGCAGGCAGGTCGTGATCATCATCGTGGTGGTCACTGAAATGCCGTATGCGGCAGCCAGGTTGCCGGACTCCTTGAATTCGATCACGGTGAAGATCACCAGCACCAGCAGCACCCAGTTCACCATTGGCATGTAGATCTGGCCGCGCTCGGTGTCGGAGGTGTGCAGGATCTGCATGCGCGGCAGAAAGCCGAGCAGGATGCCCTGATTCGCCAGTGAGAATGCGCCGGAAATCACGGCCTGCGAAGCGATCACGGTGGCGGCGGTGGCCAGCCCGATCATGGGCCACAGCGCCCACTCGGGCAGCATCAGGAACAGCGGATTGGCGGCCGCGGCGGGGTTCGACAGCATGGTCGCGCCCTGGCCGAAATAGTTGATCAGCAATGCCGGCAGCGCGATCAGTAGCCAGGCCAGGCGCACCGGCCGGCGGCCGAAGTGGCCCATGTCCAGATACAGCGCCTCGACGCCGGTCACCACCAGCACGACCGAGCCCATCACGATGTACGCCTGCAGCGTGTGCTCGGCGATGAAGGCGACCGCATGCAGCGGATTGACCGCCTGCAGGATCAGCGGATTTTTCAGCACCGATGACACGCCGAAGCCGGCCAGCGAGCCGAACCACAGCAGCATCACCGGACCGAAGTAGCGGCCGACGGCTGCGGTGCCATAGCGCTGAATCATGAACAGCGCGATCACGATGCCCAGCGTAATCGGTATGACGTAGCGTTTCAGCGCGGGCTCGATGACTTCAAGACCTTCGACAGCCGACAGCACGGAAATGGCCGGCGTGATCACTGATTCGCCGAGCAGCATGCAGGCGCCCAGTGCGCCGACCATCAACAAAAAGTAGTAGCGCCGCTTGTCGGTGCGCGCCGAGCGCAGCGCCAGCGCCATCAGCGACAGTACGCCGCCTTCGCCGTTATTATCCGCACGCAGCACGAAGATCACGTACTTGACGGTCACTACCAGCAGCAACGCCCAGAAGATCATCGACAGGATGCCGAGTACCGCGCTCTGCGAGTAGGGAATGCCATGCTCTGGGCTGAAGCATTCCTTCAGCGCGTAGAGCGGGCTGGTGCCGATGTCGCCGAAGACGATGCCGACAGCGGCCAGCACCAGTGCGGCGGTCGGCTCGGGACCGTGCCCGCCCCCGCTCCCGGAAACAGAGACCGGGCGCAGCAGTGAAGATTGGGAAAATTCCGGATTGCTGATAGACAAAATAATTTCCTTGGTGCGGCACCTGCAGCCGGATTACAACGGGCGGGTGACGACGACGGCGCCGCGCAGCTTGCCGACACTGTAACCAGTGGCCTGGTCGTCCGGGTATTCGGCGCGGATCTTGTCCATCAGCGGCGCCGGAATGTCTTCGGACTTGCCGTGGCAGGTCAGGCACAGCGGCTGCGTGACGATCGCCTTTGCGTAGCGCAGTTCGCGCTTGCCGTCGCTGTTCTCGACGACCTTCCAGTATTCGAGGTCGGCCGGCTTGTCGCCCTTGTCCATGCGTGCCTCGAACTCTGCCAGAGCATCCTTCTGCCAGCCGTTCGGCACACCCATTGTCGGGTTGCGAACGCGGGTGCCGACCCGCGTGACCTGCGCGCCGTGCTGTGCGGACAGGCGCTTTGCAATCGCCGGTGCGGCTTCCTTGCAAACGCTGACCGCCGCGACCGGCCCGTCGTTCGCCATCGCGCCCTTGAGCTTCTGGCCCAGCTCGGTCATCAGGTCGCTTGCGATGCTGCGCGTCGCCTGCGCCATGCCCGCATCCATGCCCGCCGCCGCATCGTCCGCCAGAGCCGGCACGGCGCAGCAGATCGCGAGCAGTGCGGCAGCGCCAATACGCTCAAAGGTCATTGGGATCGGTCGGGGCATTTTTTTCCTTGTTATGTGGACGATCGGAGCGGGCAGGGTCGTGCGGCGTAGTGGGCCCGGCTTGCGCCATCGCGGGAACGATGTTGTTGATATGGTAATTGTGCTGCGGATTGTCGTTTCAATGCCGGCGCATCGATTATAGCCCCGGCCAATCGGGGCGGGCAGGGCCATGCTGCACCACGATAAATGAGTGGCCGTATCGGGGACCGCATTTGTGGCGACGTAAATGTCGATGGGTTGGGCGGCAAGCGGTTTTCTGCACGAAGGTCGATCTCGATCACACTTATTCCACTCATCAACAGGCCCGCCCGAAAAGTCGCCAATCGAATGGGATAATCATCGACCGAGACCGCAATCGCGACACAGGTGGGCCCATGAAAACCTCAGCTTCCAAAGCCACGGATGGCTATGATCCGGGGCGCTTGTTTGATGCGCTGCAAGCGCAGCAGAAACTGCGTTCCGATGCTGCACTTGCGCGATTGCTGGAGGTGCCGTCGCCGCTGGTGCGGTTGATGCGTTCGGGCGAAATTCCGGTGACGCCTGAATTACTGATCCGCGCCGAGGAAGTCAGCGGCTGGAGCGGTCGCCTGCAGCGCGACATGATGGGTGACCGCCGGCGCAAATTCCGTTTTGACGAAGTGCGCGACACCGAGCTCGGCGAGATCATCTCCGATATTTATGATGCTGCCGGCCCCAAAAAGAGCTGCTGACACGTAGTGGACGCTGCAGTGCGGCATGGCGTTGCAACCGGCCTGGCGACAAGCTGCTAGCCGGTGAAATCCGATTCGCTGAGCGGTCGCCTCGAAAGGCGTTGCGGCATTGCGGCAGCGCGCAAATCCCCCTTCTAAATTCGCAAATTGTCCGGTCGGTAGCGCTGCCCGACAATGCCGGGTCATTGACTACGGTATGCCTCATGTCTTCCCCAAGCCTCGACATCGAACTGCTGAAACAGTGGATTGGCCGCCGTGAATCCGGGCGCGACCTGGTGCATGCCAGCCACGCAAACGCGCTGGCGGCCACGCTCGATCGCGACGAGCAATTTGGCGACGGCGATGCATTGCCGCCGCTATGGCATTGGGTGTATTTCTGGTCGGCCGCGCCGGCTTCCGGTGTCGGCGCCGACGGCCATGCGAAGCGCGGCGGTTTTCTGCCGCCGGTACCCTTGCCGCGCAGGATGTGGGCCGGCGGGCGCCTGAGCTTCGTTGCGCCACTGCCGATCGGCGTGGCCGCCGAAAAAGAATCGCATATCGTCGATGTCAGCATGAAGGAAGGCGCGACCGGTCCGCTGGCGTTCGTCACGGTCGAGCATCGTGTGCGCGCCGGTGCGACCACCTGCATCGTCGAGCAGCACGACATCGTCTACCGCGACCATCCGGCCGCCGACGCACCTGCTTCGAAGGGAAAACCGGCGCCAACAGACGCGCAGTGGATCCGGCGCATCGATCCCGACCCGGTGCTGCTTTTTCGCTATTCGGCGCTGACCTTCAATGGTCACCGTATTCACTATGACCGCAGCTACGTCACCGGGGTGGAGGGCTACCCCGGCCTGATCGTGCATGGCCCGTTGATCGCGACTCTGCTGATGGATCTGCTGCACCGCGAACTGCCGCAGCGCGCCGTGCAGACTTTCAGCTTCCGCGCGGTCAGTCCGCTGTTTGACATTGACAGTTTTACGGTCAACGGCAAGCTGGCTGACGACGGCCGCAGCGCCGTACTGTGGGCAAGCAATGCCCGGGGTGAACTGGCCATGCAGGCCGAAGCCGTGCTCGACTGAGACTGACAACGACAGAATCCAGGATGTATTCAAGCGGCAAGCCGGCAGGCCACAAGGCGAGCCGCAAGCCAGGGCATCAGGAACAACAAGGAGAAGCACACATGCGTCCGCTGGATGGGATCACCGTAGTTACGCTCGAACATGCGATTGCCGCGCCGTTCTGCACCCGGCAGCTGGCCGATCTCGGCGCCCGAGTGATCAAGGTCGAGCGTCCCGGTGTCGGTGACTTCGCGCGCGCGTATGACGATCGCGTCGACGGCATGGCCTCGCATTTTGTCTGGACCAACCGCTCGAAGGAAAGCCTGACGCTGGATGTCAAGCACGGCGAAGCGCGCACCATTCTCGACAAGCTGCTGGCCGGGGCCGACGTGCTGGTGCAGAACCTCGCGCCCGGTGCGGCCGCTCGCCTGGGGCTGTCGTACGAGGCGCTGTCGGCGAAGTATCCGCAGCTGATCGTCTGCGATATTTCCGGCTATGGCGCGGACGGTCCGTATCGCGACAAGAAGGCGTATGACCTGCTGATCCAGAGTGAATCGGGCTTCCTGTCCGTGACCGGCACGCCGGACGAACCGGCCAAGGCTGGCGCGTCGATTGCCGACATCGCCGCCGGCATGTATGCGTACACGAACATTCTTGCGGCGCTGATCCAGCGTGGCCGGACCGGCAAGGGGTGCGGTATCGATGTGTCCATGCTCGAGAGCATGGTCGAGTGGATGAGCTTCCCGATGTATTACGCGTACAAGGGCGCCAAGCCGCCGGCACGCGCGGCCGCCGCTCACGCGACGATTTATCCGTACGGACCGTTCCCGGCCGGCGACGGCAAGACCGTGATGCTCGGCCTGCAGAACGAGCGCGAATGGGTGATTTTCTGCGAGAAGGTGCTGCTGCAGCCGGCGCTGGCGACCGACGAACGTTTTTCGTCCAGCAGCAAGCGCAGCGCGGCGCGCAAGGAACTGTATGCGCTGATCTGCGCAGTGTTCCAGCCACTCACGGCCGACCAGGTCGTCGAGCGTCTGGACCGGGCGCAGATCGCGAACGCGCGGCTGAATGACATGCAGGACGTCTGGCAGCACGCGCAGCTGCAGGCGCGCCAGCGCTGGGCCGAGGTGGCCACGCCGGCCGGCCCGGTACCCGCCTTGCTGCCGCCGGGCGCGAGCAGCGGCTGGCAGGCACGCATGGATGCGATCCCTGCGCTCGGCGAACATACGCACGCCATCCTGCAGGAGCTTGGCTATGGCGCCGACGCGATCGGCACACTGACGAACGAAGGAGCCATCTGATGGATCTGCCTGCGGTCTCGTACCTGTTCGTGCCGGGCAACCGGCCCGAGCGTTTTGTGAAGGCGCTTGCTGCGGGCGCCGATCAGGTGATCCTCGACCTCGAGGATGCGGTTCCGCAGGCCGACAAGGCCGTCGCACGCGACGCCGTGCGCGCCGCCCTGGACCCGGCTTCGCCGATGGCGGTACGAATCAACAGTGCCGATTCACAGTGGTTCGAGGACGACCTTGCGCTGTGCGGTTTGCCCGGCGTGGCGGCGGTGGTGCTGCCGAAGGCCGCGCAGGTGGCCGACATTGCGCGTCTGCGCGCAGCCGGTGCGCCGTCGGTGCTGGCGCTGATCGAGAGTGCGGAAGGCATCGCGAATGCGGTACAGCTCGCGTCGGCCGATGGCGTCGAACGACTGATGTTCGGCAGCATTGATTTCAGCGTCGACCTTGGCATCGAGGGGGAAGATCGCGAACTCGATTACTTCCGTTCGCAACTGGTGCTGGCATCACGGCTCGGCGGCATCGCGCCGCCGGTCGATGGCGTGACCACGGCGATCGACGATGCCGACATTCTGCGTGCGGAGACACTGCGCGGCCGCCGCTTTGGATTCGGCGGCAAGCTGTGCATTCATCCGAAGCAGCTGACCGTGGTGCATGACGCCTATCTGCCCACATCGGAACAGGTGCAGTGGGCGATCCGTGTGCTGGACGCGGCCAAGCTGGCCAACGGCGCAGCGGTTGCGGTCGACGGCAAGATGGTCGACCGGCCGGTGATGATGAAGGCTGAGCGGTTGTTGCAGGCGGCGTCGCGGTTGAGGTAGGGCAGGAGCGAAACCCAAAATAGCAAAGGGCGCCTCGCGGCGCCCTTTGTTTTTGGGGCATGAAAAATCAGCAGCCGGTCGAGATGAGCTTGTCCAGGTTCAGCTCAAGCCGCACTGCGATCTCGCGCATCTCTTCAGCACTCTTCGTGCCCGCATACAACTCGGCCAGCGCGGTATAGGTGATCCACTTGGCATCGACCTCAAAGAAGTCGCGCAGCGCGGCCCGTGTGTCGCTGCGGCCGAAACCGTCAGTGCCGAGCGTGATGAACGGCGCCGGCACATAGGCGCGCACGCTTTCCGGCACGGCACGCACGTAGTCCGACACCGCAATCACCGGAGCCTCAGACCCCTGCAGCTGCTCGGTGATCCAGGGCTTGGCATGGACGTTCTGCAGGCGTTGTGCGCGTTCGCTGGCAATGCCATCGCGTGCCAGTTCGGAGAAGCTGGTCACGCTCCACACTTCAGCCTTCACGTCGAAGATGCCTTCGAGCAGGTTGGCGGCGGCGATCGCTTCCTTCAGCAGCGGGCCGGCGCCGAGCAGGCGCACGTCGGCATCCTTGCGTGGCTGCACGCAGTGCATGCCGCGCAGGATGCCTTCGCGTGCGTTCGCGGGCAGGCTCGGCTGGGCCTCGTTCTCGTTGGTCACGGTGACGTAATAGAACACATCCTCGTCACGCTGCAGCATGCGCTGCATGCCGTCATCGACGATCACGGCCAGTTCATAGGCATAGGCCGGGTCGAAGGACAGGCAGTTCGGAATCGTCGCCGAGACCAGATGGCTGGTGCCGTCCTGATGTTGCAGGCCTTCGCCGCCAAGCGTGGTGCGACCGGAGGTCGCGCCGATCAGGAAGCCGCGCGAGCGCTGGTCTGCCGCTGCCCAGATCAAGTCGCCGATGCGCTGGAATCCGAACATTGAGTAGTAGATGTAGAACGGCAGCATCGGCAGGCCGTGTACCGAATAGCTGGTCGCCGCGGCGGTCCATGAGGAGATTGCGCCGGCTTCAGTGATGCCTTCCTCAAGGATCTGGCCGTCCTTCGCCTCGCGGTAATACAGGATCGAACCGATATCCTCCGGCTGATACAGCTGGCCTTGCGCGGAATAGATGCCGACCTGACGAAACAGGTTGGCCATGCCGAAGGTGCGCGCTTCATCAGCGACGATCGGCACCACATGCTTGCCAAGTCCGGCGTCCTTCAGCAGGCCGCCCATCATCCGCACCAGTGCCATCGTGGTCGACATTTCTTTCATGCCGGCATCCAGCGCGAAGGTCGCGTAGGACTCGATTGCCGGCACCGGCAGCGTCGCACCGCCATGTACGCGCTGTGGCATGAAACCGCCGAGCGACGCACGGCGGGCGTGCAGGTGGCGCATTTCTTCGCTGCCGGCGTCCGGTTTATAGAACTCGAGGTTTTCGACTTGCGCATCCGTCAGCGGCAGCTTGAAGCGGTCGCGGAATTCGATCAGGTCGGACAGCTCCAGTTTTTTCTGCTGGTGCGTGGTCATCTTGCCCTGACCGGCGGTGCCCATGCCGAAGCCCTTTTTGGTCTGCGCGAGAATGACGGTCGGCCGGCCCTGGTGGTTGGTGGCAGCGTGATAGGCCGCAAAAATCTTGCGCAGGTCGTGGCCGCCGCGCTTCAGGCGGTCGATCTCGTCGTCGGTCAGCATCGCGCCGATGGCCTTCAGTCCCGGTGACTGGCCGAAGAAATGCTCACGGTTGAACGGGCCGTCGTTCGCCGCAAAGGTCTGCAGCTGGCCGTCGACGGTGCGGTTGAGCGCATCCGCCAGTTCGCCGTTGGCGTCGCGCGCAAACAGCGGATCCCAGTCCGAGCCCCACAGCAGCTTGATCACGTTCCAGCCAGCGCCACCGAACAGTGTTTCGAGTTCATCGACGATGTGGCCATTGCCACGTACCGGGCCGTCGAGGCGCTGCAGGTTGCAGTTGATGACGAACACCAGGTTGTCGAGTTTTTCGCGCGAAGCCAGCGACAGGGCCGCCAGCGATTCCGGCTCGTCCATTTCACCGTCGCCAAACACCCCCCAGACCTTGCGCGGCTGTTCGGC
Organism: Burkholderiaceae bacterium; assembly: GCA_030158675.1. Lineage (GTDB taxonomy): Bacteria > Pseudomonadota > Gammaproteobacteria > Burkholderiales > Burkholderiaceae_D > Pernthalerella. Next base: position 75,295 of record JAOASL010000020.1, on the reverse strand, counting down.
CAGCATGCCGCGATGCTCGAGGTAGCGCATGAAACGCGCCTGGTAGATCGAGCTGATCGGGCCGATGCCCATCGAGCCGGTCGGGAATTGCCAGAAGTCGGGCATCAGCCACGGATGCGGATAGGACGACAGGCCCTGAATGCCGGCGCCGCGTGCGCTGATCTCTTGCCGGTAGTGCGCAAGGTTGTCCTCGGTCATGCGGCCTTCGAGGAAAGCGCGCGCATAGATACCGGGCGCTGAATGGGGCTGGAAATACACCAGGTCGCCGCCGAAGTCATCGCTGCGCGCGCGGAAGAAGTGATTGAAACCGACCTCGAACAGGTCGGCGGCCGACGCATAGCTGGCGATATGACCGCCCAGTTCGCCATACGCGCGGTTCGCGCGGACCACCATCGCCAGCGCGTTCCAGCGCATGATGCCGGCCAGCCTTTCTTCCATTGCGAGTGCGTCCGAGCCGCCAGGATAGGCTGGTTCATCTTGCGGTCGGATGGTGTTGACGTACGGTGTGATGCGCGCATCGCGCCAGTTCAGGCCGGCGTCGCGGGCAGTGGCTGCCAGCTGCGACAACAGAAAGCGCGCGCGCTCCGGGCCGGACGTGACGAGCACCGATTTCAGCGCTTCGATCCATTCGGTGGTTTCCTGCTCGTCGATATCGAGCTGGCGAATCAGGTGTTCGGGTGTGATCATGTCCATGCTTGGCTCCGGTCTTCTCAGGCCTTTTCCGGGGGTTGCCGCGTCATTGCAGTCAGGTCCGGTCGGGCTTCTATTGACGATGGGGGAATGTACCTGAAGCGCGCCCGCAGGTGCTGCCGAAAAAACTAGTTTTCCAGAGCGAAACGGCATAAAATTTTGCATACGCAAACTTTGATGAAATCCTGCCATGGAAAACCTCGATTCGACGGATCTCCGCATCCTCAAGCAGCTGCAGCAGGATGCCAGCCTGACGAACGTCGAGCTGGCCACGCGGGTCAGTCTGTCGCCGTCGCCGACGCTGTCGCGCGTGAAGCGGCTCGAGAGCGACGGCGTGATTTCGCGTTATGTCGCGCTGGTCGATCCGCATGCGATCGGTCTGAAGGTGAACGTGTTCGTGCGAGTGTCGCTGGAAAAACAGGAGGCGGGTGCGCTGGAGCGCTTCGAGAAGGCCGTCAGTCACTTTGATGAAGTGATGGAGGTCTACCTGATGACTGGCGACGAAGATTACCTGTTGCGTATTGTCGTGCCGGATATTCAGTCGCTGGAGCGCTTCATTCTCGAGCACCTGACGCGCATCCCGGGTATCAAGAACATCAAGTCGAGCTTCGCTTTGAAGCAGGTGAAGTACAAGACCGCGTTGCCGATCGCAGGCAATTTGCGCTGACGCAGCGGTGCGTGTCGGCGTGCATTGATGCGGGCTGGCCATTGTGTCTGCTCAAGAGCGCGGACATGTATGTCGGCAGAATGCGAGTGGATTTTCATCATTCGCATGAGGACACCATGGAACAAGAGAAGATGCATTCGATGCAGCGTTATGATCCGGACCAGTTGCTTGCCTCACTGATCGGCAGACTGAATCTGAAGAACGACGCGGCACTGTCGCGCGCCCTTGAGGTGTCGCCGCCCGTGATCAGCAAGATCCGCCATCGTCGCCTGCCCGTCACGGCATCATTGCTGATTCGCATGCATGAGGTCAGCGCCTTGTCGATCGCGGAGCTGCGCCAGCTGATGGGTGACCGGCGTGGGAAATTCAGGATCAGCGATAAACATTTCAAGCCCAAAGTCATTTGACGGCAATCGCTATGGCGCACTGGAAAAGTCATGCCTATGCCGCTGCGTCGCTGTGTTCGCATTGAATCGCAGCGCGCATTGAACATGCTTGGTCACGAAGAGCCGCTTAAAGAGCTGCTTAACGCAGGCGGCGCGCCATGTCGCCAAGATGCTCGGTGGTGTTGATGTTCTCGAATGCCGTCTCGTCATTGAAAATGGCCTCGGCGCATCGCAGCGAACTGAGCCAGTCGTCGACCTTGCGGCCGCCGTCGGCGAGCCAGCTGGCCAGTACCGGCAGCAACGTGGTTTTTACCAGCATGAATACGGGATGGCGCTGTAAGGCAGCGCCGTGCCCCGTCGCGGCAACGGCGACATCGCTGTCACCCTGCGTCAGTGCGGCTGACAGGTGCGCGACGAGGTCGGCCGGCAGGCGAGGTGAATCGCAGGGCGCGGTGACCATGTAAGGGGTGCGGCATTGCGCAAGCCCGGCATGGATGCCGGCCAGCGGACCGGCAAATCCCTGGAGCTCGTCGCCATAGACGGGAACGCCGAATGCGCGATAGGTATCGAGATGGCGATTTGCATTGATCATGATGCTGCTGACCTGCGGTCGCAGGCGCTGCAGCACATGGGTCACCAGAGGTTCGCCATTCAGTTGCTGCAGCCCCTTGTCAACGCCCCCCATTCGGGTGGCGCGTCCGCCGGCCAGAATCAGGCCGGTCACATCCGTGATGCCGATCGTCATGGCTGAAGACTATGCCGGCTGACGGCGTGATGCTCGCTGGAAGGCCTGCGGCAGGGTCAGGATGTCCCCGGTGCGGGTCGCGTCATAACCCGCCAGTTGTTGCACGGACTCGCGAAAATTATTCGAACGCACGACCTCGATCACTTTGCGCATTTTCGGCTGATCGATGGTCTCTGCGCTGACGGCAAAGAAATAGCGTTCGCGCTGCAATGGGATGAAGTCCAGCTTGAAGCGCTCGGCGGCTGTCTGCACGCCAAAGCCGACATCGGCCATCCCGCTGGCGATGAATGCGGCCACCGCTGAATGGGTGAATTCCGTGTTCTCGTAACCGTTCACCATCGATGCCGTGATGTCATGCCGGTTCAGCATCAGCTCGAGCAGCATGCGCGTGCCGGAGCCGGCCTGCCGGTTGACGAAACGTACTTCGGGTCGCCGCAGGTCATCCAGGCCCTGGATGCCAAACGGATTGCCGGGGGTGACGAACAAGCCCTGCGTGCGTTCCGCCAGATGGATCAGCCGGTAGTCTTTCGGATCCAGCCATTTGCCGTAGCGCTCAACCGATGGCGCTTCGAAGTCGCCGATCGGCACATGGAAACCAGCCAGGTCGGACTCGCCGCGCGACAGTGCCGCGACCGCGTCAGTGCTGTTGCGATAGCGAAGATCGATCGACAGACTGGCGTCTTCGGCCTGCTTCAGGAAGGCCGCCACCGCAAAGCCGTGGCTGGCGTCGAGGCGGATTTTTGCCGGGTTTGCGCCGAGTGATTTGCCGAGTTCGGTCTCCAGCTCGGATGCGAGGCTGTCAAGGGTGGGAGAGAGGCGGGCGGCGATGCGCCGGTCGGCCCAGATCAGCTTTTCGGCCAGTGGCGACAGGCGCGTGCCCCGTCCGCGACCTGTCTGCATCAAACTGCAGCCGAACGCTTCTTCGGACTCACGCAGCATACCCCACGCATACCGGTAGGACAGTCCGACTTGCTGGGCCGCGCGTGCAATCGAGCCAGTGTCATCGATGGCGCGCAGCAAGGACAGTAGCACCGACGTATCCAGCGGCTTGCCATCGCCGCGATTGATTTCCCAGTGGGGGTTAATCCGAACTTTGAACATTATGTCTACATTAGCATATTGCATCGTAGAATGCCGGGGGATAGATAGGCCGCGCTTTGCGCGTCGTCCCAAAATGCATACCAATAAACGAGACCACGGCCGCCCACGGCCGATTCTGGAGGGGATATGGCATTAGCAGGTTTGCTCGACAAGGAGCGCACTATCGCCGGAGAGGGGTTCAATCGCTGGCTGGTTCCACCGGCCGCACTCGCGATTCACCTTTGCATTGGCATGGCCTACGGTTTTTCGGTGTTCTGGAAGCCGCTGGGTAATGCGCTGCTCGGCCCCGACGGCATGCCACTGCCTTCCTGTGCGGCCGGGGCCACGACCTTTCTCGATAAGCTGGCCGGCACCGGTCGCGCTTTGTTCGCTACCGATTGCAACTGGACCCAGTTTGATCTCGGCTGGATGTACACGCTGTTCTTCGTCGTGCTTGGATGCGCGGCGGCGATCTGGGGCGGCTGGCTCGAGCGCGCCGGTCCGCGCAAGGCCGGTTTCGTCTCGGCGCTGTGCTGGTGCGGTGGTCTGCTGTTCTCGGCTCTCGGCGTATATCAGCACCAGCTGTGGATGCTGTGGCTGGGTTCGGGCATCGTCGGCGGCATCGGCCTCGGGTTGGGCTATATCTCGCCGGTTTCCACGCTGATCAAATGGTTCCCCGACCGGCGTGGCATGGCCACCGGCATGGCGATCATGGGCTTTGGCGGCGGCGCCATGATCGGGTCGCCACTGGCCACGCTGCTGATGTCGAAATTTGCGACCCCCGGCGACCCCGGCGTCTGGCAGACCTTCGTCACGCTGGCTGCGGTGTATACGGTATTCATGTTTGCCGGCGCCTTCGGTTACCGGGTTCCCGCGACTGGCTGGAAGCCGGCCGGCTGGGAGCCGCCGCCACCGTCATCGAAGGCAATGATCGCGGCCAACCATGTTCATCTGCGCAATGCACACCGCACGCCGCAGTTCTGGCTGCTGTGGATCGTGCTTTGCATGAACGTGTCTGCCGGTATCGGCATCATCGGCGCGGCGTCGCCGATGTTGCAGGAGACATTCGGTGGTGCGCTGATTGGCTCGCCCGACATCGGTTTCGCCGATCTGAAGACAGACAAGGCTCTGCTTGCGGCCGCAGTCGCCATCGGCGCCGGTTTCGTCGGGCTGATCTCGCTGTTCAATATCGGTGGCCGGTTTTTCTGGGCGTCTTCATCCGACCGGCTGGGCCGCAAGAATACCTACGTGATTTTCTTTGTACTCGGCATCGCGCTGTATGTGCTCGCGGCGCTGGCGGCAAGCTGGAAATCGCTGGCCATTTTCGTCGCCTGTTTCTGTGTGATCGCGTCGATGTATGGCGGCGGCTTTGCGACCATACCGGCGTATCTTGCCGACATGTTCGGCACGCAGTTCGTCGGTGCCATTCATGGCCGCTTGCTCACCGCATGGTCGACCGCAGGCATTCTGGGGCCAGTGGTGGTCAATTACATGCACGACATCCGGCTTGAGCAAAAGGTGCCGTTCGACCAGATCTACGGACCGATCTTCTATGTACTGGCCGCGATGCTGGTGGTGGGCCTGATCGCCAATCTGCTGGTGCGCCCGGTGGCGGACCGGTATTTCATGTCGGCCGAAGAACTCGCCAATGAAAAGCGGCTCGCCCATGAGCGTGCACTCAAAGGCGATGCCCGCAGTGCCGGACTCGACGGCCAACACAACCCCGTGTTCATCTGGTTTGCCTGGCTTGCCGTCGGCATTCCGCTGGCTTACGGCATTTGGGTGACGCTGCAGAAATCGGCGGCACTTTTTAAATAAGCTGTCGCAGGTCTTCCACAGCGGCCGCGCCCGACAGGCGCGGCCGCTTTCGTTTAGACTTGCGACTTCCCAGAGGAGAGGCAATGAGCATCACCGTAGATTCAGTGCGCGACGCTTTGTCGCACGTTATCGATCCGAATACCGGCAAGGATCTGGTGTCCGGCCGGTCGGCCAAAAATATTCAGGTGGATGGCGACAACGTGTCGCTTGATGTCGAGCTTGGCTATCCGGCCAACAGTCAGATCGACATGATCCGCAAGCAGGTGATCGACGCGGTACGCAGCGTGCCGGGCGTGGGCAACGTCAGTGCGAATGTCTACGCGAAAATCGTCGCGCATGCGGTGCAGCGCGGCGTGAAGCTGATGACCAATGTGCGCAACATCATCGCGGTGGCCTCCGGCAAGGGCGGTGTCGGCAAATCGACCACGGCGGTCAACCTTGCGCTGGCGCTGGCTGCCGAAGGTGCGAAGGTCGGTCTGCTGGACGCCGACATCTACGGCCCGTCGCAGCCGATGATGATGGGCGTGTCGGGCAAGCCGGATAGCCTGGATGGCAAGACCATGGAGCCGCTGGAGAACTATGGCGTGCAGGTGGCATCAATCGGTTTCATGATCGACCCGGACCAGCCGATGGTCTGGCGCGGCCCGATCGTCACCCAGGCGCTGCAGCAACTGCTCGAGCAAACCAACTGGCGTGATCTCGATTATCTGATCGTCGACATGCCTCCCGGTACCGGCGACGTGCAGCTGACGCTGTCGCAGAAGGTGCCGGTCACGGGGGCTGTGATTGTGACCACGCCGCAGGACATCGCACTGCTGGATGCGCGCAAGGGCCTGAAGATGTTCGAGAAGGTCGGCATTCCCATCCTCGGCATCGTCGAGAACATGAGCATGCACATCTGCAGCAATTGCGGCCATGCGGAGCCGATTTTCGGGCAGGGCGGCGGCGAGAAAATGTGCAAGGACTTCGGCGTCGACTTCCTCGGCGCACTGCCGCTGACGATGAGCATTCGTGAGCAGGCCGATTCCGGCAAGCCGACCGTAGTCGCTGATCCGGACGGCCAGATTGCGCAGATCTACAAGCAGATCGCACGCAAGGTCGCGGTGAAGGTGGCTGAGAAGGCCAAGGACATGACCAGCAAGTTTCCGAGTATCGTCATCAAGAACGACTGACGCCACGCACAGGTGGCAGCAGACCAGCCGGCGCTATCCAGCGCCGGTTTTTTTATGGCAAATAATAGGCTGAGTAAAGCATATTGACATTAGCTACATGACGTTGGAGTATGCGTCAAACCATTGAGTGCAAAGACTTTTTTGGCTTTGCATAATATGTTTTAACAGACATATAAAAACACCGGAGACACCGATGCCTGCAGCATCCTTCGACGCATGTGTCGATGCCGCGCTGGAGCAGCTTGGTACGCCTGACGGCGCACTGCTGCCCTTGCTTCATGCGATCCAGGCCGCGTACGGCCATGTGCCGGCAGACACGGTGCCACTGATCGCCGATCGTCTCAATCTTTCGCGTGCCGAAGTGCATGGCGTGCTGAGCTACTACCACCATTTTCGCAAGTCGCCGGCAGGCAAGGTCGTCGTGCAGTTATGCCGGGCGGAAGCCTGTCAGTCGGTCGGTGCAGACGCGCTTGCCGAGCATGCGAAGGCCAGGCTGGGATGCGATTTCCACGAGACCACGGCGGACGGCAGCGTCACGCTCGAGCCGGTGTACTGTCTTGGCCAGTGCGCGTGCGGGCCGTCGATGATGGTCGGCGAGCGCGTGCATGCGCTCGTCACGCCGGAAAAATTCGATGCGCTGCTTGCGCGCGCAAGGAGCGATGCATGACCTTGAAGATTTTCGTTCCGCGTGATTCGACCGCGCTGGCGCTGGGTGCCGATGAAGTTGCTCAGGCCATCGTTGCCGAAGCGGGCCGGCGCGGCATCGCCATCGAGCTGATACGCAACGGTTCGCGCGGCATGTTTTGGCTCGAGCCGCTGGTCGAGGTCGACTGTGCCGGCACACGGATCGCCTATGGCCCGGTGGATGCGGCCGATGTCGCTTCGCTGTTCGATGTGAATTTCACCGGCGGCGCGGCGCACCGTCTGGCCCTTGGCAGGACGGAGGATATTCCCTTCCTGAAAAACCAGGAGCGGCTGACCTTCGCCCGTGTTGGCATCACCGACCCGCTGTCGCTGGATGACTATCTCGCGCATGAAGGCTTTGCCGGTTTGCGTAACGCGCTGCGCATGACGCCCGAGCAGATCGTGCAGCAGGTAACGGACTCCGGCCTGCGCGGCCGGGGTGGTGCGGCTTTCCCGACCGGCATCAAGTGGAACACCGTACGCACCACGGCGGCAGCGCAAAAATACATCGTCTGCAATGCCGACGAAGGCGATTCCGGTACCTTCTCCGACCGCATGGTGATGGAAGACGATCCCTTCATGCTCATCGAAGGCATGACCATCGCCGGTCTTGGCGTCGGCGCAAGTCGCGGTTATATCTACGTGCGCTCGGAATATCCACATGCGATCGCAGTGCTGAATGAGGCCGTCGCCATCGCTCGCCGGCACGGCTACCTCGGGCAGGACCTGTGCGCTTCCGGTCAGGCGTTTGACCTCGATGTGCGCGTCGGCGCCGGCTCTTATGTCTGCGGCGAAGAGACTGCGCTGCTCGAAAGTATCGAAGGCCGGCGCGGCATCGTGCGCGCCAAGCCGCCGCTGCCTGCCATCTCGGGCCTGTTTGGCAAGCCGACCGTGATCAATAACGTGATCTCGCTGGCCACGGTGCCGGTGATTTTTGCGCGCGGCGCGGAGCACTACAAGCACTTTGGCATGGGTCGCTCGCGCGGCACCTTGCCGATCCAGCTGGCAGGCAACGTCAGGCAGGGCGGCCTGGTCGAAAAGGCGTTCGGCGTCACGCTGCGCGAAATGCTGCATGATTTCGGTGGCGGCACGCGTTCAGGCCGCCCCATTCGCGCGGTGCAGGTCGGCGGACCGCTGGGTGCTTACCTGCCTGAATCGCAGTTCGATACGCCACTCGATTACGAAGCCTTCCTGAAGATCGGCGGCACGCTCGGGCATGGCGGCATCGTCGTGTTCGACGACAGCGTGAATATGCTGAAGCAGGCACGCTACGCGATGGAATTCTGTGCGATCGAATCCTGCGGCAAATGCACGCCTTGCCGGATCGGCTCGACGCGCGGCAAGGAAGCGCTCGACAAGGTCATCGCCGGCGAAGAGCGCGAGCAGCAGATCCTGCTGGTGCGTGACCTGTGCGACCTGATGCTGAACGGATCGCTGTGCGCGATGGGCGGCATGACGCCGTTCCCGGTGATGTCTGCGCTGAATCATTTTCCCGAAGATTTCGGTGTCGCCGCCGACAACGCAAAGGAGCCCGCATGAACGCGATCGACGACAAAGATTTTGGTACTCCTGCGCGGGAGTCCGCCACGCTGATCACGCTGGAGATCGACGGTGTCGCCGTCACCGTGCCGGCCGGTACCTCGGTGATGCGCGCCAGTGCCGAAGCAGGCATCAACGTGCCCAAGCTGTGCGCGACCGACTCGCTCGAGGCTTTCGGGTCCTGTCGCGTCTGCCTGGTCGAGATCGAGGGTCGCAAGGGCTATCCTGCTTCCTGCACCACGCCGGTCGAGCCGGGTATGAAGGTGCGTACGCAGACGCCGAAGCTGGCCGATATTCGCCGTGGCATGGTCGAGCTTTATATTTCCGACCATCCGCTGGATTGCCTGACTTGCCCTACCAATGGGAATTGCGAGTTGCAGGACGTGGCCGGTCTGGTCGGCCTGCGCGAAGTGCGCTACGCGCCGGGCAAGAATCACCTCGACCTGAAAAAAGACGAGTCGAATCCGTATTTCACGTATGACCCGTCGAAGTGCATCGTCTGCAACCGTTGCGTGCGCGCGTGCGAGGAAACCCAGGGAACGTTCGCGCTGACCATCGACGGGCGTGGCTTCGATGCGCGCGTCGCTGCCGGTCAGAGCGAAAGTTTCATGACATCGGAGTGCGTGTCCTGCGGCGCCTGCGTGCAGGCCTGCCCGACCGCGACACTGACCGAAAAGACTGTGATCCGCATCGGTATCGCTGAGCATAGTGCGATCACTACCTGCGCTTATTGCGGCGTGGGCTGCTCGTTCAAGGCCGAAATGAAGGGCAGCGAAGTCGTGCGCATGGTGCCGTGGAAGGATGGCAAGGCGAACCATGGGCATTCCTGCGTGAAGGGCCGTTTCGCATGGGGCTATGCGACGCACAAAGACCGCATCCTGAAGCCGATGATTCGCAAGAAGATCAGCGACCCGTGGCAGGAAGTGTCGTGGGACGAGGCGGTCAGCTATGCGGCCAGCGAGTTCCGCCGCATCCAGCAGACATTCGGACGCGATTCGGTCGGCGGTATCACCTCATCGCGCTGCACGAACGAAGAAACCTATCTGGTGCAGAAGCTGGTGCGCGCCGCGTTTGGCAACAACAATGTCGACACCTGCGCGCGCGTTTGCCATTCGCCGACCGGCTACGGACTCAAGCAGACACTCGGTGAATCGGCCGGCACGCAGACCTTCGATTCGGTCATGCAGGCCGACGTAATCATGGTCATTGGTGCCAACCCGGCTGCGGCGCATCCGGTGTTTGCGTCGCAGATGAAGCGCCGATTGCGGCAGGGCGCGAAGCTGATCGTGGTCGACCCGCGCACCACCGAGATGGTGAAGGGTGCGCACTATCGCGCCGATTACCACCTGAAGCTCAGGCCCGGCACCAATGTCGCCGTCATCGATGCGCTCGCGCATGTGATCGTCACTGAAGGACTGCTGAAGGACGATTTCATTGCCGAGCGCTGTGACTTGAAATCCTTCCAGGAATGGAAAGATTTCGTTGCTCGTGCAGAGAATTCGCCGGAGTCGATGGCCGGGGTCACGGGTGTGCCGGCTGAACTGCTGCGCGGCGCTGCGCGTCTGTATGCCAGCGGCGGTAATGCGGCCATTTATTATGGTCTGGGCGTGACCGAGCATGCGCAGGGGTCGACAATGGTGATGGGCATTGCAAATCTTGCGATGGCCACTGGCAATGTCGGCCGGCTTGGCGTTGGCGTCAATCCGCTGCGCGGGCAGAACAATGTGCAGGGTTCGTGCGACATGGGATCGTTCCCGCATGAGTTGCCGGGCTACCGGCATATTTCCGACAGCACGGTGCGCGCCGAGTTCGAGGCGCACTGGGGCGTGACGCTGAACCCGGAACCCGGACTGCGCATTCCGAATATGTTCGACGCCTCGCTGGACGGTAGTTTCCGTGGCCTGTATGTGCAGGGCGAGGACATTGTGCAGTCCGATCCGGACACGCAGCATGTGGCGAATGCGCTGATGGCCATGGAGTGCCTGGTCGTGCAGGATATTTTCCTCAACGAGACCGCGAAATATGCGCACGTGTTCCTGCCCGGTTCGTCTTTCCTTGAGAAGGACGGTACCTTCACCAATGCGGAGCGCCGTATCTCGCGCGTGCGCAAGGTGATGCCGCCGAAGGCCGGCTATGCGGACTGGGAGGTCACGCAATTGTTGGCGAAGGCGCTTGGTTATCCGATGAGCTATGCGCATCCGTCCGACATCATGGCCGAGATCGCCGCGTTGACACCCAGCTTCCATGGTGTCAGCTACGAGAAGATCGACCAGCTGGGCAGCGTGCAGTGGCCATGCAATGAGAGCGCGCCGGATGGCACGCCGATCATGCACATTGGCCAGTTCGTGCGCGGCAAGGGGCGTTTCATTATCACCAAGTACGTTGCCACCGACGAGAAAGTCACGCAGCGTTTCCCGTTGATCCTGACCACCGGCCGCATTCTGTCGCAGTACAATGTCGGCGCGCAGACGCGGCGCACTGAGAATGTGCTCTGGCATAGCGAGGACAGACTGGAAATTCATCCGCACGATGCCGAAGAACGCGGCATTCGCGCAGATGACTGGGTCGGCATCGAATCGCGTTCAGGTCAGACGGTGCTGCGCGCTACCGTCACCGAGAACGTGCAGCCGGGCGTGGTGTACACGACCTTCCATTTCCCTGAGTCGGGCGCGAACGTGATCACCACCGACAATTCCGACTGGGCCACCAACTGCCCGGAATACAAGGTGACGGCAGTGCAGGTGATGCCGGTCACGCAGCCTTCGGAATGGCAGGAAAATTATCAGCGCTTCAACCGGCAGCAGCTGGAATTGGCACGGGCCGACATGTCCGGCGACTGAATTGACTGGATTTTGCATGGGACACGACCCGAAGACGACGGAGCTCAGCGATGGCGCCGACACCCTGAAGCAGGTGCCGGTATGGCGCTTTCGCGATGGTGTGTCGTCGGCGTCCGATGATGTGCTGGCAGTCGAATTGCCGGTCGCGCTGGAGTACAACGGTATTTCCCATGTGGTGATGCTGGCGTCACCAGCCGACCTGGAAGATTTCGCGCTCGGCTTCTCGCTGACCGAGGGCATCATCGGCGATCCGTCGGAATTCTATGGCTGCGAAGTGGAAGAAACCGCGGAAGGGCGTCTGGTGCATATTGACATTGCGGCCGAGCGCTTCCTGAAGCTGAAGGAGCGCCGCCGCAATCTGACGGGCCGCACCGGCTGCGGCCTGTGCGGCACCGAAGCGCTCGATCAGGTGGTGCGACCGCTTGTGCCGGTCGCGCACCGGCATGCGGTCGATCCGGTGCAGCTGATCGGTGGCATGCGGGCCATGTACGCCTTGCAGCCGCTGCAGCAATTGAGCGGTGCAACGCATGCGGCCGCATGGATGAATGAGGCCGGCGAAGTGGTCTGCGTGCGTGAGGATGTCGGACGGCATAACGCGCTCGACAAACTGCTCGGTACACTGTCTCGGCAAAAGACGGATTTCGCGCGCGGTTCGCTGCTCATTACCAGTCGCGCCAGTTTCGAGATGGTGCAGAAGGCGGCCGCGATGCATATAGGCGTGGTGGCGGCCATCTCGGCGCCGACCAGTTTTGCGGTCCGGCTGGCCGAGCAGGCCGGCCTGACCCTGATCGGATTCATGCGTGATGCGTCATACGTGGTGTATGCGCATCCGGAACGCGTGCACACGGAGTGAGGCAATGGATATCCGGAACCTGGTGAAGATGGCCAATCAGATCGGCAGCTTCTTCGAGAGCATGCCCGATCGCGAACAGGCGAAGGCGGATATCGCGTCGCACCTGAAGAAATTCTGGGCGCCTCGCATGAGACAGGCGATTGTCGAGGGACTGGCGACTCAGGACACCGATGAGCTGATGCCTATTGTGCGTGAAGCGATCGACGGGCATCGCGGCTTGCTGGCCTGAACCGCGCAGCCAGGGGCAGGGGTCCGGCGATTGTCATCGCGTGCTGCAATTCCCCGCTCACTCCTCGCTCATTCTCCGAAAAACAAGCGCATCGCCGCCACGAACTCCGGCTGCGAATGCTTCGACCTTCCCAGCACGAACAGCGCATGCCGGTCTGCCTCACCGAGAGCCTTCCAGCGTTCCAGCGGCGGCAGCACCTGCTGCTGTTTCCCGCACTGATCCGCAACCATCGCAGGCCAGCGTGACAGATCACGCCACGGTTCATCGCCCTCCAGCGGATGCGGCGTTGGCGGCACTGCATGATGTCGATCGATCAGTTCATTGAGTAGCGCGCAATAGGCCTGCACTTCATCCGGCGATGTGCAGGCGTGTCGCACCAGTTGTGCGCGTTCATCCACGTTCAGTGCCTGCCATTGCGGCAGATGCAGCTTCACTTGCGCGCAGTCGAGCTTGTGCCGCACTGATAATGGAATCAGCTCGAGGCTGAGGGTGGCGGGACCTTCGAACGGATAAAAACCTTCGGAAGCGAAAGCAGAAGTCATCGGTGACCGGGGGAAGTGGCGGAAGAGCGTGGGAGTCGAACCCACCAGAGATTGCTGGCAACCTCTTCAGGATTTGAAGTCCTGCCGTTCCACCGGGAAGCGCAGCTCTTCCATGCATGCTCAGAGCGAGCGGGAATTATACGGACGTTTGTTCAACTCCACATCTGCGCTTGCCGGATTACATGGTGCTCTTTGAGCCTGCGCGTGTAGCCGATGGTGTCGAAAAATTCCAGGATCTGAATCGCCAGCTTGCGGCCGGTATCGATGCGGTCGCGGAACGGCGCCGCCTTCGCCAGTCCCTGTTCGTCGCACAGCGCGGCGACATGCGTGGCGAGTTCTTTCACAGCGATCGCAAGGAAGTAGTGGTCATGCGCGACGCGATAGGTATGGCCGAGCTTGGCCGATTTGCCCATCAGCCGGCGCATTTCCGGCTCATCGATACCCAATGCCTGCGCCAGCGGACGCACGCGCGGCGGCTGGAATCGCTCATCCATCAGCTTCGGCAGCACCGTGTCCCAGATCGCCCGCTCGGCCGGTGTGAATTCGACCTTGTGCGTGGGCAGCGCGACGAAGCGTCCCTGCGCGGCGACCACGGCCGCATCGGCGATCAGGCTCTGCAGGACGGCAGCGAATGCCTCGGCCGGCAGCGTCGGGAAGGACTTGCGGCGCAGGCGCTCGCGTTCGACGCCGGCATTGTCCGGCTCGCGTTCATGAAAGCGAGCGATCTCGTCGACGATCTTCTGGCGCATCGCCTGCCAGTGCGCTGGCAGGCACGCATACACGCCCGCGCCGGTCGACACCTGCACCGCGACAATCTCCGCCAGCAGCGCCGGCAATGCGCCGCTGAGCAGGTTGCGGTTGGCGGCGAACTGCGACAGGCTGACGCCGCGCGTTTCCGTCGCCAGCAAGGCCTGCAGTGCATTAGCGTCGGAGGCGTCCTGTTGCGCTCGCAACAGCGCAAGCCGTTCGGCCGAGCGCTTGCCGCGCAATGGCGGGAAAACATCAAGCACCACGCAGCCGCCCAGCGTCTGCCGCGCCGACGCATCGCGCAGCACGATGCGGTCGCCGTGGCACAGATGCAGCGGCAGTTCGAGCGCCAGCTCTGCCAGCATCTGCGCGCCCGGCGCCAGCTGTTCCCCTTCCAGCAAGGCGATGCGCGCCAGCGTATGCGCGGAGCCCGCATGCACATGCACGCTGCTCCAGTGCTTCAGGGGTTTCGCGTCAGGCAGCAGCGACAGCGATACGCTCAGGCGGTCGCTGCGATGGTTCAGTGAGTCAGCGACGATCCAGTCGCCCCGATGGATCTCGCTGCGCTCGACGCCGGCCAGATTCAGCGCGACGCGCTCGCCCGACCCGCATTGTTCGACCTTGCGGTTGAATGCATGCATGCCGCGCACGCGCGCCGTCAGCGGCCGTTCATTGCGCGTGGATGGCAGCATGCGTATCGTGTCGCCGACTGCCAGTGTGCCCGCATGCACGGTGCCGGTGACGATGGTGCCGCGTCCTTCAATCGAAAAGCTGCGGTCGACTGCCAGCCGGAAATTGCGCTGCGCGTCGGGTTCCGCAGCGTGGCGCTGATGCCAGTCGCGCGCCGCGCCGTGCAGGAACTGCCTGAGTTCGCCGATGCCGGCGCCGGTGATGGCGCTGCACGGAAACAGCGGCGCATCCGCAAGGAAGGTGCCGGCCAGCAGCGCACGGATTTCGTTAGTGACTTCGGCCACCCGCTCAGCGGGTACCTTGTCGGTTTTGGTCAGCGCGATCGCGCCGTGGCGGATATCCAATAGCTGCAGTATCTGCAGGTGTTCGCGTGTCTGCGGCATCACGCCATCGTCGGCGGCGACCACCAGCAGTGCCATCGCGATGCCCGTCGCACCGGCCAGCATGGTATGGATGAAACGCTCATGGCCGGGCATGTCGACGAAGCCCAGCCGCGGTCCGTCGGGATCGTCGGCGGCGATGGCTTGGTAGGCGAAGCCCAGCTCAATCGTGATGCCGCGCGCCTTTTCTTCCTTCAGGCGGTCAGTGTCGACGCCGGTGAGTGCGCGTACCAGCGCGGTTTTTCCATGGTCGATGTGGCCGGCGGTTCCGATGATCATGCGATGGCGGGTAGGGCAAGTTGGTGGAGTTGTGCGGCGAACGCGGCCTCATCGCTGAGCGTGCGCAGGTCCAGCCAGATCGCGCCGTCCTTTACACGACCGATCACGGGCAGCGGCAGCTGGCGCAGCGCGGCGGCGATGGATGCCGTCGCCTGACCGCTGCGCTTGCCCGTGGGCGTGATCACCAGGGACCAGCTGTCGAGGCGGTCGATCGGCAGTGAGCCGCTGCCGATCTGGCTGCGCGATGCCTGCAGTGTGACACCCGCACGCGTGCCGAATGCGCCGCCTACCGGGCCGAGCAGGCGTGCGCCCGCAGCGTGAATGGCGTCGGCGGGACGGGTCAGCAGCCGCAGCAGCGGCAGTTGTTCGGCCAGCTTCTGGGCATCGTCGATGTGGTCACGGTAGAGGCGCAGCGTCGCTTCCAGTGCGCCCATGATGAGCTTGTCGCAGCGTAGCGCGCGCTTGAGCGGATGCCGGCGGATCTTTTCGATCAGAGTGCGGCTGCCGAGAATGAGGCCGGCCTGCGGGCCACCGAGCAGTTTGTCGCCAGAAATGCTGACGACGGTCGCGCCGGCACGCAGGCTTTCCTGCGGCAGCATCTCGTGCGGCAGGCCGTAGCGCTCGAACGATACCAGCGCACCGCTGCCCAGATCGACGTAGAAGGGCAGGCCTTTTTCTGCGGCCAGCTTGCCGAGCTCTTGTTCCGTGGCGGCGGCGGTGAAGCCGACGATGGCGTAATTCGATGCATGGATGCGCGCCAGCATCGCGGTGTTCTCATTGATCGCCTGAGCATAGTCTTTCAGGTGGGTGCGGTTGGTGGTGCCGACCTCGACCAGCTTGCAGCCGGCCATCGCCATGATGTCGGGAATGCGGAACGAGCCGCCGATCTCGATCAGCTCACCGCGCGAGATCGGCACTTCGCGGCCGGCGCCCAGCGCAGCCAGCACCAGCAGCACGGCGGCGGCATTGTTGTTGACGACAGTCGCCGCCTCGGCGCCGGTCAGTTCGCACAGCAATTGCTCGGTCAGATGGTCACGCTCGCCGCGTTCGCCGCTGTCCAGATCGTATTCGATGGTGACCGGATGGCGTGCCGCACTGACCAGCGCATCAATGGCGACGTCGGGCAGCGGGCTGCGCCCGAGGTTGGTATGGATGACCGTGCCGGTCAGGTTGAAGACGCGGCGCAGTGCGGGCAGGCGCTCGGCATCGATCTGGAGCGTGATCCGCTGCATCAGATCCGTGCGATTGAGGACGACCGGCTGGGCCGCAGCGAGTGAGTTGCGCACGGCCGCCAGCGATCGCTGGATGGCGCGTTTCACCAGGCCGCGTCCATGCGCGGCGATGGAAAGCTGCAGTTCGGGATGATTGAGCAGGGCATCGACCGAGGGCAGGGTACTGAGTTCCAGCCGGTCGGCCGCTGTTTCACCCGCACGGGGCAGAAACGCTGAGATCATGGTCGTGCTTTCGAAAATTCGGTCGTCGCTGTAGCGACAAAGATGGCCGGACGACGTGCGTTCCGGCCTGTGGCGAGCCGCCAGTTTACTCTTCGTCCGGCACGCCCGGCGCGAACAGCAGATTGGGACCGCTGCGCAGATAACCGGCTTCATCGACGAGCATGTCCAGCGTCAGCGTCGCGAGGTCGTCGGCCTGCACATCCATCATCGGCTCTTTCTCGCGCGTGAAGATTTTCAGATAGCTGTGGCAGTTATCGCAGGCTTCGGCGCGCGCGAACGCGACCTTGGTCGACGGCTTGTTCGCTTCGATGCCGTTCAGGCTGTAGTAGGCGATGTCCTTGGTCGACTCGCAGGCGCTGCAGGTCACGCGCACCATGTGCCATTGGGTCGAGCACAGGCTGCAATGCAGATAGCGCAGGCTGTGCTGGCTGGGCGACATCTCGATCACGCTGGCGACCGGACGCGAACCGCAGCAGGGGCAGACCGTGGATGTACCAGCCAGCGGCACATCGTCGGCCTTCAGCGAGCCGGCCTGTCGGGTCCACCAGACTTGCAGTGCCGCGCCGACCAGCGGCGACAGGACGGCATGCAGTTCAGGATCGCCGCCGGCAATGCCGCCACCGAATACGGCGTCGGCGATGGCCTCGCGGCCATCCGTATCGATTGCCTGCAGCTGGCGTGCGGCATCTTCCAGCACCGGCTCGCCACACTGACTGAGCGCCGCCAGAATGACATCGAGATCCTTTTGCCAGGCCGGATCGCGCTCCGCCTGAAAAGACAGCGGTGGCATGGCGTGCTCGCGCGAGGCCGTCAGCAATGCGTCATTGACCGGCTCGGCCTGGCGTGAACTGTGAGCCTGCTGCTGCGCGTGCGCGATCTGTGACATTGCGCGCAGCAGCGGCGCGAGTGCGCCGTCGCGGGCCAGGTGCTCAAAGCGGCGCGCGCGGTTGGCGAAGAGCTGAGGGTCGGTGGGCAGCACGACGCTGGGAAACGGCTCGTTCTGGCCGATTTCGCCGGGCTGGAGGATTTTCTGGGTCATGAAATAGGGAGTTAGCTTGTCGTGATCAATGAAGCGAGGGTTTGCCACGAAGGGCAAACCCCGACGGCGGCGAAACTTACTTCGCCTCCGTCTGCTCCTTGTGCCACTCCGGATGGTGGTGCTTTGCCCAGTTCGCGTCGACTGTGCCGCGGGTCATCGCGCGCAGCGTGCCCTTGACCCAGATCGCCGCGTACACGTGCACGATCAGAGCGATGATGCCGGTGAAGCCGGCCAGCATATGGACCAGCATCGCGATACGGATCACCGGGATCGGGAAGTACGCGGCAAAGTACGCGCGCCAGATGACGAAGCCCGACAGCAGCAACAGGATCACACTGCCGACCATGGTCCAGAACATCAGCTTCTGGCCGGCGTTGTATTTTCCGATTGGCAGCTTGTCCGGACCGTCACCGTTGTTGATTACCTCGTCGATCATCTTCAGCCACTGGATATCCACCGGCTTGATGAAGTTCTCGCGCCACACACGGCGCGCGAGACCGACGAAGCTGAGCGCCATCACGATCCCGAGGAAGGGATGCAGGATGCGCGCCCACACCGGGCCACCCAGCACGTTCGACAGGAAGAAGAACGACGGATGGAAGAACGCGAGGCCGGTCAGAGACAGGATGACGAACAGGATCGCGACCACCCAGTGATTCGCGCGGTCCGAGGCGCCGTAGCGCTGGATGTACCGTTTCATGTCAGGCCTCCTGCTTCGCGTTGTTGCCGCCGTCACCGCCGTCGGTGCCGTGATCATCGTCGTGCACTTCCTTCGGACCCTTGATCATGTAATGGAAGAAGCCGCCGAGCACCGCAAGGCCGAGACCGACCGACAGCAGTGGCTTGGTCACGCCCTTCCACAGCGACACCATCGGGCTGATCGACGGATCCTTCGGCAGTCCGTGGTACAGCTGCGGCTTGTCGGCATGGTGCAGCACATACATCACGTGCGTGCCGCCGACACCGGCCGGGTTGTACAGGCCGGCGTTCTGGTAGCCGCGCTCCTTCAGGTCCTCAATGCGTTCTTCGGCCTGATGGATCATGCCTTCCTTGGTGCCGAACATGATCGAGCCGGTCGGGCAGGCCTTGACGCAGGCCGGCTCCTGGCCGACCGCGACGCGGTCCGAGCACAGCGAGCACTTGTAGGCTTTGCTGTCCTTCTCCGAGATGCGCGGAATGTCGAACGGGCAGCCGGCGACGCAGTAGCCGCAGCCGATGCAGTGCTCCTGATTGAAGTCGACGATGCCGTTCGAGTACTGCACGATCGCGCCCGGCGACGGGCAGGCTTTCAGGCAGCCCGGCTCTTCGCAGTGCATGCAGCCGTCCTTGCGGATCAGCCATTCGAGCTTGCCGGCTTCCTCGATCTCGGAGAACCGCATCACGGTCCAGGAGCTCTCGGTCAGGTTGGTCGGATTGTCGTACACGCCGATGTTCTCGCCGACTTCGTCGCGCAAGTCATTCCACTCCATACAGGCGGACTGGCATGCCTTGCAGCCGATGCACTTCGAGACATCGATGAGCTTTGCCACCTCGACCTGACTACGGGCCTGTGGCGGCGGGGTGGTCGTGGCCGACCGTCGTTTGATATCTGAACTTATCATGGCTCGTTACGCTTTCTGCACGTCGACCAGGAAGGCCTTGAACTCCGGCGTCTGCGTATTCGCATCGCCGACTGAGGGCGTCAGCACGTTCGTGATGTAGCCCTTCTTGGTCAGGCCCTTGAAGCCCCAGTGGTTCGGAATGCCGATCGTGTGGGTCTCTTTGCCTTCGATCATCAAGGGACGAAGGCGCTTTGTGACCACCGCCTTGGCAATGATCTGGCCACGCTTGGAGCGCACCTTGATCATGTCGCCCTGGCTGATGCCCTTGGAAGCGGCCAGCTTTTCACCGATCTCGATGAACAGTTCGGGCTGCAGCACGGCATTGATGCGTTGGTGCTTGGTCCAGGTGCCGAAGTGCTCGGTGAGGCGGTAGGTGGTCGCCACGTATGGGAACTCTTTCGGGTCACCCATGTCGTCACGGTCGCCCTTGAACACGCGTGCCGCGGGGTTGTTCTTCGCCTTCGGGTTTTTCGGCCAGAACGGGTTGACTTCCAGCGGCGTCTCGAAGGGCTCGTAGTGCTCGGGGAACGGACCCTCGGCCATCTTGTCGATTGCGAAGAAGCGCGCCACACCTTCCGGGTTCATGATGAACGGGCTGACGTTTTCTGAAGGTGCCGCATCCACGCGCATGTCCGGCACGTCAGCGCCGGCCCATTTGTCGCCTTTCCACTCAACCAGCTTGCGCTTCGGATTCCATGCCTTGCCGGATGGATCCGCGGACGCGCGGTTGTACAGAATGCGGCGGTTCGCCGGCCAGGCCCAAGCCCAGCTCGGCGTGTTGCCCAGGCCGGTGTCGGTGTTGTCGCGCCGGGCCATCTGGTTGCCTGCCTGCGTGTAGGCGCCGCAGAAAATCCAGACGCCACAGGCGGTGCTGCCGTCATCGCGCAACTGGCCAAAGCCGGACAGCTGCTCGCCGGCTTTGGCCAGCACCTTGGTCTTGTCCTTCGGGTCGATGACATCGGCCAGGGCGCGGCCGTTGTATTCCTTCGCCAGTTCGTCCGCGCTCGGGTTGAGCGGATCGCGGAAGTTCCAGGTGAGGTTCATCACCGGGTCAGGGAAAGCGCCGCCTTCTTTCTTGTACATCGCGCGCAGCTTCATGAACAGCTCGGCGAGGATCTCGGTGTCGGCCTTGGCATCACCGGCCGGCTCCTGGCCTTTCCAGTGCCATTGCAGCACGCGACCGGAGCTGATCACGGAACCGTCTTCCTCGGCAAACAGCGAAGAGGGCAGGCGATACACCGTGGTCTGGATCTGCTTCGGATCGACGTCATTGAACTCGCCGTGGTTGGACCAGAACTCCGAGGTCTCGGTCGCCAGCGGGTCGATCACGACCAGAAACTTCAACTTGGCCAGCGCCTCGCCGATTTTTTTCTTGTTCGGGAAGGCCGCCAGCGGGTTGAAGCCCTGAGCGATGTAGCCGCTCATCTTGCCCTGATGCATGTCGTCGAAGACCTGGATGATGTCGTGGTCCTTGTCGACTTTCGGCAGGTAGTCGAAGGCCCAGTTGTTCTCTTTGGTCGCGGCATCGCCGTACCAGGACTTCATCATGCTGACCATGAACTTTTCATAGTTCTGCCAGTACGACATCTGGTCTTTGCGCGCCGGTTTCTGCGCGCGTTTCTCGATGTAGCCCGCGTAATCCTGTTCGGCGTCCTTTGGCAGGCTCATGTAGCCCGGCAGCATGGTCGACAGCAGGCCGAGGTCGGTCAGACCCTGAATATTCGAGTGACCGCGCAGTGCATTCATGCCGCCGCCGGACTGTCCGATATTGCCGAGCAGAAGCTGGACCATCGCGCCGGCGCGGATCATCTGCGAGCCATAGCTGTGGTGAGTCCAGCCGAGCGCGTACAGGATCGTCATCGTGCGGTCGGTGCCGGAGGTGGTCGCGACCATCTCGGCGACCTTCAGGAAATCCGCCTTCGGCGTGCCGCAGACGCGCTCCACCATTTCCGGCGTGTAGCGGCTGTAGTGTTCCTTCATCAGGTTGAACACGCAACGCGGATCCTTCAGGGTCGGATCGGTCTTCACGTAGCCGTCCGCGCCGCGCTCGTACGTCCAGCTGCTGCGGTCGTATTTGCGCTTCTCCGCGTCGTAGCCCGAATACAGACCGTCGACCAGATGAAAATCCTTGCCGACGATGAAAGTCGCGTCCGTGTATGACGCCACGTACTCCGCCTGGTATTTCTCATTGCTGATCAGGTAGTTGATCAGCGCGCCGAGGAAGGCAATGTCCGAACCCGGACGCAGGGCCGTGTAGAAATCGGACACCGATGCCGTGCGCGTATAGCGCGGATCGACAACGATCAGCTTCGCCTTGTTGTGTGCTTTTGCTTCAATGACCCATTTGAATCCGCACGGGTGCGCCTCGGCCGGGTTTCCACCCATGACCAGGATCAGGTCGGCATTCTTGATGTCGACCCAGTGATTCGTCATCGCGCCACGGCCAAACGTCGGGGCAAGACCTGCCACCGTCGGTGCGTGTCAGACGCGAGCTTGATTATCGACTGCGATCATGCCCAGAGACCGTACGATCTTCTGGGTCAGGTAACCGGTTTCGGTCGATCCTGCGGAGGCACACAGCATGCCGGTGGATAGCCAGCGGTTGACTGTCTGGCCGTCGGCATTCTTTGCGACGAAGTTCGCGTCGCGGTCGGCCTTCATCAGGTGGGCGATCTCGTCGATAGCCTGATGCCATTCGATCGGCTCCCATGTGTCGGAGCCGGGGCGGCGCACTTCGGGATGCTTCAGACGCGACGGGCTGCGCAGCATGTCGAGGATGCCGGCGCCTTTCGGGCACAAGGTGCCGCGGTTGACCGGATGATCAGGATCGCCTTCGATGTGGAAGACTTCCGCTTTTACGTTCTTGGATTTGTCGCCGGTGGCGTACATCAGGATGCCGCAGCCTACCGAGCAGTAAGCACAGGTATTGCGGACTTCCGTCGCTCGATCAAGCTTGTAGGCACGCATTTCAGCATGCGCTACCGAGGGCGCAAGACCCATCACGGCCAGGGAGGAACTTCCTATCCCGGCCGCACAGATCCTGAAGAACTGCCTTCGATTCAGGGGGGCGTTCATCAAAACTCCTTCGAGTAATACTGGATTCAGGTCGCGCTCGCCCGCCGTTGGAGGCTGAATAAAAATTGCCGGCGGCAGGCAAGCCTGCGAGGGTAGACAAGATAGGCACACAACAACCGAACGCGCGTGCGGAAACCGCCTTGCCTTCCCGAGGTGAAGTTTAACATGCTGTAATCTGCGATATGTTCGATTGCCAACACGGGATTTAACTGAATCTGGCGAGTAGTTTCAATGAAGTAATGTTTTGGAAATAGGTTATAAATTACCTATTTGGCCTGACAGAGCATGCTGTACGACTATTTTCCACGCAGCATGCTCAGTCAGAGAGTTACTGCAGCCGGGGTGGTTTGGCCGGCGGCGCGCCTTCCGCTTCCGCGCCGGCCTTGCGTTTGCGCGTTTCTTCCCCGCGTTGGCGTATACCCTCGCACCAGCCGATGGCCTGAAGGACTTCTTCGGGGGTGAGGGGAAGCGCAGCTTCGCCGGTTTGTCCTGCATTTTCTTCCAGCCAGTTTTGCCAGTGGCTGGAGAAGGCTTGATCAAGTTGCTCAAACCGATTTCCTGTGTCGAAGTTTCTGCCGTCCACGCTCTGGCGGGCATCGGACACCGCGCGTTGCCAGCAGCTTGCCAGCGCCGCGCAGACGGCTGCCGGCAGTCCGGTGGCCGTCTGGATCGACAGAGTAAGCGAAGCGACATTCACCGGTTGCAGTCCTTGCCTGTGTTCGAGCGCGCGCAGGAAACGCGCGGGCTGCCCTACCAACGGCATCAATTGCGCATGCGCTGTTGAAAGCTGGTCGGTCAGTATGTTTTTGCAGTAGTACATCAGGCTGTGCTCGGAAGCAGTGGTGTCGTCGAGCTTGCAGAACAGCGTGTGAAACATGAGCCTGGAGACCACCTCCGCATCGGGAGCCGCGCTAGTCGACATTTCGCTGCCAATGACGATTTCAGATGCTGACCATGCCCGGGCGATCAGCTGCGCGAGCTGATCCGGCAACCCATGTTCGTCGCACAGGGTTTGTTGCATGAACAATTCCAGGTGCTGGTTGCCGGCATCGGCGTGTTCTCGTGCCTTCAACAGAAAATTGGCCGACAGTGAGTTGATCAGCCCGGCCTGCAATGACTGCAGGGTTTGCGTTGCCAGAGCAGACATTGAACGTCGTCGTGCCGCGACGGCGTTATCGATGAATTGGGATTGTCCGTGCCGGATGGTCGGTTGATTGTACTGAAGCTCGGCAATAAAATTGAAATTCGAAATGTGCTCCGCCTGCGCCAGTGGGGAACCGGGCGCAGCTTGCAGCGGATCGGGCTGATCTTGTGGCAGCCAGTGCGACAGCAGCAGCGCTGTCTCGTTGGCGAGCTGGGCCGTTGTCAATGTGCCGGCAGTGACGTTGAGATGCCGCAATGGTGGAATGATGGGACGCACTATTGACACGAAAATGCCATTCGCCGCGAGAATCTGGGGGTCGTCGACCAGTGCGCACAATTGCGTCAGCAGGACCGGCGGTCCGTCCAGCCGCGTCATTAGCATGCCGTCGAACGCAATGTCAGACGACGCCGTCAGCAGATCAAGCAGCGCTTCATCTTCCTGGTCGGCAGCGGCCGTCCAGATAGATTCGATGGTTTCGGCGTCGGCGTTGATGCACGCACCTTTTTCGAGCAACAACGCAGCCTGGTCGACATGACCCACAGTCACGGCCACTAACAATGCGGTATCGAGGTCGAGTGCATCGCTGGGATGACTCTCATGGTGTTCAAGCACTTGCCGTAGCAGATGGGTCTGCTCATTACCGATCAGCGTACATTCGAGCACGGCTTGATTGAGTACGGTAGATGTCTGCCGGGTCGTGGCGCAATGATTGAGCAGCATGTCAAACATCGCGGCGTCGCTGTTGCTGGCTGCGATCCACAGCGGGTTTCTCCATCGTGGTGTGAGCATTGCGCCCGCTTCCAGCAATCGCATTGCTGCGGGCACGTCACACCGGCCCACCGCAATCGCCAAGGGTGTGACATCCGCTCCGGAAAGACTGCTGCGTGTCCCGAAAATGTCAGCGATTTCGGCTGCACTCATCCCGCAGGCCGGTGCATCGCAATTGGCGCCGCGCTGAAGTAGCGCCTCGATCGTGCTCAACGATCCTGACTTGACCGCGTAATGAAGTGCCGTCTTTCCTGTCGCATCGGAGGCATCGACGAGCATGTCGGCGCTATCGACAAGCAGACTCACCATAGCCGCATTGTCTTGTGCGGCCGCCTGCATGACCAGATCGACACCAGACGGAGGAACGACAGGCAAAGGCGCATCCAGCGCCAGCAGCGCTTGTACTATGCGAACGGAATTTCTTTGGACGCCGGCTTGAAGCAAATTATTGCCGGCGCTGTCCGTCGCATCGATGCTGGCACCGTCTGCGATGGCGGCATTCATCAGCGGCAAAAAATCCGTTTCGTTTGCAAAGACGACCGCATTGAATAGCCGGCGATCTGCGGGATTCATCTCCGGTATGTGTCCGTGTATGGCAGGGTTGAATGGAATGCCTCCGACAGGGCCTTGATAAATCGCGCGCATGAAATCTCCTGAGCAAATGAAATAAAACTGGATCGTGATCTGGTCGAGTGACGTCATGAGCCGGTACCCACATGTCAACGGTCGAATCAGTAATGCCGTCTGGCGTTGGAGCCAGTCAACACCGCGATCAGTTGCGATTACAGGAAAAGCGTTCCTTGTCACGCTGATCGGCGAGACAATCGGGGCGATTTAGGTCAGAGATTGCTCATTGAGCGATTTTGAGGCGATCCCTCAAGGGAATGAGGCCGTTACCGGATTTGCTGCACCTAGGGAGAATTAGAGTGAGAACAGTACTGACGCGCGCGTCTGCACATAGTCTCCCTCGGTCGGATGGGTGGCTGTCGACGACAGGCCGCGTGCGATTGATTGCGAATGCCGTATCGCCTCTTCGGTGCTCAGCACGGGTGAGACGCAGCAATCCGCAGCCGCAAATGCTTTAGTCCATGCCTGCTGCGTGCGCGTTACAAAAATTTGTTCAAGCGTTGCTTTTACTTGCATCGCATCGTCACCGCCAATTTCCTGACCGAGCGACCAGTGATGTGTTTTCAGGTCGGGGCGACCAAGCACGGCGCAGCAGGTTTCCCAGAATTTCAGCTCGAGCGCACCCACGGCCATATAGCGATTGTCTTGCGTGCGATAGACGTTGTAGCAGGGTACGCCGCCAGTCAGAAAATCCCGTGCGGGCGCGGCGGTCTTGCCGTAGTAGTTGTATGCAAGCAGAGGCATCACATTGTGCGCAAAGGTGGCATCCGTCATGGATACGTCAACGAAGCGGCCCGGTCCGCCCATCTTCACTGCGAGCAGCGCGGCCAGGATACCTTGCACGGCGGATTGCGAGCCGCCCAGCAGGTCACCGATCTGCAGGTTGGGCAACACCGGTCGGCCGCTGTCATCGGTGTTTTGCGCAAGCACACCGGAATACCCGATGTAGTTGATGTCGTGGCCGGCTGCCAGCGCCAGCGGCCCGGTCTGGCCATAGCCACTGATGGCACACATGACGAGCTGAGGATTGCGTGCCTTCAAGCTGCTCCAGCCCAGACCCAGGCGCTCCATCACGCCGGGACGGAAGCTTTCGACGACGACATCGGCGGTGTCGACCTTCTGCAGGAAGCGCGTCCGGTCTTCCTGGTCTTTCAGGTCGAGCCGGAGAATTTCCTTGCCGCGATTGACTGCGATGAACAGCTGCGACAGTTCCTGGCGCACATGACTCATCGTGCGCGCATAGTCGCCCATCCCCTTGTCTTCAATCTTGATGACCGTCGCACCCATATCGGCCAGATGCAGAGTGGCCATCGGACCGGGCAGCAGACGGGTCAGGTCAAGGACGGTGATGCCGTTTAGCGGCTTTTGTTCATTTTTATTGCTCATGATTGGGATTATGCCGGAAGAGAAACGAGACCCTGTGCCATCGGTTCCCTGGCTCGTCATGGCGATAGCGGAGGCTGTTGTGGTGAATCATGCACTACCAGCCTGAGGGAGCATCTGCCCGATATCGATTGACCTAGAATCGACTTCGTTGCGATGTCGATCAACCGTGCCAAGACCGTCAGGGTCAAGTCACCCATTTCAGAGATTCAAGAACATGTACCGGGAAAATGCTCGGATTCGCAATTCATCATCGCATCTGGATGTTGACTCCTGTGCGCGTGGTGCGCCGTGCTGGCGCGATGCCTCCTTCGGCTTGCCCAAGCCGGTTCCTCCGTACGTACGTGCCTGGATATTGCTCGACACCTCCATGACTCGGGCGCTGCAGCAAACGTTTGGCCCGGAAATGAGCGTACAGGTGGTGCACGATTCTTCCGGTTCTTTGCTTGCAGATGAACGGACATTGCTGAACACAACAGACCAGGCTGGCCACGTGCGCGAAGTCGTTCTCTGGTGTGGGCGGCAGTCGAGATTGGTGGCGCGGACTGTGTATGTATCGTCGAAGTTGCGCGCCCATCAGGAACTGAACTCGCTGGGCTCGCGTCCGCTCGGCGAGCTGTTATTTGCTCGCGACACCCCCCGCTGGCTGAAGCGGGAATTTACCGTGATCGAAGCGCACATGGCCCTTTTTGCGCTAGTGCGCCGCGCGCCCGGCACAGCGGATACGCCATGCTGGGCGCGTCGCACCGTATTTCTGCTAGAGCACGAACATTTGCTGGTGACTGAAATATTCTTGCCGGCGATGTTCTCGCAAGGATGCGTCGCTCCGCCCAATGATTTGTTAAGCGGCGATGAAAGCTGACGTTATCAGCAGTCGAATTCGGAAGGTTCTTCAGTTCTTCAGCTTGGCTAAACGAGTGACCGAGCTGCTGTTCCGCAACGGAGAAAAGCAGAGCCTCGCTGGTCTGAAATCGCTTACTTGTCGATCTGCTCCAGCGAGTCCTGCAGATCCAGCCATTCGCCTTCCAGCGCGTCCAACGCTTTTTTGACCTCGGTTTGCTGAGCGAGCAAGGGCCTGAGTTCATCTTTGCGCGAGGCATCGTAGATATCTGGCTGCGCCAGCGCGGCGTCCAGCTTTGCACGTTCCTGTTCACTCTTTGCCATCGCTGCTTCCACCTGCTGCAGCCGTTTTTCCAGCGGCTTGCGTAGCGACGACAAGCGCTGACGCTCTTCCGCGTCGATTCGGCGCTGCTCGCGTCGGTCAATGGCCGGGCTCTCGGCTGATGTGGTCAGCGTGCTCGCGGGATTGGATGCTGCTGCCGCGCGCGACTTGAACAGCCAGTCCCGATAGTCGTCAAGATCGCCATCGAATGGTTTGAGTTTGCCGTCGGCCACGATCATGAATTCATCAGCAGTCGCTCGCAGCAGATGACGGTCGTGCGAAACCAGCAGCACTGTGCCATCGAACTGCGCAAGCGCTTCGGTGAGTGCCTCGCGCGTTTCCAGATCCAGATGGTTGGTCGGTTCATCCAGCAATAACAGGTTGGGGCGCTGCCAGACGATCAGTGCCAGCGCCAGCCGTGCCTTTTCGCCGCCTGAAAAAGGCGCGATCGGGCTTTTAACCATCTCGCCGGGGAAGTTGAAGCGACCGAGGAAGTCGCGCAACTCCTGCTCGCGCACATCGGGCGCGATGCGCATCAGGTGCATCATTGGCGAATCATCAGGTCGCAGCATTTCCAGCTGGTGCTGCGCGAAATAGCCGATCGCGAGTCCTTTGCCCAAACGCGCAACGCCATGCAACGGCGCCAGATCGCCGGCGATAATCTTGATCAGCGTCGATTTGCCGGCACCGTTCACGCCGAGCAAGCCGATGCGCTGGCCGGTCTGCAGCGCGAATTCGATACCCTGGACGATGATTTTTTCTTCGCCACTGTCGTTGCGATAGCCGGCGTCAACCTTGTCCAGCACCAGCAATGGATTGGGCGCGCGCTCGGGCTCGCGGAATTCAAATGAAAATTCTGCGGCAGCGCGCAGAGGCGCAAGTTCTTCCATCCGTGCGAGTGCCTTGACGCGGCTTTGGGCCTGCTTTGCCTTGGTGGCTTTGGCCTTGAAGCGATCAATGAAGGATTGCAAATGTTCGCGCTTGCGCTGCTGTCTTTCCAGCAAAGCCTGAGCCAGCACGAGCTGCGCCGCGCGCTGACGCTCGAAGGCGCTGTAGTTGCCCGAGTAGCGTTTCAGCCTGCGCTCGTCGATATGCACGATGACATTGGTCACGCCGTCGAGGAAGTCGCGATCGTGCGAAATCACGATCAGCGTGCCCGGGTAGCGTTTGAGCCAGTCTTCCAGCCACAGGATAGCGTCCAGATCAAGGTGGTTGGTCGGCTCGTCGAGCAACAGCAGCTCAGACGGGCACATCAGTGCCTGCGCGAGATTGAGCCGCATGCGCCAGCCACCGGAAAAGCTGGCGACTGGTTGTGTCATTTGCTGCTCCGAGAAGCCCAGGCCCGTCAGCAGCTGCTCGGCGCGTGATTTCACGGTATAGGCATCGGCGTCAGCCAGCCTGGCGTGCAGTTCGCCGATCCGATGGCCGTCAGCCTGTGCTCCTTGCATTTCGAGCGCCTGCAGTTCGCGTTCAAGTGTGCGCAGATGAGCATCGCCATCAATTGCGTAATCGACCGCTGTGCGATCGAGCGCCGGTGTCTCCTGTGCGACATAGGCCACGCGCCATTGCTTCGGATAGTCAATGCTGCCGGCATCCGGATGCAGTTCGTCGCGCAGCATGGCGAACAGCGTGGACTTGCCAGTGCCGTTGGCACCGATCAGGCCGACTTTTTCGCCGGGGTTGAGGGTGAGGTCGGCCAGCTCGAACAGCGGCTTGGTGCCGCGCATCAGGCTGAGTTGTTGGAGACGTATCATGGTGTCAGGGAAAAGGCGCAGCCGCGAGATCGCTGGGTGCGCCGGGGTGGCGCTTCAACCGGTGTCGGCAAAAAATCGTCATCCCGGCACAGGCCGGGATTCGGAGTCATTCAATGATCAAAGCTGATCAGCAGTCAGCAGAAAGACGGCCTCGTCCCCCGCGCTCGTCGAAAGCCACGTCAGCTCAAAGGCGGCAAACGCGGCTTCTGCATGTGCGAATTCATTGCCGATCTCGACGACCAGCACACCGTTGGGTGTCAGCCGCTCTTTGGCTCCGGCGACGATACGACGGACCAGATCCATTCCATCCGCGCCGCCGGCGAGCGCGATTTGCGGCTCATTCAGAAATTCAGCAGGCAATTTCGCCATCGATGCGCTGTTCACATAAGGCGGGTTGGTAACGATCAGATCGTATTTTCTTTTCGGCAGATCATCGTAGAGGTCAGACCGGAGCAGCGCGATCCGGTCTTGCAGGTGATAGTCGTCGACGTTTCGCTTTGCCACATCCAGTGCGTCGGCCGACAGATCGATTGCATCGACACGGGCGTTCGGGAAGGCATCCGCCAGCATGATCGCCAGGCATCCGGAACCGGTGCACAGCTCAAGTACGTGCGTCACCTCGTCCGGGTCGGCGATCCATGGCTGGAATTGCTCGGGAATCAGTTCTGCGATGAAGGAGCGTGGCACGATCACACGTTCATCCACATAGAAGCGGTAGTCGCCGAGCAGTGCTTCATGAGTCAGATAGGCGACGGGCACGCGGTCTTTCGCGCGCCGTTCGATCAGGCTGAGCAGGGTGGCAATTTCCGCTTCAGTCAGGCGCGCATCGAGGAAAGGCTCTAACTGATCGAGCGGAAGCTTCAGCGTGTGCAGCAGCAGGTAGGCTGCTTCGTCATAGGCGTTGTCGCTGCCGTGACCGAAAAATAGTTTCTCGGTGTTGAAGCGGGTGACGGCATGGCGCAGCAGGTCGCGCAGGGTTTGGAAAGGTAAGGGCATTGCGGCATTCCCGGCTCGGTCGCAGGGAGAAGATCATTCAAAGGCGCAAGGATACCGGATTGCGCGGGGAAGGCGGCAATCCGGTGAGCTGTGCTGCCGTCAGACCTCAATAATTAAGCCTATCCCGTTACGCCGCTGGCGACGTTGCCCTCGCCTGATGTTTTTTCCGTTTTCAGGGTGATCAATGCTTGCCGTCCGGCCTCTGTACGCGCGTTATCTAGCGCCTCGTCGGTCACCGTGAATTCGCAGCCTGCAAGCCAGTCACGCAAGCGGGAAGGATTGCAATCGGCCAGGTAGGCTAAAAATAGTTCGCTGTCCGCATCGAGCAGCAATTGCACATCAAGGCTGGCCTGAATGAACCTGTCGAACAATAGGGTGCTTCCTGCGTTGAGTACCTGCGCGATCAATTCGATGGGTACATCCATTTCGCCCAACTGTAGCGCTGCAATAGCATTCGATACGAAAGGCGAGTATGTCTCTATCAGTTCGTACAATGCCGTTTTTCTATTTGATGCAGCGACAAGCTGCATCAGGCGCCAGTAATTATGCTCGACTTCAACATGACCCAAGCCCATCACAAAGCGCAGATGGTGTGCGTCAAGATTCGATGTGGCCATCACGACGGCTGTCCGTTGTCGAGCATCCAATAAGGGCCATGCGAATGCCACAAGATTCGAAAATTTTCCGAAATTCGAACTGATCTCGCCGAGAAATCGACTTTCAGAGATCAGTTCGCAAAACAGGTTCTTCGCGTCAGGCCATCGTTCCGGCAATTGAATTGCTTTTTCAACAGGGGAATGCTTCAGAAAATCGGCGATGATGCGTTCCGCATCAATGCGGTCCTGTTTGAAAGTCCCATCAGTCAGGCAAATATCCAGCATGCGGAAAAAAATGTCGGCTTGCCCTAAAGCGGCGGCGACGCACAACGGCTTTTTTTCCCAAGCCGACCTTCCCAGCGGATGGAAGGGAACATCAGGCCAGTCTCCGTTGGCGATGCAGCGGTAGATGCCGCTGTTGCCGGATTTATCGTCTGCATTCATTAGGATAAGCGCCAGGTCAGGGAATCGGCCAGCCAGTGCCCGGACCTCGTCCGCGCTGTGGCGACTTGTCCATTTGCGAAGAGACAGGACATCGTCGCCTGCTTGATAGGCTTTAAGCCAATCGGAAGATGCCATGGATTTTCCGAGGAGGATTTCAAAAATCTCCTGATGCTGGCTGTTTACCGCAGCCTCATGCGCCGTCGGCATGTCGGCGGGATCACTGATCTGCTGGAAATTGCATCGGGCTATCGGGTCAGCACCTTCAGCAAGAAGTAACGTCACTTGCTCCTTCACGCCTTGTTCTGCAGCGACATAGAGCGGTGTGCGCCCGCTGGGGTCGGGAAGATTCAAGCCGTCCGGCGAGTGTGCCTTGATCGAGGCGATCAGCTGTTTCAGGAAGGCTGCAGGCGCGTGTTTTTTCAGGCAGAGCGTCAGTAGACTGGTTCCGTGCAGGCAGCCAGCGTCATCGGTGGTGCTTCCGTGCACGAGGGCTAATGCCATCTCGATGATGGCCACTTTCTGGACTTGCTTGTTTGGGTGCGTCAGACCGTTTTGCCAGTCGGCGGCACCAGCAGCAGCACCTGCTGCACGCGGATCAAACTGCCATGTGGTGCCGATCTGCTTCGCAGACAGCATCGTTGCCGCGAGTTCCCAGTCATCGTTAATGACGGCAGCGTAGATAGGGGGAAGGCCGGTTGTGTCGAGATACTTTGCCCGATCGTCTGGTGTTTCCCAGCTTAGGCCTAGGGTACTGGCGTGGCCACCCGTAGGACGCGTGACCATTTTTAGAACGGTGGTCGGTGCCGCCGTGGTTGTTGTGGTAGTGGTGACTGTCGTTGCCGTTGTATCCGTTGTCGCGGTTATAACGGTCGTCGTAGTTGCGGGATAAGTTGGTTGAAGATTCGCTGTATGAAAACTCATCGTGGCTCCTGTGCGGATGTGCGGGAGCCACTTGTGTACAGTTGTTCGGTTGAAGGTTCCTTAGCGAAGCAGATACTCTAGCGTTCGACGGTAGATGTTTTTTAGCGGATCGATCTCCGTCACCGCAACGTGTTCGTCGATCTTGTGGATGCTCGCATTGGTCGGACCAAACTCTATGACCTGAGGGCAGATTTGGGCAATGAAGCGTCCATCGGAGGTGCCGCCCGAGGTGGAAAGCTCGGTATCGAGTCCGGTTTCGTCGTTGATGGCTGTACTGATCGCGTCGCTCAGTTGGCCGCGCGGCGTCAGGAAGGGCAGGCCGCCGACGGTCCACTTCAGGTCGTAATCAAGGCCGTGCTTGTCGAGCACCGCATGCACGCGTTGCTGCAATCCTTCCACAGTGCTGGCCGTCGCAAAGCGGAAATTGAAATCGACCACGCACTCGCCGGGGATCACATTCGATGCACCGGTACCGGCATGGATGTTCGACATCTGCCACGAGGTCGGCGAATAGTATTCATTGCCGCGGTCCCATTCGATGGCGGCCAGTTCAGCTAATGCCGGCATGGCCAGGTGAATGGGATTTTTCGCCATGTGCGGATAGGCGATATGGCCTTGTATGCCCTTGATGAGCAGCTTGCCGGACATCGTGCCGCGACGGCCGTTCTTGATCATGTCACCCAGCGTGTTCACGGACGTGGGTTCACCGACGATGCAATAGTCGAGTTGTTCTCCGCGTGCCGTCAGCGCTTCGCAGACGATCACGGTGCCATCAACTGCCGGACCTTCTTCATCGCTGGTGATCAGAAAACCGATCGAGCCTTTGTGGTCAGGATGTGCGGTGACGAATTCTTCGGTCGCGACCACCATGGCGGCCAGCGAGGTCTTCATGTCGGCTGCACCGCGGCCGTACAGCTTGCCGTCACGGTGAGTCGGCGTGAACGGATCCGAGGTCCAGCGCTCGAGCGGGCCGGTCGGTACGACGTCAGTGTGGCCGGCGAATACCAGCAGCGGCTGTGCAGTGCCGCGGCGCGCCCAAAGGTTGGTAACGTCGCCGGAGGCAATGGTCTCGCAGACAAAGCCGAGAGGCACCAGTCGTTCCGCCATCTTCAGCTGGCAGCCGCCATCAGCGGGTGTCACCGAATGCAGCGAGATCAGTTCTTCAGTGAGCGCGAGAGTCTTGCTCATGCTTTCAGGGTCTTTTCATAGAGGGCGGAGTCGAAACCTACCAGTACCTTGTCATGGGTGCAGAGCACGGGGCGTTTGATTACGCTGGTGTTCGCAAGCATCAGCGCGGTTGCGCTGCCGGCATCGGCGATCGCTATTTTCTGTTCATCAGGCAAGGCGCGCCAAGTCGTACCTTTTTTGTTGACCAGTGTCTCCCACGGCACCTTCTTGAGCCAGGCGGCAACGGACGCCGAGTCTAGACCCGCCTTCTTGAAGTCGTGAAAATGGTAAGCAAGGCCTGCCTGGTCGAGCCAGGTACGCGCCTTCTTTACCGTATCGCAGTTGGGAATGCCGTAGAGGATGATCATTTTTATACAAGTCAAAGCCGCCGTATGCCGGCATGAACCGGCGTCCGGCGGCTTTTTGATCAGTCGCCGCGCAGCAGCTCGTTGATCGATGTCTTTGCGCGGGTTTTTTCGTCGACACGCTTGACGATCACAGCGCAGTACAGGCTGTACTTGCCGTCGGCCGAGGGCAGATTGCCGGACACGACTACTGAGCCTTCCGGGATGCGACCATAAGTCACTTCGCCGGTCGCGCGGTCATAAATTTTGGTCGACTGACCGATGTAGACGCCCATTGAGATCACCGAGTTCGCTTCGACGATCACACCTTCGACCACTTCCGAGCGTGCGCCGATGAAGCAGTTGTCTTCAATGATGGTGGGGTTGGCCTGCATCGGCTCGAGCACGCCGCCGATGCCGACGCCGCCGGACAGGTGAACGTTCTTGCCAATCTGTGCGCAGGAGCCGACGGTCGCCCACGTATCAACCATCGTGCCTTCGTCGACGTAAGCGCCGATGTTCACGTACGAAGGCATCAGCACCACGTTTTTGCCGATGAAGCTGCCACGGCGCGCAACGGCCGGTGGCACGACACGGAAGCCACCCTTGGCGAAGTCATCGGCACTGTAGTCTGCGAATTTGGTCGGTACTTTGTCGTAAAACTGCATGCCGTTGCCACCGGAAATCGGCACGTTGTCTTCCAGGCGGAACGACAGCAGCACGGCCTTCTTGACCCACTGGTTGACAACCCAGGCGCCGCTGTCTTTCTGCGCAACGCGCAGGGTGCCTTGATTGAGTTGTTCGATGACAGCGGCGACCGCGTCACGGATATCGGCCGGTGCCGATTTCGGCGAAAAATTGGTGCGCTCTTCCCAGGCGTTTTCGATGAGGCTTTGCAGTGGTTGGGTCATGGTGTTTTTGTTTGCGAAGTAAGGGTAGGTTCAGGCAGCCAGTTTGCGCGTGAATTCAACGATGCGCCGGGCGGCCTCAAGGCACTCGTCGACTTCGGCGACCAGCGCCATGCGGATGCGGTTCGCACCAGGGTTGATGCCATGCGCGTCGCGCGCGACATAGCTACCCGGCAGGACCGTCACATTATATTCGGCGTACAGCCGGCGTGCGAATTCGGTATCGGTGATCTTCGCCAGCTTGTCGACTCGCGCCCAGAGGTAGAAGCCGGCATCGGGCAGGGCGACATCGAATATCTCAGCCAGCATGGGCGTCACCTGGTTAAATTTGCGAAGGTATTTGGCGCGGTTTTCCTCGACATGGGTCTCGTCGTTCCACGCCACGATGGACGCGGATTGCACCGACGGGCTCATCGCGCTGCCGTGATAGGTGCGGTATAGCAGGAATTGTTTCAGGATTGCCGGGTCGCCGGCGACGAAGCCCGAGCGCATGCCGGGCACGTTCGAGCGCTTGGACAGGCTCGAGAACGCGATTAGCCGCTCATAGCTGCGGCCAAGCTGATGTGCGGCTTCCATCGCGCCGAGCGGCTTTTGATCGCCGAAGTAGATTTCCGAGTAGCACTCGTCCGCCGCGATCACGAAGCCGTGGCGATCCGAGAGCGTAAACAGCTCCTTCCAGTCATCCAGCGTAAGCACGGCACCGGTTGGATTGCCGGGTGTGCAGATGTAAAGCAGCTGGACGCGCGGCCAGACGTCGGTCGGTACGCTCGAAAAGTCTGGTGCGAAGTTGCGGGCTGGATCGGAGTTCGCAAAAAACGGCTCGGCACCGGCCAGGAAGGCCGCGCCCTCGTAA
Source organism: Burkholderiaceae bacterium (assembly GCA_030158675.1). Classification (GTDB taxonomy): domain Bacteria; phylum Pseudomonadota; class Gammaproteobacteria; order Burkholderiales; family Burkholderiaceae_D; genus Pernthalerella. Next base: position 39,718 of record JAOASL010000020.1, on the reverse strand, counting down.
ATTTGATAGAACGGATTCGGGCACACCACGACCGCTTTTGCCATCGGGTCAATGACGGCTTGCGCCAGCGCGAACAGCGCCTCACGTGAGCCATTCACCGGCAGAACCTCGGTGGCCGGGTTGAGTGCCGGCAGTCCGTAGCGGCGCTCCAGCCAGCCGCAGATGGCCTGGCGCAGCGCATCGCTGCCGGCAGTCGTCGGGTAATTTGCCAGCCCGGACACATGATCGGCCAGCGCCTGCTGAATAAACGCCGGCGTCGGATGCTTGGGTTCGCCGATACCGAGGCTGATCGGTGCGTAGTCAGAGTTTGGCGTCACGCCAGCGAACAATTGCCGAAGCTTTTCGAAAGGATAAGGCTGAAGTTTGGCGAGCAGAGGATTCACGGCGTGCCTGGAGGCTGTTTTTCGGGTTTTCGAGACGCCGGATTATACCTTTGGACATCACTGGGCGGACTCGCTGGTCATGCCCCTTCGTTCAATCGGAAATAGCGCACCCGGATGTTATGATTGAGTGACTCATATTGTCCCGCCGGGCCCGCCGCCCGGTTTCTCTTTTTGGGCTGGGAAAAAACGTGCGGTTAACTTCCATCAAACTTTCGGGCTTCAAATCCTTTGTCGATCCGACCAACTTTCAGGTCCCCGGACAGCTGGTTGGCGTGGTCGGGCCGAACGGTTGCGGCAAGTCGAACATCATCGATGCCGTGCGCTGGGTGCTGGGCGAGTCCAAGGCTTCCGAACTGCGCGGCGAATCGATGCAGGACGTGATCTTCAATGGCTCGACCAACCGTAAGCCGGCAGGGCGGGCATCGGTCGAGCTGGTGTTCGACAACAGCGCCGGCAAGGCCGCGGGCCAATGGAGCACCTTCGCCGAGATTTCGGTCAAGCGGACGCTGACCCGCGACGGCACCTCGACTTACTACATCAATAACCAGGCGGTGCGCCGCCGGGACATTCAGGACATTTTCCTCGGCACCGGACTTGGCCCGCGTGCCTACGCCATCATCGGACAGGGCATGATTTCGCGCATCATCGAGGCGCGCCCGGAAGAGCTGCGCATCTTCCTCGAGGAAGCCGCCGGCGTGTCGAAATACAAGGAGCGCCGCCGCGAGACCGAAAACCGCCTGCAGGATACGCGTGAAAACCTGCAGCGTGTCGACGACATCCTGCGCGAGCTGAACGTGAATGTCGATAAGTTGCAGGGGCAAGCAGAAGTTGCACAGAAATTCCATCAGCTGCAGGGTGACCAGGAAGAAAAGCAGAAGTTGCTGTGGTTGCTGCGCAAGACCGAAGCCATGGCCGAGCAGCAGAAATTTGCGCGCGATATCGAGAAAGCCCAGACCGAACTCGAAGAGCAGACCGCCAAACTGCGGCATGTCGAGACCGAGCTTGAGCATCAGCGGCAGGAGCACTATGCCGCTGGCGATCGCATGCACCAGGCGCAGGGTGCGCTGTATCAGACGAACTCAGAGATCGGCAGCCTTGAAGCGCAGATCAAGTTCGTGATCGAATCGCGTACCCGTCTGCAGACGCAGTTGAACTCGCTGTCGGCGCAGCGCGACCAGTGGCAGCGGCAAAGTACCCAATTCCAGGATGAACTGGCGCAGGCCGAACTGGCGCTCGCGGAACACGGCATGCGTGTCGCCGAGGCGCAGCAGGTACTGCAGATGAAGCAGGAAGCACTGCCGGCGATTGAAGAAGCGTGGCGTACCGCGCAGCTGGCGACCACCGAATCGCGCGCACGCATCATGCAGGTACAGCAGCGAATCGAGCTGGAGTCGGCGCATCAGCGGAATGCGTCGAATATCCTGTCGGGCCTTTCGCTGCGCCGCGAACGTCTGGCGCAGGAAAAGAACATGCTGGCGTTGCCCGACACCGCGCATCTGACCAACCTGAAGGCGCAGGTCGACGAGAGGGAAATGCAGCTCGAGCACGCGCAGTCAGAGCTGGCCGCCGCGCGCGAAATCCAGCCGCGACTGGAGCAGGAGCGTCGCGATGCTCAGCAGTCTGTGAACGCCGAGACTGCGAACTATGCGCAGCTCGAAGCACGCCTCGCCGCGCTGCGGCAGCTACAGGAAAGCGTGCAGACCGGGAGCAAGGTGGCGCCCTGGCTGAACAAGCATGAGCTCGGCGAGCTGCCGCGTTTGTGGCAAAAGCTGTCCATCGAACAGGGGTGGGAGACCGCATTGGAGTCGGTGCTGCGCGAGCGCACCGGCGCGCTCGAGGTATCGAACCTTGATTGGGCGAAGGCTTTCTTCAGCGATGCGCCGCCTGCCAAGCTGTCGCTGTATTCGCTGTCGGGCACGATGGTGCCCGCTGACATTGCGCCTGTGGGCCTCAAGCCGCTGCTGGCGATGATGAAAGTTGATGATCCGGGTCTGCGCGCCCTGATGCAGGACTGGCTGCATGGCGTGTACATCGCCGATGATGCAGCCGGGGCATTGGCGGATCGTTTGAAGTTGCCGGTTGGCGCGACCCTGGTTACCCGTGAAGGTCATCTGATCAGCAAGCTGTCGGTGCGCTTCTACGCGTCTGACTCTGAGCAGGACGGCATGCTGGCGCGGCAGCAGGAGATCGATAACCTGACTCGTCAGTTACGCGCACAGCAGATGCTGGCTGACGAGGCAAGGCAGCGATCGGTACGCGCCGATGCGGCGCTCGCGCAGGGGACGCGGCGTCTGGAACAGCTGACGCAGCAAGTCTCTTCGGCGCAGCAGATACTGCACAGCCTGCAGATCGATCTGCTGAAGCTGACCGAGTCGGTCGAGCGTTTCAGCCAGCGCAGTATGCAAATCGACAGTGACCTGGCCGAGATTGCGGCACAGGACGCAGAGCAGCAGCAGGTGCAAGCCGAGGCTGAGCAGGTGCTCGAGCAGCTGGACATCGAGCTGGGCCAGGTACAGGAAGCGCACGAGGACGGCCAGACGGTGTATCTGGAGCGCGAAGCGGCTCTCAGCCGGGCGCGGGAACATGTGAGAGAGTTCGAGCTATCGGCGCAGCAGGCGGAATTTGCGCAGCGCTCGCACGAAAGCCGCATTGAAGAACTTAAGCGCAGCATTGCGACGGCGCTAGAGCAATCCTCGCAGCTGTTTGCCAGCATGGAGCAGGGGAGCCTGGAGCTCGAGTCGCTCGATGATCAGGCGGCACAGGCGGGTCTGCAATCGCTACTCGATCGGCGCAGCGAGCAGGAGCTGATACTGGCAAACGCACGCCATGAGCTTGATCAGCTGACGCAGCGGATGCGCCAGCATGATGAATCGAAAATGGCAGCCGAGCGCGGGCTGCAGCCTATCCGTGATCACATCGTCGAACTGCAGTTGAAGGAGCAGGCCGCGCGCCTGAATCAGGAGCAGTTCTCCGAAGCGCTCGCGAACACGCAGGCGGACGAGGCGGCGCTGGCCGAGAAGCTGACCGACGACCTGCGGCCATCCTATCTGCAGGGCGAGGTTACGCGCCTGACCAACGCAATCAGTGCGCTTGGCCCGGTGAACCTGGCCGCGCTTGATGAACTGGCACAGGCTTCAGAGCGCAAGAACTTCCTCGACGCGCAGAACGACGACCTGACCGAGGCGATCACGACGCTGGAAGACGCGATCCACAAGATCGACATCGAAACGCGTGACCTGCTGAAGGATACTTTCGACAAGGTGAATCATCATTTTGGCGAGCTGTTCCCGATCCTGTTTGGCGGCGGAAATGCGAAGCTGGTGATGACCGGCGAGGAGATCCTCGACTCTGGCGTGCAGGTGATGGCGCAGCCGCCGGGCAAGAAGAATGCAACGATCCATCTGCTGTCGGGTGGTGAAAAGGCGCTGACTGCAACTGCCCTGGTGTTCTCGATTTTCCAGCTGAACCCTGCGCCGTTCTGTCTGCTGGACGAGGTCGATGCGCCGCTGGACGATGCCAACACCGAGCGCTTCTGCAACATGGTCAAGAAGATGTCGGTTCATACGCAATTCCTTTTCATCTCGCATAACAAGATCGCGATGGAAATGGCGCAGCAGCTGATCGGCGTCACGATGCAGGAGCAGGGTGTGTCACGCATCGTGGCTGTGGACATGGAGTCGGCGGCTAATCTGGCTTCGGAGCAGCAGGCGGCCTGACAAGATCGTCGCCCGGAAGCCGTTTGTCTCCTAGTCAAAGCGCAGTTCGGAGCGGGCCATCGCGGCGCGCTTCTGGTAGTACGCTTCGTTGTCTTCAGCCTCGCGTGCATGCGCGTGCTCGATAGCGGCGCAGATCAGATAATGCTCCTCTGCGCGGCGATACCACCAGTGACGCAGGCGACGAAAGAGGGGGCGAATCGATAGCGAGGTCAGCACAGACAACTTGATTTCGGATGGATTCGACATGACTTCCCCCTTTTTCGTCGGATTTTATTATCGTAATGACAAATATTTGGTGAAGATTGATGATCATCAACTTTAAAGTGGAGCAATGCCGAACCTGTTCGTCGCAGCGCGCCTGGTTGCCACGGAGTGAAAAGGTACGAAGCCTCGACTGATGTTCGTTAAAATCTTTCCTTGTTGAATATTTCTCGTTAGAAAGAGATTTGAATGACTGAATTCCATGCCAGCCTGGTGGCGATCGGTGCAGTGGTCGTGGTGGGTGTCATTTCCTACAACAAATGGCAGGAATGGCGAGCGAAGAAGTCTGTTGAGCAGGCTTTCTCGCCAATGGAAGATGACATCCTGATGAACGACGGCGAGTCCATGCCGCGGCAGGAGCCGGTGCTGACGCCTTTCGACGGACCGGATTTCGTTCACAGTCCGGAGGTAGCGCATGCGCCCCACGGCGTGCTGAGTTCTGCGCCGGATTTCGAGGCGGGCCACATCGAAGCGGAGGTAGCCGGGTCTGTGGGCGATGCGCCGTCAATATATGCGCAGCCTGCCGGGGATACGCCGCGCAAGCGCTCGCCCCTTGATCCTGCGATCGACCTGATTGTCCCGCTGGCGTTGGAAGCCCCTCTGCGCGCAGAAAAAATCATGCAGGCGTTCCAGCCGCTGCGTCTGGTTGGCAACAAGCCGGTCCGCCTCGTCGGTGAGACGCAGTCGGGTGACTGGGAGCCGGTATCGGTGGGCGGGGTCTACCATGCACTTCAGGTGGGAGTGCAGATGGCTACACGCAATGGCGCGCTGACCGAGCTGGAGTTTTCGGAGCTGGCATCGCGGCTCGACCAGCTGGCGGATGACCTGGCTGCCAGTCCGGAGCTTCCCGAAATGAGCGCGGCAATCGCCGCTGCGCGTGCGCTGCATCAACGAGTGCAGGAATTCGAGGCAAAGCTGTCGATTAATGTGCGCGCCAACTCTTCCCCTTGGATGATTTCGACTCTGAAGCCGGCATTGCATCGGCAGGGCATGGAGTTGCGTCCAGACGGCAAGCTGGTGATGCCGGATGGTGACGGTGGCCAGCTGTTTTCTGTCAGCGTTTCTTCCGACCCGGCTGAGGAGACGACGCGGAAAATCAAACTGTTGTTGCCCGTGGCGCTGGTGGCGCCGGAGCGTCAGGGTTTCCGCGCGATGACGGCGTTTGCGAAAACGATTGCCAGCCGCCTGGCGGGCACTGTGGTCGACGAAGAAGGACAGCCACTACCTGATGCGATGCTGGATGCCATTGGCCAGGAGGTGGACACGTTCTATCGGGAGATGGACAAAGCAGGTATTCCGGCCGGCTCGGCGCTCGCGCAACGCCTGTTTGCCTGATGGCGCAGCAATACCTGTTCGGCGGATCTGCCGCCGAACCTGATCCACAAGACTGGCGTGCGCGCAGCGACTGGCTGCGCGAGGCATTGAGCCGGCATGCATACGCATACTACGTTCTCGATAATCCAAGTATTCCCGACGTGGAATATGACCAGCTGTTCCGTGAACTTCAGCGGCTGGAGGACGCGCATCCGGAGCTTGTTACGTCAGATTCCCCGACGCAGCGCATCGGTGGCGTGCCACTGCCGGAGTTTGACCAGGTTCGGCACGATGTGCCAATGCTGTCGATTAACAATGGATTTTCCGACGATGACATCCGCGCTTTCGACCGCCGCGTGCGTGACGGCCTGGCCTCGTTGCAAGAGGCCGAATATGCGTGCGAGCTGAAATTCGACGGGCTCGCGATCAATCTGCGTTATATCGATGGTCTGCTGGTGCAGGCCGCTACCCGTGGCGACGGCAGCACCGGTGAAGATGTGACGGCGAATATCCGCACCATTCGTTCGATTCCACTGCGCTTGCGAACCGATCGTCCGCCTGCGCTGATCGATGTGCGCGGTGAGGTGTTGATGTTCAAGAACGAGTTTGCTCAGCTTAATCAACGTCAGCGAGAGGCCGGCCACAAAGAGTTCGCCAATCCGCGCAACGCCGCCGCGGGCAGTCTTAGGCAATTGGATTCGCGCATCACCGCGCAGCGTAGCCTGCGCTTTTTCGCCTACGGCATCGGCCATCTGGGTGGTGCGCCGCTGCCGGACACGCATGCCGGCCTGCTGGACTGGTACGTCACACTGGGTATCCCGGTCTGTGCCGAACGGGCAGTGGTGCGCGGTGCCGACGGTCTGCTGGCGTTTTTTTCTGCCGTGTCTGCGCAGCGCGCGTCGCTTCCGTATGACATCGATGGTGTGGTGTACAAGCTCAACCACGTTGAACAGCAGCGCGCGCTCGGTTTCGTGTCGCGCGCGCCGCGCTTCGCGCTGGCCCACAAATTTCCCGCTGAGGAAGCCACCACGACGGTGCTGGGCATTGACGTGCAGGTCGGACGTACCGGCGCGCTGACGCCAGTCGCAAGGCTGGCACCCGTATCGGTTGGCGGCGTGACGGTCACCAATGCGACGCTGCACAACGAGGATGAAGTCCGGCGCAAGGATATCCGGATCGGCGACAGTGTGATCGTGCGTCGTGCCGGGGATGTGATTCCGGAAGTCGTCGCCAATATTCCCGAGCGCCGCCCAGCCGATGCGCGTGAGTTTGTGATGCCGACCGAATGCCCTGTATGCGGCTCGCTCATCGTGCGGCCGGAAGAGGAGGCTGTGGCACGCTGTTCCGGCGGCTGGATCAAGTGCGCGGCACAGCGCAAGGGCGGTCTGTTGCATTTCGTGTCACGCCGCGCAATGGATATCGAAGGCCTTGGCGAGCAGTTGGTCGAACAGCTCGTTGACCGGGGTCTGGTAATCACGCCGGCCGATTTCTATCGGATGGGCCTGACCGCCTTGTCCGAGCTGGACCGGATGGCGCAGAAGTCGGCGCAGAATGTACTGGACGCTCTGGATAAATCAAAATCGACCACGCTGGCGCGCTTCATCTATGCGCTCGGCATTCGTCATGTGGGTGAGTCGACCGCGAAATCGCTGGCGCGCCAGTTCGGCCAGCTGGACGCCTTGTTGCAGGCGACCGAGGCGCAGATGCTTGAGGTCGATGACATCGGGCCGGTGGTCGCAAAATCCATCCTGACCTTTCTCGCCGATCCGCTCAATCGTGAACTGATAGAGCAATTGCGCGCTGCCGGCCTCCATTGGGAAGAGCAGCAGGTTGAACGCCGCACACGTCACCTTACCGGCAAGACGTTCGTGCTGACGGGTACGCTGCCGACGCTGCGGCGTGATGACGCACAGTCGATGATTGAAGCCGCAGGCGGCAAAGTGTCGGGTTCGGTGTCGAAAAAGACCAGCTATGTCGTGGCGGGCGAAGAGGCTGGCAGCAAGCTGGCCAAGGCCGAAGAGCTGGGTGTGCCCGTCGTCGACGAGGCCGGATTAATGAAATTACTGGAGAGTCCCGAATGAGTAATCTGATCAGGAAAGCGGTATTCCCGGTTGCCGGACTGGGCAGCCGCTTCCTTCCCGCGACCAAAGCGCAACCGAAGGAGATGCTGCCGATTGTCGACAAGCCCCTGATCCAGTACGCAGTGGAAGAAGCGGTCGAGGCCGGGATCACAGAGATGATCTTCATCACGGGTCGCAACAAGCGCGCGATCGAAGACCATTTCGACAAAGCCTATGAGCTGGAGGCCGAACTCGAGGCGGCCGGCAAGCAGAAGCTGCTAGAGATGGTGCGCGATGTCATTCCGAAGAGCGTTAACTGCATGTACATCCGGCAGACCCAGGCACTCGGCCTCGGGCACGCGGTGCTGTGCGCGCGGCCGATCGTTGGCAACGATCCGTTTGCGGTGCTGCTGGCCGACGACTTCATGCAGGGCGACCAGGGTGGCCCTGGCGTGATGCGACAAATGTGTGAGCAATTTGCCCGTCAGCAAGCCAGCATCCTCGGCGTACAAGATGTGCCGCGCGAACATACGAAACAGTACGGCATAGTCAGCACCGAAGCCTTCGCCGAACGGCTCGAGAAAGTGAAGGGCATTGTCGAGAAGCCAGCGCCGGAAGTCGCGCCGTCGACGCTGGCCGTGGTCGGACGCTATGTGCTGACCAATCGGGTGTTTTCCTGCCTTGAAAAACTCGGCAAGGGTGCCGGCGGTGAAATTCAGCTGACCGATGGTATCGAGGCGTTGATGCAGTATGAGACCGTGCTGGCCTATCGCTATCATGGTCATCGTTTCGACTGCGGCTCCAAACTGGGCTATCTGCAGGCGTCGGTCGAAATCGGCTTGCAGCATCCGGAGACGGGTGCGGCATTTGCCGAGTGGCTCGCGCAGCGCGGCTGACGGGAGGATGCCATGGCTGTGCGAGATATTCTCAAGATGGGTGATCCCCGATTGTTACGCGTGGCAGAACCGGTTCGGGAGTTCGATACACCGCAGCTGCACGCATTGATCGTCGACATGTTCGACACGATGCATGCGGCAAACGGCGCCGGGTTGGCAGCACCTCAGATCGGCGTCAACCTGCAATTGGTGATCTTCGGGTTCGGACAGAACGCGCGATATCCTGATGCGCCTCCGGTGCCGGAGACCGTTCTGCTCAATCCGGTGTTGCAGCCCTTGTCCGATGATGTTGAAGAGGGCTGGGAAGGGTGCTTGTCCGTTCCCGGGCTTCGCGGCTCGGTGCCTCGTTATGCGCGATTGCGTTACAGCGGCGTCGATCCGTTTGGACGACCGCTGGTGCGGGAGGTCGATGGCTTCCATGCTCGGGTCGTACAGCACGAATGTGACCATCTTGCCGGTGTGCTGTATCCGATGCGAATCAAGGACTTCAGCCGCTTCGGATTTACGGAGGTGCTGTTTCCAGGAACAGAGGCTTTGGCAGACGATTAAATAAGCAATTTTGCAACTTGATGCAATTCCCGCTTTCCGAGGAAAGAAGGCTGTGCTAGCCTTTCTGAGGAAAGGGGGTGGCATGATTGCATATGAGCATACTCATGCAGGTCAGGCTGACGCTTCAGCTGTTCTCGGCAAGGCAGTCATTCGTGCGGCCGACCGGCTGGATCTCTCCCATGCGCTGCTGGCCCGAATTCTCGGGGTGAGTCCGCCGACCATTACCCGGCTGTACAGCGGTGATTACCGTCTCGACCAGCGCCGCAAGGAGTGGGAGTTGGCATTGATCTTCGTTCGTGTATTCCGCTCTCTTGACTCGATCGTCGGCGACGAACAGGCGGCGCGGCGCTGGCTAAATAGCGACAACCGTGCGCTGGGCGCGCGCCCCATCGATTTGTTGCCTCAGGCTGAAGGGTTGGTTCGTGTCATTCACTACCTGGACGCCTCCCGCGGTCTCGTCTGAGTCGCGACCCTGGCGCTCCGTCGCCTGGAGGATCGTCGAGTCGCAGCATATCGCCGCCACCATGAAACTGGTGGACACGCGCGATGAACAGGATGTGCTGGAATCGCTGCTCGAATCAAGCAAACCGGGCCTGACGGCAGATTTGTCCCGCCTGGATTATCTGCTGGCGACGCCATTTCGTTATAGCCCGCTGCGCATCGGTTCGCGCTTTCGCGGCGTCACCGATCCAGGGGTTTTCTATGGTGCCGAATCGATCCGAACCGCTGGCGCCGAGATAGGTTACTGGCGCTGGCGCTTCCTGCAGGACGCGCCGGACCTCGAGCGGCTGGATCCGGTCGCGCACAGCGCATTCAGCGTTGAACTCGGCACGAACGCGGTCGATTTGCGCCTGCCTCCCTTCGATGCAGATAGCCTGGTCTGGCACCATCGATCAGACTATGCGGCGACCCAGGCCTTTGCGCGGATTGCCCGCCACGCAGGTGTCGGCGCCATCGTTTATCAATCGGTGCGCGATCCTGAGCCGGGCTGGTGTGTCGCCTTGCTCAACCCGACCGGCTTTGCGCAGCCAAAGCCGCGTGCTGGAATCCAGACCTGGTACCTGGCCGTTTCTCGCAGTGCCGTCACGTGGCGGCGTGAGGCGGAGTCCATGACGTTCACCGCAGCGCACTGGAATGACGGCTGAGCCCGCACACCGCCGATTGCCTGCCTGCCGTAACAGTGAATCCGATATCAGAACTGTTCGTCGTCGCGCAGGTAGCGCCACTGGCCGACGGGTAAATTACCGAGCTTGACCTGTCCAATGCGGACGCGCTTGAGTCCAAGCACTTTTAGTCCGACCAGTTCGCACATACGCCGTATCTGGCGCTTTTTTCCTTCGCGCAGTACGAAGCGAAGCTGGTCGTCGTTTTGCCAGCTGACATTGGCCGGGCGCAGTGGCTGGCCGTCGAGCGCGAGACCGTGATTCAAGCGTTTCAGTTCGCCGTCAGGCAGCTTTCCCGGCTTCAGGTGTTTAACGCGCACCAGGTACTCTTTCTCGATGTTGCTGTCTTCGCCGATCAGCTGTTTCGCGACCCGGCCATCCTGCGTGAGGATCAGCAGGCCAATGGAGTCAATGTCGAGTCGGCCTGCCGGCACAAGGCTTTTCAGCTGGGCTGCCGAAAACTGTATCGGAGAGTTGTCCTCCGACCAGCGATTCTCGGGGCGCACCAGTACGGATGCCGGCTTGTAGCCATCTTCGGCCTGTCCGCTGACAAAACCCATGGGTTTATTCAGCAGCACGGTCACGCGCCGTGCCTGCTCGGCCTGCGCCTGCCGCTCGATGCTGATTTTCTGGTGCGGCAGTACTTTGCTGCCGAGTTCGGCGATCACTTTGCCGTCAACCTTCACCCAGCCCTTTGCGATCCATTCGTCCGCCTCACGGCGCGAGCACAGACCCAGCTCGGACATGCGTTTGGACAGGCGTAAGGGTTCAGTCATGAGTCAGGTTTCCGAAGTAAGGATTGGTCCGCGCAATAGCCGTGCGCATCATATGCGCAGTGCGTCGAGCAGCTCGGATTCGAGCGCGATCTGCGTGCGCGCATTGGCCAGTGTGGGGCCGTCGACCAGAAAGACGTCTTCAACGCGTTCGCCCAGCGTGGTGATCTTCGCCGTGTGCAAATTGACTTTATAGCGGGCGAGCACGCTGGCGATCGAGTAGAGCAGGCCGGTTCGGTCACTGGCCGAAATCTGTAGCAGATGGTACTGGCCGCGCTCGTCCGGTTGCAAGTGCACGGTGGGTGTTATCGGGAAGGTGCGCGACATGCGCGATACCCTGGGTTTTAGCGGCGCGGGCAGTTCGTCATCGGTCTGCAGCTGGAGTGCAAGATCGTGCTCGATCAGCGCAATCAATTCGCGGTAGTTGTCCGCAAAGGTTGGCTCGCTGACCAGAAAGGTGTCGAGCGCGTAGCCGTGCCGGGTCGTCTGCACCTTGGCATCCAGGATGCTGAAATTTTTGCGGTCGAAATAGCTGCAGATACGAGCAAACAGGTCGGGGCGGTCGCGCAGGTAAACCACGACTTGCAAACCTTCGCCGATCGGTCCGAGGCGGCAGCGTACTACCGGACGCAGACTGTCGACATGTTCGGCAAGCACGCGGGTTTGCCATGCGATTTCTGATGCGTCATGACGCAGAAAATAACCGACATCGAGATTTTTCCACAGCGGTTCATGGACATTCGCTGGCAGGCCGAACAATCGCAGGTTGGCCATCGCGTCCTGCTGCCGGTTCTTCAGTTCGCGGTCGGCCGACGGCGCTTCGCCGCCGAGCACGCGCAGGCTCATCCGGTACAGGTCTTCAAGCAGCTTGCCTTTCCACGCATTCCAGACTTTCGGACTGGTGCCGCGAATGTCAGCGACGGTGAGCAGATAAAGCGCCGTCAGCTGGTGCTCGTTCTTCACCGTATTGACGAAGGCGCGCACCACTTCCGGATCGGACAGATCTTGCTTCTGCGCGACTTGCGACATCAGCAGGTGATGCTCGACCAGGAAAACTACAAACTCCGTATCCTCTTTCGACAGGCCATGGTCGCGACAGAAACGGCGCGCGTCGGCCATGCCGAGCTTCGAGTGGTCGCCGCCACGCCCCTTGGCGATATCGTGGAAAAGCGCGGCCACGTAGATCAGCCAGGGTTGCGGAAAGTTGGCGATCAGCTGGCTGCAGAATGGATATTCGTGCGAATGCTCTGGTATCGCAAAACGCCTTACATTACGCACCACCATCAGGATGTGCTGGTCGACGGTATAGACGTGGAACAGGTCATGCTGCATCTGCCCGATGATGCGGCGGAAATTCGGCAGGTAACGGCCAAGGATGGACAACTGGTTCATCGCCCGCAGTGCCCGGGTAACGCCTTTCGGCGCCTGCAGTATCTGCAGAAACAGCTTGCGGTTGTTCGGGGCGCGCCGGAATGCGGCGTCGATACCGAAACGCGCATGCCAGAGCGCTCGTTGCGCGCGTGCGGTCATGCCCTTGAGTTCACGATGCCGCTGAATCAGCAGGAAGATCTCGAGCATCGCCGACGGTATTTCTTCAAACACCCGGTCGTGAGCGATATCGATCAGTCCGTTCAGCTCGTTGAAACGCTCATTCAGTGGGCGCGACACACCGGCCTGAGGAAACAGGTGCGCTTCGATGTTCTGCAGCAGGATGGAGTTCAGCTGTGTGACCGCCTTCGCCGACCAGTAATAACGCTGCATCAGCACTTCGCTGGCGCGTCGTTCGGCTGTGTTCTTGAAACCGAAAGTCTCGGCGATCGGACCTTGCAGATCAAATACCAGCCTGTCCTCGCGCCGCCGCGAAAGCAGGTGCAACCGTATGCGGATTTCCTTGAATGTGCGCTCTTTTTCGGCGATCTGGCGCGCCTCAGTCGCCGTGATCATGTTGCTTGCGGCCAGCTCACTCCAGGAATCGCCGAGGCCAGCGGCCTTGGCGACCCAGAGAATCACCTGCAGATCGCGCAGTCCACCCGGGCTTTCCTTGCAGTTCGGCTCGAGGCTGTACGGCGTGTTTTCATACTTCACATGACGTTGCCGAAGTTCCAGCACTTTGTCCTGGAAAAACGCGCGCGCATCCATCGCCTGCGAGAAGCGTTGCCTGAGCTGGCCGAGTAATTCGCGATCGCCGCAAATGAGCCGGGCCTCAAGCAGGCTGGTCTGCACCGTAATGTCTGCCGCCGATTCGCTCAGGCATTCGTCGACCGTGCGTATGCTATGGCCGATCTCGAGCCCGAGATCCCACAGCAGCTGCACTAGCTGCTCGAGTTTTTCACCCAGCGCGGCATCCGGCGCGTGCGGCAGCAGGATCAGCAGGTCAATGTCGGAGCATGGGAAGAGTTCGCCGCGGCCATAGCCGCCGACAGCGACCAGCGCCGCGTCGTCCGGCATCTCGAAGACTTGCCATGCGCGTGTCACTACCTCGTCAGCGTTTTGGCAGATACGTCGCAGCAGCCGTTGCGGACGATGGTCGCGATTGTAGTCGGCGACGATCTCGCGCCGGCCTTCCTTCAGCTGCTCCCTGAGGGACGGGGCCAGCGTGTCCATGTCACGCTGCGCCAGCGGGGTGCTCGGCAGGCTGCTGGCCGATGAACGCCGGTGGCAGTGGTGAGCCAGCCGACACGGTCAGGACGTCGTATCCGGTTTCGGTGACCAGGACGGTGTGTTCCCATTGCGCTGACAGGCTGCGGTCACGCGTCTTGATGGTCCAGCCGTCGCCCATTTCGCGGATTTCCCGGCGTCCCGCGTTAATCATCGGCTCGACCGTGAAGATCATTCCCGGCACCAGCTGCTCTAGCGTGCCCGGACGGCCGTAGTGCAGCACCTGTGGCTCTTCATGGAAGACCTTGCCGATACCGTGTCCGCAGAATTCGCGGACCACCGAGAAGCCGGCTTTCTCTGCATGCTGCTGGATCACATGCCCGATATCGCCAAGGTGGGCGCCCGGACGGATCTTCGAAATCCCCAGCCACATGCATTCATAGGTGATTTCGCCGAGCCGCCTGGCCATGATCGATGGTTCGCCGACGTAAAACATCCGGCTGGTATCGCCATGGTAGCCATGCTTAATCACGGTGATGTCGATATTCAATACGTCGCCTGTCTTGAGCACCTTGTCGCCCGGGACGCCGTGGCAGACGATGTCATTCAGCGAAGTGCAGATTGACTTCGGATAAGGCGTGTAGCCGGGCGGGCAATAATTCAACGGGGCCGGAATCGTGCCCTGCACGTTCACCATGTAGTCGTGGCACAGGCGATCGAGCTCGCCCGTGGTGATGCCGGCACGTACGTGCGGTGTGATGAAATCCAGGACTTCCGATGCCAGGCGGCCGGCAATTCGCATGCCCGCGATGTCTTCCGCGGTTTTGATAGTGATGTTGCCCATGATGGAGACCGTTATGCTCTGCCAGCGAACGGGCAGCTGCACTTGTGTGAGGAAAGCAAAATTATAGTCGAGGCGCGCGCTGGCCGCCCTGCCCGACAAGGGCAGGGCTGAATCGAAGGAGGCAGCTCCTTGCAGGATTTGTGTAAAAGACGGGTTTTCGGGTAGAATCGCGGGTTAGCTTGGATGGCAAGCCGTTGGCAGGCCGGCAAGCTAAGTAAAACTGCCCGAAACTAAAGTCGGGTTTTGTGTAAATCGCGAGTCCGCGCCTTCAAAGGGTGCCCGCCGTAGCAATCGGCCGGGTTACTGGCCGGGCTCAAGAAATAACCCTGGAGAAAACATGTCCGTTACCATGCGCGAAATGCTGGAAGCCGGTGTCCATTTTGGCCACCAGACCCGCTTCTGGAACCCCAAGATGGCCCAGTATATTTTTGGTCATCGTAACAAGATTCATATCGTCAACCTGGAAAAGACCATTGTCATGTTCCAGGAAGCGATGAAGTACATTCGCCAGCTGTCGGCCAACCGCGGCACTGTCCTGATGGTGGGCACCAAGCGCCAGGCGCGCGACCTCATCGCTGCCGAAGCGCAGCGCGCAGGCGTTCCGTTTGTTGATCAGCGCTGGCTGGGCGGCATGCTGACCAACTTCAAGACCATCAAGACTTCGATCAAGCGCCTGAAGGACATGGAAGCTTCGGTCGCTGACGGTTCGGTCGAGAAGATGTCGAAAAAAGAAGCGCTGATGTTCTCGCGCGAGATGGAAAAGCTGCAGAAATCGATCGGCGGCATTAAGGACATGAACGGTGTGCCGGACGCGATTTTTGTGATCGATGTCGGTTACCACAAGGGCGCGATCACCGAGGCTGCCAAGCTGGGCATTCCGATTATCGGCGTGGTCGATACTAACCATACGCCAGAAGGCGTCACCTATGTGATCCCGGGTAACGACGACTCGTCGAAGGCGATCGCCCTGTACGCTCGAGGCGTTGCCGATGCGATCCTCGAAGGCCGCGCCAACTCGCTCAGCGAGATCGTTGAATCTGCCAAAGGCGGCTCGGACGAATTCGTCGAGGTCAGCGACCAGGCCTGATTTACCTGTGCCGACTGCTCCGTAATGGAGTGGGAAATCAGGGGCAACGTGCGTTCGCCCCTTTTTTTCGGGCAGATGGCGGGCATGTCTGACTTCCTGCGGGAAGCGGTGGCCCGAGAAAATTCAGGGATTTTGATTCTGGCCGCCTGCGGGCGGCAATGATTAGGAGATAAAAATGGCGGCAATTACTGCAGCAATGGTGGGCGAACTGCGCGCGAAGACCGATGCGCCGATGATGGAGTGCAAGAAAGCACTGACCGAGGCCGACGGCGACATGGTCAAGGCCGAAGAGATCCTGCGCGTCAAACTGGGCAGCAAGGCATCGAAGGCTGCATCCCGCATCACCGCCGAAGGCGTGGTGGCAGCACATATCGCCGGCGGCGTGGGCGCACTGGTCGAGATCAACTGCGAGACCGACTTCGTGTCGAAGAATGATGATTTCCTGAAGTTTTCCAAGGACATCGCGCAACTGGTCGCCGATAAGAACCCGGCCGACGTTGCTGTGCTGTCCGCGCTGCCCCTGGACGGTAAAACGGTCGATGAAATCCGCGCGGCACTGATCGGCAAGATCGGCGAGAACCTGTCGATCCGTCGCTTCCAGCGTTTCGAGACACCGGCCAAGCTGGTTTCCTACCTGCATGGCACCCGTATCGGCGTGATGGTGGAATATGACGGCGCCGACGAGCAAGTCGGCAAGGATGTTGCAATGCACATCGCCGCCATGAAGCCGGTCGCGCTGTCGTCCGAGCAGGTGCCGGCTGAGCTGATCGAAAAAGAACGTTCGGTCGCTACCCTGAAGGCACAGGAATCCGGCAAGCCGGCCGACATCGCTGCCAAGATGGTCGAAGGTTCGGTGCAAAAATACCTGAAGGAAGTCTCGTTGTTTAACCAGGCTTTTGTGAAGAACGACAAGCAGACGGTTGAGCAAATGCTGAAAGCCGCTAATACGTCCGTGAAGGCATTCACGATGTTCGTCGTTGGCGAAGGTATCGAGAAGAAGCAAGACGACTTTGCTGCCGAAGTGGCGGCGCAGGTGGCCGCCGCAAAGAATGCTTAAATAAGCTTTCTTTACAGAAACGGGCCGCGAGGCCCGTTTTTTTGAGTCTTCGGAACGGCGGCGCGCCGCTCGCGTGTAGCGCACTCTCTGAAGACTCGATGACGATTGGCCGTTTACAATAATGACCACTCGCTTGCACCAGAACCAACAGCAAAATGGCCTGCCAGGCATATCAGGGAGCACAACGCATGACGACACCCGCTTATAAGCGCGTCCTTCTGAAACTTTCCGGCGAGGCCCTGATGGGCGACGATGCCTACGGGATCAACCGCGCCACGATCGAGCGTATGGTGGCGGATGTGTCGGAAATCGCCAGCCTGGGCGTCGAGGTTGCCATCGTCATCGGTGGCGGCAATATCTTCCGCGGTGTTGCGCCGGGCGCGCAGGGTATGGATCGTGCCACCGCTGACTACATGGGCATGCTGGCCACGGTGATGAACTCCCTCGCGCTGGCCGACGCTATGCGTCAGGCCGGCATGACCGCACGCGTGATGTCGGCGATCGCCATCGAGCAGGTGGTCGAACCCTATGTGCGTCCGAAGGCGCTGCAATACCTCGAAGAAGGCAAGATCGTCATCTTCGCCGCCGGTACCGGCAATCCTTTCTTCACCACTGATACCGCAGCCGCGCTGCGCGGCGCAGAGATCGGCGCAGAGGTCGTGCTGAAGGCCACCAAGGTGGACGGCATCTACAGTTCCGATCCGAAGAAGGATCCGTCGGCGACGCGCTATGCGACGATCAGTTTTGACGAGGCGATATCGAAGCGCCTGCAGGTCATGGATGCGACCGCGTTTGCGCTGTGCCGCGATCAGAAGCTGCCGATCCGCGTATTCTCCATCGTCAAGCCCGGAGCGCTGCGCAACGTGGTGCTCGGCCAGGACGAAGGTACGCTGGTTCATGTTTGAGAAAAATATATTCAGGAATGACAGGAGAATTGCATGACCGTCGCTGACGTCAAGAAAACTACTGAGCAGAAGATGCAGAAGTCGATCGAAACGCTGAAGGCCGATCTGTCGAAGGTCCGCACCGGGCGTGCGCACACGGGCATCCTTGATCATGTGATGGTCGACTACTACGGTTCGCCGACCCATATCAGCCAGGTTGCCAACATCACCCTGTTGGATGCCCGCACGATTGGCGTGCAACCTTGGGAAAAGAAGATGATGGCGACGATAGAAAAGGCGATTCGCGAGTCCGACCTCGGGCTGAATCCTTCTACCGTCGGCGAATTGATTCGCGTGCCGACGCCGGCGCTAACTGAAGAGCGTCGCAAGGAGATGGTGAAGCTCGTGAAAAACGAAGGCGAAAATGCAAAGATCGCCGTGCGCAATATTCGTCGTGACGCCAACGAAGGGCTGAAAAAACTGCTGAAGGACAAGGCGATTTCCGAAGACGACGAGCGCCGCGCGCAGGATGACGTGCAAAAGCTGACCGACAAGTTTGTTGCCGAAATCGAGAAGCTGGTGGTCGACAAAGAAAAAGAAGTGCTGACCGTGTAAGCGGCCGGGCGGGTTCGTCCAGACCGTTTCATCCTTCTTTTTTGCGGGCGTCCACGATGAGCCAACCGAGTTCCACCCAACAGATTCCTGACACTTCCATGGTGCCCGCCCACGTGGCAATCATCATGGATGGCAATGGTCGCTGGGCGACGTCGCGTTATTTGCCGCGCGTCGCCGGTCATGCGAAGGGCCTGGATGCGGTGCGCCGGGTGGTGAAGGCCTGTATCGAGCGTGGTGTCGGTTACCTCACCCTGTTTGCGTTCAGTTCCGAGAACTGGCGCCGGCCGCCTGAAGAAGTGGCGATGCTGATGCGCCTGTTCTCAAACGCGCTTGATCGCGAAGTCGCCAAGATGCATGCGAACGATATCCGCGTAAAGATCGTTGGTGACCTGAGTCGCTTCAACCCGAGGCTGCGCGAGCAGATTTGCGAGGCAGAGGAAAAGACCGCCTGCAACCGTCGGCTCACGCTGACCATCTGCGCCAACTATGGCGGGCGCTGGGATCTGATGCAGGCAACGAACCGCATGCTGGCCGAGCGGCCGGGTCTCAGCACCTATGCCGAGGAAGATCTCGAGCCTTTTCTGTCGATGGCGCACGCACCTGAGCCGGATTTGTTCATTCGCACTGGTGGCGAACAGCGCATCTCCAATTTTCTTTTATGGCAGCTCGCCTACACCGAGCTGTATTTCATCGATACCTATTGGCCGGATTTCAATGCTGCCACCCTGGATGACGCTATTGCGTCCTACCAGAAGCGTGAACGGCGTTTCGGTCGCACCAGCGCGCAGCTGGTTGAGGTAAGGAAGGCTTCCTGATGTTGAAACAGCGCGTGATCACGGCTGTCGCCTTGCTGGCACTGCTGGCGGTGGTGCTCGGCTCCGGCTCACTGCTGGCGTTTCACCTGACCCTGGCGATATTTTTTGGTGCTGCCTGCTGGGAGGCGTTGCGCTTG
Source organism: Burkholderiaceae bacterium (assembly GCA_030158675.1). Taxonomy (GTDB): domain Bacteria; phylum Pseudomonadota; class Gammaproteobacteria; order Burkholderiales; family Burkholderiaceae_D; genus Pernthalerella. Next base: position 20,566 of record JAOASL010000020.1, on the reverse strand, counting down.
TTCGACGTGCGCCGTGCACTGCCGCTTGCGCTGGTTGCGGCTGTCTTGCTGCCATGGCTGGCTGATCGTGCGCCGGCCGAGTGGGTTCCGCTAGCCGGATTGTGCGTGCTGCTATGGACGCTGCGCTTTTTGCCGGCCCTGAAATTCGGCTTGCCGCCGACCGGCGGGGCGCGTGGCGGCTTATTTACGGCGATCTACCTGCTGGCGCTGTTTGGCTGCTTCATCTCGATCGCCGCGCTGTGGCAGCGGTCGACCTTGTTCGTGGTGTCGGCCATGGCGATCGTCTGGGTTGCCGACATCGGTGCCTATTTTGCCGGACGCGCATTGGGTCGCCACAAGCTGGCGCCGGCCATCTCGCCGGGCAAGACCTGGGAAGGCGTGGTCGGCGGCATGCTCGCTGTGATTCTGCTGGCCGGTGGAGCTGCGCTGACGCCAGCGCTGGCCGCCAGCTTTCCGGCGCAACTGCTGAATGCTTATGGCTGGACTTTGTGGGTCATGATGATCTGTGCGATGGTGGCTGCCAGCGTGGTTGGCGATCTGTTCGAGTCGATGATGAAGCGCCGCGCCGGCATCAAAGATAGTAGTGCGCTGCTGCCCGGTCACGGCGGCGTGCTCGATCGCATTGACGCCCTGATCCCTTCAATGCCGCTCGCCTTCCTGCTTTCATCGCAGATGGCGACACCGTTCCAGTAAACTCTCCTGCATGCAAGCCATTACCATTCTCGGCGCTACCGGTTCGATCGGCGCGTCTACGCTGGACGTGGTGGCACGCCACCCGGACCTTTATCGCGTACATGCGCTGACCGGGCACACGCGGGTCGATGAACTGGCTGCGTTGTGCGCGCGTTTCCGGCCTCGCGTTGCAATCGTTGGGAATGCTGCGTCTGCCTCCCGGTTGGCGGCGCTGCTGCGCGCGCAAGGCCTTGATACCGAAGTTGGCTATGGCGAGGCGGCGCTGTGCGCGGTCGCGAGTGCGCCCGAATGTACGGCTGTGATGGCCGCGATCGTCGGCGCTGCCGGACTTAAGCCGACATTGGCCGCAGCGCGTGCAGGCAAAAAGATACTGCTGGCTAACAAGGAGGCGCTGGTCATTTCCGGCCAGCTGTTCATGGACACGATCGCATCCAGTGGCGCCACCTTGCTGCCGATCGACAGCGAGCACAATGCGATTTTCCAGTGCCTGCCGCTGGCCTACCGGCGCCAGCCCCAGCAGCACGGCATACGCCGGATCTTGCTGACGGCCTCGGGCGGACCTTTTCTCGACCGCGCGTTGTCCACGCTCGATGATGTAACGCCTGAACAGGCAGTCGCGCATCCGAACTGGAGCATGGGCCGCAAGATCTCAGTCGATTCGGCGACGATGATGAACAAGGGCCTGGAAGTGATCGAAGCGCACTGGCTGTTTGGCGCTGCCCCGGAGCAGATCGAGGTGGTTATTCATCCGCAGAGCGTGATCCATTCGATGGTGGCTTACGCGGACGGATCGGTGCTCGCGCAGTTGGGTAATCCGGACATGCGCACGCCGATTGCGCATGCGCTTGCTTTCCCGGACCGGATTGAATCCGGTGTCGATCCGATCGATCTCGCGCGCATAGCGCAGCTGGATTTTCGCCAGCCTGACTATCAGCGCTTTCCCTGTCTGAAACTGGCGTTCGATGCCTTGCGCGCCGGCGGCAGCGCGGCAACAGTGCTGAATGCTGCCAACGAGGTGGCAGTTGATGCTTTTCTCAATCGCCAGATCGGTTTCCGGCGTATTCCTGATTTGATTGCGCAAGTGCTTGACCACTTGCCTCACTGCGCGGTCGAGAGTCTCGACAGCCTGCTGGAGCAGGACCAGTTGGCACGTGAATGCGCGCAGCAGCTGCTGCGCGCCTGACCTTCGGAGCAAGCCATGGTTGTGTTGCAGACGATACTCGCATTCGCTGTCGTGATCGGCGTGCTGGTAGTCATTCATGAATTGGGGCACTACCTGGTCGCGCGTTGGTGCGGCGTGAAGGTGCTGCGTTTTTCGGTTGGCATGGGCAAGGTCGTCTGGTCGCGCCGCTACGGTCCGGATCAGACCGAATGGGCCTTGTCGGCGCTGCCACTGGGCGGATACGTAAAGATGCTCGACAAGCGTGACGAGGACGCTGGCCCGATCGCGCCTGAGGATGCGGCACGTGAATTTACTGCGCAGCCGGTCGCCAAGCGCATCGCCATCGTCGCGGCCGGTCCGATGGCGAATTTTTTGCTGGCAATCGTCATTCTGGCCGGGCTCTACATGCATGGCATGCCTGAGCCGGTGGCCCGTATTGCCGTGTCCCAGGGTAGTCTTGCGGATTCGGCTGGCTTGCGCAACGGCGACCTGGTCACCTCGGTGAATAGCGAGCCGGTGCAGTCGTGGGGAGAGCTGCGCTGGGCCTTGGTACAGGCTGCGATGCAGCAGCAACCAGCGCGGATGTCTGTGCAACGCCCGCTGGCATCTGGCAGCAAGGAGATCATTGAAACCCGCCTCGCAACCGATACCATCGCGGCAGCCGATCTCGACGGTGAGTTGATCGAACGGCTTGGACTGGATCTGGCGCGGCCACCGGCTTTGCTTGGCGAGATTCTGCCGGGCGGCCCGGCCGCGCTGGCAGGATTGCACACGGGTGACCTGATCCTCAAGGTGGATGGTCTGCCGACTCCGGATGCCGGCAGTTTCGTCGATCGCCTGCAAGCTTCGCCAGGACGCCCTGTGTTGCTCGAGGGTGTGCGCAATGGTCAGTCGTTCTCGGTACAGGTGACGCCGCGCGAGGAGCGCGTCGGCGAACGCAAGGTCGGACGTATTCGCGCGCAGGTCGATATGTCCGGCGCGACCGTGACAGTCTCGTCCGCGCCGGTGGAGGCTGTGACGCGTGCCGTACGCCGGACCTGGGATTCGAGTGCCATGACCGTTTCGATGCTGGCTAAATTGATAACCGGGCAGGCATCCTTGAAAAACATCACCGGGCCGATCACGATTGCAGACTATGCGGGACAGACGGCGCGGGTGGGTTGGATCAGCTTTCTGTCGTTTATGGCATTTATCAGTATCAGCCTCGGTGTGATGAACCTGCTACCGATTCCCGTTCTGGACGGAGGGCATTTGTTGTATTATGCGCTGGAACTTTTTTCCGGGCGGCCAGTGCCTGAACGTGTCGGTGCGATCTTGCAGCGTGCCGGACTAGGGGTGCTGCTTGTCCTGATGGCGGTGGCGATGTTCAATGACATCGCTCGCCTGATCGGCTAGCCGGCGCGGGGCCCGACCAACCAGAATAATTCTTGATGAAATCTGACCTCAAGCGCAAAGCGCTGCCGTTTTTTCCTCGTCTGATCGCTGCCGCCGTATTTTCCGCCATTGCTTCGCAGGCACTGGCGGTCGATCCGTTCACCGTCAAGGATATTCGCGTCGAGGGCATACAACGGACCGAAGCCGGTACCGTGTTCAGCTACTTGCCGGTTCGGGTCGGCGAAATCTTCAACGATGACAAGGCCGCCGCAGCGATCAAGGCGCTGTATGCGACCGGCTTCTTCAAGGACGTTCGCATCGAAGCCGAAGGCGACGTCCTGGTCGTATCGGTGGAAGAGCGCCCGGCAATTGCCAGCGTGGATTTCACCGGTGTGAAGGAATTCGACAAGGAGCAACTGCGCAAGTCGCTGAAGGAGCTCGGCCTAGGCGAGTCGCGCATCCTTGACAAGTCGCTGGTCGATCGCGCCGAGCAGGAACTCAAGCGTCAATACCTGTCGCGCGGTCTGTACGGCGTGCAGATCACGACAACCGTCACCCCGCTGGAACGCAATCGCGTGAACGTCAGCTTCGTGGTGGACGAGGGCGAGGTCGCGCGCATCAAGCACATCACCATTATCGGCAACAAGGCATTCTCCGCTGACGATCTGCGTGACCAGATCAAGCTCAGTACGCCGGGCTGGTTTACCTGGTACTCCAAGGCCGATCAATATTCGAAGCAGAAGCTGGCCGGTGACATCGAGGCGCTGCGCTCGTTCTATCTGAACCGCGGTTACCTCGAGATGACAGTCGAATCGACGCAAGTATCGATTTCGCCGGACAAGAAAAATATCTACATCACGGTCAACCTCAACGAAGGAAAGAAGTACACCGTTACCGACATCAAGCTCGAGGGTGAAATGCTGGGCCGCGAGAAAGAATTCGCCGAACTCGTGTCGCTGAAGAAGGGCGAAGCTTACTCCGGCGAGAAGATGAATGAGAGTACTCGCAAGATCGCTGAGCGCATGGGTGTGTTCGGATATGCGTTTGCCAACGTCAACGCAGTGCCGGAAATTAAGCGCGACAAAGGTGAGGTGGCGTTTACAATTTTCGTCGATCCGGGCAAGCGCGTGTATGTTCGCCAGATCAATATCGGCGGCAATGAACGTACCCGTGACGAAGTGATCCGACGCGAATTCCGCCAACTCGAAAGCTCCTGGTACGACGGCGACAAGATCCGGCTGTCGCGTGACCGCCTGGGACGTCTGGGCTTCTTCACCGATACCAACATCGACACGGTCGAGATTCCGGGCATCGCTGACCAGGTCGATCTCGATGTGCGCGTGGCTGAGAAACCGACGGGCGCGATCATGATCGGCGCCGGCTTCTCGAGCGCGGAAAAGCTGATGCTGTCCGGCTCGATCAACCAAGCCAACGCCTTCGGCAGCGGTAACAATATTGGTATCAACGTCAATACCAGCCGCGTGTACCGCACAATTGCATTAAGCCACACGAACCCTTACTTCACCGAGGATGGTGTCAGCCGTACGACGGATGTGTATCTGCGTACATCGCGTCCTCCGATCTATCTGAGCAACGTGGATTTCCGCGTTCAGACTACCGGCGCCAGTATGAACTTCGGTGTGCCGGTGTCGGAATTCGATCGTATTTTTGTCGGGGGCGGCCTCGAACGTACCCGTGTCGAGACTTTCAGTAACAGCCCATGCCGTTACCGGCTGTTCGTCGCACGTAACAACGATGATTTGCTGAACGACGCCGAGCGCAACTGCGACTTCACCAGCTCCACGGTCGGCATTGGCTCATCGACTACGGTATCGGTGCCGCTGACTGCAGCATGGCAGCGAGACAATCGGGACAGCGCGCTGATTCCCACCAAGGGTCGCTATCGCCGCGCAAACTTTGAGATTTCGCCGGCCGGTACGGCACGCTACTATCGCGCGACGTATCAGGATCAGTATTTTTGGCCTATCACGAATTCGATCACGCTCGCACTGAACGGCGAGGTGAATTACGGTGCCGGCTTGGGCAACGATCCCTACCCCATTTTCAAGAATTTTTATGCAGGTGGCATCGGTTCAGTGCGGGGCTTCTCTGCCGGATCGCTGAACGTGAGTGGCGAGCGTGTGGCCAGTACGAATGGTTACCGCTTACCCATCGGAGGTTCGGCGCGCGTCATCATGAATGCGGAAGTGCAGTTCCCGTTCCCGGGAACCGGTGTCGATCGCAGCCTGCGTTGGTTCACCTTCTTTGATGCCGGTCAGGTATGGAATCCGCAGGACGGAGAAAAAATTCACCTGTCGGACATGCGTTACAGCACAGGTATTGGCCTGTCCTGGATATCGCCGATTGGTCCGCTGAAACTGTCACTCGGCTATCCTATGAATTCCAAGCCGGGTGATTACACGCAGCGGTTCCAGTTCCAGCTGGGTACCGGTTTCTAAGTTTCCGGTGGCATAATTCATAAAATTTCCGTAACGGAGAATGATTTTGAAAGATGTAGTCAAAAAAGTAATTTTCTGCTTCGCCGCTCTGCTGCTTGCGACCAGCATGCCTGTTGCAGCCGGCGCGCAAGAAATTAAGATCGGCTTTGTCAGTACCGAGCGCATCTTCCGTGATGCGGCACCTGCAAAGGCAGCGACCGCGAAGCTGGAGCAGGAGTTTTCGAAGCGTGACAAGGACTTGCAGGAGCTGGCTGCACGCCTCAAGCAGACCGCCGAAAAACTGGACAAGGACGGCCCGGTACTATCGGATTCGGAGCGCGGCAAGCGTCAGCGTGAGCTGACCGAGATGGACAAAGATTTCCAGCGCCGTCAGCGTGAATTTCGGGAAGACCTGAACCAGCGTCGCAATGAGGAACTCGCCGTCGTGCTGGAGAAGGCCAACAAGGTCATCAAGCAACTGGCTGAGGCGGAAAAATACGATATCGTGTTCCAGGAAGCGGTTTACTCCAGCCCGCGCATCGATATCACCGACAAAGTGCTGAAGGCACTTAACGCCAAGTAAGACAAGGTCACCGCATGAGCACTCGACTGGGCGACTTGGTCGACAGCCTGGGCGGGGAGCTGATCGGCGATCCTGCGCTGACGATTACCGGGATTGCGCCGCTGGAAGCGGCCGGTCCGTCTCACATCACGTTTTTATCGAATCCGAAGCTGCGCGCAGCCGCAGCCGGTACCGGCGCTGGTGCCCTGATCCTCTCCCGTGCCGAGCACGAGAAGCTGGCAGGTTACGCCTGCGCACGCATCATCAGCGATAACCCCTACGCCTATTTCGCACGTACAGCGCAGTATTTTGCTGCGCTTGCCACGCAGCCGCCGCTACCGGGCATTCATCCTAGTGCCAGCGTTGATGCCGGTGCCAGCGTCGCGCCATCGGCCGTAATCGGCCCGCTGGTCACCATCGAGGCCGGTGCCATAGTCGGCGAGCATTGCGTGATCGGTGCAGGCTGTTTCATAGGCAAGGACGCACGCGTTGGCGCGCATACGCTGTTTTATCCGAATGTCAGCTTTCTGGCCGATTGCCACATCGGCGAACGCGGCATCGTGCAGTCGGGTGCCGTGATCGGTGGCGATGGATTCGGCTTCGCTAACGACAAAGGACGCTGGATCAAAATTCCGCAGACGGGTGGGGTGCGAATCGGTGATGACGTCGAGATCGGCGCCAACACGACCATCGATCGCGGCGCGCTGGACCCTACCGTGATCGAAGACGGCGTGAAGCTCGACAACCAGATCCAGATTGCGCACAACTGCGTGATTGGTGCGCACACGGCGATGGCCGGCTGCGTTGGTGTCGCAGGCAGCGCAAAAATCGGCAAGCATTGCACCTTTGGCGGTGCGGCCATGGTGCTGGGGCATTTGACGATTGCCGACAATGTGCACATTTCGTCGGGCAGCCTGGTGTCGCGCTCGATCAGTGAATCCGGTCAGTACACGGGTTTCTACCCGCTGGCGAAGAATGCCGATTGGGAAAAGACCGCCGCCGTGGTGCGCCAGCTTGATGCGATGCGTGACCGCGTGCGCGAGCTCGAGAAGGCAGTCAGGGAGCTGACGGCAAAGGACAAATAAATTTTCAGAGATTAGGCAAATACGACAATGAAAAGCCTCGACATCAATCAGATCAAGCAATACCTTCCTCACCGCTACCCACTGCTGCTGGTTGATCGTGTGATCGATTGGGAATCCGGCCAGCGAATTACGACGATCAAGAACGTCACCATCAACGAAGAATTTTTCAACGGACATTTCCCGAATAAGCCCGTGATGCCCGGCGTGTTGATGATTGAGGCACTCGCGCAATCTGCGGCTTTGCTTGCTTTCCTCACGATGGGACAGAAGCCGGATGACAATGCGGTGGTTTATTTCGTCGGCATTGATGGCGCGCGGTTCAAGCGCCCGGTCGAGCCGGGCGACCAGCTGAAAATGGACGTCGAGATCCTGCGCCAGTCGCGCGGCATCTGGAAATTCAGCGCGAAGGCATCGGTTGACGGCCAGCTTGCCGTTGAGGCAGAACTGATGTGCACGATGCGCAGCATCGCCGAACCTGCAGCGGCCGACTGACCATGGCGACGATTCATCCCACTGCGATCGTCGATCCGGCGGCCGATCTCGACAGTACTGTCGAGATCGGCGCCTACAGTATGGTCGGCCCGAATGTGAAGATTGGTGGTGGCACGCGCGTCGGTCCGCATGTCGTGATCGACGGGCACACGACAATCGGGCGCGACAACACCTTTTTTCAGTTCTCGTCGATCGGCGCCGCGCCGCAAGACAAAAAGTATGCGAACGAGCCAACTCGGCTTGAGATCGGCGATCGCAACATGGTTCGCGAGTTCGTCACGTTCAATCGCGGCACTGCGCAGGACGAGGGTGTCACGCGACTGGGCAATGACAACTGGATCATGGCCTATGTTCATCTCGCGCACGATTGTGTTGTCGGCAACCATACGATCTTCGCGAATAACGCGCAGCTCGCCGGCCATGTACAGGTCGGCGATTGGGCCATTCTGGGCGGCCACTCCGGCGTACATCAGTTTTGCAAGATCGGCGCGCATGCGATGCTTGGCATGTTCACCAGCCTGACGCAGGACGTGCCGCCTTTCGTGATCCTGAACGGCAATCCGGCTGCGGTGCATGGCCTGAACATCGAAGGCCTGAAGCGACGCGGCTTCGAACGCGCCGAAATCCAGGCCATTCGCAACGCCTACAAGATCATCTACAAATCCGGCCTCACGCTGGACGAGGCGAAGGTGGCGCTTGTCGAGGAAGAGCGACAGGCGCCTGATGTCGCTCAGCATGTCGCGAGCATGCGCACTTTCCTCGATAACGTCACCCGTGGCATTGTCCGCTGACCTGAGGCTGGCGATGGTCGCCGGCGAAACGTCCGGTGATCTGCTGGCAGCGCGCCTGTTGTCCGGGCTGCGCCCGCTGCTGCCGGACGCGCGCCTGCACGGTATCGGTGGCAAGGCGATGGCCGAATATGGCTTTGTGTCCGACTATCCGATGGACAAGCTCGCAGTGCGCGGGCTGTTTGAAGTGATTGCGCATTATCGTGAGCTCAAGGGCATGCGCGACGAATTGTGCGAACGCCTGATTGCGGAGCAACCTGGCGCTTTCATCGGTGTTGATGCACCCGATTTCAATCTGGACCTCGAGATTCGTCTCAGGCAGTCCGGCATCCCGACGCTGCACTTCGTCAGTCCGTCGATCTGGGCCTGGCGGCGTGGCCGCATTAAAAAAATCGCACGCGCCGTATCGCGCATGCTGGTAATTTTTCCGTTCGAGGCGGAGATCTACGAACAGGCGGGCATTCCCGCGACCTATGTCGGTCATCCGCTGGCCGAAGTGATCCCGATGGTGCCGGATCAGGATGCGGCGCGCGACGCGCTGGGCGTGGCGCGCGATGCACGCGTCCTGGCGATTTTGCCGGGCAGCCGCATGTCCGAGATTCGCTACAACGCGCGCGCCTTCATCGAAAGTGCCGCACTGCTTGCGCGACGCGATCCGAAGCTGCAGTTCATTGTGCCCATGGCAGGCGAGACGCAGCGTGCCTGCTTCGAACAACTGATCGACCGTCCCGAGCTAAAAAATTTGCCGCTGCAGATTGTTTCCGGACGCTCGCATGAGGTCATCACGGCGGCCGATGCGGTGCTGGTGGCCAGCGGCACGGCCACGCTCGAAGTGGCGCTGTTCAAGAAACCGATGGTGATCGGCTACAAGATGAATCCGGCCAGCTGGCAGATCATGCGGCTGATGGCCTACCAGCCCTGGGTGGGGCTGCCGAATATCCTCGCGCGCGAATTTCTGGTGCCGGAGTTGCTTCAGGATGCCGCGACGCCGTCGCGTCTGGCGGATGCTTTGTGGGAGCAGCTGTCCGACGAGCAGAACCGTGAGCGACTGCGTAAGCGTTTCGTCGACATGCATCAGGAATTGCGATGCAATACCGCGTCGCTGAGTGCGCAAGCCGTCATGGAATTGCTGGCACAGCATGGCCGCTGTTGATTCGCTCGTGCAGATCGCTTTGTTCGATCGTGCCAAGGAACTTATCTGCGGCGTCGACGAGGCCGGTCGCGGCCCGCTCGCCGGTCCCGTATTTGCGGCGGCCGTGATACTCGATCCGAGGCGTCCCATCGCTGGCCTGCGTGACTCGAAGAAGCTGAGCGAATCGCGTCGCGATGCGCTGGCAGAGATCATTCGGCGCGATGCGCTGGCCTGGTCGATTGCGTATTGCACGGCGGCTGAGATCGACGAACTCAACATCCTGAATGCCACCATGCTGGCGATGCGAAAGGCGATCGAGGGCTTGTCCGTACAACCCACGCTGGCGCTAATTGACGGCAATCGTTGTCCGACCAGCGCGGTACGAAGTGAAGCAATCGTGAAGGGCGATGACAAGGTCGCTGAAATCTCGGCAGCTTCGATACTTGCCAAGACCGCGCGTGATGCGGTGCTGCAAGCGCTGCACCAGCAGTATCCGGACTATGCGTTTGATCGCCACAAAGGTTACCCGACCGCGCTGCACCTCGAAAGGCTGTGGCTGCATGGCGTGACGCCCGAACACCGACGCTCATATGCTCCCGTGCGCGCGGCGCTGAAAGAAGCCGGCGCATGAGCATCAGGACGATCAGCTCGCGCGACAACGCGCAGTACAAACTGCTGCGGCAGCTGGCCACCAGCGCACAGGCCAGGCGCAAGGCGGGTCAGACGCTGCTCGACGGCGTGCATCTGTGCGAAGCGTGGTTGCAGCACCGGGGCGTGCCTGCATTATGCGTCGTCGGCGAAGATGCGCTTGCCAATCCGGAGGTGGCGCGGGTGCTGGCGGATTGCGATGCGCGCGGCGGACAGAGTATCGTGCTGCCCGACCTGCTGTTTGCTCCGCTCAGCCAGGTCGAGCATGGCATCGCGCTGCTGTTCATGGTCGACACACCAGAGGCGACTGCGTCACATATCGATGTGCCTTCCGTGCTGCTCGACGGACTACAGGATCCGGGCAACCTGGGCTCAATTTTGCGTACCGCCGCAGCTGCCGGCATCGCCCGGGTATTCTGCGGCGCAGGCACCGTCGCTGCCTGGTCGCCCAAGGTGCTGAGGGCTGGCATGGGTGCGCATTTTGTGCTGGAGATCGTTGAAGACGCCGATCTGTCCACGTTGCTCGCCGAGTCTGCGCTGCCGGTCTATGCGACAAGTTCTTACGGGGCCGAGCCACTGTACGGTTGCGATTTGCGCCAGCCCTGCGCCTGGTTGTTCGGCCACGAAGGCAAGGGCGTGTCGGCTGCATTGCTGGCACAGGCCGACAAGCGACTCACCATACCGCAGAATCCGGCGATCGAATCGCTGAACGTCGCCGCCAGTGCGGCTATCTGCCTTTTCGAGCAAGTACGGCAGAAAGCTGCCCGGGCGTCCTGAAATACCGCGCGGGCAAGGAGACATCGTTCGCTCCGAATATGTTGTCGGTTACGCCAAAAAACGCTGAACGGCCATTGCGATCGTGTGTGCTTGAGGCGTCATGCGCGCATGCGACGCATACTGATTTATGTCACCTTTTGCTCACCACCGATGGAAGGTGCCGTATGAACCGGTGTAGATTGCGTGAGCTCTACGTTCGCCGATTTCGCGTCCATGCCCAAAGCCCTGCTGCCTGCCGATCTACTGACGTTCAACCAGATCCTGATTACAGGCGGCACGAAGGCGCTCTACTCGGCTATTGCTGCCAAGGGCTATGGCTACGCCAACTGGGCCGGCGGCGTCGCCTACAACATGGGTATGCCGACAACCGCATCGGCTGATTATTTGCGTGGCACCGCACTACTGGCGCTTGCCAGCCCGATCTTCCGGATCCTGAGGCCGGCGCAAGTCGACAAGCTGCGCCTCGACATCGCTAAATCCTACCTGCGTCTGCTGCAGCGAATCATGCGCAGCGGCGAGTCAGCGCAAATTGACCGGGACATCACGCTTGATGAGCTTTGCGGGCTGTATCTCGAAGGCCTGGAGCGCAACGGCCTCAGCGTCGAAAACTGGAATCTGCATTTTCCGCTGATGATCTTGAAGCGACGCTCAGGCACGGCCGCGCTGCAAGCGTTCTGGAGCTTTTTGCGCGATAGTCGTCGTCGGCCTGTGCATGTCGGCACGATGGCCAATCTTGCCGTCATTGCCTTTATCTACAGGCAGTCGGCTTCTGAAGATATCAAGTGCCGGCAGATGGCTGGCGCGTGGCTGAGCCGTAATCCGACCATCTATTCCAGCGACGCGGTGGAGAAAAGATTTTGCGCCGCGCTGAATGTCTTGCGGCCCGCAGCGCCTGCCGACCTGGCCGCCTTTCTGAAACTGCTCGATCTTGATGTCGGCGCGGCGCAAGAGCGGATAGCAAATCAGCCGAGCTGGCCGCCGCAGACCCGTTCGATCGCACCCGTGTCCGCGCCCGGGCTCGCCGACGCAGGCGATAACTGCATTTCGGATCGCACATCCGCAGCCGTTTACGAGGCGCTGATCCGGCGCCTGACAGCGCAATAAGCGGCATCGCCCAAAAGGGCAGGCAACGACACGTACACGCACCTGATCGGCCAATCCTCATGCAAGAGCGGGCGTGCGGCAATCAGGCTGCCTTGCCAGTCGAGGTTCAGTAACCGCGCTTGTCCAGACGCAGTTCGTGCAGGATCATGGTGGCGATTTCCTCGATTGATTTGACTGTCGTCGACACCCAGCGAATGCCGTCCCGATGCATCATTCGTTCGGCCTCGTTGACTTCATAGCGGCAGTTTTCCAACGATGCGTATTTGGATCCGGGCCGGCGCTCATTGCGTACCTCCGACAGGCGATCCGGCGCTATCGACAGCCCGAAGATCTTGCTGCGGAAAGGAACGAGGCCGCTGGGAAGCGCGCCGCGCTCAAAATCTTCAGGGATCAGCGGATAGTTGGCCGCCTTGATGCCGTATTGCATCGCCAGATACAGGCTGGTCGGCGTCTTGCCTGAGCGGGATACGCCGACCAGGATCACGTCGGCGGTCGCCAGATTCTTGTGCGACTGCCCGTCATCGTGAGCCAGCGAAAAATTGATCGCCTCGATCCGGTTCTTGTAGTCATGAGAGTCGGCGATGTTGTGGCTACGTCCGATGGTATGGGTCGACTTGGTGCCGAGCTCCTGCTCAAGCGGGTCGACGAAGGTCTGGATCAGGTCCATGTGCATGCTGGATGCGCAGCGGATGATGTCTGACAATTCGGCCTTGACCAGCGTCGAGAACACGATAGGGCGCTTGCCCTCGACCTCGAAGCTCTCATTGATGCGGCGAACCGCGTCATGTGCTTTGTCAATCGAATCGATGAACGGTAGCCGAATTTGCCGGAAACGCAGATCGAACTGGGTCAGTACGGAATGCCCGAAGGTCTCGGCGGTAATGCCGGTGCCATCGGAAACGAAGAAAACGGTGCGATCGAAACTCTTGGATCCGGCCGAAGTATGGCTATGCATAAAGAGTAGTAAAGAGGTAACGAAAAAAACCGCCCTGCGTGCGGCAAAAAGCGGTTGTGACAGGTAAAATGCAGCCCATTGCTATTTTCCCACGCGGCCTGTCCCCAGGACAATCAACATGGATCGAGTCATGCACGTTAGTTTCAGCGCGCACAGCACTCTCCGTACGCCCGCGTCGCGCACTGTGCCAGTTTCCAACCATCAAAGAGGTAGTCATGTCCAACCCACAATCGGCGGGGGTTCACCAAGCCCCTGATTCGGGGGCAGCTTACGTCGTCTCCTTCGAGAATTTGCGCATGACGGACGTCGAGTCCGTCGGCGGCAAGAATGCATCGCTCGGCGAGATGATCAGCCAGCTGGCGCATGCCGGCGTTCGTGTTCCGGGCGGCTTCGCGACCACGGCGCAGGCTTTCCGCGATTTCCTGTCGTACAGCATTTCGGGCGGCCAGTCACTGGCTGACCGGATCGCCGACCGTCTTGCCACGCTGGACATCGATGATGTGCGCGCGCTCGCCGCAGCCGGCGCTGAGATTCGTCAATGGATCATCGACACACCATTCCAGCCGCGTCTGCAAAAGGATATTTCTGATTTTTATCAGAAGCTTGCTGAGGATTCTGCAAGTGAAGTGTCATTTGCTGTGCGCTCGTCCGCAACCGCCGAAGATCTGCCGGACGCCTCGTTTGCGGGTCAGCAGGAGACCTTCCTGAACGTGGTCGGTATCGATAACGTGCTGGATGCGATGAAGCATGTGTTCGCGTCGCTGTACAACGACCGTGCGATCTCCTATCGCGTGCACAAGGGCTTCACGCACGCAGAAGTGGCGCTGTCGGCCGGCGTGCAGCGCATGGTTCGCTCCGACCTTGGCGCCGCCGGTGTGATGTTCACCATCGACACCGAGTCCGGCTTCCAGGACGTGGTGTTCATCACGTCCAGTTACGGTCTGGGCGAGACGGTGGTGCAGGGCGCGGTCAACCCGGACGAGTTTTATGTGCACAAGCCAATGCTCGCGCAGGGCAAGCTGCCGATTATCCGCAAGAACATCGGCTCGAAGCTGATCAAGATGGAATTCACCGGCGAAGTGAAAGCCGGTCACTCGGTTCGCACCGTCGATGTGCCAATCGAGCAGCGCAATCGCTATTCGCTGACTGATGCGGAAATTGCCGAACTGGCAAGCTATGCAGTGATCATTGAAAAGCACTATGCCCGCCCGATGGATATCGAGTGGGGCAAGGATGGTCGCGACGGCAAGCTGTACATCCTGCAGGCCCGCCCGGAGACCGTGAAGTCGCAGCAGAAGCACGGCGATGCGCAGCAGCGCTTCAAGCTGAAAGGTACCGGTAACGTGCTGGCTTCAGGCCGTGCCATCGGACAGAAAATTGGCGCCGGCCCGGTTCGCGTGATCAGGAATCCGGAAGAAATGGAGCGCGTGCAGCCGGGCGATGTGCTGGTGGCCGACATGACTGACCCGAACTGGGAGCCGGTGATGAAGCGTGCTGCAGCAATCGTCACCAACCGTGGTGGCCGCACCTGCCACGCTGCGATCATCGCGCGTGAACTGGGTGTGCCGGCCGTCGTGGGCTGCGGCGACGCGACCGACGTGCTGAAGGATGGCACGCTGGTCACCGTGTCCTGCGCCGAAGGCGACGAAGGCAAGATCTATGACGGCCTGCTCGAGACTGAAGTGACTGAGGTCGCACGCGGTGAGCTGCCGAAGATCCCGCTGAAGATCATGATGAACGTCGGCAATCCGCAGCTCGCGTTCGATTTTGCGCAGCTGCCGAACGACGGCGTTGGTCTGGCTCGCCTCGAGTTCATCATCAACAACAATATCGGTGTGCACCCGAAAGCCATTCTCGAGTACCCGAACATCGATCAGGACCTGAAGAAGGCAGTCGAATCGGTCGCGCGTGGTCATGCATCGCCGAAGGCGTTCTACGTCGACAAGCTGGCCGAGGGCGTGGCGACGATTGCGGCGGCTTTCTGGCCGCGCACCGTGATCGTTCGCCTGTCTGACTTCAAGTCGAACGAGTACAAAAAGCTGATCGGCGGTTCGCGCTATGAGCCGGATGAGGAAAACCCGATGCTCGGCTTCCGTGGCGCGGCTCGTTATCTGGCGGCTGACTTTGCCGAGGCCTTCGAGATGGAATGCATTGCGATGAAGCGCGTGCGTGACGAAATGGGACTGACCAACGTCGAGATCATGGTGCCGTTCGTTCGCACCTTGGCTCAGGCCGAGAAGGTGGTCGGGCTGCTCGGAAAGTACGGCCTCAAGCGCGGCGAGAACGGTTTGCGCCTGATCATGATGTGCGAGGTGCCGTCCAACGCGATTCTGGCTGAGCAGTTCCTCGAGCATTTTGACGGCTTCTCGATCGGCTCGAACGACCTGACCCAGCTGACGCTGGGTTTGGATCGTGACTCGGGCATGGAGTTACTGGCAGCTGACTTCGATGAGCGCGACCCCGCGGTGCGTGCGTTGCTGACCCAGGCGATCAAGACCTGCCTCGCCAAGGGCAAGTATGTCGGCATTTGCGGCCAGGGCCCGTCGGACCATCCGGACTTTGCCGAGTGGCTGATGAAAGAAGGCATCAGCTCGATCTCGCTGAACCCGGATTCGGTAGTGGATACCTGGATCAAGCTGGCCGGTAAACAGTAAAAACTGCGTAAAGGCCGTTGACTTTCAGAAATATTTCGTTACACTTCGGCCATCCGAATTCGAAATAACGAACAACAATAGTCTGTCGTACTGATTCAGCCCCCGCGCTTCACGGCCCGGGGGTTTTGTTTTTTGAGGTTCAGGAAAAAATCGGGACGAAGTCAAGCGTCGCAGACAAAGCGACGGGTCTCGGACTTCGCTGTCACGGCATTGAGATTTGCTTAACGTCGGTTCTGCTTCATCACGCGCGAGATTTCCAGCTTGGCGTCACGCTCGCGTTCGGTGTCACGTTTATCGTGCTGCTTCTTGCCCTTCGCCAGGCCGATCTCGCACTTGATGCGTCCGCGCTGGTAATGCAGGTTCAGCGGGACGAGGGTGTAACCGGCACGATCCACTTTGCCGATCAGGCGTTTGATTTCCTCCGCCTTCAGTAACAGCTTGCGGGTGCGTACCGGATCCGGATTGACGTGAGTGGAGGCAGTCATCAGCGGGCTGATGTGCGCGCCGAACAGGAAAACTTCGCCATTGCGCACAATGACGTACGCTTCCTTCAGCTGTGCGCGGCCCGCGCGGATCGCCTTCACTTCCCAGCCCTCCAGGACCATTCCTGCCTCGAAGCGCTCTTCGATGAAGTAATCGTGGAAGGCTTTTTTATTGTCGATGATGCTCATTGAACCGCTGGAGGGAAGAGCGGCGAAGGCCGCTCGGGTTAGAATCCGAACCTGTCATTCTACCAAACGCATCCATGGCAGTCGTCCACAAATCCGTGCTACTCCACTACAGCGCCGCGCAGATGTTTGCACTGGTTGACCGGGTCGAGGACTATCCGGCTTTCCTTCCTTGGTGTGGTGGCGTCGATGTGCGCGAGCGCTCGGAGGAAAAGCTGGTCGCGGCCATACAGATCAACTACCACGGCGTGAAACAGAGCTTCACCACTGAGAACAGTAACGCGCCGCCGACGCGCATGCAGATGCGGCTGGTCGAAGGTCCGTTCAAACACCTGGACGGCACCTGGCTGTTCACGCCCTTGCGCGACGATGCATGCAAAGTCGAGTTCGACCTGCGTTACGAATTTTCCAGCAAGCTGCTGGAAAAACTGATCGGGCCGGTGTTCTCCAGGATCGCCGACAGCTTCGTCGATTCATTTTGCCGCCGTGCGGAGGTCGTCTATGGCTGAGGTCGCCATGCTGAAGGTCCAGGTTTGCTACGCGCTGCCTGACCGGGCTTTCATCGCCGACGTATCGCTGCCGGCCGGTGCCACCCTGCGCCAGGCCGTTGACGCATCGGGACTCCTGCAGCAGCATCCCGACATCGATCTTGACCAGCAGAGGCTGGGCATTTACGGCAAGGTCAAAACGTCCGATGCGATGCTGCGCGACGGCGACCGGGTCGAGGTCTATCGGCCCCTGCAGGCGGACCCGATGGAAACGCGCCGTCGCCGCGCGAAGCACAAAGCCGGCGAAGGCCGCTGAAGGCTGGCGTCGCTGCTGTTTTCGATGGCGATCGCGCTGGAAGAGGGTGATTTCTGTATAATTCGATTTTGCGCCTACAGGAATCGCTATGCGTCTGATCCAGAAAGCACTCACCTTCGATGATGTGCTGCTCGTTCCGGCCTACTCGGCCATCCTCCCCAAAGATACGTCGCTCCAAACCCGCCTGACCCGTAACATCGCGTTGTCCATTCCGCTCGTGTCGGCGGCAATGGATACCGTGACCGAGGCCCGCCTCGCAATTGCGATCGCCCAGGAAGGCGGCATCGGCATCGTCCACAAGAACCTGACCGCGAAAGAGCAGGCGCGCGAAGTCGCGAAGGTCAAGCGTTTCGAGGCGGGTGTCGTGCGCGACCCGATCACGATTCCGCCGACGATGAAGATCCGCGACGTGATCGCACTGTCGCATCAGCATGGCATCTCCGGCTTCCCGGTCGTCGAAGGCAAGATCGTGGTCGGCATCATCACCAACCGTGACCTGCGCTTCGAAGAAGAGCTGGAAGCCGAAGCGCGCCAGAAAATGACGCCGCGCGAAAAGCTGGTGTACGTGAAAGAGGGCGCCGATCCGGCCGAGGCCAAGCGCCTGATGAACAAGCACCGCCTCGAGCGCGTGCTGGTCGTGAACGATGAGTTCGAGCTGCGCGGCCTGATTACCGTGAAAGACATCTTCAAATCCACCGAGCACCCGAATGCGTCGAAAGACGAGCAGGGCAAACTGCGCGTTGGCGCGGCCGTGGGCGTTGGTCCGGACAATGACGAGCGTATTGAACTGCTGGTCGCCGCTGGCGTTGACGTGATTGTGGTCGACACGGCGCACGGCCACTCGCAGGGCGTGCTGGATCGCGTCAAGTGGGTCAAGCGTCGCTTCCCGCAGGTCGAGGTCATCGGCGGCAATATCGCCACCGCCGCCGCCGCACGCGCGCTGGTCGAGGCCGGCGCAGATGGCGTGAAAGTCGGCATTGGCCCCGGCTCGATCTGCACCACTCGCATCGTGGCTGGTGTGGGCGTGCCGCAGATCACCGCCATCTCGAACGTCGCGCAGGCGCTCGAGGGCACCGGCGTGCCCTGCATTGCCGACGGCGGTATCCGTTTTTCCGGCGATGTCTCCAAGGCACTCGCCGCAGGCGCGTCGACCGTCATGATGGGCAGCATGTTCGCCGGCACCGAAGAGGCGCCGGGTGAAGTCATCCTGTTCCAGGGGCGCAGCTACAAGTCGTATCGCGGCATGGGCAGTCTGGGCGCAATGTCGGCCGGATCAGCGGACCGCTACTTCCAGGATGCGGCCAACAACACCGACAAGCTGGTGCCTGAAGGTATCGAAGGCCGTGTGCCGTACAAGGGCAGCGTGTTGGCCATCCTGTATCAGCTGGTCGGCGGGGTACGTTCATCGATGGGTTATTGCGGTTGCGCGACCATTGATGAGCTGCGCCAGAAGGCGGAATTCGTCGAGATCACCTCGGCCGGCATGCGCGAATCACATGTGCACGACGTGCAGATCACGAAGGAAGCGCCGAACTACCGCGCTGAATAATCCGTTCATCAGCAATGACAGGCGGCCTCGATGCCGCCTGAATTTTTTCCAGAAGACGCATTCATGCATTCCAAGATCCTCATCCTCGACTTCGGCTCGCAAGTGACCCAGCTGATCGCGCGCCGAGTGCGCGACTCCGGCGTGTTTTCCGAAGTGCATCCGTATGACGTCAGCGACGAGTTCATCCGTAACTCGGGCGCGGCCGGCATCATTCTGTCCGGCGGACCCAGCTCGGTGACCGAAGGAGATACGCCACGTGCGCCGCAGGCCGTGTTCGAGCTCGGTGTACCGGTGCTTGGCATTTGCTATGGCATGCAGACCATGGCGGCCCAACTCGGTGGCAAAGTCGAGAACGGTCTGGTGCGCGAGTTCGGCTACGCCGAAGTCAGGGCGCGCGGGCATACCGAGCTGCTGAAGGACATCAATGACTTTGTGACCCCCGAGGGGCACGGCATGCTGAAGGTCTGGATGAGTCACGGCGACAAGGTGATCGACATGCCGCCCGGCTTCAAGCTGATGGCCTCCACCGACAGCTGCCCGGTGGCCGGCATGGCAGACGAGGTACGTCGCCTGTATGCGGTGCAGTTCCACCCCGAAGTCACGCACACACTGCAGGGCGCAGCCATTCTTGGCCGCTTCGTGCACGAAATCTGCGGCTGCAAGGCCGACTGGAATATGCCGGACTATGTGTCCGAGGCCGTCGAGGCCATTCGCAAGCAGGTGGGTGATGATGAGGTCATCCTCGGCCTGTCCGGCGGCGTTGACAGCAGTGTCGCGGCGGCCCTGATTCATCGCGCCATCGGCGACCAGCTGACCTGTGTGTTCGTCGATCATGGCCTGCTGCGCCTGAACGAGGGCCGGATGGTGATGGACATGTTCGGCAAGAACCTTGGCGTGAAAGTGATTCACGTCGATGCCACGGAACAGTTCATGTCCAAGCTGGCCGGTGTCAGTGATCCCGAAGCCAAGCGCAAGATCATCGGCAAAGAATTCGTCGAAGTGTTCCAGGCCGAAGCCGGCAAACTGAACAATGCGCGCTGGCTTGCGCAAGGCACGATTTATCCGGACGTGATCGAGAGCGCCGGCAAAGGCAAGAAGGGCGCGCACACGATCAAGAGCCACCACAACGTCGGCGGCCTGCCGGAGACACTGAACCTGAAGCTGCTCGAGCCGCTGCGCGATCTGTTCAAGGACGAAGTGCGCAAGCTGGGCGTTGCGCTCGGTCTGCCGCATGACATGGTGTACCGCCATCCTTTCCCGGGCCCGGGCTTAGGCGTGCGCATCCTCGGTGAAGTGAAGATGGAATTTGCCGACCTGCTGCGTCGCGCCGATGCCATCTTCATCGAAGAGCTGCGCAACACAGCGATCCCGTTGCCGCAAGAGCTGGCCGAGGGAGCCCCGGTCGGTCATTTTCACAAGAACTGGTATGACGCCACCAGCCAGGCATTCGCGGTCTTTTTGCCGGTGAAGTCCGTCGGCGTGATGGGCGACGGCCGCACCTACGAATACGTGGTGGCGTTGCGCGCTGTGCAAACGCAAGATTTCATGACCGCGCACTGGGCGCACCTGCCGCATGAGCTGCTGGGTCGTGTGTCGAATCGCATCATTAATGAAGTGCGGGGAATCAATCGTGTGGTTTACGATATTTCGGGTAAACCACCGGCGACGATCGAGTGGGAGT
>JAOASL010000019.1 GCA_030158675.1 Burkholderiaceae bacterium | reverse complement strand
GCTCAGACAAATTTTTGCCAAGACAAACAATTTTTATCGTTCTTGAGAATTTTTGTCTTCAGCCGAACTGATAAGCGATAAACGAGTGCTTTGAGTCGCCCTATGGGGCTTGTCGATATTGCGATCGACGACTCGATGATCAGATTTTTGGCGACGGAAAATGCACGCCAATCGGCTCTGAGCAGCCTGTTCTGCGCTGACCAATCGATCATCGAAAACCGCCTCACCCACACCTCATTTGGCACACAACTTGCCGTTGCGACCGGATCCACGCTGTGGATTCCATCTTTATTCGCGATACGACAAGGAGCAGCCTATGACAAAGAAAGATCAACCTCGCCATGCTGAGCAAGGTTTTACACTGATTGAATTGATGATCGTAGTGGCGATCATCGGCATATTGGCTGCAGTGGGAATACCAGCCTATCAAGATTACACGGCGAAGGCACGCGTAGCAGAAGGACCGAACATCGCAGCGCCAGCAATGACAGCGCTAGGTATCGCTTGCAGTGATGGGACGTGGTCGGCAAAAAAAAGTGAGTTGAGCCACCAGGATCTTGGATTGCCTAATTCAAGTGACATCAAGGGCAATCGAGTCAAATCAGTTGAGGTAAAGGCTAGTGACGAGAAAACGGCAAAACTCACGATCACGTACACCGATGGCATCCCAGGAATGAAAGTGGATGACACGCTTGTCTATGAGGCCAGTTGCAATCCTGGTACTGGCTTGACATGGTCGATCGACCCCACAAGCAAGGTGCCGGAAAAACTCCGCCCGAGGGTCTGATAAAGCTTGAAAAAAATAACGGGGAGCCTGGGCTCCCCGTTATTTTTCGTCTTAGCGAAAATTACAGCATCGCCTTCAGCAGTCGCGCCATCTCGGACGGATTGCGCGTCACCGTAATGCCGCACGCTTCCATGATTTCCAGCTTCGCATCGGCCGTGTCAGCACCGCCGGAAATCAGCGCGCCCGCATGGCCCATACGCTTGCCCGGAGGCGCGGTCACACCGGCGATGAAGCCCACTACCGGCTTCTTCATATGGTCCTTGATCCAGTAAGACGCGTTCGCCTCGTCCGGACCGCCGATCTCGCCGATCATGATCACCGCGTCCGTGTCCGGATCGTCGTTGAACATCTTCATGATGTCGATGTGTTTCAGGCCATTGATCGGGTCACCGCCGATGCCGACGGCCGACGACTGGCCCAGGCCCAGCGCGGTCAACTGACCAACCGCCTCATAAGTCAGCGTGCCTGAGCGCGACACCACACCGATGCGACCCTTCTTGTGAATGTGGCCCGGCATGATGCCGATCTTGATTTCGTCCGGCGTGATCAGGCCCGGGCAATTCGGTCCCAGCAGCAGCGTCTTGCTGCCGGCTTTCTGCATCTTGTCCTTCAGCGCGAGCATATCGCGCACCGGAATGCCTTCGGTGATGCAGATTGCCAGATCCAGCTCAGCTTCAACCGCTTCCCAGATTGCATCGGCCGCACCGGCCGGCGGTACGTAGATCACCGACACATTCGCGCCGGTCGCGTGTTTGGCCTCGCGCACGTTTGCGTAAATCGGGATGCCTTCGAAATCTTCACCGGCCTTCTTCGGATTCACGCCGGCGACGAAACAATTTTTGCCGTTCGCATAGTCGCGGCACATACGGGTATGGAACTGACCGGTCTTGCCAGTGATGCCTTGGGTAATGACCTTCGTGTCTTTGTTAATCAGGATAGACATTGTGCGTTCTTCCTCGTGAATTATTTGCCCAGCGTACCGTTAGCGGCGGCAACGACTTTTTGCGCAGCCTCTTCCATCGTGTCCGCCGCAATGATCGGCAGACCGGAGTCGGCCAGCATTTTCTTGCCGATCTCTTCGTTCGTGCCTTTCATACGCACGACCAGCGGCACACCGAGCTGCACCGCGCGCGATGCGGTGATCACGCCTTCGGCGATCACGTCGCAGCGCATGATGCCGCCGAAGATGTTCACGAGGATGGCCTTCAGGCCCGGGTTCTTCAGCATGATCTTGAATGCCTCTGTAACCTTCTCCGCCGTCGCACCGCCGCCGACGTCGAGGAAGTTGGCCGGCTCGCCATTGAACAGCTTGATGGTATCCATCGTCGCCATCGCGAGGCCGGCGCCGTTCACCAGGCAGCCGATGTTGCCGTCGAGCGAAATGTACGCGAGGTCGAACTTCGACGCTTCGACTTCAGCCGGATCTTCCTCATCCAGATCGCGGTAGGCAACGATCTCCGGATGGCGGTACAGCGCGTTCGAATCGAAATTGAATTTCGCATCCAGAGCGATGACCTTGCCGTCGCCGCTCAGGATCAACGGGTTGATCTCGGCCAGCGATGCGTCGGTGTCCCAGTACGCCTTGTACAAACCTTGCAGCTGTACGCGCGCATCAGCGATTGATGCGGCCGGCACGCCAATTTTCGCGGCGATGTCATCGGCTTCAGCATCCTTCAGGCCGGTAGCCGGGTCGATGGCGACCTTGTAGATCTTTTCCGGATGCGATGCAGCCACTTCTTCGATGTCCATACCGCCTTCGCTGGAAGCCATCAGCACCACGCGTTGCGACACGCGGTCAGTGACCATCGACACATACAATTCTTTCTTGATGTCCGCACCTTCTTCGATCAGCAGGCGGCGCACTCTCTGACCTTCCGGGCCGGTCTGATGCGTGACCAGCTGCATGCCAAGAATCTGATTTGCATACTCGCGCACCTGCTCGAGGGATTTCGCGACCTTCACGCCGCCGCCCTTGCCCCGGCCGCCCGCATGAATCTGTGCCTTTACGACCCAGACCGGACCGCCCAGGGTCTCGGCTGCTTTTACGGCTTCGTCAACGCTCAGGCACGGTATGCCACGCGGCACGGTGACGCCGTACTTCCTCAGGATCTCTTTTCCCTGGTACTCATGGATTTTCATGCAGTCTTCCCCTTAAAGGCGCAATAGTTCAATGATCAAGTGCGTATTGGTTCTCAAGTCCGGTCTACTGGCAGGATCGTCCAGCGCGGGTAATACTTCTCGACTGCCGGGCCGTCGCGCCGCAGCGCATGGCAGCGGTCAAGCTGGAACGGCGGCTGTGTTTCGTCATCTTCATGATGTCCGTCGCGAGTCGGCACGACCGTACCGGCAAAGGCCTGGACAGTTGCGGTGGGCAGAATACTGGCAAGTTCGGTCAGGTGCGTACAGCCGGCAGTGCCACTCAGACAATCACGAACCGCGCGCCGGAATCCCTGCAACAGATTCATGCCGATCAGCTGTCGATAAGCCGGACCGATGGTGTCGCAATGACCCGGGTAAGGTACAGCGTCCGACGCGGCCTCAGCATCGACGATATTGAATTGAGTGTCGACCGTGATTCGCAACCACAGGTCATGGATGGGCTCGCCGGCAGGGCGCAGCCCGGAGGCCAGCCGCACTTCCGTCGGCCGGCTGTCAATCAGCCTGGCCTCGATGTCCCATAAGCCATCGTCGCGTTCGAAAGCTTGTGCGGAAATACTACGGAGATGCCGCGGCGCACGAGAAGTTTTCGGGGCTGACAAAGGCATAAGGCGGTGGGCGCACTGGGTGCCGAAACGGCATGCGCTCAGAATGAGTAGTTGTACAGACCGTCGCAGTTTCTACGACTGGTGCCGCTTCTGCGGCGCTGCAAAGCTGCGGCAGTTTAGCACAGCCAATGCAGCGTCTGAGTGGCCGTATGGGCGGAAAGCGCCCGGAATTTCGTTAATTTTATTCGCTGATATCGTCGCTGATGTCGTCATTGAGGCGCTTTGCGCGTCGCAATACAGACTGGATGGACGAATGGGAAAAACTACGCTGCTGCAGGAAGCGTATTTGTTTAGACAAGCCTGCCGCATCGGCTGCAGGGCGGCCGAATTTGCGCGACCACACTTCCCATGCGCGTTCGCTCTCGCCCGCCAACAAGCCGGATTTCATTGATGCGACCGTAGAATCGTCGAGCCCGTGACTGCGCAGCTCGGACACAATGCGCGCGCTGCCGTAGCGCGCGGCTCGCCGGTTTACAAGCGACTCGGCGAAACGCTCTTCGGACAGAAATTTCTGTGCCTGCAGCCAGTCGAGCACAGCCTCAATGTCATCACCTTCGTCTGCGTGCTGCGCAAGCTTGCGCGCCAGTTCCTGGCGGCTGTGCTCGCGCGCCGCCAGGTAGCGCAATGCGCGGGCTTTCAGGCTAGGCTTTTCGCGGGGCATGGCAATCGGTCTGCCGACTATTCCTCCGCCGAAGGTGCAGGTGCAGGAGCAGGCGCTGCAGCAGCCTTGGACTTGCGTGTCGGCGTAGCGCCCCCGGTTGCACCTTGCAGCGGCGGCAACGGCCGCACACCGAGGTGGGTACGCACCTTGTTCTCGATCTCATACGCCATTTCCGGACGCTCCCTCAGGTACTGACGTGCATTGTCCTTGCCCTGGCCGATGCGCTCGGTGCCATAGCTGTACCAGGCGCCCGATTTCTCGACCACCTTCGCCTCGACGCCCAGATCAATGATCTCGCCCTCGCGCGATACGCCTTCGCCATACAAGATGTCGAAATGCGCCTCCTTGAACGGCGGCGCGATCTTGTTCTTGACGACCTTCACCTTGGTCTCATTGCCGATCACCTCATCACCCGACTTGATCGAGCCGGTGCGGCGAATGTCCATGCGAACCGACGCATAGAATTTCAGCGCATTACCGCCCGTCGTGGTTTCGGGGTTGCCGAACATGACGCCAATCTTCATGCGAATCTGGTTAATGAAGATCACCATCGTATTGGTACGACTGATCGAACCGGTCAGCTTGCGCAGCGCCTGCGACATCAGGCGTGCCTGCAGACCTGGCAGCGAATCACCCATATCCCCCTCGATCTCCGCGCGCGGGGTGAGTGCGGCGACCGAGTCGATCACTACCAGATCAACCGCGCCGGAACGTACCAGCGCATCTGTGATCTCGAGCGCCTGCTCTCCGGTATCCGGCTGCGAGATCAGCAGGTCTTCCAGATTGACGCCCAGCTTCTGCGCGTAACCCGTATCGAGTGCATGCTCCGCGTCGATAAATGCACAGGTACCGCCGACTTTTTGCATCTCGGCGATCACTTGCAGAGTCATCGTGGTCTTGCCCGACGATTCCGGTCCGTAGATTTCGATCACGCGGCCGCGCGGCAGGCCGCCAACACCCAGCGCGACATCAAGACCGAGCGAACCAGTGGAGACTACCTGCACCTCTTCGGCGACCGCACCGTCCATGCGCATCACCGAGCCTTTGCCGAACTGCTTTTCTATCTGTGCCAGCGCGGCGCTCAGGGCCTTCGCCTTGTCCGGATTTGCCACTTTTTTGTCGTCCATGCGTGCTTTCTCAGTGCGGTGGGAATCGTGAAACAGTACTGTATAAAAATCCAGTAGAAAGCGCAAGGGGCAAATCGCCATGACCTGGCCTTGCCAGACCGGCAAACTGGCGGAATGCCTTGCCAATGGCATTTGTTGCCGGCAACATCCAAACCCAATAGACTCCGGTACACGGATGGCTCTGGCTGCGTTGCGAGGTCCCGCGAAGCGCCGTCCGCGAATCACCGGGACTTATTAAATTCATACTAACCCGGCCTCAACCGGACTCACGATACCGCAACCCGCATGCGCATCCTGCTCGCCGAAGATGACAGTGTGCTGGCCGATGGCCTGACACGTTCGCTGCGCCAATCCGGTTATGTGACCGATTGCGTCAATGACGGACAGGCCGCCGACAGCGCGCTGTCGACCCAGGACTTCGATCTGTTGATACTCGACCTCGACCTGCCGAAAATGAGCGGACTGGAAGTGCTGCGCCGGCTGCGTGCGCGTGATTCGCGAATGGCGGTGCTGATCCTGACGGCGAATGACTCGGTTGAGCAACGCGTCAAGGGCCTCGATCTCGGTGCCGACGACTACATGTCCAAGCCGTTCGCGTTGTCCGAACTGGAAGCGCGTGTGCGTGCGCTGACGCGGCGCGGCTCCGGCGGCGGCCCGACCGTCATCCGGCACGGTCCGCTGTCGTTCGACCAGGTCGGACGCATCGCTTACCTGAACGACCACATGATCGACCTGTCTGCGCGTGAACTCGGGCTGCTCGAAGTGCTGTTAAAGCGCAGCGGACGGCTGGTATCGAAAGAGCAGCTTGTCGACCACCTGTGTGAGTGGGGCGAAGAGGTCAGCAACAATGCGATCGAGGTCTATGTGCACCGATTGCGCAAGAAGATCGAGAGTGGTGGCGTGCGCATCGCCACGGTACGCGGCCTCGGCTATTGCCTGGAAAAATTCGCAGCGCCGGTGGCCGACACCGGCACGGCCTGAGCACGACAGTGCGCGCCGACAGTCGCAAAATAGCGGCCGTGCCAGCGGTCGACGGCAAGGACCCGCACACCCAGCGCTCTCTGTTCGGCGAAATCCTCGACTGGATGCTGATGCCGCTGCTGCTGCTGTGGCCGCTGTCGATCGGCGTCACTTATGTGATCGCGAAATCGATCGCCAATGAACCATTCGACCGCTCGCTCGAGGACCGCGTGACCGTGCTGGCGCAGCAGGTAAAAGAGATGAACGGCGAAGTGAGCGCACGGCTGCCCTTCTCAGCGCGCGACATCCTGCGCGCCGACGATATCGACAATGTGTATTTCCAGGTCAGCGGCCCGCAGCGCCAAATGATCGCCGGCGACAGTGACATGCCGCTGCCCGATGACGAGGATCCGCCGGTGCCATGGGCTGTGGTGCTGCGCGACGCGGAAATGCGCAACGCCGACGTACGCATCGCCTACACCTATGTGAACCTGCAGCCCTCGCGCATGACCGGACTGAATCCGGGCGACACGCGCTATGCGCTGGTGCAGGTGGGCGAAACGCTGGAAAAACGGCGACTGCTGGCGAACCAGATCATCAAGGGCGTAATTCTCCCCGAGTTCATCATCCTGCCGATAGCGATCGCATTGCTGTGGTTCGCGCTGTCGCGCGGACTGTCGCCGCTGACGAGCCTGCAGGAAAACATCCGCTCGCGCCGTCCGGACGATCTGTCGCCGATCGACTCGCGCGCGGTACCGGAAGAAATTTCGCCACTGGTGCGCTCGCTGAATGAGATGCTGGGACGGCTGTCGCAGAGCATACAGTCGCAGAAGCGCTTCATTGCCGATGCGGCCCACCAGATGAAAACGCCGCTGGCCGGCATGCGCATGCAGTCCGAGCTCGCATTGCGGCAGGATTCGCGGGAAGAGATCCAGCGCTCACTCGAGCAGTTGGCGAAAAGCTCGGCGTCAGCGACTCGACTGGTGAATCAGTTACTGGCGCTGGCACGCGCCGAGAATGACTCGCCGCAGGCGACACCGCTGAAGGACATCGACCTGATCGCGCTCGCGCGTGACACCGTGCAGGAATGGTTCGGCGCCGCGCAGGGACGCGAGATCGACCTCGGCTTCGAGGCGGGCGAGGAACCGATCATCGTGGCCGGCAATGCGACCATGCTGCGCGAAATGATGAACAATCTGATCGACAATGCGTTGCGCTACACGCAGCGGCGTGGCAGCGTGACCGTGCGTGTACGCCGTAACCCGGTGCAAAAGCTGGCCATCATCGAAGTTGAAGACAACGGCCCCGGCATTCCGCTGTCCGAGCGCAGCCAGGTATTTGAGCGCTTCTATCGCATCCTCGGCAGCGAGGTCGAGGGCAGCGGACTCGGCCTGGCCATCGTGCGCGAGATCGCGCAGCGGCATGGCGCAACGGTGACGGTCACCCACAATCCACACAGCACCGACCCGCGCTTCCCCGGCGCGCTGTTCCGTATCAGCCTGCGCATCGTGCAGTCCGACGCCAGGGAGAGCACCTGATGGCCCGCGCTCCGCGCCTGGTCCACTATTGGCAACGCGTACAGCGGCTGACGCTGGTACTGCTGGCGCTGTGGTTCGCGGTCAGCTTTTCCGTGGTGTTCTGGGCGCGCGAATTGTCCGGTGTCTCGCTGTGGGGCTGGCCGCTGCATTTCTATCTGGCGGCGCAAGGCGTCACGCTAGTCTATCTTGCGATCATTGGTATCTATGCGTTCGCGATGCGGCGCATAGATGCGCTTGCGCGCACGGAGGACGCCGATGCACCCTGACGCCTTTCCACGCCAGCTGACCCGCTACTTCGCGCTGTACACCGCCGGCTTCGGCATACTGCTGGTCACGCTGGCAATTCTCGAGCACGAAGGATTCCCGCGCTACTGGCTCGGCTATCTGTTCCTGTTCGCAACCATCGTCGTGTACGCCCTCATCGGCGTCTTCAGCCGCACCACCGAAGTCGGCGAATACTATGTCGCCGGCAGGCGCGTGCCGGCGCTGTTCAACGGAATGGCGACTGCAGCCGACTGGATTTCAACCGCCAGCTTTATCGGTCTCGCCGGCGGCCTCTATCTGCAAGGCTTCGACGGGCTCTCGTACATCATGGGCTGGACCGGCGGCTATTGTCTGGTCGCGCTGCTGATCGCCCCCTACCTGCGCAAGTTCGGCCAATACACCGTGCCCGACTATCTGGCCGAGCGCTATGCGGGCCCATATGGAATCCATACTGTACGCATACTTGCGGTCGGCGCTACGCTGATCATCTCGTTCACCTACGTGGTAGCGCAGATTTACGGCGTCGGGCTGATCACGTCGCGCTTCACCGGCATCGATTTCTCGGTCGGCATTTTCCTGGGGCTGGCCAGCATTCTGGTCTGTTCTTTCCTCGGCGGCATGCGCGCGATCACCTGGACCCAGACTGCGCAATACGTGATCATCATCGTGGCGTTCATGATCCCGGTGTCATGGCTGGCAATGAAGCAGACCGGCATACCGGTGCCGCAAGTGGCCTACGGTTCGGCGCTGGAGCGCCTGAGCCGGCAGGAAAAGGCGCTGGCCGAATCGGGCAGCGAGCAGCAGGTACACGAGTTATACCGGCGCCGTGCCGCCGCTCTCGAGGCAAAGATCGCCTCGCTGCCGCGCTCCTGGGATGAGGGGCGGGCCGAGACGCGTCGCCGGCTGCAGGAACTGCAGAGCAGCAATGCCTCGCTGATCGAGCTCAAGGAAGCTAATCGCGCACTGGCCGATTACCCGAAAAGCCCGGACGCCGCGCGCCGCCACTGGGAAGCCGAACGCGATGACGTGCTGGCACGCGCACAGCCCCTGCAACCTCACACCCAGGCTTTCCCCGGTGCCGACGACGATGCGTCAGACATCAAGCGCAACAACTTCCTCGCGCTGGTGTTCTGTCTGATGCTGGGCTCGGCCGCGCTGCCGCATGTACTGGTGCGCTCGTACACTACGCGTTCGGTGCCGCAGGCGCGGATTTCGGTGTTCTGGGCATTATTCTTCATCTTGCTGCTGTACACCGCGCTGCCGGCGCTGGCCGTGCTGGTGAAATATGAGATCTACACCACGCTGGTCGGCGCCGACTATGCGCAGCTGCCGTCATGGGTCAGCTACTGGTCTAATATTGACCGCAGCAAACCCATGATCAGCGTTGCCGACATCAATGCCGACGGACTCGTGCAATTGGCCGAGATCGCGCTCGACGGCGACATGATCGTGCTGGCCACCCCGGAAATCGCCGGCCTGCCCTATGTGCTGTCGGCGCTGATCGCCGCAGGCGCACTGGCGGCGGCACTGTCGACCGCAGACGGCCTGCTGCTGACGATCTCAAGCGCACTGTCGCACGACACTTATTTCAAGATGGTGAATCCATCGGCATCGAGCCAGCGTCAGGTGACCGTATCGAAACTGCTGCTGCTGGTGGTCGCGCTGCTGGCGGCCTACACCGCATCGTTTCGCTCCGGCGATATCCTGTCGATGGTCAGTGGCGCCTTCTCGCTGGCGGCTTCGACGCTGTTTCCCGCACTGGTTCTGGGCGTTTTCTGGCGTCGCGCGAACCAGCAAGGTGCAATCGCCGGCATGCTCACCGGTTTCATCGTCTGCCTTATCTATCTGGTGCAGACCAGTCCGACACTGGGCGGCAGTGCAGCCCATCAGTGGTTCCACATCGCGTCGGTGTCGGCCGGGATTTTCGGCGTGCCGGCAGGGTTTGCGGCGATGATCATCGTGACTTTGCTCACCTTACCGCCCGACCCGGAAGCCACGGCTCTGGTCGACCGCTTACGCCAGCCCTGATTTTTCTCGCTGGCACATTTCTTGATTGATTAAAACTCACCAATCAAGAACCAGAAAGCGGCGAGCATGGCGGGGGTTTTCAACGAGATGTACGCAGACAGCGGTCCGATAGCGCGGCCGCACTACAGAGAGTTCGAGCGCTGGCTGGCCGGGCAACCCGCTGACATCGTCGCGCGCAAGCGCGTCGAAGCGGACCTGATGTTCCGCCGCGTCGGCATTACCTTTGCGGTGTATGGCAGCGACGCCGGTACCGAGCGGCTGATCCCGTTCGATATCATCCCGCGCATCATTCCGGCGGCCGAATGGACCCTGCTGCAAAAGGGCCTGATGCAGCGCGTACAGGCATTGAATGCGTTTATCCATGACCTGTATCACGAGCAGACCATCGTGAAGGCCGGTGTCATGCCTGCCGAGCAGGTATTCCGCAATGCGCAGTACCGGCCCGAGATGCAGGGCATCACGGTCGCCTCGGATATTTATGCGCATATCGCGGGCGTGGATATCGTGCGCGCAGGCGAGGGCGAATTCTATGTGCTCGAGGACAACCTGCGCGTACCGTCCGGCGTGTCGTACATGCTGGAAGACCGCAAGATGATGATGCGGCTGTTCCCAGAGCTGTTCGCTTGCCACAAGATCGCGCCAGTCGCCCACTATCCCGATCTGCTGCTCGACATGCTGCGCTCAGTCGCGCCACAGGGCATCGATGAACCGACCATCGTGCTGATGACTCCGGGAATGTACAACTCGGCCTACTTCGAGCATGCATTCCTCGCACAACAGATGGGCATCGAGCTCGTCGAGGGCAAGGACCTGTTCGTCGACGACAACCATGTGTACATGCGCACCACGCGCGGCCCGCGCCGCATCGATGTGATTTATCGTCGCGTCGATGATGACTACCTCGACCCGCTGGTATTCCGTCCCGATTCGGCCATCGGCGTGCCGGGACTGATGTCGGTGTATCGCGCCGGCCGCGTGACGCTGGCAAATGCGATCGGCACCGGCGTCGCTGACGACAAATCGATCTATCCATTCGTTCCGGACATGATTCGCTTCTACCTGTCGGAAGAGCCGATCCTGAACAACGTACCGACCTGGCAGTGCCGGAAAAAAGACGATCTCCAGTACACGCTGGACAACCTCGAGAAGCTGGTGGTGAAGGAAGTGCATGGCGCCGGTGGCTACGGCATGCTGGTCGGGCCGGCATCAACGAAGGCGGAAATTGAAGAGTTCCGGCAGCGGGTGATCGCTAAACCCGAGGGCTACATCTCGCAGCCCACCCTGGCGCTGTCGGCCTGCCCCACCTACGTCGAATCCGGTATCGCACCACGCCACATCGACCTGCGGCCCTTCGTCCTGTCCGGCAAGAGCGTGGCCATGGTGCCGGGCGGCCTGACCCGCGTAGCACTGAAAGAAGGATCACTGGTGGTCAATTCGTCGCAGGGCGGCGGCACCAAGGATACCTGGGTACTGGAGAAATAACATGCTGAGCCGAACCGCTGATCACCTTTACTGGATGGCCCGGTATACCGAGCGGGCCGAGAATACGGCACGTATGCTGGACGTAAACATTCAGACCCAGCTATTACCCCAGTCCGCCGAACTGGCCGAACAAGGCTGGCGCGCGGTACTCGGAATTTCCGAGTTGCAGCCGGCATTCGATGAAAAATACGGGCTGCTGACGCCGGAGGACGTGCTCGACTTCATGGTGAGCGACCCGGAGAATCCGTCGTCAATTGCATCGTGCATCACCAGCGCACGCGAAAACGCTCGCGCGGTGCGCGGCACGCTGACCACCGAGGTATGGGAGACGCTGAACACCAGCTGGCTCGAAATGAACCAGCTGCTCGACGGCGGCATCCTGGCGCGTGACCCGGGCGAGTTTTTTGAATGGGTCAAACACCGCTCCCACCTGTCGCGCGGTGTGACCATCGGTACCATGCTGAAGGACGAATCGTTTTATTTCATTCGCCTCGGCACCTTCCTTGAGCGCGCCGACAACACGGCCCGCCTGCTGGATGTAAAGTTCCACGGCACCGGACGCGCACATGTGATGGCGGCGGACCGCGATTTTTATCACTGGGCCGCAGTGCTGCGATCGGTCTCGGCATTCGAGACCTACCGCAAGGCCTACCATGATGTGATCACACCCGAACGCGTCGCCGAATTGTTGATCCTGCGCGGCGACATGCCGCGCTCGCTGATGGCGTGCCTGACCGAAGTGGTGGGCAACCTCGAGCAGGTACGCAACGATGTATCGCGCGAGACCGAGCGCTTCGCCGGCAGGCTGCACTCGACCCTGCGCTTCAACAGCATCGACGACATCATGCAACGCGGCCTGCACGACTACCTGACCGAGTTCCTTGAGCAGGTCTACGAGCTGGGCAACCGCGTCAGTCGCGATTTTCTGCTGCCGCTCGCCGCATGAACCCGGTTACCCTGGCCATCCGGCACGAAACGCGCTACCGCTTTGCGCGTCCGGCTGCCTACACGATACAGCGGCTGCGCATGACGCCACGCAGCGAACCCTTGCAGCAGACACTGCAATGGCAGATCAGCTCGCCCGGTATCCGGCGCGGCATGACAGATGCCTTCGGCAACCATGGCGACATCGTCACGCTGACGACGCCGCATGACGAAGTGCGGATCATCGTGTCCGGCGCCGTCGCGATCCAGCCGCCTCAGCAAGGCCGCATACCCGAGCGCATGCTGCTGCCGGTGCTCGCGTTCACCGTGCCGACCCACCTGACCGAGCCGACCGACGCCATCCGGCAGTTCGCGTCGCGTTACCTGCGCACTGCCCGGTCCGACAGCGCGCAACTGCTCGGGCTGGCCGAGGCGATCTGCGGCGCTGTCAGCTATCGGCCGGGCGCCACTGCCATCAGCAGCACGGCCAGCGATGCGCTGCGGCTGGGCCAGGGTGTCTGCCAGGATCATGCGCATCTGTTTATCGCCTGCTGTCACGCGATCGGTGTGCCGGTACGCTACGTGTCCGGCTACATCCATCCGGGCGACGGCGAAGTCGGGCACGGCGCCACCCATGCCTGGGTCGATGCATGGGTCGAGGAGCCCGGCTACTCCGGGTGGGTCGCAGTTGACATCACGCATTCGCGCCTGCAGAGTGCCGACTATTGCCGTGTCGCGGTCGGTCGCGACTATGAATCAGTCGCGCCGGTGCGCGGGATACGGCGCGGCGGCGGCGACGAGACACTGTTCGTGCAGGTCTCGGTGGCGCACGCATGAGCGGCGGACCAGCACCGATGGTCCCGTCCCGGCAAACATCTGAGTAGAGAACCTCATGACTTATTGCGTGGCGATGCGACTGAATTCCGGCCTCGTCTTTCTTTCAGACTCCCGCACCAATGCGGGCGTCGACCATGTCGGCACCTTTCGCAAGATGTCGGTATTCGAGAACCCGGGCGACCGGGTGATGGTGCTGCTGACCGCCGGGAACCTGTCGATCTCGCAATCGGTGCGGCAAACCATCGCCGAACACCTGTCGCCCGACGGTACCAGTATATGGACCGCCTCATCGATGTACGAAGCAGCGCAGATCGTTGGCGACGCCATCCGGATGGTGCACAAACGCGATGCGAAGTCGCTCGAGCAGTTCGGTATTGACTTCAACGTCAGCATGATTTTCGGCGGTCAGATCCGGGGCGAACGCTGCCGGCTGTTCCAGATGTACTCGGCTGGCAATTTCATCGAATCGCATGACGAAAACCCATATTTCCAGATCGGCGAATCGAAATATGGCAAGCCCATCATTGATCGCGTGGTCTCCCCTGCCACGCCGCTCGATGAAGCGGCGAAGTGCGCGCTGATCTCGATGGATTCCACGCTTCGCTCGAATATTTCGGTCGGTTTCCCGCTCGATTTGCTGCTCTATGATAAGGACAGTCTGTCAATCAAACGCTTCGTGACGATCGACGAAAAAAACCAGTACTTCCAGATGATCCACTCGATCTGGGGCAAGCAGCTGAAGTCGGTCTTCGAGGGTATCGCCGATCCAGTCTGGAATGCCGCACCGGAGGCCACGACGAATGTGCTGTCTAGTATCAGCAATCAGAACCAGCCGGTGCGCGTGCAGCCACCGCCATCGTTGACTCGTGTCGACGACGCGGTGGCGCCGCTGCAGACGCTGGCGCAGCAGAGCGGGCAGCAGCAGCAACACTGAGCGTGGGCTCGACTGTCTGCATCCCAGTCGCTGTCCGACCGGACGGCAAGTACGGCCCTGATGCGGCGTTCCGAGCGCCGAACAGTCACGATCAGGGCCGGGTGTGGATCACCGGGTTGACAATAAAAACCCCCCCGCCTGACTCAACAGGCGGGGGGGTTTATCGCTTAGCTTAGCGTCGCGCTGCGGTGCCGGCATGGCAGCCGCCCACCGTCCTTACTCGACGATAGTCTGTGCCTCGTCGCCGTTGCGCTCGCGGATCGTGCCGATCCGGTACACCGTTTCGCCGAGACGCTTGAGTTCGGCCTCGGCCGCGTCTGCATTTTCCTTTGATACGATCACTGTCATGCCGATGCCGCAGTTAAATACGCGGTGCATCTCGGCATCAGCAACACCGCCATGCTGCTGCAGCCATTGGAACAGCGCTGGCATTGTCCAAGCATCGCTCCGCAGCACCGCAGTCAGGTTCGGCTGCAGCACGCGGGGTATGTTTTCGACCAGACCGCCACCGGTGATGTGCACCATGCCGCGCACCTCGATCTTCTCCATCAGTGCCAGCAGCGGCTTGACGTAGATACGGGTCGGCGCCAGCAGTACGTCGGCCAGCGGGCGACCGTGGAAATCCGCGTTCAGATCGGGCTTGGCGACCTCGATGATCTTGCGCACCAGCGAGTAGCCGTTCGAATGCGCGCCGGATGACGCCAGGCCGAGCACCACGTCGCCCGGAGCAATCTTGCGGCCGTCGATAATCTTCGATTTTTCGACAGCGCCCACCGCAAATCCGGCGAGGTCATATTCGCCGTCCGGGTACATGCTAGGCATCTCGGCGGTCTCGCCACCGATCAGGGCGCAACCGGCCTGTTCGCAGCCTGCGGCAATGCCTTTGATCACATCGGTCGCCGCGGCGACATTGAGTCGGCCACAGGCGAAGTAATCGAGGAAGAACAGCGGCTCGGCACCCTGTACGAGAATGTCATTAACGCTCATCGCCACCAGATCGATACCGACCGTGTCATGGCGATTCAGGTGAAAAGCGAGCTTGAGCTTGGTGCCGACGCCATCGGTGCCGGCTACCAGTACTGGTTCCTTGAATTTTTTACTGACCTCGAACAGCGCGCCGAATCCGCCGATGCCAGCCAGCACACCCTCGCGCATTGTGCGCTTCGCAAACGGCTTGATTGCCTCGACGAGGGCATCGCCGGCGTCAATGTCGACACCTGCATCGCGATAGGAAAGGGAAACCGGAGGTTTGGAAGACATGGCGAGATAAAAAGAATGGACAGGGGATAGACAGCGAAAACGGTAGAATGCGGGCTTGTCCCAGTGACAAGGCAGCGAAGCACGCTATTTTACCAAATCGCCCACCCGCGCCCCCGAACCCGACCATGTCCTCCGTCCTCAAGCCAGACCAACGCCAGACCTTGCTATGGGTATCGGTCGGCCTGGTGCTGCTGGCCCTGCTGTGGCTGCTGACACCGATCCTGACGCCCTTCGTTGCGGCGGCCGTGGTCGGCTACGTGCTCAATCCCGGCGTCGACTGGATGGAGCAGCGGCGTATTCCGCGCGTGCTCGCCGTACTGATCGCCATTGCCGGCATGGGCATGCTGATCGCCGCGCTGCTCCTGGTCGTGCTGCCGATACTGGGCGATGAACTGCCGCTGCTGCGGCAACGCATCCCGGTGCTGCTTGCCAAAATCGACATGGCCA
Source organism: Burkholderiaceae bacterium (assembly GCA_030158675.1). Classification (GTDB taxonomy): domain Bacteria; phylum Pseudomonadota; class Gammaproteobacteria; order Burkholderiales; family Burkholderiaceae_D; genus Pernthalerella. Next base: position 37,146 of record JAOASL010000019.1, on the reverse strand, counting down.
TCGGCCCCTGGCTGCGGCAACTGGGCGTAGGAACAAACATCGACATTTCCGCGCTGCAGAAGGCTGTAGCGTCCCGCCTGGCCGCCGGCGACGGCACCGGCGGCGCGGTACTGACCTGGCTGCGCATCGGCGGCAGTGCGCTGCTGGGCTGGGCGGCGACGCTGTTCCTGATTCCGATCGTGCTGTTTTATCTTTTGCTCGACTGGCATGGCTTGCGCCGGCGGATCGCCGACACGGTGCCGCGCCGCTGGAACACGCTGTTCGGTGACATGGCGGCCGAGGCAGACAGCCTGCTGGCCCAGTACCTGCGCGGCCAGCTGCTGGTAATGCTGCTGCTGGCCTCTTACTATTCGATCGGACTGGCCATCGCCGGTTTCGATGTGGCGCTGCCGGTCGGCATGATCACCGGCCTGCTGGTGTTCATCCCCTATATTGGCTACGGCCTCGGACTGGCGCTGGGAATCATCGCAGCGATATTGCAATTCGACGGCGGATACGGGCTGGGCGCGGTCGCTGTCGTGTACGGACTCGGACAGTTCATCGAGAGTTTTTACCTGACACCCCGGCTGGTCGGCGAACGCATCGGCCTGCATCCGCTGACGGTGATCTTTGCTCTGCTGGCATTCGGACAACTGTTCGGCTTTGTCGGCATACTGTTGGCGCTGCCCGCGTCGGCTATACTCTCGGTCGTTTTCGGCCGCCTGCGCCGACATTACCTGAATAGCAGTTTTTACAATCAATCATGAGGCAGTTGCTGCTCGACTGGGGTGCAGCCCGGCCGCAAACCCTGGACAGCTTTGTCATCGGCAGAAACCGGGAACTTGCGGCTCTGCTGCGACGCATAGCGAACCGCGCCACCGATACGCCGAACCAGCGTTTCGTGACGATCTGGGGCGAGCCCGGCGCAGGCAAATCACATCTGATGAACGCGCTGAAGGCCAGCGGGAAAGCCCGTCTGCTGTCGCCCGAACTCTCGTCCCGCGAATTTATGTGGGTGCGAGTATGCGAGCTCTATCTGATCGATGACTGCGAGCGGCTCAGCGAGCGCCAGCAGCATGCGTTGTTCAACCTGTACAACCAGGTGCAGGACACGGGCGGGACGCTGGTGGCCGCCGCCAGACAGCCGCCGGCACAACTGGCGCTGCGCGAAGACCTGCGCACCCGACTCGGCTGGGGTTTGGTCTACCAGCTGCACGGACTGACGGACGAAGAAAAAATCGCCGCACTGTCGCATTCCGCACAGGCACGCGGGCTGGCACTGTCGGCTGGCGTGTTGCCTTACCTGCTGACGCATTTTCGGCGCGACATGCAGTCACTGTCGGCAATGCTGGATGCGCTGGACCGCTATTCGCTGGAGACTCAGCGCCCGATCACGATGCCGCTGCTGCGCGAACTGCTGCAGCTGGGCGACTCCACTCCCATTCCATGAACCTCGCGCTTTTCGACCTCGACCACACTCTGATCCCGATCGACTCCGACTATGAATGGGGTCAATTCCTGTGCCGTGTCGGTGCGGTCGATGCGGAGGCTTTCACGGCCCGCAACAACGAGTTCTACCAGCAGTATCAGCAAGGCAAACTCAATCCGGTCGAATACCTGGAATTTGCATTCGGCACGTTGAAGCGCTTTCCACGCAAGCAGCTCGACGCCTGGCATACCCGCTTCATGGATGAAGTGATCCATCCGGCGATGCGCAAAGAAGCGCGCGCACTGGTTGACCAGCACAAGGAGGCAGGCGAGCTGGTTGCCATCATCACTGCGACTAACCGCTTCGTCACCGGCCCGATCGCCCGTGCATTCGGCATCGATCACCTGATCGCCGCCGAGCCCGAGCTGACCGCCGATGGCGATATCACCGGTGGGCTGCTCGGCACGCCGCCCTATGGTGCCGGCAAAGTAGTCAACGCCCATGCGTGGCTGGCGTCGCTCGGAAAGAAACTGGAAGACTTCGGGCGCAGCACCTTCTACAGCGACTCGCAAAACGACATACCACTGCTATCGATTGTCACCCATCCGGTAGCCACCAATCCAAACGCCGCCCTGACCCGCCATGCGCAGGCACAGGGCTGGCCCATACTGAAGCTGTTTGCGGAATAACCAGCGATGATCAAGAAATTTATCCGTCGCATCCTCGGCGTGTCGACGAAAGCCGACAAAGCTAACGAGCCGGTGCTGTTCGGGCCGTCCGAACATGGGATCCCGCTTGACGATGTGTCGCCGAACGCGATCCGCGTCACGCAGACGCTGCAGCGCGCCGGCTATAAAGCGTTCATCGTCGGCGGCGCGGTGCGCGATCTCGTGCTCGGCCATAAACCCAAAGACTTCGATATCGCAACCAATGCGACGCCGGAAGAAGTAAAGCGGCTGTTCCGCCGGGCCTTCATCATCGGCCGCCGCTTCCAGATTGTCCACGTGATGTTCGGGCAGGACCTGATCGAGGTCACCACCTTCCGCGGCGCTTCATCTGAAGAAGCACCGAAGGACGCGCACGGCCGCGTGCTGCGTGACAATACCTTCGGCGATCAGCACGAAGACGCAGAACGCCGTGACTTCACCATCAATGCGATGTACTACGATCCCGAGCGCCAGCAAGTGCTCGACTATCACGGCGGCATGAAAGACATTCGCAACAAAACGCTGCGCATCATCGGCGTACCGGAGGCGCGCTACCGCGAAGACCCGGTGCGCATGCTGCGCGTGGTTCGCTTCGCCGCCAAGCTGGGCTTCTCAATTGCACAGCCGACGCGCGCGCCGATCAAGGTGATGGCCGCGCTGATCAATAACGTGCCCGCCGCCCGCGTTTTCGACGAGATGCTGAAGCTGCTGATGAGCGGTCATGCCATGGCCTGTCTGCGGCAGCTGCGCCAGGAAGGCCTGCATCACGGCCTGCTGCCACTGCTCGACGTGGTGCTCGAGCAGCCGCTTGGCGAGCGCTTCGTTACGCTGGCGCTGGCCAATACGGATGAGCGCATACGCGAGGGCAAGCCGGTATCGCCCAGCTTCCTGTTCGCCTCGTTGCTGTGGCACCAGGTGCTGGAAAAATGGGATGCGTATCGCGCAGCCGGTGAGTTGCCTATTCCGGCGCTGCATCTGGCCGCCGATGATGTGCTCGACGGCCAGACCGAGCAGCTGGCTATCCAGCGTCGCATCGCAACCGACATGCGCGACATCTGGGCGATGCAGCCGCGCTTCGAGCGTCGCATCGGCAAATCACCTCATAAGCTGCTTGAGCATCCGCGTATGCGCGCCGGCTACGATTTCCTGCTGCTGCGCTGCGCCTCCGGTGAGATCGACCAGGAGCTCGGCGAATGGTGGACCGATTTCATCGATACTGATGACACCGGCCGCGAGATACTGCTGTCGAAAAAGCCATCGGACGACGGCGCAGCCCCGGCCAAAAAACGACGCCGTCGCAGCAGTCGCAATCGCAGCAAAGGCAGCGAAGAAGGCGCACAGTGACCCGCAGGGTTGCTGCCTACATCGGCCTTGGCGCCAATCTCGGCGATCCTGCCCGCACCGTGGGCGACGCGATCATGCAACTGGCGCAACTCCCGCAGACGGCGCTGGTGCGCAGCTCTTCCCTCTATGCGAGCGCGCCGATCGATGCGAGTGGCGATGATTTCATTAATGCGATCGCCCTGATCGAGACAGCGCTGCCACCGCATGATCTGCTGCAGGCACTGCAGCAGATCGAGCTCGCGTTCGGACGCGCACGCCCTTTCCGTAATGCGCCGCGCACGCTCGATCTCGACATCCTGCTGTACGGCGACGAAATCATCGACAAACCTGAACTACATGTTCCCCATCCGCGCATGTGCGCGCGCGCATTTGTGTTGTTGCCGTTGCTTGAGCTGGCGCCGGACATCATCATCCCGGGCCATGGTACTGCTCAGGCCCATCTTGCTGGCGTGCGCGATCAGGCAATCGCAAAGTTCGCCGCACCAGGTGGCAATGCGCAAAAGTGAAAGGGTGGCTGATGCCAATGGGGATTGCCATCAGATCTCAATGACGTATCATCGTCGCCCATGAATCCGGCCAAATACCGCTACATCGTTGTTGAGGGCCCGATCGGCGTCGGCAAGACCAGCCTGGCACGGCGCATCGCGGCCGAAACCGGCGCGCAGGCGCTGCTTGAGCAGCCGCAGGACAATCCCTTCCTCGAACGCTTTTACCGCGACTCGGCACGCTATGCGCTGCCGACACAGATGTTTTTCCTGTTCCAGCGAATGAACCAGCTCAAGGACATGGCCCAGGCGGACTTGTTCTCGGCACCGGTCGTGTCGGATTTTTTGCTGGATAAAGACCCAATTTTTGCCGCGCTGACGCTGGCAGATGATGAGCTGAATCTCTACCGGCAGATGTTCACGCACCTGAGCCGGGAATCCCCGCGTCCGGATCTCGTGATCTACCTGCAGGCGGCGCCCGCCACCTTGTCCGAGCGGATACGCCGCCGCGGCGTGCCGATCGAGGCAGCGATTTCGGAAACCTATTTGCAAAGGCTGTGCGACAGTTACAGCCGGTTCTTCCATCATTACGATACATCGCCGTTGCTGATGGTGAATGCGGATCGCCTGAATCCCATCGAGAGCAGTGACGATTTTTCACTCCTGATGCAGCGCATCGCCGGAATGCGTGGCAAGCGCGAATTCTTCAACCGCGGAGAATGACCATGTCTACCCAAGCATCCACGGCGCGCAAAAAAGTCACCGTCACCACGCTGGCGCAAATGCGCGCGAACGATGAAAAGATCACGATGCTGACCTGCTATGACGCGAGCTTTGCGGCATTGATGGACCAATGCGGCGTCGACACCCTTCTGATCGGCGACTCGCTCGGCATGGTCATTCAGGGCCATGGCACCACACTGCCGGTCACGGTTGACGACATCGCTTATCACACGGCCTGCGTTGCGCGCGGCTGCTCACGCCCCCTGCTGATCAGCGACCTGCCTTTCGGCTCGTACAACACGCCGGAACAGACCATGGACAATGCGGCCAGATTGATGCGCGCGGGCGCGGAAATGGTCAAGCTCGAAGGTGGGCAATGGCTGGCGCCAACGGTCAGGATGCTGATTGAACGTGGCATTCCTGTCTGCGCTCACCTTGGCCTGACACCGCAATCGGTGCACCAGCTTGGCGGATTCAAGGTCCAGGGCAAAACGGACACCGCCGCCGAGCAACTGCTGGCAGATGCACTGGCGATGGAGCAGGCGGGCGCGTCCATGCTCGTGCTGGAAGCCATCCCGGCACCGCTCGCGACTGACGTGACGAAAAAACTGAAGATCCCGACCATCGGGATCGGCGCCGGCCTGGACTGTTCAGGTCAGGTACTGGTACTGCACGACATGATCGGTGCCTTTCCCGGTCACCGTCCAAAATTCGTGAAAGACTTCATGCACGGGCAGTCCAGCCTGGCGGGCGCGATCGATGCCTATGTCGCCGCGGTCAAGAATCGCAGCTTTCCGGGATCGGAACACAGCTTCTGAAGGGACGATCAGGCTTGGTATCGAGCCAGGCTGGCCTCAAGCTGCGGCACCATCGCGTCGGCATTGCTGACCGCCATACCAAGGTCGCGCACCAGCCCATCCTGCAAACTGTAGACCCAGCTGTGGACGGTGACATCCTGGCCACGTTCCCACGCGTCCTGCAGGATCGTGGTCTGGCAAACGTTGACCACCTGCTCGATCACGTTCAGCTCGCACAGCCTGTCATGCCTGAGGTTGGCGTCCATCTCCTCAGGCAACAGCTGAGCATGCTTGATGTGCACGTCCTGCACGTGCCGTAGCCAGTTATCTGCCAGGCCAACGCGCCTGCGCTCCATCGCAACGCGTACGCCTGAACAGCCGTAGTGGCCCACTACGATCACATGCTTCACTTCCAGCTGATCAATCGCGAACTGCAGTACGGACAAACTGTTCAGGTCGGTATGCACAACGACATTCGCGACATTCCGATGAACAAACAGTTCGCCTGGCTGCAAGCCGACGATCTCATTTGCCGGCACACGGCTGTCCGAGCAGCCTATCCAGAGGAATTCGGGTGATTGCTGTGCAACGAGTTTTTTGAAAAATTCAGGATCTTGCTCAACCATCGAAGCCGCCCACTGGCGGTTATTGGCCACGAGTTCACGCAGTGCCCTATCGAAATTCTTTGCAGGCATATCGAATCAATTCAAAAAGTTAGCGCTTGATTTTACCGCAGCAAGTGAGGATCTCTTCCATTCGATTTTTACAAAGAAAAACACGCGACAAAGAGCAAAAATTATTAGCGTGATCGACCGCATCACTAATTATTTTTTATCTCAACACCGGCCTTCATAAACTGCAAATGCCGCCGAAAAGTTTGAGCAAGAGCAAACAGCATCGCTTGGGAAAACCATAAAGATCAAGTTCGTTTCGGAATCATTTTAGAAATGGACAAGCCAGACGCCAACCGATAGGGCGCGCCCCGGAGCAAAGCCTGCGGCAAAGCAATCGACCATCGCATCACCCGGTGCGGAGCGACAGTTCATCTGCCAAACCGCATAGCGTCCGCTGCCCCATGTTGCAGATGCCCCCCGGAAGGTTCAACCGACCACAGACCGAAGGAGAAAACGATGCTGCCCACCGACCAGAATCCTCAATTGAAGAAAACCGATCGTCCTGACCTCTGGCCAAGGCGCCAGTACCAGCAAGTCGATCTCGTGTATGACAAAACCTGGCGAGCGCTCTGGACCTACATGAAACCGGTAGGCGTTCCCTGTTTCAATCAAGACATGGTCGAAGAGCTCCATCATGTCTTTCACGAACTGAATCATCATGAATCTCATATTCTTCACGAAGAGGACTGGCAGCCAGTAAATTACTGTGTCATCGGATCGCGACGCAAAGGAGTCTTTAATCTGGGAGGGAATCTCGCGTTGTTCATCAATCTGATCCGTGAGCAGAATCGCGATGCACTGGTGGAATACGCCAAGCTATGCGTCGATGCCATGTACCCTCGAATCAAAGGATACAACTGTGCGACAACTACGATTTCATTGGTTCAGGGTGATGCACTGGGCGGCGGCTTTGAATTCGCACTCTCCAGCCAGATCATCGTGGCCGAAGCCAATACCAAGATGGGACTGCCCGAGATTATTTTTAACCTTTTCCCCGGCATGGGGGCCTACAGTTTTCTGGCAAGGCGTATTGGCATGCGCAAAACCGAGGAGATGATGCTAAGTGGTAATACCTACCGGGCTGAAGAACTCGCCGACATGGGTGTCATTGATGTGGTGGCGCCTGTGGGCGAAGGGGAAAATGCAGTGCTGGAATTGATCAGAAAAAAGAACCGTCACTTGAATGGCATGCGATCAATTTACGAATGCCGAAATCATCTTTGGCCAATTACCTTCGAAGAACTGCGTGATATTGCGATGCTATGGGTCGATGCTGCATTAAAAATCGGAGGGAAAGATCTGCAACTAATGAAGCAGCTTGCCATGGCTCAGTGCTCGCTCCATGCGAAACACCAAAGGAACATGATAAACACAGATAAAACCAGCAACGGCCTTGAAATCGCCTGAATGCTTGCATAACAAGCTCATGAGCGCCCCGAGTTCGGCCCAAAAAGCCCAACCGTAAAGTTTGATACGGTGAGCATCACTGGGCTGAATCGGGAAGCGCTACAGTTTTCAAATGATCTTTCAATGAGTTTCGGTATAGCCGAGCACTTGCCTGAACAAATAAAAATTCACACTGACGCTATTCATGACCCGATCTTCCAGATCGCCATCTTGCACTGACTGCATTACTTTCCTGAGCTCGCCGAGATGCTCGTCATCAAGGACAGCATGCGATTCAAGAAATGAAAATCCTTGTGAAAGGGGCAAATTGACGTTACGGGAGATCGCCTGTGCAACCCTGCCGCCATAAACCGACGATACAATTTCAAGCACATAGATCATACCGAGTACGCAATGCGGATCAACTGTGTTGATGGCATGGTAATTGAATGACAGCATCGCCTGTACCGGCGGACAGGGCGTCTGCTCGGAAACGAAGGAGGTATCAACATACATGCTCTCCAAATCGTCCAGCACCATACGCTCATGGTCCTTTTCCTCCATCACATGCGTGTATAAATAAGCGCGTAGCTCATGATAGCGATCTGCACATCGACTTGCAGCCGCCGCCATCAGCGGGCAAAAGTGAGAAACGATCGGATACAACTGAATCAGAAAATTAATATACCGTTGGCGAGAATACTGACCATTTAACATATCCTGCAATTGCGGAATTGCTTCGATCTCGTGCCGATTAGAATCGGTAATTTCGATCAGCTGTCCAGTCAATGACATATCCATTCCCCCTGGTGGTGTGAAATCAGAACCTATCTTTTATTGGCATCGGCAATAGCTGCTGCGGCACGCGTTGCTGCTGGTACAGATCCAGCTCCTTGCACAACTTCGTGAATGCATGATTCAACGCCAGAAAAATTTCTTCTTTTTGTTCCTTCAAATCGGAAAGAATGAGGCGCTCTAGCCGCTTACAAATCATCTTCATTGATATGGCACCGACGCTGAGCGCCGAGCCTCGCAATGCATGCAATGTTTCTTTGATTTCATGCTCAGCACCATCATCAATCGCACGCGCAAGCACATCTAAAAGCCTGCTGCTCTCCGCGACATATTCGGCAATCAACTCGTCCAGAAACACCAGATCCTTGCTGACGCTTTCAAGCCCCTTGAGGATCTGGACATCAAGTATCGGCTCGGCAGACGAACACCAAAGGATCCGCGACTTGTCGGACAGGGGCGGGCATTGAGCGGAGACAGTAACTGAGCCGCTGCCCCCCCCTGCCAGCTCACTCAGGGCTTTCAGAAACGATTCGACTTGTATTGGCTTGGGCATGAAAACATTTGCGCCAGCCCGCAGACACTCATCACGCGCCTCGGGCGTGACATTGGCTGAAAACATCATGATCGGCGTTGCCGCAGGGCGGCCACCCATGAGCCGGCACAGGCGCGCCACCTCGGTGCCATAGACTCCCGGCATGTTCATATCGAGCACGATCGCATCGACAGGATGTTTGCCGATCAGCTCAAGCGCTTCCTCGCCATCCTTGGCCAGCACGCAGCGATGGCCGGCACGCTCCAGTATTTTCTGCAGCACACGCCGGTTCGTCGGATTGTCTTCGACGATCATGACCTCTAAATCATCGTCATTTGCCACCGACCGGATCGGCAGAGGAATGCTCTGCGGCCCCACGTCCTGCCCGGCCGGTTCGGGAACGCACAGAACCTCGACGGTGCTGGAAAGCTCTGCCGCATGCCTTAGATGCGACAGGATGATCTTGTCATACGCCACTGGCAGTACTGCGAAAAATCCGGCCGATTCGGCCAATTCAAGAGCCAGGTCGTTCGACATAGCCTTTGATGGCAGTAGTACATTGATCATCGCGGTCGAGTGGGCCGCGGTTCGCAGGCGGCGCAGTTGGAAGTTCATTCGAGATGTCCAGCCGGACATCGATTCCCCTGCAACGAAGGGCTCGTGAATGAAGGCGATTGCAACCGGGTTGTCTGAAAGAGTCGCTCGCTCGAGCACCTCGATTGCATCATCAATGCAGCCGGCCACCGTCGGTGAGACGCGGCACAATGCAGTGATATCAGCAGCAAGCTCCGGAAAGTCCTGATCGTGCATCAAGCCTACCGTCATCACATGCATTTCAGTGGACTGCGGTGACATGCGCAACGGCTGCGCGGACACATGCTCAAAATCGAGTTCGAACCAGAATTCGCTCCCCTTACCCGGCTCGCTGCAGAAACCGATCCGCCCGCCCATCAGCTCGACGAGCTGCTTACAAATCGTGGTGCCGAGGCCCGTACCGCCATACCGGCGAGCGACGGATTCATCTGCTTGCGTGAAGCTGTCGAAAATCCGGCCCTGCACCGCTCTTGCGATGCCAATGCCGGTATCGGTTACGGTAAACAAGATTTTTACGCTGCAGCGGCTGCTAGCCAGAAGACGCAGCCTCAACGCCACTCGCCCCTGCTCAGTGAACTTGACGGCATTGCCGACCAGGTTCACGAGAATCTGCCGCAAATGGTGCGGATCGCCATTCAGCATTGCCGGCAGATCGCCATCGATCTGGATCAGCCAGTCCGTGGTGAGCGGATCGACACGGTAGCGGAACATCGCATGGATACTGTGCACCAGCCGGTATATATCGAAATCGACGTGCGCAACCGACATCTTGCCCGCCTCGATTTTAGAGAAATCCAGTACATCCTCGATCTGCGACAGCATCACCTGCGATGTAGTCGTCATGCAGTCCAGCATCTCTTCTTGTTCGCTGTCGATGCGCGTCGTCTTCAGCAAGTCGAGCATTCCGATCATTGCGTTCAGCGGCGTGCGCAGTTCATGGCTGACAGCACAGATGAACTGTCGCTTTGCGACGTTCGCAATATTTGCCTGCTCCAGTGCCCTGAGCAGGCGGCCAACCAGGACACTGAAATAAATTGAGATCAGCAGGGTGCCGAGCCACAATCCGATCGACAAGCCAAGTTCATCGTGCCAATACGGCGCAATCGCGATCACCAGCCCGAAGCCTGCCAGCGTAGTGCCGAGTGCAAAAAACAAATAGCGACGACCAAAGCGAAAGCCGTAACCGATGATGATCCAAAGATAAAAAAAGTACAGTGGCGCAGAGTGCTCCGCGCCGATCAGCAGCAGATAGGTGAGCGTACCGACATCCAGCAAGATCGCGCAGACGCGCCTGATCGGAACATTTCCGGGACGGGCCAGAATATTTGCCGAGATCGCCACCGAAACAATCAGGAAACCCGCCAGTACGGACACAATCTCCAGATGGATTCCCGGTGGCCCGGCAGGTTTCAAACCGGTCAGATAGCCAAACAGGCTCACCAGCAGCATGCCCAGCACGATACGCACAAGCGACTGTTCGAGCTCGTTGTCGCTGCGCCTCTTGCGATGCGCGCGAATCGCCTCGATCAATGCAGTGAGCGGATTCTTTTTTAAGGTGAGCGCTTCGTGTAAGGGTGTCGGCCAGCACGACATCTTCCGGGATCCTGAACAAGACGAACGAGCGCGAAGTCTACTGGTCGAATGAACTTGTCCTGCGACTGGATGAAAATTGGCAAGCGCGTATGCAAACGGCGCAAGCCACTGTTCTGCCAATGACTTTAACCGACGTATAACGGCCATAAAAACAAAAACGCCGACTTGCAGTCGGCGTTTTCTGATCAGCTATCTCTGATCTCCATCGATACAGGAGTAATGACGCTTAATCGAAAAACTCCTTCACCTTGTCCATCCAGGTCTTACTTTGCGGGCTGTGTTTTGCGCCGCCTGCAGATGTCAGCTGGTCGAAATCACGCAGCAGATCTTTTTGCTTCTCGGTCAGCTTGACCGGTGTCTCGACGATCATGTGGCAGAACAAGTCACCCGGGAATCCGGAGCGCACACCCTTGATGCCCTTGCCGCGCAGACGAAAGGTCTTGCCGGTCTGAGTACCTTCGGGCACGCTGAATGACACCTTGCCAGACAGCGTAGGCACCTCGATCTCGCCACCGAGCGCTGCACGTGCAAACGAGATTGGCATCTCGCAGTGCAGGTCGTCGCCATCACGCTGGAATACCGAATGCTGCTTGATATGAATTTCGACGTACAGATCGCCGGGTGGACCGCCATTCATGCCGGGCTCACCGTTGCCGCTGGAGCGGATCCGCATGCCGTCATCAATGCCGGCCGGAATTTTTACTTCCAGCGTCTTGTTACGTTTGATGCGGCCCGCGCCCGAACAACTGGCGCACGGATCCTGAATCACTTTGCCGGTGCCATGGCACTTCGGGCAGGTTTGCTGAATGCTGAAAAAACCCTGCTGCATGCGCACCTGACCATGGCCACCGCAAGTGGCACAGGCAGTCGGCGCCGTACCCGGCTTCGCGCCCGAACCGTGGCAAGTTTCGCATTCATCCCATGACGGCACGCGGATCGTCGTATCAAAACCGTGCGCGGCCTGCTCAAGGGTAATGTCGAGGTTGTAACGCAGGTCGGCGCCGCGATAGACCTGCGGACCGCCGCGTCCGCGTCCGCCGCCTGCTGCACCGCCGAAGATATCGCCGAAGATATCGCCGAACGCATCCGAAAATCCGCCGCCGAAACCGCCAGCACCGCCGCTACCCATGTTCGGATCCACGCCCGCATGGCCGAAGCGATCATAGGCTTCGCGCTTCTGTGCGTCGGACAACATCTCGTAGGCCTCCTTGGCCTCCTTGAATTTTTCCTCCGCCTGCTTGCTGTCCGGATTACGGTCCGGATGATATTTCATCGCCAGCTTGCGGTAAGACTTCTTTATTTCCTCTTCCGACGCGTTCTTTGCTACGCCGAGAATTTCGTAAAAATCACGTTTTGCCATCTTCAGGTGTCCTGACTATGCTCGGGAAAGGTAATTCCCTTCCAAGCAAAAAAACCGGGCGGGACAACATGCCGCCCCGGCCCGGTGATGCCCATGCAGCCCCGCTGCGCAGCGTTGTTGTTACTTGTCCTTGACTTCCTTGAAGTCGGCATCGACTACGTCGTCGTCCGCCGGCTTGGCGTCTCCACTGGCCTGCTCGGCACCGGCACCGTCTGCGCCACCGGCTGCAGCCTGTTGCGCCTGCATGTCCGCATACATCTTCTCGCCGAGCTTCTGCGCAGCAGTCGACAAACCGGCGACCTTGGCATCGATGATTTCCTTGTCGTTACCTTTCAGCGCGTCTTCAAGCTCCTTGATTGCCGCCTCGATCTTTTCCTTCTCGCCGGCATCAAGCTTATCGCCATGCTCACCCAGTGCCTTCTTGGTCGAGTGCACCAGCGCATCTCCCTGGTTGTGGGATTCGGCCAGCTCTTTCAGACGATGATCCTCGGCCGCGTTCACCTCGGCATCGCGCACCATGCGCTCGATTTCGTCCTCGTTCAGGCCGGAGTTGGCCTTGATCGTGACCTTGTTTTCCTTGCCGGTCGCTTTGTCTTTTGCCGACACATGCAGGATGCCGTTGGCATCAATGTCGAACGTGACTTCAATCTGCGGCGTGCCACGCGGCGACGGCGGAATGCCTTCCAGATTAAATTCGCCGAGGCCCTTGTTACCCGACGCCATCTCGCGCTCGCCCTGAAATACCTTGATCGTCACTGCCGGCTGATTATCATCGGCAGTCGAGAACACCTGGCTGAACTTGGTCGGGATCGTGGTGTTCTTCTTGATCATCTTCGTCATCACGCCACCGAGCGTCTCGATGCCCAGCGACAGCGGGGTCACGTCGAGCAGCAGCAGGTCCTTGCGGTCGCCCGACAGCACTGAGCCCTGGATCGCGGCGCCGACGGCCACCGCTTCGTCCGGGTTCACGTCCTTGCGCGGCTCCTTGCCGAAAAACTCCTTCACCTTTTCCTGCACCTTCGGCATGCGCGACTGGCCGCCGACCAGGATCACGTCATCGATATCGGACACTTTCACGCCGGCGTCATTGATTGCGACGCGGCAGGGTTCAATCGTCTTCGCGATCAGGTCCTCAACCAGCGATTCAAGCTTGGCGCGGGTAATCTTCAGCGTCAGGTGCACCGGCGCACCGTTTGCCATCGCAATGTAAGGCTCATTAATCTCGGTCTGCTGCGACGAAGACAGTTCGATCTTCGCACGCTCGGCCGACGCCTTGATACGCTGCAGCGCGATCGGATCCTTAGCCAGATCCAGGCCGTTGATTTTCTTGAATTCCTCGATGATGTAGTCGATCAGGCGCTGGTCGAAATCTTCGCCGCCAAGGAAGGTGTCGCCGTTGGTCGAGAGCACTTCAAACTGCATCTCGCCATCAACATCGGCGATCTCGATGATCGACACATCGAAGGTGCCGCCACCGAGGTCATACACAGCAATCTTGCGGTCACCCTTGCCGGCCTTGTCCAGTCCAAAGGCCAGTGCAGCCGCCGTCGGCTCGTTGATGATGCGCTTGACATCCAGACCGGCGATGCGGCCAGCGTCCTTGGTCGCCTGGCGTTGCGCGTCGTTGAAATAGGCCGGCACCGTGATTACGGCCTCGGTGACTTCCTCGCCGAGATAGTCTTCGGCAGTCTTTTTCATCTTGCGCAGCACTTCGGCCGAAATCTGCGGCGGCGCGAGTTTCTTGTCGCGCACCGATACCCAGGCGTCGCTATTGTCGGCCTTCATGATCTGGTAAGGCATCAGGCCGATGTCTTTCTGAACTTCCTTTTCGTCAAACTTGCGGCCAATCAGGCGCTTCACTGCATAAAGCGTGTTCTTCGGGTTGGTGACTGCCTGGCGCTTGGCAGGCGCGCCGACCAGAATTTCACCGTCGTCCTGGTACGCAATAATCGACGGCGTCGTGCGTGCGCCTTCGGAATTCTCGATGACCTTCGGCTGGCCGCCTTCCATAACGGCGACGCAGGAATTGGTCGTACCGAGGTCGATACCAATGATTTTGCCCATGATGATGTCCCTTCTGATTCTGAAACTGGTTAGATGCGCGGATGCTGCAGATATGCGGCGACGGCGGCGGAATTCAAGTCGTTGCGGCGATCAAGCCTGCGATACCGTGACCAGCGCGGGGCGCAGCAAGCGGTCGGCGATCATGTAGCCCTTCTGCAGCACGCTGACGACCGTATTGGCTTCCTGCTCGGCCGGTACCATCGAGATTGCCTGATGCTTCATCGGATCGAGTTTCTCGCCTTGCTGCGGATTGACCTCGACCAGTCGATTTTTCTCGAACGCGGTAATGAGCTGCTTGAGCGTCATGTCGACGCCTTCCTTCAGCGATTCGACCGACGGCGTATCAATTTTCAGCGCCATTTCGAGGCTGTCCTTCACCGGCAGCAAAGCCTCGGCGAAGGATTCAACCGCAAATTTGTGCGCCTTCGCGATATCTTCCTGGGCGCGGCGACGGACATTATCGCCCTCGGCCTTCGCCCGCAGGAAGGCATCGTGCATTTCTGCCAGCCGGGCCTGCGCTTCGGCCAGTTGTGCGTTCAGGACAGCCTCTGCACCGACGGCCTCACTGGACTCAGGCTGCGCACCCGTCTGAGCATTCGCCGCGGCTTCCGGGGTCGGTTGCAGATCTTCCGGCGTTGGATTCTGTTCGCCTTGCGTCATAAAATCTCCAAGGAATTCAATGGCTTAAAAAACAATGCCTTGAATATGGGGATACCCATCGGCGTTTCAAGACAGGAAATCGCAAAACTCCGAAAAAATTCGGGGGCCGCAGCCCCCGTCGCTGATCGCTGCTGTCGATGTCAGTCGGGGGCCCCCAGTGCCAGCGCCTGCGCGCGACCGAGCTCGGCATCAGTGCGCCGCACCGCCTGTGCATCAGGCGCCGCCGACAACGGCCAGCCACCTGCTTGCGTTTCGACCAGTGTGGCCAAGGCCGCTATCCAGCGCGGATCTTCGTTCAGACAAGGAATGTAGTGGAAAGTCTTGCCGCCGGCCGCGAGGAAGTCCTGCTTGGCCTCCATTGCAATTTCTTCCAGGGTCTCGAGACAGTCGCTGGTAAAGCCGGGACACATCACATCGACCCGGCCAACACCCTGCTTTGCCAGGCTCTCCAGCGTCGGCGCGGTATACGGCTGCAGCCACTCGGCCTTGCCGAAGCGCGACTGGAAGGTCACCAGATAATCATCCTTCATCAACCCGAGCTTCTGGCCGAGCAAACGCGCCGTCTTGTAGCACTCGCAGTGATACGGGTCGCCCAGCAGCAGCGTGCGTTTCGGCACACCATGGAAGCTCATTACCAGCTTGTCGGGCCGGCCGTGCTGCTCCCAGTGCGCTCGCACGCTGGCGGCAAGCGCATCGATGTAGCCCTCATCGTCGTGGTAGTGCTTGATCAGGCGCAGCTCGGGAACGTTGCGCATGCCGGAAAGATGCGCAAACAGCGCGTCAAATACCGATGCCGTGGTGGTGCCCGAATATTGCGGATACGCCGGCAGGATCAGGATGCGGTCGCAGCCGTCGGACTTCAATCGGTCAACCACCGACGACAG
Organism: Burkholderiaceae bacterium; assembly: GCA_030158675.1. Lineage (GTDB taxonomy): Bacteria > Pseudomonadota > Gammaproteobacteria > Burkholderiales > Burkholderiaceae_D > Pernthalerella. The sequence continues at coordinate 21,140 of JAOASL010000019.1, read as the reverse complement.
CGACGGACTGCCGTAGCGCATGCCCCAGGCGACGCGCACCGCATGTCCGCGTTCGTTCAACTGCTGTTGCAGCAGCTGCGCCTGCTTTTCGGTATGCAGCTTCAGTGGCGATCCGGCATCAGTCCAGATCGATGCGTATTTGTGCGCCGACTGGCGCGAGCGCAGCGGCAGGATGATCCCGTTCAGGATGAACCACCAGATCGCACGCGGAATCTCGACCACGCGCGGGTCCGACAAAAATTCCTTCAGGTAGGTGCGGACGGCCGCAGGCGTCGGCGCGTCCGGTGTCCCGAGGTTGGCCAACACGACACCGACCTGGCCGAGCGTGCCATGCCGATGCGCGGGTTCCGGGTTGAATCCCATCGTTAAATACCTTTCTGCTGATAATTGCGGGGGAAATTCGGCGCAGCCGGCACTGGTCCGGCGCTAAGGTGGCCCTACAAGGCCAGCAGCTCGCGCGCGTGCCTGCGTGTGGTCGCCGTAATCTCGAGGCCGCCGAGCATACGCGCAATCTCTTCGATACGCTCGGAACTGGCCAGCGGCTCAATGCGCGACACAGTTCGGCCATCAGCGACCTGTCCTTTGCTGACCTGGAAGTGATGCGATGCCTGGCTTGCGACCTGCGGCAGATGGGTCACGCAGAGCACTTGTCTGTCCTGCCCGAGCTTCTTCAGCAGACGGCCAACGACCTCCGCCACACCCCCGCCAATGCCGCTGTCGACTTCGTCGAAGATCAGCGTCGGCGTCGCCGTCGCGCTCGAGGCAATCACTGAGATGGCCAGAGAAATGCGCGCCAGCTCGCCGCCGGAAGCGACCTTCGCCAACGGCTTCGGAGAGGTGCCCGCATGGCCGGCGACCAGGAATTCGACCTGATCGACGCCATGCGCGGCCGGCGCACAGTCCGTCAGCCCAATCTCGAAACGCCCGCCCGACATCGACAGATCTTGCATCGCCGCGGTCACTGTGGCCGACAGCACACTGGCTGCCTTCGCGCGTGCCTTCGACAGCTTGCCGGCCAGCGCGTAGTAGGCATCCGCCAGCTTCTGCTCCTCGGCGCGCATCGCGTCCAGGTCAGTCGCGTCGGCCAACTGGCGCAAACGTTCGGACAAATCCAGGAATTCCTGCGGCAGGTCGTCCGGCGCCACATGGAATTTGCGCGCGGTCGAGTGCAGCGCCTCCAGCCGCGCCTCAACGGTACGCAAACGCTCCGGATCCAGTTCAATGCGGCCCAGATAATTATTCAGCGCATACACAGCCTCCTGCAACTGGATGCGCGCTGGCTCCAGTGCCTCCAGCACCGGCCTGAGCTTGTCATCGATATCAGCCAGCTTGTCCAATTTTTGCTCGATGGCGCTCAGTTGCGACAGCATCGGCGCCGACTCATCCTCGGACAGCAGGTTCAACGCCTGCTGCGCGCCTTCGATCAGGCTGACCGCATGGGACAAGCGGCTGTGCTCGTTGCCAATCTCGGCCCACTCTCCAGGTCGCGGCGCCAGCTTTTCCAGTTCACCGACCTGCCACTCGAGACGCTCACGCTCCTGCAGCACGTTTTTCGCATCGCGTTCGAATTCTTCCCGCTGGCGTGCGAGCGCACGCCACTGCCGGTACGCGGCGGCAACGGCCCTGGCATCTTCCTGCAGGCCGGCCTGCGCATCCAGCAACAGCCGCTGCGCATCTGTCTTTAGCAGCGACTGGTGCGCGTGCTGGCCATGGATATCGACCAGCATCTCTCCGATGTCGCGCAATTGCGCGACGGTCGCCGTCACGCCGTTGATGAAGGCCTTCGAGCGACCGCCGTTGTCGATTACGCGCCGTAGCAGCACCGTGCCATCGGCGGCGTCGAATTCGTTGTTAGCCAGCCAGCCTTGCAGCCCGGCCGACAATTCACCGCTGAACTCGGCACTGATGTCGGCCTTCGCCGCGCCTTCGCGAACCACGCTCGCATCGGCACGGCCGCCAAGCGCCAGGGTCAATGCATCGATCAGGATAGACTTACCCGCACCGGTCTCACCGGTGAATACCGTAAACCCGGACGACAGGTCGAGCTCGATCGCATCGACGATCACGAAATCGCGAATAGCCAGCGTGCGCAGCATGGGGCGGGAAAGTTGAAAAAACCTTATTTTAGTTGACCCACAGCCGACGGGTACTCGTTCCAGTGCAGCTTCTCGCGCAGCGTGTCAAAGTAACTCCAGCCCTGCGGATGGAGGAAGGTGACTGCGTGCAGCGAACGCTTGATCACCACACGATCATGCACCTGTAAGGTGGCGAGTGATTGCATGTCGAAATTCACGCTGCAGTCGCGACCACTGGCCAGTTCGATCTCGATCACGCGGCTGTCGGACAACACGATAGGCCGGTTCGACAACGCATGCGGCGCGATCGGCACCATCACGATCCCGCCAAGCTGCGGCTGCAGGATAGGCCCGCCGGCCGACAGCGCGTAGGCGGTCGATCCGGTCGGCGTGGAGACAATCAGGCCGTCCGAGCGCTGGTTGTACATGAAATGGCCATCAACATTCACACGCAACTCGACCATCCCACTGCCGGTGCCGCGCGCGACCACCACATCATTGAACGCCACGCCATGAAAAATCGCCTGGCCCTCACGCAGTACGGTACCCTCCAGCAGCGTACGCTGCTCGGATTCGCGATTGCCGTCCAACATGTCGGCTAGTACCGGCAACATGCGGTCCGATGCAATATCGGTCATGAAACCGAGGTGCCCCTGATTCACGCCAATCAGTGGCACGCGGAATGGTGCGAGCTGTCGGGCAATGCCCAGCATCGTGCCATCTCCACCGACCACAATGGCCAGCTGCGCATTCGCGCCGATTTGCTCAGGCGTCATGGCCTGTGGGCCCGGACGACCCAGATCGCGCGCAGTCTCGGATTCGAACACCACGTTGTGTCCGCGCTCATGCAGGAACTCGGCGAGCTGCGTCAATTCTGCCGTGGCGGTGGTGTCGCCATGCTTGCCGATGATGGCAATAGTCGGGAAGGCGGAAGGAGAAGACATGGCGGCGATTAGACCATAATTAGACTGCCGGCTGGAACGAAGGCGACTCGGCAGCTAGAATAAAGCACATGCAACTCGATAACCGCGCACAAACCCTGCTCAAGGCCCTGGTCGAGCGTTACATCGCAGACGGCCAGCCGGTCGGCTCGCGTGCGCTCGCCAAGATCTCCGGGCTAGACCTGTCCCCTGCCACGATCCGCAACATCATGGCTGACCTGGAGGAGCTCGGGCTGGTTGGCAGCCCGCACACCTCGGCCGGCCGCATTCCGACGCCACGCGGCTACCGAATGTTCGTCGACAGCCTGCTGACCATGAAACCGATCGACGAGAGCGCAGTGGAGTCGCGGCTGCAATCGGGGACGTCATCACACAAAATCATTGCCAGCGCAGCACAAGTACTGTCGCAACTGTCGAAATTTGCCGGCGTGGTGCTTGCTCCGCGCCGGGATAGTATCTTCCAGCAGATCGAATTCCTGCGGCTATCGGAAAAGCGCATCCTGCTGGTCATCGTCGCTCCGAATGGCGATGTGCAAAACCGTTTGCTGCTGACAGAAACTGACTACACGCCTTCGGAACTGGTGCAGGCAGCGAATTACATCAACCAGCACTACGCGGGTCTGCCGCTGGACGAGGTACGTTTCAAGCTGACCGAGGAATTGCACCAGCTGCGCGACGACATTACGCGACTAATGCAGGCAGCACTTGAGGCTGGCAGCGATGCAATGCACGAGGGCGAGGAAGAAGTCGTCATCTCAGGCGAACACAATCTGCTATCGGTGACAGACCTGGCATCCAACATGGGATCGCTGCGCAAGATGTTCGACCTGTTCGAGCAGAAGACCAGCCTGGCGGCGCTGCTGGACAACTCGAGCAAGGCGCACGGTGTGCAGATCTTCATCGGCGGCGAGTCAAAGCTGGTGCCGCTGGAAGAAATGAGCGTGGTGACCGCGCCCTATGAATCAAACGGTCGCATTATTGGCACCCTCGGCGTGATCGGTCCGACGCGCATGGCCTACGAGCGGGTGATACCAATCGTGGAAATCACGGCGCGGCTGCTGTCGAATGCTTTGTCGTACCCGTAGATCGGCCGGCAATACAGCAACCGGGTAAGTCGCTAGCGGCTCCGGTGCGGGCAATCTTGTTTGGTACAGGTACCGTACAAGGCAAGCGCGTGCTCGGCCAGCTTGAAGCCGCGGTCGGCAGCGATCAAGTGTTGCCGCTTCTCGATTTCCTCGTCGAAGAACTCCTCGACCCGGCCGCAATCCAGGCAGACCAGATGATCATGATGTGCGCCCTGGTCGAGCTCAAACACGGCCTTGCCGGATTCAAAGTGATTACGTGACAGCAGACCCGCCTGCTCGAACTGCGTGAGCACGCGGTAGACCGTTGCCAGTCCGACATCGAGATTTTCGGCCAGCAGCAGCTTGTAAACATCTTCGGCCGACAAGTGCCGGACCCGGCTGTTCTGGAAAATCTCAAGGATCTTCAGTCGCGGCAGCGTGGCCTTCAACCCGCTGGATTTCAGATCGAGGTGATTAGGCGGCATGATTTCGTTTGAAGGAACAGGAACTGCTTTATCATATGGCGTTTTGAGCAAGCGGGTATTCTACCTTCGTCATCATGTTCCTGCTGTCCGATCGCAAGCCCCTCTTTTCCGCCGCCACGCTCGCACTGGCCGTCGGTTTCCTGCTGTCTGGCTGCTCGTATCAGAGCATGTTTGCGAAGCGAAACGATAATGCCACAGCAGCGTCGAACGGCGTAAAGCAAACGGTCGAAAACACCCGCACGTTCGGCTTGCTGCCTATCTACCGGCCGAATGTACAGCAGGGGAATTTCATATCGCGCGAAATGGTCGATCAGATCAAGGTCGGCATGACGCCGGAACAGGTGCGCTTTGTGCTTGGCACACCGCTGATCGTCGACGTTTTCCATGGCGAGAGGTGGGACTATCCGTTCCTGATGAAGCGCGGTGACGGCGCGGTGACTAGTAGCCACGTGGTGGTCCGATTCAAAGAAGGCCGGGTAGCAAGCTTCGACGGCGGCCAGGTGCCGGAAGAAAAGCAGTACTTGAAGCTGATCGCCGCGCCAGAACAAAAATAACCGGGACACTGACTCAATGACTGTAATGAAAATCGCCGTGGCCGGGGCGTCCGGCCGCATGGGCCGCATGCTGATCGAAGCGATCGTCGCCGATCCGGATGCACAGCTCAGCGGCGCGCTTGATGTCGCAGGCATGCCGCGCATCGGCACCGATGCCGCCGCATTCCTTGGGCAGCCGGCCGGCGTGGCGATTGAATCCGACCTGCGCAAAGGTCTGGCAGACGCTGGCTTTCTGATCGACTTCACCCGTCCGGAAGGCACGCTGAAACACCTCGATCATTGCGCCGCGCATGGCATCAAAATGATCATCGGCACCACCGGCTTCGATGACGCTGGCAAGGCCGCAATCGCCGCTGCTGCGAAAAAGACGGCCATCGTGTTCGCGCCGAACATGAGCGTGGGCGTGAACGTCACGATGAAGCTGCTCGAACTGGCGGCAAAAAGCTTCTCGCACGGCTATGACATCGAGATCATCGAAGCTCATCATCGGCACAAGGTCGATGCGCCGTCCGGCACCGCGCTGAAGATGGGCGAAGTGATTGCCGACGCGCTCGGCCGCGACCTGAACACAGTTGGCGTGTTTGCGCGCGAAGGTGTCACCGGCGAGCGCGATCCGTCATCAATCGGTTTCGCGACCATCCGCGGTGGTGACATCGTCGGCGACCATACCGTGCTGTTCGCTGGTATCGGCGAGCGCATCGAGATCACGCACAAGTCGTCGAGCCGCGTCACTTACGCGCACGGCAGCCTGCGCGCCGCCCGCTTTCTGCAGGACCGGGATACCGGCCTGTATGACATGCAAGACGTGCTCGGCCTGCGCTGAGCGCGCCGGCACGAAGACGTCGCAAACTGGCTCAGCAGATGGTGTCGAGGCAATCCGCAATGGCCGCCGTGCTGGCGGTCGGACTGCACGCCGCAATGGCGTTGCTGGTGATCTCGGGCGTGCTCGAGCATGTGAAAAAACCCGTGATCGAGCCGCCGACAGTGGTCGTGCAGCTGCTGCCGCCTCCGCCGGCACAGGTGACGGAGCAACCGAAACCCCAACCGCCGCAGCCCCAGCCGCCCAAGCCTGAGCCCAAACCCGAGCCCAAGCCTGAGCCCAAACCCGAGCCGAAGCCTGAGCCTAAACCGGAACCCAAACCCGAGCCTAAACCGGAACCCAAACCCGAGCCTAAACCGGAACCCAAGCCCGAACTGAAGGCGGAACCCAAGCCCGAGCCCCGGCCTGAATCCAAGCCCGAGCTCCGACCGGAACCCCGGCCTGAACCCGTACATCAGCCGGCGCCGAGACCCGCGCCGCCCGAGCCTGCGCCCGCAAAGCCGACCCTGCCCGCCCCGCCGGCACCAACCGCCCCTTCAGCGCCGCGCACCGAGGTCAGCATTTCGGCAAGCTACAGCGCCACCAACGTAAAGCCAGCCTATCCGCGCATGTCGCAAAGACTCAGCGAACAGGGTACGGTCACCGTGCGGGTGCTGGTCAAGCGTGACGGTACTGCCGGCACAGTCGAAGTAAAATCCTCCAGTGGCTACCCTCGGCTGGACCAGGCGGCCATCGAAGCCGTAAAAACCTGGCGCTTCAACCCGGCGACCATGGATGGCAAGTCGATCGACGAGTGGTATATCGTTCCGATACCCTTCAAACTGAACTGAGCGAACAAGAGCATGAACGAAACCCTGACCCAGAACCTCGGCTTTGCCCACTATTGGGCACAAGGCGATGTCGTCACCCACAGCGTGGCTTATGTGCTGCTGCTGATGTCGATGGCCAGCTGGTATTACATCCTGTCCAAGGCATGGAGCTCCTGGCGCATCCGCAAGAGCGCCAACGCAGTTGAAAGCTTCTGGGACGCCCCGACGATGGACGACGCAGTCACGCTGCTCAACCATGCCGACTCCGAGCAGGTGTACGCGCCGCTGGCGACCCATGCGGTCGAGGCGGTCAACGTGAAGGCCAACAGCAGTTCGCTCAATGCCAACGTTGACCCGAGCGAGCTGGTCACGCGCACGCTGCGCCAGCAGATGAATCGCGTATCGTCGCGACTTGAAAGCGGCCTGACGTTGCTGGCGTCGGTCGGCTCGACCGCGCCTTTCATCGGGCTGTTCGGCACGGTCTGGGGCATCTACCACGCACTGGCTGCCGTGTCCGCATCCGGCACCATCCAGATCGACAAAGTGGCCGGACCGGTCGGTGAAGCGCTGATCATGACGGCGATTGGTCTGGTAGTCGCGATTCCGGCCGTACTTGGCTACAACGCATTCACACGGGTAAACCGGCTAACTCTCGGTGAGCTCGACGCGTTCGCACACGACCTGCACGCGTTCCTGACCACCGGCTCGCGCATTGTCAGCGCGCGCACCAAAAAATCCTGACAAGGAGAACGCGATGGCATTCGGCGGCTTTAACGATAACGGCCAGCAGGCACCGATGGCCGACATCAACGTGACCCCAATGGTCGATGTGATGCTGGTCCTGCTGGTGATCTTCATCATCACCGCGCCGCTGTTCACGCACGCGATCAAGCTCGAGCTGCCGAGCGCCGCTTCGGCGCCGGCTCCCGAAAAGCCAGAAACGATTACGCTGGCGATCAATGCGGAAGGCCGGCTGTTCTGGAACAACGCGCCGGTCGCACTCGAAGAACTGCCCGGCCGCTTCGTGACCTCGTCCGGCAAAAAGCCGTTGCCCGAGCTGCAGCTGCGCGCCGACAAAGGTACGCGCTATGAAGTGATCGCCCAGGTCATGGCAGCCGCCCAGGGCAACGGCATGACCAAGATCGGCTTCGTCACCGATCCGAAGGACGTCGGCAAATAAGGCCGCCCGCCTGACTCCCGATCTCGGCCGCCCGGGATCGGGTGAATGCACTGTAGCTGGCCCGGTCTCGTTTCCCTGACAGGCCGGCCGGAACGCAGGACTTGGCAGCACCGCGCCGGCCTCTGCGCTTCGCAGTCCGCAATTCCCCTTCCGTCAGTCGGTATAATCACCGGCTACGCTTACACTCACCATCCACCCGTCATGCAAGACAAATACACCCCCGCCGACGTAGAGCGCGCGGCGCAGGAACACTGGCGCGCGATCGACGCCTACAAGGTCACCGAGCATGCGCGCGACGCGCAGGGTCGCGAGAAGAAGAAATTCTATGCCTGCTCGATGCTGCCCTACCCGTCCGGCAAGCTGCACATGGGCCATGTGCGCAACTACACGATCAACGACGTCATGGCGCGTCAGCTGCGCATGAGCGGCTACAACGTGCTGATGCCGATGGGCTGGGATGCGTTCGGCATGCCGGCCGAGAACGCCGCGATGGCCAACGGCGTGCCGCCGGCGCAATGGACATACGCGAACATCGAGTACATGAAGAAGCAGATGCAGGCGATGGGGCTGGCGATCGACTGGTCGCGTGAGATGGCCGCCTGCAGCCCGGATTATTACAAGTGGAACCAGTGGATGTTCCTGAAGATGCTCGAGAAGGGCATCATCTATCGCAAGACTGGCACTGTGAACTGGGATCCGATTGACCAGACCGTGCTCGCGAATGAGCAGGTCATCGACGGCCGCGGCTGGCGCTCAGGCGCGCTGATCGAAAAGCGCGAGATCCCGATGTATTACGTGCGCATCACCGACTATGCGGAAGAGCTGCTCGACTGCGTCGAGAACAAGTTGCCCGGCTGGCCGGAGCGCGTGCGCATCATGCAGGCGAACTGGATCGGCAAGTCGACCGGTGTGCGCTTCGCCTTCCCGCACCAGATTCAGGGCGACGACGGCCAGCTGCTGAATGACGGCCAGCTGTGGGTGTTCACCACGCGCGCCGACACCATCATGGGCGTGACCTTCTGCGCAATCGCGCCCGAGCATGCGCTGGCTGCACATGCGGCACAGAACAATCCGGCGCTGGCCACCTTCATCGCTGAATGCAAGCAAGGCAGCGTGATCGAAGCCGACATGGCGACGATGGAAAAAAAGGGCATGCCGACCGGCCTGTTCGTCACCCATCCGCTGACAGGCAGGCAGGTCGAGGTTTGGGTAGGCAACTACGTGCTGATCACCTACGGCGACGGCGCCGTGATGGGCGTACCCGCGCATGACGAACGCGATTTCGCATTCGCGCAGAAATATCGCCTGCCAATCGAGCCCGTGATTGCGGTCGCTGACAAGGAATACAGCACCGATACATGGCAGGAGTGGTACGCGGACAAAGAGAATGGCCTGTGCGTCAACTCCGGCAAATACGACGGTCTTGGCTACCAGGCGGCAGTCGATGCGGTCGCCGCCGACCTCGCCGCACAGCGCATCGGCGAGAAGAAAATTACTTACCGCCTGCGCGACTGGGGCATCTCACGCCAGCGCTACTGGGGTACGCCGATCCCGATGATTCGCTGCGCGCACTGCGGCGATGTCCCGGTGCCGGAAAAAGATCTGCCCGTCGTGCTGCCCGAGGACTGCGTGCCGGACGGCAGCGGCAACCCGCTGAACAAGCACGAAAAATTCCTGAAGGTCGATTGCCCGAGCTGTGGCCAGCCTGCGCGCCGCGAGACCGACACAATGGACACCTTCGTCGATTCCTCCTGGTACTACATGCGCTATTGCTCGCCGGGCAGCAAGGATGCGATGGTCGATGCGCGCAACGATTACTGGATGCCGATGGACCAGTACATCGGCGGCATCGAGCACGCAGTGCTACACCTGCTGTATGCGCGCTTCTGGACCAAGGTGATGCGCGATTTCGGCCTGGTGAAGTTCGATGAGCCTTTTGTGAACCTGCTCACGCAAGGCATGGTGCTGAACGAAACTTACTATCGCGAGGATGCGTCGGGCAAAAAAACCTGGTTCAATCCGGAAGATGTGGAGCTCAAGTTCGACGACAAGGGACGCCCGGCGTCGGCCACGCTGAAGAGCGACGGCCAGCCGGTGCAGATCGGCGGTACCGAGAAGATGTCGAAGTCAAAAAACAACGGGATCGATCCGCAGGCCATCATCGACCAGTTCGGCGCTGATACGGCGCGCCTGTTCACGATGTTCGCGTCACCGCCGGAACAAACCCTCGAATGGTCTGGCTCGGGCGTCGAGGGCGCGCACCGTTTCCTGCGTCGCGTCTGGACGTTCTCGCATGCACAGTCGGCGTTCATTGCGCCGGTGCTGAGCGCTGGCACATCAAACAATGCGGAGATCAAGGCGCTGCGCCGCGAGGTACACAAGGTGCTGCAGCAAGCCGACCATGACTATGGTCGCCTGCAGTACAACACCGTCGTGTCCGCCTGCATGAAAATGCTGAATCTGCTCGAGGGCGCAAAGCTCGACGACAGTGCCGATGCCAGGGCCGCGATGGGCGAATGCCTGGCCATCTTCCTGCGCGTGCTCTACCCGGTCGCGCCGCACATCACGCATGCGCTGTGGTCCGGGCTTGGCTATGCGAAAGCGTATGGCGATGTCCTTGACGCGCCCTGGCCGCAAGTCGACTCCGGCGCGCTGGAACAAGCAGAGATCGAACTGATGGTGCAGGTGAACGGCAAACTGCGTGGCAAAGTCACGGTCGCGAAGGATGCCGACACAGCAACCATTGAGGCAGCCGCGCTGGCTGACGAGAATGTGAAGAAATTCGTCGAGGGAACGCCGAAAAAAATCATCGTCGTGCCTGGCAAACTGGTGAACATCGTCGCCTGAGGAGAGCGCCTTGAACCGTGCACGTCGTAGTCTTGTCTCCGTACTGCTGGCCATACCGCTGGCCAGCTGCGGCTATTACCTTCGTGGCAGTACGCCGGATTCGCAGCTGTCATTCGAGTCGGTTTACGTGGACACGCCGTCCGGCACGCCACTCGAACGCGAACTGCGCACGGCGATCCGCTCGCAACGCACGACCAAACTGCTCGACGACCCGAAAGCGGCGGCGGTCTTGCTGCGAATACTGAGCGATAAGCAGGAACGCAAGGTGCTGACGCTGAACTCGCAGGGCCAGGTGCGCGAATATAGCCTGACTTACCGCATTCACTATGAAGTGGCGGGCAAAAACAACAAGAAACTGCTGCCGATGTCAGAGATTGCGCTGCAGACTATCCTGTCCTACAGCGAATCGCAGGTGCTGGCCAAGGAACAGGAAGAGCGACTGATTTTCGACGACCTGCGGCGCGACGCAGTTGCACAGATCATGCGCCAACTGGCGCAGATCAGCCAAGAGTAAGGCTGGCGATGCAGCTGCGCGCCGAGGCGCTGGACGCGCACCTGTCGAAGGCGCTGGCGCCACTTTACGTCGTCAGCAGCGATGAGCATCTGCTCGCGCTGGAAGCGGCAGATCGCATACGCGCCAAGGCGCGCGCGTCCGGCTTTTCCGAGCGCGAGGTGCTGGTCGCCGAACGCTTCTTCAAATGGGGAGAGCTGCTGGCGGCGAACCAGGCCATGTCGCTGTTTGGCGACCGCAAGCTGATCGAGCTGCGCATCCCGGGCGGCAAGCCGGGCAAGGATGGCGGACAGGCACTGCAAGAATACGCGGCGGCGTGCACGGCATCGTCCGCGGCCGGCGACACACTGACACTGATCACCCTGCCCAAACTCGACTGGGCCACGCAAAAAAGCGCGTGGGTCGGCACACTTCAGCGACAGGCGGTGTACATCGACATACCGAACGTCGAGCGCCACCAGCTCGCCGACTGGATCGGGCTGCGACTGGGTGCGCAGGGGCAGAGCGCGGACCGGACCGCGCTGGAGTTCATGGTCGAGCGCGTCGAGGGCAATCTGCTGGCTGCGCACCAGGAAATCCGCAAGCTGGGGCTGCTGTATCCTGAAGGTCGCCTGTCGTTCGAACAGGTGCAGGACGCTGTCCTGAATGTCGCCCGCTATGACGTATTCAAGCTGTCCGAAGCGATGCTGTCCGGCGACGTCAGCCGCGTAGTGCGCATGCTAGACGGCCTCAAAGGCGAAGGCGAGGCGCCGCCGCTGGTATTGTGGGCCATCGCCGAAGAGATACGCACGCTGCTGAAGCTGAAGCTCGGCACCGCAGATGGCCGTCCGCTGGCGGCACTGCTGAAGGAGTACCGAATCTGGGGGCCGCGCGAGCGGCTGATCGCGCCGGCACTGGCGCGGGTAAAACTGGCCGCGCTCGAAGACGCGCTGTCCAGGGCAGCACAGGTTGACCGCATGATCAAGGGACTGCGCACGAAAGAATTTGCCGGCGACTCTTGGGATGCGCTGCTGCAGCTCGCGCTGGCAGTGGCAAGGAAATGAAGCAAAGGAAACGACGATGGACATCCAGCAATACATGACCGACCTCGGCCGGGCCGCGCGCAAGGCATCGCGCGCCATGGCCAAGGCCGACACTGCGGCGAAGAACCGTGCACTGCAACTGATCGCCGCCGGCATCCGCCGCGATACCGCGCTACTGACCGTCGCCAACCAGAAAGACCTCAATGCTGCTCGCGCAACCGGCCTCGCAGCGGCAATGGTCGACCGACTGACGCTGTCGGAAAAAGCGATCGCAACGATGGCTGAGGGCCTGGAGCAGATCGCATCCCTGCCGGATCCGATCGGCGAGATCACCAACATGAAATACCGCCCGACCGGCATCCAGGTCGGCCAGATGCGCGTGCCGCTTGGCGTCATCGGCATCATCTATGAGGCCCGCCCGAACGTGACGGTCGACGCCGCCGGACTGTCTATCAAGAGTGGCAACGCGACCATCCTGCGCGGCGGTTCGGAAGCGATCCACTGCAATCAGGCCTTGGCGAAGCTGGTGAAAGAAGGCCTGCAAGGCGCCGGGCTGCCGGCCGAAGCGGTGCAAATCGTCGAGACCACTGACCGTGCTGCGGTCGGCGCGCTGATCACGATGCCCGAGTATGTCGATGTGATTGTCCCGCGAGGCGGTAAGGGGCTGATCGAACGGCTGATGAAGGAATCGAAGGTGCCGATGATCAAGCACCTCGATGGCATCTGCCATGTCTATATCGATGACAGCGCCGATCTGGCGAAGGCGCTGCCGGTCGCCTTCAACGCGAAGTGCCATCGTTACGGCACCTGCAACACCATGGAAACGCTACTGGTTGCGCGCACTGTCGCACCGACGGTGCTGCCGCAACTGGCGACACTGTATGCAGACAAAGCAGTCGAATTGCGTGCCGATCCCGAAGCGCTGCAGATTCTCGCCGGTTATCCGAAGCTGACGCCGGCCACCACCGAAGACTGGGCCACCGAATATCTGGATGCGATCCTCGCGGTGAAGATCGTCTCCGGTATTGATGAGGCGATCGATCACATCAATACCTGGTCGTCGCAGCATACCGACGCCATCATTACCGAAGACTATTCGCGCGCTATGCGCTTCCTGCGCGAGGTGGATTCGGCGTCGGTGATGGTGAATGCGTCAACCCGCTTTGCCGATGGCTTCGAGTACGGCCTCGGCGCTGAGATCGGCATCTCGAATGACAAGCTGCACGCGCGTGGCCCGGTCGGCCTCGAAGGTCTGACGTCGCTGAAGTACGTCGTGCTCGGGCACGGCGAAGTGAGGGCCTGACGCATGGCTTATCTCTGGATCAAGGCGCTGCATATCGTCTTCATCGCTTCCTGGTTCGCCGGCCTGTTCTACCTGCCGCGCATCTTTGTCAATCTGGCGATGGAAACCGAGCCGACGGCCAGCGCACGTCTGCTGACAATGGCCCGCAAGCTGTACCGCTTCATGACGATCCTGATGATTCCGGCACTGGCGCTCGGGCTGGTGCTGTGGCTGGGCTATGGCGTCGGCCAGGGTCCGGACAGCGGCTGGATGCATGCGAAGCTGGCCATCGTGCTGCTGCTGATTGGCTATCACCACATGTGCAAGAGCCTGCTGACGAAATTCGAGCGTGGTGAAAACACCCGTTCGCATGTCTGGTATCGCTGGTTCAACGAGATGCCGGTGCTGGCCATGTTTGCCGCCGTGATTCTCGTCGTCGTCAAGCCGTTCTGAATTTCTGAAACCAACAACAGGAGACATCGATGGGCAAGACTGTCGAATATTTCATCGCACCGCAATCGCCATGGACTTACCTCGGACATGAGCGCTTTGTAGCCATTGCAAATAAGCATGGCGCCCAGGTGCTGCTCAAGCCGTGTGACGTGGTCAAAGTATTCGCCGCATCCGGCGGCGTGCCGGTCAGCCAGCGTCCGCCTCAGCGGCAGGATTATCGTTTGGCCGAACTGACGCGCTGGAGCCATTTCCTCGACACGCCACTGACGCTGCATCCGAAGTTCTTCCCCGTGGCCGGCGAGCCGGGCGCGAAGCTGATCATCGCAGCGCTGCATGCGGCCGGAACGGACAAGGCGCTCGATCTGCTCGGTGCGCTCGGACGCGCCTGCTGGGCCGGGGAAAAAAATATCGCCGACACCGACACGCTGGTGGCGATCGCGAACAGCCTCGGCCTTGACGGCGCGGCGCTGCTGACGCTGGCGGCCGGCGACGCAGTCACGGCGGACTATGCGCGCAATACCGATGACGCGATTGCGGCGAATGTATTCGGTGTTCCCTGGTATCGCGTGGACGGCGAAGGTTTCTGGGGACAGGACCGGCTGGACTTCGTCGAGCGCGCATTGCAGCGCCCATAGCCAAGACGGCCGGATCCTTGCATTCGCGGCGATCCGGCGGCTGCCACATTCCCTGAAAGCGACACGGTCAGGCAATAGATGCCTGGCCCACAACGGACAAAAGGCCCCCGATGAACCCGATTTCCTATTCCTATTTCTGCCCCTGCCCACGCGGCCTCGAAACGGCGCTCGCCGAAGAACTGGCCGAAATCGCCGCCATGAGCAGCACGCTGAAAGTACACAACACCGTCAATGGCGGCGTGCATTGCTCGGGCCTGATGACCGATGCAATGCTGCTGAACCTGCACTCGCGTATCGCCTCACGTGTGCTGCTGCGTATTGCGCACGGCAGCTACGCGAACGAGAATCACATTTACGATCTCTCGCTCGATTCGAAATGGGAGAACTGGTTCGATCTTGAGCATACGATCCGCGTCGACGTCAATTCGATCAAATCGCCGTTGAAGAGCCTCGAGTTTGCCACACTGAAAATCAAGGACGGCCTATGCGACCGCTTCCGCGACCGCACAGGCGAGCGCCCGTCGGTGAATACGCGCGCACCGGACATGCGGATCTGGGGCTTCCTCGATACGCGCAACGTCACCCTGTATATCGACACCTCAGGCGAAGGGCTCTTCAAGCGCGGCTGGCGCATGGAGACCGGCGACGCGCCACTGCGCGAAAACCTCGCTGCGGGACTGCTGCGTACCGCCGGCTGGAAGCCAGGTATGCCACTGCTGGATCCGATGTGCGGCTCAGGCACACTGCTAATCGAGGCCGCGCAAATGCTGGCAGGCATTCCGCCGGGATTGAACCGCGCTTTCGCATTCGAGAAATTCAAGAATTTCAGGCAGGCAGACTGGGACGCAATCCGCGCGGTCGTGAAGCCTGCGCCACTGCCGACCAAGCCCACCATCTTCGGCAGCGACATCTCGGGCGACATGTTGGTGATGGCTCGCAACAACCTGCAGCGCGCAGGCATTACCTTCGATATTCCGTTAAAGCAGATCGATGCGCAGGAAATTAAACCGCCGACCGGCATGCCCGGTCTGTTGATCGCCAACCCACCGTATGGTGAGCGTATCGGCGTGCGTGGCGACCAATCGCAGGAACCCGATGAGCTGGCAACGGCTTTCTTCAGCGCCTTCGGCAGTACGCTCAAAAGCCGCTTTGCCGGCTGGACCGTCTGCCTGTTCACCGCCGATCTGACGCTGCCGCGCATGCTGCGATTGAAGGAAGCAAAAAAAACGCCGTTTTTCAACGGCGCTATCGAATGCAGATTGTTCCGCTTCGATATGGTGGCGGGGTCGAACCGGCGCCCCGCCTGAAGATTTATCATTCGTCGAGCTGATTCCAGCCTTCGGCACGAAGGTTCAAGGTGCCCATTCGGACAGTACCGTCCGGGTGGAAAACGATATCGAGGTTCATGACGGCCTTAGCATGGTCTATCTGGCGGGAAGAAAATTTACTGCCGTCAGGCGATAGAATCAGCTTGGCCGCAGCCTTACCCGTTTTTGATGCTTCTCCGGTATCAATCTCCGACCTATAATGCAGAGTCACCGCACCATCGCTCCCTTTCTTGAATCTATAACGAGCAGCCCCGAGGGCGCTGAAATTCACTGGCGTACCGTCGAATAATCTTACCGGTGACTGCAAATTACCATTGGCATCCCTGCGCAAGAACAGCAGGTTTTTGATGATAATCCCAAGAGTCTGGCACGCATAAGCACTCACCGCCTTCGGTAACTCGGTTTGCAGGGAATCACCAATGAAATTTACAAATTCGTCGATCGATTGAAGTTTTACGATGGTCCCATCGACGGTCTCATATTCGTACGTTGAGTTTTTAAAATCGCGCTGGAAAATATTCGTTAAATCGGCACGCTCTCCTTTGCCAACTTTCTCGTGCTTTTTGTTGGCTTCAATTTCGCCATCGATGATTTTTTTCTCGAACGAATCATCATCAAGATGGCTTAAATCAAGTGAATAATTGACCTGAAAATTACGCGACCGATGCACTGCATCCTGCACCAGTAGGTCGCGGAAATCGGTACTGGCATGCCGCCGTGGCGATGACGATGACGATGATGATGACGATGAAGACGATGAGAATTTTTGAGACCTCGGAGAACTCGGAGACCGAGGCGAAACCGCCGCATCCTCCCGCGCCGACACAGGCGCCGAATCAATCTGCAAACCATAAGTCCTTGAAAGATACTGGTTGATAGCAGTCATCGAACCTATCTTCGACTTATCGAATTCGCTGTCGGGTCCGAGCAAAGTCAGGGCAAGAAATTTCTTTGCCAGTGCCTGTTTCAGCTGCTCTTCCCGCTCCTCGCTGACGAGTCCCTGATTGGTGACTTTGCCTGAGAATTCCTTATATTCGTTTGCCAAAGCGCGCCTGAACTTCGCAGGAAGTTTGTCCAGAATGGGAAAGCTCTCTTCGTCGACTTTCACCTCTCCTTTGGCCACCCAGCGCGATTTCGCCAGATCACCGAGGGTTAGACTCTGCATACTGTCGGCATTCAGGGAAGCGCGCGCAGTAAGCCGGAAACCTCCACGGAATGTCTCCGACATCATTCGTGAGCGACCTAATCTTTGAAAGCGGGGTTCGCTACTCGGCTGTGGCTGCAGCGGCTTCTGCCCTGCCACAATCACCGGACACCCTTCCTGCATAGCGATAGCCTCGCGGGCCGCAGTGGTTCGCTCCCTTGCGTGCGCTTTCGCAGTAAGCCGCTCATATTCGGCCACCTCCACATCGAATTTATGGCCCCATAGCGCGAGAGCCACCATTTCGTCAGCATCGCCGTCGGAGTCCTTGGAACTATTGAACTGACTCTTCAGGAGATACCCATCCATTTCCATCTCCGGAATCGCGTTCCTCGCCACCTTTACGGTGTTGAGCCGAGGTATTTGTGGATTGCCGCTGCTATGGCTATCGCTATTGTTGCTACCGGAGGCAGACTCGCTGGCGGAATTGGCGTCGCCCGCGAGGCTGCGGGTCGTTCGGGTACGCACGAATACTTGACGGGTGGCCTGGCCCACGGAATTAGGTTTACTCATACTTGCCCCACTGAGGTTCTGGATTAATCGGTGCTCGTCGAGACCTAAATACGATTGATGCTGACGAACGGCACGCGATAGGTGACCTTGTGCAACATTCAGTTCTCAATGGTTGAAAATTAAGCGTCCTAAGCCAGACGCCTATCGCTGCATTATCTCGACGCAAATTCAATACTCCCCCGACAGGCGCTCGCCCAAGCGGGTACGGGGGTAGGCTATCCTTCTTTCTTTGCCCATGAATCTGAGGAAACCGCCATGCAGACCAACGATCAAGGATTGCCGGCGCTGTCCGACACCCGCCTGCTTCGCTCCCGCACATTGCTCAACGGCGACTGGGTCGAGGCCAGTAGTCGTTTCGATGTGATCAATCCCGCCAATGCCGTGGTGATCACGTCCGTGCCGAACCAGACCGCAGACGACGCCGAACAGGCCATCGCCGCCGCGCAGCAAGCCTTTCCCCGATGGGCGGCGAAATCCGGCAAGGAACGCGCTGTCATCCTGCGAAGGTGGTTCGACCTGATCGTCGCAAATGCCGATGACCTGGCGCGCCTGATGACGGCCGAACAGGGCAAACCTGTCGCCGAAGCGCGCGGCGAAGTGATGTACGGCGCCAGCTTTGTCGAATGGTTTGCGGAAGAAGCAAAGCGGGTGAATGGCGACGTACTGGCGTCACCGGCGACAGAGCGTCGACTGATGACGCTGAAACAGCCGATCGGCGTTTGCGCGGCGATCACACCATGGAATTTTCCGATAGCAATGATCACGCGGAAAATCGCCCCGGCACTCGCAGCGGGCTGCACGATCGTGATCAAGCCGGCAGAACAGACGCCACTGTCGGCGCTGGCGCTGGCCGAACTGGCGCAGCGCGCGGGGATGCCGGCAGGCGTCATCAATGTGCTGACTGCCGACAGCGAACATTCGGTCGAGATCGGCAAGGCACTGTGCGCAAGTTCGATCGTGCGCCATCTGTCATTCACCGGCTCGACCCCGGTGGGCCGCCTGCTGATGGCGCAATGCGCACCAACGATCAAGAAGCTGGGGCTGGAACTCGGCGGGCACGCGCCCTTCATCGTGTTCGAGGATGCCGATATCGACGCCGCAGTCGAGGGCGCCCTGGTCTCCAAGTATCGCAATGCCGGCCAAACCTGTGTCTGCACGAACCGTTTTTACGTGCAGGACAAGGTGTACGACGAGTTCGTGCGCAAACTGGCCGCCGGCGCTGCCGCCATCAGAACCGGCGATGGTTTCGATCCGCAGGTACAGCAGGGACCCCTGATTGACCGCCAGGCAGTGGCGAAAGTCAGCGAGCATGTCAGCGACGCACTCGCACGGGGAGCACGGCTGGAAGCGGGCGGTGGCGCACATGCGCTCGGCGGACTGTTCTATCAACCGACAGTACTGTCGAACGTCAGCCACGACATGAAGGTGATGCGCGAGGAAACCTTTGGTCCTGTAGCAGCCGTTGCGCGCTTTTCGAATGAAAGCGAGGCAATCGCCGCGGCAAACGACACCGAATACGGACTGGCCAGCTATTTTTATTCGCAAGACATCAGTCGCGTGTGGCGCGTCGCCGAAAAGCTCGACTACGGCATGGTCGGCATCAACACAGGCGTCCTCTCGAATGAAGTCGGCCCCTTCGGCGGCGTCAAACAGTCCGGACTCGGACGTGAAGGCTCGAAATACGGCATTGATGAATATCTTGAGCTGAAATATCTGTGCATCGGCGGCATGTGAGAAAGTGCGAGTGATGCGCATCTCACTGGCGCCGTCCAGCTGGCTAGCGCTGCTGCTGGCATTGCTGTCAATGCTGGGGCCGTTTTCGGTCGATACCTATCTGCCTGCATTTGCATCGATCGCACAGACACTTGATGCCAGTGCAATCGAAGTCCAGCAGACCCTGACTGCCTATATGGCGTCGTTCTCGATCATGATCTTGTGGCATGGTGCATTGTCGGACGCGTTCGGTCGGCGCAACATCATCATTGTGTCGCTTGCCATGTACGCAGCCGCGTCGCTCGGTTGCGCAATGGCTGGCAGCGTCGAATCACTGTGGATTTTCCGTATGCTGCAAGGCGTGTCAGCTGGCGCCGGCATCGTGATCGGCCGGGCAATTACGCGCGACCTGTACACCGGCGCCGAAGCCGAAAAAATGCTGTCGCTGGTGACGATGATCTTTTCGATATCGCCGGCGATTGCGCCCATCATCGGCGGCTGGATTATCACGCTGTCGGACTGGCGCATGATTTTTCAGTTGTTGTTCGTGTTTGCGCTGCTGCTGGTCGTGCTGTGCTGGCGCTATCTGCCGGAGTCATTGCCACCGGAGCGACGACAGCCCTTCCATCCGACGATGCTGTGGCGAAACTACCGGATGATCTTCCTGTCCCCGCGCTTCCAGCTGAAAGCCGGCGCGCTGGCCTTCAATTTCTCCGGACTTTTCCTGTACGTGGCGTCCGCGCCGGTGCTGATTACGCGACACCTCGGACTGGGGCCGAATCAGTTCGGATGGCTGTTCGTTCCATCGGTCGCCGGCATTTTTCTCGGCGCGCTGGCAGCGAACCGGATGGCTGGCCGCCGTGGTGACCGTCAGGTAAGGATCGGCTTTGCATTGCTGACGGCTGCGGGGTTGGCGAACGTCGTTTACCACCTGTTATTCGCGCCGGCCCTGCCGTGGACCGTTGCGCCGCTTTTCCTTTATACGCTCGGCATGTCGATGGTTGCGCCGGGCTTGACCCTGAAAGTGCTCGACCTGTTTCCGCAGGTGCGCGGCACGGTCGCCTCGTGCCAGTCTTTCACGATGACGATGCTGTCAGCGCTAGTGGCCGGACTGGTAGCACCGATGCTGGATGATTCCGTGCTGGCACTTGCTACAGGACAGTTCGCTTTCGCACTTATCGGATTATTGCTCTGGCGAGTCTCGATTGCGACATCTATTCAAGCACAACCGGATTGACGGATTCTCTCCAAGCCCAATTCGCGGTGCAGATAAAAACCTGTGATCACACTCTATCGGACAGGTACATCGCATAAAATCGTGGGATTATTATAGAAATCCGCACTATTTGTGCAGGATTGCCACATCGACCTAATCCTCGGGAGTACGGCAATTCACAGCAACAATAGCGTTAACTCCGTGCAGACACGCATTAATTATCCATGTATTCTCACAAGAAATTCTATACTGGAGCGGTATCATTCTCGTACTCTGAGTGCAACACCAACGAAGTCTGCGTTTCATCTGGAATAAGTCTTGTTACGGTGGCAAAGAATTTGCATTGATCGAAAAATCGATTGAGCGATTAGCACCTAATCAGATATCCCGTTTATTTGAGCATAATTAATTGCTTCCAAGCTTCAAGGCACAAATGGATTTGTCGAATTTTAAGGTCGCTGTAGTGACGCCATACTTTCGTATCGAACCGG
>JAOASL010000018.1 GCA_030158675.1 Burkholderiaceae bacterium | reverse complement strand
GGCAAGACGGTGATCGTTGACCCGAAGGGTGAAGATTTTGAGCGCTATCGCGGCGCCAGCCTGATCACGCCGAACCTGTCCGAATTCGAGGCAGTCGTCGGCCACTGTGACAGTGAAGCCGAGATCGAGCGCCGCGGCATCGCATTGCGTGAGCAGCTCGAACTGGATGCAATTTTGGTGACGCGCAGCGAAAAGGGCATGACGCTGCTGGAGCGCGGACAGCCGCCCTTGCATTTGCCGACGCGCGCGCAAGATGTGTACGACGTCACCGGCGCCGGCGATACGGTGGTGGCGACCTTAGGCGCGGCGCTGGGCGCCGGCATGCCGCTGAAAGAGGCCGTCATTTTGTCGAATGTCGCCGCCGGTATCGTGGTGGCCAAACTCGGTACCGCGACGGTGACGCCGGACGAGCTGGAGCAGGCGCTGCATGTCAGCGTGCCCGGCAGCCAGCAGGGCTTGTGTACCGAGGACGTGCTGGCGATGCGGATGGTCAGCGCGCGCACCAAGGGCGAGCGCATCGTGATGACGAATGGATGCTTCGATATTCTGCACCCGGGGCACATTGATTATCTGGAGAAGGCGCGCGCGCTCGGCGATCGCCTTGTCGTGGCAGTGAATGACGATGCGTCGGTGCGCCGCCTCAAGGGCGAAGAGCGGCCCGTCAACGCTCTGCCGAGTCGCCTGCGCATGCTGGCGGCGCTGGCCTGTGTGGATTGGGTGGTGCCGTTCAGCGAAGACACACCTGAACGTCTGATTTGCAAAGTGCTGCCGGACATCCTGGTCAAGGGCGGCGATTACAGTGAGGACGAAGTCGCGGGTGGTGATTGCGTCAGGGCGGCGGGCGGACAGGTTCGGATCCTTGATTTTTTGCCCGGACATTCGACGACCTCGCTGATCCGCAAGATCCAGGGCAGTGAGCCGACTACGGAAAAAATATGATCATCGTTACTGGCGGTGCCGGCCTGATCGGCAGCAATATCGTCTCGGCGCTGAACCAGCGCGGGCAGCGCGACATCATGGTCGTCGATCATTTGAAGAACGGCCGCAAGATGCACAACCTGGCCGACCTCGATATTCGCGATTACATGGATAAGGACGATTTCCTTGCCCGCATCCGCGATCGGCGCGACTTCGGTGCCGTCGAGGCGGTGTTCCATCTGGGTGCCTGCTCTGCGACCACCGAGTGGGACGGCCAGTTCGTGATGCGCAATAACTTCGAGTATTCGAAAGAATTGCTGCACTGGTGCCAGGAGATCGGTGCGCAATATTCGTATGCATCGTCGGCGTCGGTCTATGGGCTCGCCGAGCATGGTTTCCGCGAGGAGCGGGCCTGCGAGAAGCCGATCAACATGTATGCGTATTCGAAATTCCAGTTTGATCAGTATGTGCGCAGCGTGCGCTCGCAGCTGCGTCATCAGGTGGTCGGCTTCCGTTATTTCAATGTGTACGGTCCGCGTGAGGCGCACAAGGGATCGATGTCATCGACGCCCTTCCATTTCAACAATCAGGTGCTGGCGAACGGTGTCTGCAAGCTGTTCGAAGGCACCGACGGTTATGAGAACGGCGGCCAGCAGCGTGACTTTGTGTTTGTCGAGGACTGTGCGGCAGTCAACCTGTGGTTCATGGATCATCCGGACAAGTCCGGCATTTTCAATCTCGGCACCGGGCGAGCGCAATCGTTCAACGATATCGCCAACGCCGTGCTGGGCTGGCACAAACAGCATCGCCAGGTCGAGGCGCGCATTGACTATGTGCCGTTTCCGGAACATCTGAAGGGCGCATACCAGAGCTATACGCAGGCCGATCTGAGGGCATTGCGGGCAGCGGGCTATGATGGCCGCTTCCATGATGTGGCTGAAGGGGTTGCGAAGTACATGGACTGGCTGAATGCCGGCGACGCTGCGCGGCGTCGTGCATTGTGACATCCACTATCTGCCGGACATGACTCAGGCCCGACGAACGATATTTCTTGATCGCGACGGCGTGATCAACCTGGACAAGGCGTACGTCCATCGCTGGGAAGATTTTGAATTCGCCCCGAACGCCGTCAGCGCCATGCGGCGACTGGTGCAGGCCGGGTACCAGATTGTCGTGATTACCAATCAGTCCGGGATTGCCAGAGGCATGTTCAGCGAGGCGCAGTATCTGGCGCTGACAGCGCGCATTCGTGAACACCTGCTGGCTGAGGGCGTGCCCTTGCTGGACGTACTGCATTGTCCGCACCATCCGCAGGGTAGCGTTCCCGCGTATGCGATCGACTGCGCCTGCAGGAAGCCGGCGCCGGGGCTGTTACTGGAAGCCGCGCAGCGGCATGGCATTGATCTGTCTGAATCGGTGCTGGTCGGGGACAAGCCCTCGGATATTTATGCGGGACGGCATGCGGGCGTACGTTGCGCTTATCTGGTGAAGTCGGACAACAGCGAAAATGT
>JAOASL010000017.1 GCA_030158675.1 Burkholderiaceae bacterium | reverse complement strand
AGTGGACGGGACTCGAACCCGCGACCCCCGGCGTGACAGGCCGGTATTCTAACCGACTGAACTACCACTCCTGAAACTGCTTTCTGCAACTGGCCCGTTGGTGGGTGCTGAGAGGCTCGAACTCCCGACCTACGCCTTGTAAGGGCGCCGCTCTACCAACTGAGCTAAGCACCCGCTGAAACAGTATTGCCGTTTCGCGTAGCCAGCTTGCACCGGCGCTTGTCACCGCGCCGGAAAAAACGCTAGTTTAGCGCATCTTTCAACGCTTTGCCAGGCTTAAATTTCGGAACCTTCGATGCGGCGATCATGATTTCTTCGCGAGTGCGCGGGTTGCGTCCAACGCGCGCTGCACGCTCGCTGACGGAGAACGTACCGAAACCGGCGAGTGTGACCGAGTCGTCCTGTTTCAAGGTTGCGGTAACCGCATCAATCACAGCTTCGAGCGCACGGCTTGCGGAAGCTTTCGATATATCCGCTGCCTTCGCGATTTCATCAATCAGTTCAGTCTTGTTCACTGAAATTCCCCTCGGACATGTTGTTGAGATTTTTCTGCAATACGCTGAGCCGCTGGCTCCTGTCATAAGCCCAATTCGGAGCGCCCCCTGCAGCGAGGGGCTATTAGACTAGCCAGCCGCGCCCAGTGTCAAGAAATTTACCTGCAGCGCTGCAGCGAGAAAATCAGGAATCGGCGCACATTCTCGGAATTCCCATGTCCGGATTTCACGCCGCCGTAAAACCAAAGCCCAAATTGCCCATGAAAAAAGCGCCCCCCAGGGCGCTTTTTTCCGCACACGTCAAAGGCGTCAGTGCTTGACCAGCGTGGTCTCTGCCTTGTTCTCGGTCGATGTCGCAGCTGCCGGAGTCGGCTCTTCTTCCGACAACGGTACCGGCTTGCGTTCGAGCGCTATGTCGAGCACCTTGTCGATCCAGCGTACCGGCACGATCTCCAGCGCGCTCTTCACATTCGACGGAATTTCAGCGAGATCCTTGACGTTCTGCTCAGGTATCAGCACGGTCTTGATACCACCGCGCATCGCCGCCAGCAACTTCTCCTTCAGGCCGCCGATAGGCAGCACTTCGCCACGCAGCGTGATCTCGCCGGTCATCGCGACATCGGCGCGCACTGGAATGCCGGTAAACACCGACACCAGCGCCGTTGTCATCGCAATACCTGCCGACGGACCATCTTTCGGCGTCGCTCCTTCAGGTACGTGAATATGGATGTCGGTCTTCTCGAACACCGCGCTGTTGATGCCCAGGATACGGGCGCGGCTGCGAACCACGGTACGGGCAGCCTCGATCGACTCCTTCATCACGTCGCCCAGTGTGCCGGTGCGTATCGTATTGCCCTTGCCCGGCATCGTCATCGCTTCGATCGTCAGCAGGTCTCCACCCACTTCGGTCCATGCGAGGCCGACCACCTGGCCAATCTGGTTATCCTTCTCGGCGACACCAAAATCATAGCGACGCACGCCCAGGAATTTGTCGAGATTGCGCCCCGTAATCGTGACTTTTTTCTCCCCGCCCTTCAGCAGCAGCATCTTGACCACCTTGCGGCAGATCTTGGAAATCTCGCGGTCAAGCGAACGTACGCCAGCCTCACGGGTGAAGTAGCGAATGATGTCGCGGATCGCGGATTCAGCGATGGTGATTTCGCTCTCCTTGAGTCCATTGTTTTTCATCTGCTTAGGCACCAGATATCGCTGAGCGATGTTCAGCTTTTCGTCTTCCGTGTAGCCCGACAGTCGGATCACTTCCATTCGGTCAAGCAGCGCCGGCGGAATGTTGTAGCTGTTCGATGTTGCCACAAACATCACATCGGACAAGTCGAAGTCGACTTCGACGTAATGATCGCCAAACGTATGGTTCTGCTCAGGATCAAGCACTTCCAGCAGTGCCGACGCGGGGTCGCCACGGAAGTCCTGACCGAGCTTATCGATCTCGTCGAGCAGGAACAGCGGATTGCGCACACCGGTCTTCGACAGGCTCTGCAGTATCTTGCCCGGCATTGAGCCGATATACGTACGGCGATGACCACGAATTTCCGCCTCATCACGCACACCACCCAGTGCCATGCGCACGAATTTACGGTTCGTCGCACGCGCAATCGACTGGCCGAGCGAAGTCTTGCCGACGCCTGGTGGGCCGACGAAGCAGAGGATCGGTGCCTTCACCTTGTCGACACGCTGCTGCACCGCAAGATATTCAAGAATGCGTTCCTTGATCTTGTCGAGCCCGTAGTGATCGTCTTCAAGAACCTTCTCAGCATGAATCAGGTCATTGTTGACCTTCGACTTTTTTCTCCAAGGCAGGCCGATCAGCACATCAATGTAGTTGCGTACGACCGTAGCTTCGGCCGACATCGGTGACATCAGCTTCAGCTTCTTCAGTTCGCTCTGTGCCTTGTCACGGGCTTCCTTTGGCATCTTGGCGGCGATGATTTTCTTCTCGAGATCTTCGAGATCAGCGCCCTCCTCGCCTTCGCCCAGTTCTTTCTGGATTGCCTTGACCTGTTCATTCAGGTAGTACTCGCGCTGCGACTTCTCCATCTGGCGCTTGACACGGCCACGGATACGCTTTTCCACCTGCAGAATATCGAGCTCGGCCTCGAGCTGCCCGAGCAGGTGTTCATGGCGCTTGGCGACATTGAAAATTTCGAGAATGCGCTGTTTCTGCTCCAGCTTCAGCGGCAGATGCGCGGCGATTGTGTCGGCCAGGCGACCGGCGTCGTCAATGCCTGCCAGAGAGGTCAAGATCTCCGGCGGGATTTTTTTGTTCAGCTTCACGTACTGGTCGAACTGCTGCACGATCGCGCGACGCATCGCCTCAACCTCAGCCTCATCACCAGGCTCGGATTCAACCGGCGACAAGTCAGCCATGAAATGTGTTTCCGATTCACTGATCTGATGAATTCGCGCGCGCTGAGCCCCCTCGACCAGCACTTTCACGGTGCCATCCGGGAGTTTAAGCATCTGCAGAATATTCGCGATGCAGCCAATTTCGTAAATATCTTCCGCGGACGGCTCATCCTTGGTGGCAGCTTTCTGAGCTGCCAGCATGATGCTCTTGCCCTGTTCCATCGCCGCCTCAAGCGCTTTGATCGACTTCGGACGACCAACAAACAGAGGGATCACCATGTGCGGGAATACGACGACATCGCGCAACGGCAGCAGCGGCAGTTGAGTGGGTTCGGTAAGTTGTGAAGTGAGCGTCATGGCTAGCCTTTAAAGAAACCTGTGATGCATGTTGGAACGAAAGGCTGGAAAGCAAGCCCCGTATCCGCACAAATTTACAGCCTGCGGATCAGGTCGGTCATCGAAACAGCGTGCCTAATACCGCCAAATTTCGCAGAAACTGATGAAAATATGAGATACGCCAACAATTTCGAAAGGGAAAGAACGAAAAAAGCCACGCGAGAGCAGTTTCCCGGTGGCTTTCCGATGGAAGCCTGTGTACGTTACAGTGGATTTTATTGTACTGCGTTTGTTCAAAAACCGTAGAAAAACTAGCGTTTTTGACGCATTTTTGTCGTTCTGTCAGCGATTATCAGGTGTTTTCATAAAAAACAAAGGCACTACAGCGTGCCCTTGTTTTCACTTCGCGCCAGAAACTTTTGGCTGATCATGGTAAATGAGCAAGGGCATTGCGCCGTTAGTGATGGTGTTTTCATCAATGACGACCTTGGCCACATTCTGCTGGTTAGGCAAATCGAACATTACATTCATCAGTGCATACTCGACAATCGAACGCAGTCCACGCGCACCGGTACGGCGCGCCAGGGCTTTCTTGGCGATCGCTTGCAGAGCCGCCGGACGAACTTCCAGTTCAGCGCCCTCCATCTCAAGCAACTTCGAATATTGTTTGATCAGCGCGTTCTTCGGCTCAAGCAAAATCTGGATCAGCGCATCCTCAGTCAGTTCAGTCAGAGTCGCAACTACAGGCAAGCGTCCCACCAGTTCGGGAATCAAACCGAATTTGATCAGGTCTTCTGGCTCAACATCCGACATCTTCTGACTGTCCACGTGGTCGGACTTGCTCTTGACCGTTGCCGAGAAACCGATTCCGCTCTTTTCCGAGCGATCGGAAATGATTTTCGCGAGACCGTCGAATGCGCCGCCACAAATGAAGAGAATGTTGGTTGTATCGATCTGCACGAAGTCCTGGTTCGGATGCTTGCGGCCACCCTGCGGCGGCACAGACGCCATGGTGCCTTCGACCAGCTTCAGCAGTGCCTGCTGCACACCTTCGCCGGACACATCGCGGGTAATTGACGGGTTGTCCGACTTGCGCGAGATCTTGTCAATTTCATCGATATAGACGATGCCCTTCTGCGCCTTTTCGACTTCGTAATTACAGTTTTGCAGCAGCTTCTGGATGATGTTTTCGACATCTTCCCCGACATAGCCAGCTTCGGTCAGCGTCGTCGCATCGGCGATCACGAACGGCACATTCAGCATGCGTGCGAGCGTCTGCGCAAGCAGCGTCTTGCCTGAACCGGTCGGTCCGATCAGCAAAATATTGCTCTTGGCCAGCTCGACATCATCTTTCTTGCCGAGGTGACGAAGGCGCTTGTAATGGTTGTAAACCGCAACGGCCAGAGTTCGCTTCGCCGATTCCTGGCCGATAACGTACTGGCCAAGCATGTCAAAGATTTCCTGCGGTATTGGCAGGTCGGACTTTGGGCTGACGGATTCGACGGAGGCCGCTTCATCGCGGATGATGTCGTTGCACAGATCGATGCATTCATCGCAAATGAACACCGACGGACCAGCAATCAGTTTCTTCACCTCATGCTGACTCTTACCGCAGAATGAGCAATAAAGTAACTTTTCACCACTGGAAGACTTCTTATCAGACATGGCTGGCTGTATGCGTAAATGTGGATCGATCTTACCTTTGAATACCGTTTCCGTCATCCGACTGCACAACGAACGAGCAAAACTAGTAGTTGTGTATAAACAACTACATCAATCGCACGATCAGACCGAATGAGCGGAAGGACCGCAATCAGCGGTGCGTCAGGACTTTGTCGATCATGCCGTACTCGACGGCCTGTTCGGCCGACATGAAGTTATCTCGATCCGTGTCCTTTGCAATCTGCTCCATGCTCTGGCCCGTCTTTTCGGACAAGATCATGTTCAGACGTTCACGTAGATAAAGAATTTCGCGCGCCTGGATTTCGATGTCGGTTGCCTGTCCCTGCGCACCGCCAAGCGGCTGATGAATCATGACGCGCGAATTGGGCAGCGAGAAGCGTTTGCCCTTTGCACCGGCGGCCAGCAGGAACGCCCCCATCGACGCTGCCAGGCCGGTACACAGGGTCGACACATCCGGCTTGATGAATTGCATCGTATCGAAAATTGCGAGGCCGGCCGAGACCGAACCACCCGGCGAGTTGATATACAACGAGATGTCCTTGTCCGGATTTTCGCTTTCAAGGAACAACATCTGAGCGACGACCAGGTTCGCCGTCTGGTCATTGACCGGGCCAACCAGGAAGATCACGCGCTCTTTCAGCAGCCGCGAATAAATGTCATAAGCACGCTCGCCTCGGCCGCTCTGCTCGATCACCATGGGCACCATGCCAAGCATGTCAGTGTCGAGGGCGGATTTGCGATGGATGTCAGTCATTGTCTTTCCCGTTGTATGGTTATGCATAGCCTTCAAAAACAAAAACGGCCGCAAGCGGTAGTTTAACCAAACTTGCGGCCGCCTATCAGCGCAACGCCAAAAGGCGTTGCGCCTGAACGATCAATTGCCCATCAACTCATCGAAGGACACTGCCTTTTCGACAGTCTTGGCCTTGGACAGGACGAAGTTCACGACGTTCTCTTCGATCACCAGCGCCTCGACTTCTGCCAGACGAGTACGATCGCTGAAGTAGTATTTCACGACCTGCTGCGGATCTTCGTAGGCTTTCGCGAAATCATCGACGAAGGCCTTGACCTGATCAGCAGTCGCCTGCAGTCCATGGGTCTTGACCAGCTCAGACAGGATCAGGCCCAGACGAACGCGACGATCTGCCTGTGCTGTAAACAGGTCGGTCGGGAACGGCATGTCGTTCACGTTCATACCGCGCTGACGCATGTCCTGGCGGGTCATTTCAGCGAGCCGCTCGGCGTCTTGCTCCAACAGCGCTTTCGGTACGTCCAGTTCAGCCACCTTGATCAACGCATCCATTACGCTGGTCTTGGTGCGTGCCTTGATACGGTTGCCAACTTCACGCTCGAGGTTGGCGCGGATGTCGTCACGCATTTTCTGCATGTCGCCATCGGCCACGCCCAAGCTCTTCGCGAAATCGGCATCGACTTCGGGCATGTGGGCCCATTCGAGGTTCTTCACGGTGATCGTGAATTCGGCAGTCTTGCCGGCCACGTCCTTACCGTGATAATCCTCCGGGAAGCTCATCGAGAAAGTCTTCGACTCGCCGGCCTTCAGGCCGATTGCGGCTTCTTCGAATTCCTTCAGCATCTGACCCGCACCGAGCACGAACGGAAAATCGTCTGCTTTACCACCCGGGAACTCTACGCCGTCGATCTTGCCGACGAAGTCCACGGTGACGCGATCACCGTTCTGAGCGGATGTGTCCGGGCCGCCGTCGCCATGCGCTCCAGCCTCGCCCTTCGTGTGGTAATGCACGCGCTGCTTGCGCAGGATGTCGATGGTCTTGTCGATTTCCGCATCAGTGATCGCGGCCGCGCTCTTCTCGACCTCGGCAGCCGCCAGATCGCTGATTTTCACTTCTGGATAGACCTCGAAGGTCGCCTGAAAGACCAGGGCGTTATCCACCTTCTCATCGGCCTTCGGCTCGATGCGCGGGTAGCCTGCAATGCGCAGGTTGTTTTCAGCAGTCGCATCGCCGAACGCCTGACCGACCTTGTCGTTCAGTACTTCGCTTTCAACAATCGCGCCGAACTGAGCCGCGACCATCTTCATCGGTGCCTTGCCAGGACGGAAGCCCGGGAACTTCGCCGTACGCGCACGGACCTTCAGGCGCTTCTCGACTTCTTCGCTGACTTCGGTCAGCGGCACGGTCAGCGTGATGCGGCGCTCAAGTTTTTCCAGTGTTTCGACTGCAGTTGCCATGTGAATCGTCCAAAAAAGTTAATCAAGTCGGCTGGTGCGAGGAGGGGGACTCGAACCCCCACACCATTGCTGGCGTCAGGACCTAAACCTGGTGCGTCTACCAATTTCGCCATCCTCGCGACAACGGCCTGCGACCTTTCGAGCCCGGGCGCCGTTTCAACAAATGCAAAGGGCGACCCCCTGCGTCAAAGCGGTCGCCCTGCGTTGCCATGGTAGTGGCTGTTTGACTTCAGGCTGGGATTCTACTGGAAAAAAGCGCAATCCGCCCCAAAAAATCGCTGCCGACGATGGCTGCGTCCATCCTAGGCCGGACGGCGCACCCGGAACCAAGCTGCATACAGCGCCGGCAGGAACAACATCGTCAGCAAGGTCGCCACGATCAGGCCGCCCATGATCGCGACTGCCATCGGCCCCCAAAACACCGAGCGCGACAGCGGAATCATCGCCAGCACCGCCGTGGCAGCGGTCAGCACGATCGGCCGGAAGCGGCGTACCGCCGAACCGACGATCGCATCCCACGCCGGTATGCCCTGCGCGATGTCCTGCTCGATCTGATCGACCAGAATCACCGAGTTCCGGATGATCATCCCAAACAAAGCGATCACGCCAAGCTGCGCGACGAAGCCGAACGGCCGCTGCAGGATCAGCAGCGCTGCCGCAGCACCGGCAATACCCAGAGGGCCGGTCAGGAACACCAGCAGAGAGCGCGAGAAGCTGTGCAGCTGCAACATCAGCAGCGTGAACACGATGAAGATCACCAGCGGTACGTTAGCCGCGATCGCATCCTGCGCCTTGCCGCTGTCGGCAATCGCGCCGGCCAGTTTGATTTGGTAACCCGCCGGCAGCACCGCGCGAATCGTCTCCAGCTGCGGATCGATTTGTGCGGATACGGTCGGTCCCTGAATGCCGTCGGCAACATCCGACTGCACCGTGATCGCCCAATCGCGCCCTTCGCGCCAGACTACGCCCGGCTCCCATACGAAACGCGGCGTAGCCAGTTGAGACAAGGGCACCGCATGGCCGCCGCCGGTCGGAATGCTGACGCTGTTGAGCGCCGTGATCGTCGAACGCTCATCCACCGGCTGGCGGATCACGATGTCGATCAGCTTGTCGCGCTCGCGGAACTTGCCGATTGTCGTCCCTGACAAGATGGTGTTTGCCGCCTGCATTACCGACTGCGACGTGATGCCGATGGCGCGCAGTTTGTCCTGATCAAGATCGATGCGCAGCACTTTCACCGACTCATTCCAATTGTCGTTGACGCCGATCGCACTCGGGTTTTTCTCGATCACTGCACGCACACGGTCAGCAAAGTCGCGCACCACCGCCACCTCGGGACCCGTTACTTTGAACTGCACCGGATACGGCACCGGAGGTCCGTTTGGCAGAAGCTTCACGCGGCCGCGCACTTCCGGAAAATCAGTACGGAAGGCCTCGATGATCTTCAGCCGCAACGCATCGCGTGTCTTGGCATCGGCCGGCAGCAGCACGAGCTGCGCGACGTTGGATTGAGGGAAAATCTGATCCAGGGGCAAATAGAAACGCGGACTGCCCGTGCCTACGTAGGCGGTCACACTTTCGACACCGGGCTGCTTCGCCACGAATGCCTCAAATTTCTTCACCTGCGCTTCGGTCGCCTGATAGGACGACCCTTCCGGCAGCCACAACTCGACCATCAGCTCGGGGCGACTCGAATCCGGGAAGAACTGCAACTCAATGAAGCGGAATCCGAACACGCCGAGGAAAAAGCCGGCCAGGGTCAGCACCATCGTCGTCTTGCGCCAATCGACGCACCAGTTCACCACCCGCTTCAGACGCAGATAGAACGGCGTGTCAAACAACTCGTGATGACCGTCCGCACTCGTCGCCGGTTTCACTTTCAGCAGAACGAAGCCGATATACGGCGTGAACAGCACGGCGACGAACCACGAAATCAGCAATGCGATCACGTTCACCGAGAACATCGAGAACGTGTATTCACCAGCCATCGATTTCGCGAAACCAATAGGCAGGAAGCCGGCAGCAGTGATCAGCGTGCCGGTCAACATCGGCATGGCCGTGGACGTGTATGCGTAGGTCGCTGCATCGAAACGCGACAGCCCTTCCTCCATCTTCCGCACCATCATTTCAACGGCAATGATGGCGTCGTCGACCAGCAGGCCGAGTGCAATGATCAGCGCGCCGAGTGAGATCTTGTGCAGGTCGATGCCTAAAATCCGCATCGTCAGGAAAGTGGCGGCTAATACCAGCGGAATCGTCAGCGCGACCACCAGGCCGGGACGCACATCGAGGCGGAAAGGCCGAGTATGCAGGCCGAGCGCCACGAAACTGATCGCCAGCACGATCATGATGGCCTCGGCCAGCACTTTCAGAAATTCGTTCACCGATGCGCTGACAGCCTTCGGCTGGTCGGCAACCCGCTCAAGCGTGATGCCGACCGGAAGTTTGGCCCGGATGCCTGTAGCCTTTTCGTCAAGCGCGCGGCCGAGCTTGATGATATCGCCACCCTTCATCATCGAGATGCCAAGCCCGACGACTTCCTTGCCGTTGTAGCGCATCTTGTCGCGCGGCGGATCGATATAGCCACGCTTGACGTTCGCGAAATCACCAAGGCGGAGGCTATTGCCGTTGATACGCAACGGCATATCCTCCAGCTCTTTCACGGTGCGCGTCTGTCCGGACACGCGAACCTGCAGGTTATCGGTCGGCGTGACCAGCACACCGCTGCCCTGCACCGCGTTCTGCGCATTGATTTGCTGCACGATCGTGTCGAAGGGCACACCGAGCTGCGCGAATTTCTTGGTCGAGAATTCGATATAAATCTTCTCGTCCTGCACACCATACAACTCAACCTTCGCCACCGACGGCACCGCCAGCAACTGCTGACGGACAAAGTCAGCGTAATCTTTCACCTCGGCCAAAGTGAAGCCATCACCCGACAATGCAAAGATCGATCCGAAGGTATCGCCGAATTCATCGTTGAAGAACGGTCCCTGCACGCCGGGCGGTAGCGTGTAGACCATGTCACCGATCTTCTTGCGCGCCTGATACCAGACGCCCTGCACTTCTTTCGGCGGCGTCGATTCAAGCAGCTCGAGAATGATCAGCGTCTCGCCCGGCTTTGAATAGCTGCGAATCTTGTCAACATAGGGGGTCTCCTGCAGCTTTTTCTCAAGCTTGTCGGTTACCTGCTCAGCCACCTGAACCGAACTGGCGCCAGGCCAATAGGCGCGCACGACCATCGCGCGGAAAGTGAACGGCGGATCTTCATCCTGCCCCAGTTTTTCATAGCTGAGCACACCACCCAGCAGCAGCACGACCATCAGGTAGCGGATGAACGGTATGTGCTCGAGCGCCCAGCGCGACAGATTCAGTCGTCCCTTCATTTCGGCGCTCCGGCCGGCGCCGCCTGTGCTTGCTGGCCGAGGATGCTGACTTTTTGCCCTTCGCGCAGCAGGTTCACACCGGCGGTGACGACGGTCTGTCCGGGATTCAGCCCGGCTGCGACCAGCAACTCATTGCCGGTTGCACCAGCGACCTGCACCGGCACGCGCCGGACCTTGCCGTTCTCGACCAGCCAGACCGAGGTCTGTTCCTTATCGTTATAAAGCGCCGTCAACGGCAAGCGGATGGCCGACTGCATCGGCGCCGTCAGCGCCACGGTGGCGCTCATACCGAGTCGCACTCCGTCGCCCGGCTTCGGCAGGGCGATCTTGGCGGTGAAAGTGCGCGTTGCCGGGTCGGCCGCCGGCGCCACTTCGCGAATATGGCCGTCGATAGATTGGGTTGGATTCGCCCAGGTTCGTACCGACACACCGGTTACCTGCCGCAATGCACTAACCTGATCTTCCGGAATGCTGACCCGCACCTCGATCTCGCCACTGCGGGCCAGACGCACGACCGGTGTGCCGGCGGCCACCACTTGCCCCACTTCGGCATCCAGCGCCGTCACCACGCCGTCGGCGTCAGCCATCAGCGTCGCGTAGCTGCTCTGGTTTGCCTGTACCTTCAGACCGGCCAGCGCCTGCTCATGCCCCGAATGTGCCGCCTTGTACGCAGCCTCTTTGGCGTCCAGCACCGCCTTACTGACGAAATTCTTGTCGTGCAGCTCGCGATACCGCTCAAGATCGGCCTTTGCCAGCGTCATACTGCTCTCGGCCGATGCAAGCGCGGCTTTGGCCTGCGCCTGCGACAGCTGTAAATCCGACGGATCGAGCTGCATCAGCACCTGTCCGCGCTTCACCGTCGAGCCCACCTCAACCTTGCGCGCAACGATCTTGCCACCGACCCGAAAGCCAAGGCGCGACTCATAGCGCGGCACCAGATCGCCCGACAACTCGACCACCGCCTGTCCTGCAGCCGGCGCGACCGTCAGCGTGCGCACCGGACGAATGTCCTCCGTCTTTTCAACCGGCTTCGAGCAGGCAGCAAGCGCCAGAACGGCAAGCAGCAGCGGGGGAAAACACCGGGTGCCGGCAAAATGCCGGACGGTCGCGTAGTTGATCACGGTTTATCCTTTATTATTCAGCCGGCCATGGCCGGGGGTAATGCCGATTCGATATGTCGGATTGCGGATGACCCGCGTTGCTTAGACTCCCTTTCAAAATGAGTCCCGCAAAGCGGTGCAGTCGCTGACAAGGCGGAGGCGCCTCAAGCAGCACAGGCCGTGCGATAAGGCGACCCCAACGCCGCCAGCGGCATTTTGATAGAGAGTCTTAATGACTCAAAGGTTAGCAATTATAGCCAAGCTGAAAGATCGCACGAATTTCAATTTTTCCGCATGCCCAACTCGCATTACGAAAATTTCCCCGTCGCCTCGCCATTACTGCCGTCGTCACTGCGCGCGCCAGTTCGCGTGATCTATGCGTTTGCGCGCAGTGCCGACGACCTCGCCGATGAAGGCGACGCAACGCCGGCCGAACGCATCGCAGCACTGAATGGCTACTGTGCCGAGCTGGATCGCATCGATGCCGGCGTCATGCCGGAAGCAGCGCTGTTTGTCGCATTGCGCGACACCCTGCTCGAACGACAGCTCTCCACGCAGCCGTTGCGCGACCTGCTGTCGGCCTTCAGCCAGGACGTGACAAAGACCCGCTATGACAGCTTTGACGAGTTGCGCGATTACTGCCGCCGCTCGGCCGATCCGGTCGGCCGCATCATGCTCGCGCTGTTCGGAGAGCAGCGCAGCGAATCGCTGGTGCAGAGTGACGCCATCTGCAGCGGGCTGCAGCTCATCAATTTTCTGCAGGATGTCGCCATCGACTGGCAAAAAGCGCGCATCTACCTGCCATTGGAAGACCTGCGGCGCTTTGGCGTCGATGAAGCGCAAATTGCGGATGGCGTGTCGGATCAACGCTGGCGCGACCTGATGCAGTTCGAAGTCAACCGTGCGCGACAAATGATGATCGCCGGTGCACCGCTGGCTCGCCGCTTACCCGGCCGCATGGGTTGGGAACTGCGGCTGATTGTTATGGGTGGCTTGCGTATCCTCGAAAAGATAGAAGCGGTTGACCACGATGTCTTTCACCATCGCCCGATACTCGACAGGTCGGACTGGCTGCGCTTGTGCTGGCGCTCATTGCGCTTTGTCGTATAGCATTCGGGCCATTCCACACCGACACTCGATCGCATCCAGCGCCGCCCCATGACCCCGGAACAATACTGCCAGCAAAAAGCGGCGCAAAGCGGATCCAGTTTTTATTACAGTTTCCTGTTCCTGCCGCCTGAGCGGCGGCGCGCGATCACGGCACTGTATGCATTCTGCCGCGAGGTAGACGACGTGGTGGACGAAACCAGCGATCCGCAGGTCGCCCGCACCATGCTCGATTGGTGGCGCAAGGAAGTCACGCACATGCTGGCTGGCAGCCCGACCCATCCGGTCACGCAGGCATTGCAGCCTCACCTCGCTACCTACGGCCTGCGCGGAGAACATCTGCAGGCCGTCATTGACGGCATGGAAATGGACCTGACCCAGACCCGTTATCTCGATTTCGTCGCGCTTGAGCGCTACTGCTGGCATGTCGCCAGCGTGGTCGGACTGATGTCAGCCCGCATTTTCGGCTTCACGGACGAGCGCACGCTGCAGTATGCCGAAAAGCTCGGGCTGGCATTTCAGCTGACGAACATCATTCGTGACGTCGGTGAAGATGCGCGGCGCGGACGTATCTACCTACCCGCCTCCGAGCTGCAACGCTTCGAGGTACCGGCTGCCGACATCCTGAACTCGCGCCACAGTGAACGTTTCGAAGCGCTGATGCGCTTCCAGCTCGAGCGTGCGCAGCGCTGCTACGACGACGCACTGGCGCTGCTGCCACCGCAGGACCGCCGCCCGCAGCGGGCGGGACTGATTATGGCGGCAATCTATCGCGCGTTGCTGGTCGAGATCGAACGTGACGGCTTCCACGTGCTGCAACACAAAATTTCGCTGACACCGCTGCGAAAGCTATGGCTGGCGTGGAAGACCTGGGTTCGCTGCTGACATGAAGACGCCGTCGGTCGCCGTCATCGGTGCCGGCTGGGCAGGCTGCGCGGCCGCCGTTGAGCTGGCACGCCGTGGCGCACGGGTCTGCCTGTACGAAGCAGCTCGTGTGGCCGGCGGCCGCGCGCGGCGCATCTGCTATCGCGGACAGATGCTCGACAATGGTCAGCACATCCTGCTTGGCGCCTACCACGGCACGCTGCGGATGATGAGCGCCGTCGGGCTCGAACCCTCACGCCTGTTGCTGCGGCTGCCGCTGCAGATGCGCTACCCGGCCGGCAGCGACGGCATGGACCTGGTCGCAGCGCGCCTGCCAGCCCCTTTGCATATGGCAATCGGCGTGCTGCGCGCGCGCGGGCTGAGTATTGCAGACAAGCTGTCGCTGGCGCGTTTTGCCAGTGCAGCACGCTGGATGGACTGGCAACTGAACACCGATTGCAGCGTCACCGAATTGCTCGACCGCTTCGACCAGACGACCCGGCTGACGCGGTTGATGTGGCGCCCGCTCTGCATCGCCGCGCTGAACACCGTGCCGGAGCGTGCGTCGGCCAAGGTATTCCTGGCGGTGCTGCGCGACAGCCTGGGTGCCGGACGAGCCGCATCCGACATGCTGCTGCCGCGAGTCGACCTGTCTGCCTTATTTCCGGAGGCGGCACTGGTCTACCTGGAAAAGCATGGCGGCAGCGTTCGATACGGCAGCCATGTGCGTTCGATCGAAGCAGCGGACGAACACTGGATGGTGCGCACAGAGGCGCACACCGATACCTTTTCGCAGATTGTCATCGCCACCGCGCCTTCGCATGCACAAATCCTGCTCGAACCGCTGGACCCGACGCTGGCGCAATCACTGGCGTTTGGCTATCAACCCATCACTACCTGCTACCTGCAATATCCGCCAGAACTCACGCTGCCGGCCGCCATGCTCGCGCTGCCGGAAGATCCGGAGCAACAGGACTGGGGACAATTCGTGTTTGACCGTGGCCAGCTCGATCCGCTGCAGGCAGGTCTGCTCGCCGTCGTCGTCAGTACATCGGGTGGTGCCCTTGAGCATGGCGCTGAAGTGCTGGAACAGGCGCTCGCATGCCAGTTGGCCAAAACGTTACAGATGCCAGCGCTGGCAGCACCGCTGTGGGCCGGAACCATCACGGAAAAGAGGGCAACGTTCGACTGCGTGCCCGACCTGAAACGGCCGCCGAATGCAACCGCTCTGCACGGCCTGTGGCTGGCCGGGGATTACACCGAGAGCGAGTATCCGGCCACGATCGAAAGCGCGGTGCGCAGCGGGATAGCGGCAGCCGAGGGCGTACTGAAGCGAGCCTGAGCGTCGCCTCGGGTGGCGTCGCATTATCTGTTACCGACCTTGCGTCAGCGACTCGAAACGGAGGTCACGGATCTACGCCAGCTCCCTCACCTTCGCCATTGCCTCGTCGATACGCTCGACGCCGATCACCTGCAGCCCTTCGATCTTTTGTTTCGGCAGATTGGATTTTGGCACCAGCGCGATCGAAAAGCCCAGCTTGGCGGCCTCACGCAGCCGCTCCTGTCCACGCGGTGCCGGGCGGATCTCGCCGGCCAACCCGACCTCGCCGAACGCCACCAGCCCGCGTGGTAACGGTTTGCTGCGCATTGATGACTGTATCGCCAGCAGCACCGCCAGATCGGCCGCCGGCTCGCTGATCTTCACGCCGCCGACGGCATTGATGAACACATCCTGGTCATGCGCTGCTACGCCGCCATGCCGGTTCAGCACGGCCAGCAGCATCGCAAGGCGATTCTGTTCAAGACCGACCGACAGCCGGCGCGCGTTCGGCACATGCGAAGAATCCACCAGCGCCTGTATCTCGACCAGCAAAGGCCGCGACCCTTCCTGCGTCACCATCACGCAAGATCCCGGCACTGCCGCCTGATGCTGTGACAGGAACAGCGCGGACGGGTTCGACACCCCCTTCAGTCCCTTCTCGGTCATCGCAAACACGCCGAGCTCATTGACTGCGCCGAAACGATTCTTGAATGCCCGGATCAGCCGGAAACTCGAATGCGTATCGCCTTCGAAGTACAGCACCGTGTCGACGATGTGCTCAAGCACGCGCGGACCCGCCAGCGCGCCCTCCTTCGTCACGTGCCCGACCAGAATGATGGTGATGCCCGACTGCTTCGCGACACGCGTCAACTGTGCCGCACATTCACGCACCTGAGCGACCGAGCCAGGCGCCGAGCTCAGCGCATCCGAATACAGGGTCTGGATCGAATCGATCACGGCAACCTGCGGCTTCAGTTCGGCCAGCGTGTTGAGTATCTTTTCAAGCTGAATTTCCGCCTGTAGCTGCAGGTCGT
Organism: Burkholderiaceae bacterium; assembly: GCA_030158675.1. GTDB lineage: Bacteria > Pseudomonadota > Gammaproteobacteria > Burkholderiales > Burkholderiaceae_D > Pernthalerella. Next base: position 39,384 of record JAOASL010000017.1, on the reverse strand, counting down.
CGGCATCGATCGCCAGGCGACGCGCGCGCAACGCGACCTGCGCACCGGACTCCTCGCCGCTGATATACAAGACTTTTTTTTCTTTCGACAGATTCGCCAGCGCCTGCAGCAGCAGCGTCGACTTGCCAATGCCGGGGTCGCCACCGATCAGCACCACCCCGCCGGACACCAGGCCGCCGCCGAGCACGCGATCAAATTCCTCGATGCCCGTCGGATAGCGTGGCACATCGACCGCGGCGATTTCCGACAGCTTCATCACCGGCGCACCCTGCACCAGCCCCTGCGCCTGTGCGGAGAACCTGTTCCCGCCGGTGTCGACGAGCGTCTCGACCATCGAGTTCCAGACATTGCAGGACGGGCACTGACCGGACCATTTATTGCTGACGCCACCGCACTCGGTGCAGGTGTAATTCGTCTTTGCCTTCGCCATTTACGCTCCCCTCGCCTCGCGGCGGACACGTGGCGCGACAGCGCACATCAGTTCGTAGCCTATCGTGCCGGCCGCCGCAGCGACCTCGTCGATCGGCAGCCCTTCGCCCCACAATGTGACGCTGCTGCCGATTCGGGCGTGAGGTACCGGCGTCAGGTCGACGCTCAGCATATCCATCGATACGCGGCCAAGCACCCGGGTGCGCACGCCATCGACGAGGATCGGCGTGCCGGTGGGCGCATGCCGCGGATAGCCGTCTGCGTAGCCGCACGCAACCACGCCGATTCGCATCGGCTTCTCCGCGCAAAACAGGCTGCCGTAGCCGACGCTGTCTCCGGCTTGCAGCGCCTGCACTGAAATTAGCTCGCTGCAAAGGGTCATCGCCGGCTGCAACTGATGCGATTGTGGCGACCCGTTGCCGGGCACGCCGCCATAAAGCATCACGCCCGGCCGTATCCAGTCGCAACGCATTGGCTGCGCAGCCAGCAGCAGTGCCGCTGAATTCGACAGGCTGATTTCGGCATCGAGCCCGGCGCTGCACTCAACAAAACGCTGCATCTGCATGGCAGCCGTCAATGTCGCGTCCGGGTTCTCGGCATTCGCGAAGTGGGTCAGCAGCGAGACTTTCGATACGGAACGCAGAGCCCTCAGCGCAGCAAAGACCTCGCGCACTTGCGACGGACGAAAGCCCAGCCGGTTCATGCCGGAATTGACTTTGAGGTGTACAGGAATGCCCGCATCGACAGCATCGGCCAGCATCGCCAGCTGTTCGTCATTGTGCACGACGGTTTCCAGCCGGTAGTCCCGAACGACTGACAAGTCCGTGCGGTCGAACATGCCTTCCATCAGCAGGATTGGCTTGTGCCAGCCCATATCGCGCAGCGCCACGGCGCGGTCGATCTCGACCAAGGCGAGGCCGTCGGCGGAAGCGAATGCACTCACTGCATGCCGCAGCCCATGACCGTAAGCATCGGCTTTGACCACGGCCCAGGCGCGCGCTAGCGGCATCCGGGCCTTGGCCACGGCAAGGTTCGACCGCATCGCATCAATATGGGTAACGGCAACAAGCGGACGGGGCATCGGAAGCGATACGCTGCGGAGAAGACGAAACACGCATTTTACCGGAGCAGCAAGGCTCTGGCCGTCTTCTGGCGGCCATCATTCCATTTCATGGTATAAAGCATGCCGCCAGTCCCACCGCAAGAGAATCATTTGAATGAACCGCGGCTTCTACACCATCATGGCAGCGCAATTTTTTTCGTCGCTGGCCGATAACGCACTCCTCATTGTCGCCATTTCCGTACTGGTATCGATACAGTCGCCGGATTGGATGACGCCTATGCTGAAGCTGTTTTTCGTGCTGTCGTACGTGGTGCTTGCCCCGTTCGTCGGCGCCTTCGCGGATGCGTATCCCAAAGGCCGGGTGATGTTCATCACCAACCTGGTCAAGGTGGTTGGCTGCCTGATGATGTTCTTCAGCGTCCATCCGCTGATTGCCTATGCGGTGGTCGGGTTTGGTGCAGCAGCCTATTCGCCGGCGAAGTACGGCATCCTGACCGAATTGCTCCCTGCGGAAAAGCTGGTGATGGCGAACGGCTGGATCGAGGGTCTGACCGTCCTGTCCATCATCCTGGGCACGGTGCTTGGCGGCGCGCTCGTCAGTACGCGTTTTGCCGCCGCAATGACAGAAATTCTGCCGTTTAATCCGCTTGAGCTGAGTCTGTCGCTCGAAATCGCGCTCGGCATCGTCATGCTGTCTTATGTGGTGGCCGCCGCCTTCAACCTGAAAATCCCGCAGACCAATGCCCATTACCCGCGTCAGGAACACGGACCATGGCGCCTGGTGCTCGATTTTTCGCATTGTTTTGTGACCCTGTGGCGCGACCGGCTCGGCCAGATTTCGCTCGCCGTGACTTCGCTGTTCTGGGGCGCGGGCGCGACGCTGCAGTTCATCGTGCTCAAATGGGCTGCTGCAGTACTCGACATGCCGCTGGCGCAGGCGGCCATCCTGCAGGGCGTGGTCGCTTTCGGCGTGGCTTTTGGCGCCATGGCGGCGGCACGCCACGTGCCGCTGAAAAAATCACTGGCCGTGATGCCGCTCGGCCTGGCAATGGGCATCATCGTCTGCGTGATGGCGGTTGTGGAATCGGTGCCAGTCGCCTATCCACTGCTGGTGCTGATCGGAGCGCTGTCGGGCTATTTCGTGGTGCCGATGAATGCGCTGCTGCAGCACCGCGGCCATGTGCTGATGAGCGCCGGACATTCGATCGCGGTGCAGAATTTCAGCGAAAACCTGTCCATCCTGCTGATGCTGGCGCTGTATGCGCTGCTGGTGAAATTCGACGTCGACGTCAACATCGTCATCGTGCTGTTTGGCCTGTTCGTCGCCGGCATCATGTGGCTGGTGATGCGCCGCCATGCAAGCAACCAGCGTGAATTCGATTCGCTGCACCTGATCGGCGAGCAGAAACATTACGGCACCTGAAGCTGGCTGATCACGAGCGCAGCAAGCTCTCAATCCGGCTGCCCGGTGTCCGACGTCAGGGCATGCCCACACTCAGGCGCTGGCCGGCATTTTGTGGCCACTGGTCGGGCACCACGAAGCCGCGCTCGCTCTCCAGCCATTCATCGCCGTGGCGCCGCAATCCGGCCACCATCACCGGCATCGAATCCCGCGCGAACTCCTGCAGCAAGACCTGCCTGACGGCGTCCACCGACAGGCCCTGCTCCCCTGACAGGCGCACTGGTGCCATCCAGGCGATGCGCGGAATGATCGCCACCGCTTCACCGACGTGGGCAGCCAGCTCCCCTGCCGTGCACCACCAGCCGCGGCAATGCTGCGGGGACACGCCCGCTTGCAGCAAGGCCGGCGCCTCGCCGCGCCGGTAAAACAGCCAGCCCTTCATCAACGCCTGTGCAGCGGACAGCGGCTGTGGCAAGAAGGGTTGTGCGGCCGGATGGCTGCCCAGCAACAACTGGCGGTCGAGTATCTTGCGTATCTTCTTGCCGAGTGTGTCAGACAGGTTCGGACCGATGAAGTAATCCGTCTGCTGCAGACCGGCTAACGCCGGATCATCCGAATACAGCAGATAAAACTTGGTTGCAAACTCCCAGTGCACCAATGCCCCGTCCCGCTGCAACAGGAAGTCGAATTCTCCGATGGTTTCTTCCTTGCCTGCCCGCACTTGCACTCCATGCGCGACCAGCACACCAAGGTGACGGAAGTACCAGGCCAGCAGGTTCTCGGCATAGCGACCCAGCCGCGTCAGTCGATGTACCCCCAGAAAGGCTTCCAGCGCCTGTGGCGCGGCGTCGAGCTGAAGCAGCCAGTCGAGCGCATCGTCGCCCGCGTGCGATGGCAGTTGCGCGATCTTGCCTTGCCAGCGCGGTGCCATGACATCCAGCAGGTCCGGCGCATCCAGCAACCAGGCCAGTGCGCGCGTATGCGGATTTTTCAACTCAGCCCAGCGCTGGTGAAATGTCGTCTGAAAACTGCCGGCGACATACGACGGCAGGGTCTCAGCGGGCATCGGCCAGGCTCTTCGCAACGCAGAGGTCGCGCCAGGTCTTGGCCTTGTCGACCGGCTTGCGCAACAGGTAGGCGGGATGATAAGTAATGACCAGTGGAACGCCCGCATAGACACGCGGCTTGCCACGCAGGCTGGCCAGCGCCACATCGTCGGCCAGGCCGAGCAGCGAGACTGCCGCCGTCTTACCGAGTGCGACGATCACATCCGGACCAATCAGCGCGATCTGCCGCTGTAGATACGGCAAACAGGCCGCGACTTCATCAGCCGACGGTGGCCGGTCACGCCCATCGGCGCCGACCGGCCGGCATTTGACAATATTGGCGATATACGTGTTCTCGCCGCGCGCCAGTCCCAGCGCGCGCATCATGTTGTCGAGCAGCTTGCCGGCGGGGCCGACAAAAGGTTCTCCCTGCTGGTCTTCATTGCGGCCCGGACCTTCGCCGACGAACAACCAGCGCGCACCACGATCACCGACGCCAGGCACCGCATGCCTGCGCCCTTCGCACAAGCCGCAGCGCGTGCAGCTGCGAATCGACGCCTCGAGCACATCCCAGTCCATCACGGCGATCGCATCGGCGGCTGATGCGCCAGATGCAGATGCAACGACAGCCGCCACAAGCCGGGCAACGATGGGCTCGCCGGGCCTGAGCGGTGCTTCCGGCACCGCCATGTGCGGTACGTCGGCGGCCTGAGCGCGGCCGTCAGCGCGCAGCGTCCAGACTGGACCCAGCCCCATTTGATGCAGACGTGTCAGCCTCGTGTGTTTCATGCGTGCTCCGGATCGAGCGTCAGCCGCATCACGATCGCATCTTCACGCGACTGCCCGGCGGCAGGATAGTAATTTTTGCGCACACCAATCTGGACAAAGCCGGTATGCCGGTAGACCGACAGGGCGTTCAGATTCGACGGTCGCACTTCGAGCAGCACGGCATTTATGCCGGATTCGCGCGACAGCGCGCACACCTTGTCGAGCAGCTGCCGCCCTATGCCGCGCCCCTGCAGGTCGGGGCGCACTGTGATGTTCAGTAAATGCAGGTCGTCGACCGCCGGCATCAGCAGGAAATAACCTGCCAGCCGGCCGTCGGCCTCGCGTGCCACCCAGGCCTGATAACCGCTGGCAAGTGAGTCGAGGAAATTGCCTCGGGTCCAGGGAAACGGATAGGCGTCATTTTCGATTCGCGCAACGCCATCGACATCGTTGGCGAGCATGGGTTTGTAAGCAAGCGGCGCGGTATAGCGCAACGATGCCTGCGACACAGAACTCACGTGGCCGCTCCTGCATCAGCTACGATGGCGGCTTTCGACGCAGCCGCCGCCATCCTCTCGCTGGTAGTCAGCGCGACCTTGTTGCGCAGGTACAGCGGCTGCGCATCGCGCGCCGGCACCCATTCCCCACGCGCCAGACTGGCTTCAGCCAGCCGCGCAATCGACTCAGCGTGCGGCACGATCTGCGGCAAGCGCACCAACGCGTCGAGTTGCGCAAGATCGGCGGCATAGGCCAGCAGGCCATTGCCACAAACAGCCGGACTGCTTCCTGAAACTGCGACATCGCCCGCCTTCATCAGTGCCGGCGCGTCAACCACAGACCAGCAGCCATCGTAACGATAGCGCGCCACATATACCTCACCCATGCGCGCATCAAGCAGGGCCAGCACATCGTCACCGGCACCGGCGACACGAGCGGCTTCGGCCATCGCCAGCAGCGTAACGACGGGCACGGCCTTGCGCTGCGCGCCGGTCGCCAGGCCCTGCACCAGCCCGCAGGCAGTGCGCACGCCAGTAAATGAGCCGGGGCCGCAGCCATACGCAATCGCATCAACGTCCGCGATCGCGATACCAGCTTCGCCCAGCAATTGCTGAAGCATCGGCAGCACCGACGCCGAGTGCGTCTGCACGCCGGAAGATGCGCGCGACCGCAGGGTGCCGCGATGAAGCAGCGCGACCGACGCCAGTTCGGTCGAGGTTTCGATGGCGACTATCGTGGGGAGTTGGAGAGGCATGGGCGCCATTTTACCAAGCGTGCCATCGGGTAGAATCCTTGCATGAGCTCACTTTTCCTTGTGCCTGAGAATTTCTCCCGTCTTGCGGCCGCGCTGGATGCCGGTAAATGGATCGTCGCCTGCCTGTGCGCTGGCTGGTGCGACGTGTGCAAGCAATACCGTGCCGGTTTCGAAGCACTGGCTGCTGATTTTCCGGACACGCAATTTGTCTGGATCGACATTGAAGATCAGGCCGATCTGGTCGGCGATCTCGATGTCGAGAATTTCCCGACCATTCTGATGCAGCGCGGTGACATCGTGGCCTTCTACGGCACCATGCTGCCTGAGCCGCGTCAGGTGGCGCGGCTGCTGTCAGCGCAAACGGAGCGTGGCGACGATGAATTGCGCCGTGAGGCAGCAAGCACACAGGAACGCCAGCAATGGCAGCGCGAGTGCAATCTGCGCGCCAAGCTGGAAGAGCTGGGCTGCTGAACTTCCCTGGCGACCGCTTCTTCCGGTGGTCTGATCCGCGCGTCAAGGCTTTTCTTCAAATTCGCTTTTGCCTGGGTCAAGCAAGCTTCAGCGGCAGGCTGCGCAAGCGCTGGCCGGTCAGTCTGAAGACTGCGTTTGCCACAGCCGGCGCAACCGGGGGCGTGGCAGGCTCGCCCATGCCTTCGGGTGGCGCGTCACTCGGCACGATCACTACCGCCACCTCGGGCATCTGCCAGATCCGCAGCGTCTGATAATCAATATAATTCGACTGCTGCACCCGGCCATGCGCGATGGTGATCCGCTCGTACAGTGCAGCGGACAAGCCCATGCAGACCGACGACTCGACCTGCTGCCGCACACCGTCCGGATGGACCACGATGCCACAGTCAACCGCGCAGCTGATCCGGTGCACCCGAATGCGTTCATCTTCGATCGACACATCGGCGACCTGCGCAACGATGCTGCCAAACGATTCATGCAAAGCCACGCCGAGCGCGCGCCCGGCTCCCGGGCGGCCTGCCAACGCAACCGCCGCATCCAGCACCGCACGATGACGCGGCCGTTGCGTCAGCAGCTGACGACGAAACTCGACCGGATCCGCATGAGCCGCTGAAGCCAGTTCGTCGATGAAGCTCTCGATGAAAAAAGCATTGTGCGAATGCCCGACCGACCGCCAGGGACCCAGCGGCACCGGCGAATCGACGTTCACATGCGCAATCCGCTGATTCGGAATCCCATACGGATGGTCAAACAAACCTTCGACTGTCGTCTTGTCCGGACCGGTCTGCGGCAAGCCGAAGGCGCGATGCATCAGCTGCTGAGCGGGCGCACCGGAAGCGGACTTCGATTCCAGCGCAATCACCTCGCCGCCGGCATTCAGGACGGCAGACAGGCGTGCGATCGCGGCAGGTCGGTAAAAATCATGCCGTATGTCCTGCTCGCGCGTCCACATCAGCTGAACCGGCGCGCCATCGAGCGCGCGGGCAATGTCTGCCGCCTGCGCCACCATGTCGCAGTCAAGCTTGCGTCCGAAACCACCGCCGATCAGCGTCACCTGAAGCTCAACCGATTGCTCCGACACACCGGCCGCGCGCGCGGCCGCCACCACCGCAGTCGATGGCGCCTGCGTCGGCACCCACAGCGCCAGACGGCCGCTTTTCAGCTGTGCAGTGCAGTTCACTGGTTCCATTGCCGCGTGCGCCAGGTAAGGCGCGCTGTATTCGGCGCTGAAGTGCTTGCCTTCGGCCTGCCCGATCTCGCCGCGATGATGGAACGCGAAGCCTTCATTCGTATCAAGCGCCTGCGCCAGGCCGGCCATCACGCTCTCGTTCGACCACTGCGTATGCGGGCCATCCAGCCACTCCACCCGAAGTTTTTCCAGTGCCTGCAAAGCGGCCCAGCGCGACTTCGCGACAATCGCCACCGCTTCAGGCGCGCCAGAACGATCTGACTTCAATGGCAGCAGATGAACAATGCCATCGAGACCCGCCAGCGAATGCTGATCGAAAGATTTCAGGCGTCCGTCAAGCACCGGGCACATCGCAACGCACGCATACAGCAGCCCGGGCAATCGAACGTCCAGCCCGAAAAGGGCGCTGCCATTCACCTTGGCCGGCGCATCGATACGCGCTGCCGCTTTGCCGATCAGACGAAAATCACGTACGGATTTGAGTTTGAACGCGACGTCGCCGATTGCGGCAGCGCGCGCCGCCAGCTCGCCGTAGCCGAAGGAGCGTCCGCTCGCATCCAGCACCCGGCCGTCCTGTGTCCGACATCGTTCCGCCGGCACGGCCCAGATTTGCGCCGCTGCGGCAATCAGCCGCGCGCGTGCGGCGGCACCGGCTTCGCGCATCGGCTGCCAGCTGTCTTTCACACTCGATGAGCCGCCCGTCACCATCAGGCCGAGCTCTCGCATCAGCTTGCGCGTCATCCAGTGGGCGCCGCGGCTGAGCAAGCCCTCATCATCCGGCCGGAAAGGCAGTCCGTCCGGCGCCATCGTCGTATCGCCAAAGATGGCGCGCAGCGGCGCCGGCTGCATGTCGACCATCGATAACGGCACGTCCAGCTCTTCCGCGACCAGCATCGCCAGCGAAGTCATCACACCCTGCCCCATTTCGCTCTTGGCCAGCATGACCGTGACGCGTCCATCGGCAGCAACCATCACCCAGCCATTCAGCGAATATGTCTGCGCCGGCAGATCGTCGGGCAATACGGCATGCAAGCGCTGCCTTGGCGGCAGCAGGCTCCAGCCGACCACCAGTGCGCCAGCCAGACCCAGCCCACCGAGCAACCAGCGGCGGCGAGAGCGACGGGGTGTCCGTCCGAGCGTTTCGTCCATCCTTCGACTCCTTGTCTTAGAACCTGTCTGCGTGATTTTTCGTGGCATGCTAACCCGAACTCCCGAATCGAGGCCGCCATGACCGAGAGCTTCTTCCAGTCTTTCATCCTGCTACTGCTCGTCACCGATCCCTTTGGCAACGTGCCGCTGTTCGTCAGCACATTGCGACAGGTCGCACCGGAGCGGCGCAATCTGATGGTAGTGCGCGAATGCCTGATCGCTTTCGCATTGCTGCTGGCCTTCCTGTTTGTCGGCCGCCCTTTTCTCAATGCATTGCAGCTCAGCGAGATCTCGCTGCGTATCGGAGGCGGCGTGATTCTGTTCCTGATCGCGCTGCGCATGGTTTTTCCGCAGCCGGGCGGCATCTTCGGCGACAGCGAGCAACGCGCCACCGAGCCACTGATCGTGCCGCTGGCGATACCGGCGCTGGCCGGCCCGTCTGCGCTGGTGACCGTGCTGCTGTTCTCGTCCCAAGCACGGATGGCTATGTGGCTGTACGTCGCCGTGATCTCGCTGGTTGCGGTGGTGTGGCTGTTGGTGCTGTTATCGGCGGAGCGCTTGCAGCGGGTGCTGGGCGATGCGGTCGTCACCGCCTTCGAACGGCTGATGGGACTGATCCTGACGGCCATCGCGATCGAAATGCTGCTGGCAGGCGTGCGGGTCTACATCGGTTCGTTTTAAACCAAAAGTTGCCAATGCATTGGAAATTTACGTTTATCATTGCGTTTTGGTTATAAATCCGTGGACGCATGGACCAGTTCAAGCAAATTTCTACTTTTGTCGATGTCGCGTCGCGCGGCAGTCTGTCGGCAGCAGCGCGTGCCGAAGGCATTGCGCCGGCCGTGATCGGACGACGCCTCGACGCCCTCGAATCGCGGCTGGGCGTGAAGCTTCTTCAGAGAACCACGCGCAAGATCGCTCTGACCAATGAAGGGCTGGCTTTCCTGGAACACTGCCAGCGCATCCTGCACGACCTGGAAAACGCCGAGGCAGAGGTGTCAGAGCGCAGCGCACGACCAAGCGGGCACCTGTCGATCTCGGCGCCGGCCGGCTTCGGTCGACAACATGTCGCACCACTGATCCCCTCCTTCCTGGCCGAGTACCGTGATGTCACGCTCACGCTGAATCTGAACGATCGCGTGGTCGACCTGATCGGCGAAGGCGTGGACATCGCGATCCGCATCGCCGATCTGTCGGATTCCAGCCTGATCGGCGTGAAGCTCGCCGACAACCGCCGCGTCGTGGTCGGCTCGCCGGAGTACTTCAGAAAATTTAGTCGGCCGCTGACGCCGGATGAATTGTCACGTCACAACTGCCTCGCATTTTCCAGTGCAGGCAGTCAGCGCGGCTGGACCTTCCGACAAAACGGCAAAAATCTGACGGTCAAGGTCGGCGGCAACATGGGGTGCAACGACGGTGCGGTGCTGCATGACTGGGCACTCGCCGGGCGCGGCCTGGCGTGGCGATCGATGTGGGAAGTGGGTGCTGAGATCGAATCCGGACAACTGCAAACTGTATTAGACGAGTTTACCGCCCCCGGAAATGACATTTACGCAGTATTCGCGCAGCGCCAGCATTTGCCGCTACGGATACGTGCGTTTGTAGATTTCCTCAGACGCGCATTTGCACAACCGGATTACTGGCGCAAAAAATAAATGCCGCCGGCCAAACGAGGCATGCGCCAAACAAAAAAGCGCTGAAAAATCAGCTCTTGAAACAAAAATCCCCGCCGAAGCAGGGATTTGCGCAACATGATCTCTACAGCGATCAGATTGGCTTGATATTCGCAGCCTGCAGGCCTTTAGGACCGTTCACGACGTCGAATTCGACTTTCTGGCCTTCAGCCAGCGACTTGAAACCCGACGACTGGATTGCCGAGAAGTGCGCGAACAGATCGCCGCCGCCGCCTTCTGGTGTGATAAAACCGAAACCTTTTGCGTCATTGAACCATTTAACAGTACCAATTGCCATTGCATTTCCTTTCGATGGGCCTTGAACATAGACCCTGGTTAAGGCGGATGATCCGCCGAACGACCGTCTCAACCAAGTAAGGAATACAGCCTGATACTGCACCGCTACTACCTGAGCCTCAACGTCCGACAAATTATACTTGAGAAGAATCGGTGTACTAAAAATTTCATAATTTTTTTGAGGCACCTCCAAACACCCTCGATTGTCATCCCTGTCCGATTGACCTTGCTTGAACGCGGTATTCCAACGCCCTTACGCAGAGCCCGATTAAATCGCATATAGTTCCGGAACGTAAGAACAGAACATGCACATGAAATTCGACGTCGCCATCGTCGGCAGCGGCCTCGCCGGTCTGTCGGTAGCACTGCACCTCGCACAACAACGCAAGGTGGTCATCATCTCCAAACGTGCACTGCGCGACGGCGCCAGCGACTGGGCCCAGGGCGGCATCGCCGCCGTACTTGATTCGCACGACAGTCACGACCAGCACGTGCGCGACACGCTCGTGGCCGGCGCTGGCTTGTGCGACGAAAGCGCCACTCGCTTCATCGTGTCGCAAGGACGCGAAGCGATCGAATGGCTGATCTCGCAAGGCGTACCGTTCACCCGCGACAGCGAGGCCGAGCTCGGCTTCCATCTGACCCGCGAAGGCGGGCACAGCCAGCGTCGCATCATCCACGCCGCCGACGCGACCGGCCATGCCGTACAGGTGACTCTCGAAGAACAAGTTCGACGACACCCGAACATCACGCTGCTGGAACAGCACATCGCGATTGACCTGATCACGTCAGACAAGCTCGGCATCCACAATGGCGCGCCGCACTGCTACGGGCTGTATGTGCAGGATGTCAACAGCCATCAGGTGCTGACGATCGCCGCCGACCAGACCGTGCTGGCCACCGGCGGCGCCGGCAAGGTGTACCTGTATACGACCAACCCGGACACCGCCACCGGCGACGGCATCGCGATGGCCTGGCGCGCGGGTTGCCGGGTCGCGAACATGGAATACATCCAGTTTCACCCGACCTGCCTGTATCACCCGTATGCCAAATCCTTCCTGATCACCGAAGCCGTGCGCGGCGAAGGCGGCCTGCTTAAACTGCCGGCCACGGCGGGTGCGGCGGCTGGCCAGCGTTTCATGCCGACGCATGACGAGCGCGGGGAACTCGCGCCGCGCGACATCGTTGCGCGCGCGATCGATTATGAAATGAAGAAGCGTGGCCTGGATTATGTCGATCTGGACATCAGCCACCAGCCGCCGGAATTCCTGCGCGAGCATTTCCCGACCATCTACGCGCGCTGCCTTGAACTCGGCATCGACATCAGCAAGCAGCCGATACCGATCGTGCCCGCCACGCACTACACCTGCGGCGGTATCGTGACGGATCTGAACGGACGCACTGACATCCACGGCCTGTATGCCGTCGGCGAGACTGCCTATACCGGGCTGCACGGCGCGAACCGGCTGGCCAGTAACTCGCTGCTCGAGTGCGTGGTACTCGGCCGCGCGGCCGCGACCGACATCGAACGACACGCCAAGCATGCGTTGCCTGCACTGCCTGCGTGGGACGAAAGCCGCGTGACCGATGCCGATGAAGAGGTGGTAATCACACAGAACTGGGACGAACTGCGGCGCGCGATGTGGAGCTTCGTTGGCATCGTGCGCACCACCAAGCGGCTCGAACGTGCGCAACACCGGATTGCATTGCTGAAGGAAGAAATCGACGAGTACTACACCAACTTCCGCATCACGCGCGATCTGCTCGAACTTCGCAATCTGGTGGAAGTGGCGTCACTGATCGTCAGCAGCGCACTGTCTCGCCGCGAAAGCCGGGGGCTGCACTACAGCCTTGACTTCCCAGACACCTTGCCGAAGGCATTGCCGACCGTGCTGGCGCCAGTCAGAAAACTGCCGCCGAGGCGCTGACCGAAGCACCACCCGAGCGCGACGCAAGGGCCGTCAGCCCGCAACGACTCGTCTGCAGCCAGGCTACAGGTGATCAACGTTCAGCCAATGACCCGCAACGAGTAATCCGTCGCCCTCACGTCCTTGGTCAGGCTACCGATTGAGATCCGGTCCACACCAGTTTCCGCGATGGCGCGCACGCTGTCGCGGTTCACGCCACCGGAGGCCTCCAGCAGCGCCCTGCCCGCATTCAGCGCGACCGCAGCCTGCATCATGTCGGTCGTGAAGTTGTCCAGCAAGACGGACGGGGCGCCCCCGTCGAGTGCCTGCTGCAACTCGTCCAGGCTCTCGACCTCGATCTGAATCGACACATGCGCATTCAGTGCGCGCGCCGCGCCGAGCGCCGCGCGGATGCTGCCGGCGGCGGCGATGTGGTTTTCCTTGATCAGGATACCGTCGTACAGCGCGAGCCGCTGATTACGGCCACCGCCGACGCGCACCGCGTATTTCTGTGCAAGCCGTAACCCCGGCAGAGTCTTGCGTGTATCGAGTATTGACGCCGCCGTGCCCTCGATCATCTTCACATAATCGCGCGTCGCGGTCGCAACGCCCGACAGCAGCTGAAGGAAGTTCAGCGCAGGCCGCTCGGCGGTCATTAGCGATCGCGCAGGTCCTGCGATGCTGCAGACGTGGGCATTCGCCGCCATCAGCTCGCCCTCGGCGAAGTGCCAGTCGATGCGGATGCGCGGATCAACCTGCGTCATCGCACCCTCGAACCAAGGCGCGCCGCACAGCACGGCCGCTTCGCGCACGACGACGCGCGCACGCACCTGCGCTGCCTCGGGCAACAGCATTGCCGTCCAGTCGCCACTACCGATATCCTCCACCAGCGCCGTACGGATATTGGCTTCGAAGGCCGCAGCCAGCGCCGCGTCGAACGGCGCAAATGGATTGTTCAGTGTGCTCATTTCAGCAGACTCATGCCGGGCCGATGCCGGCGAACAGCTGCTGCTCGGCAGCAAGGTCAGCGGACGGCCGCACATTAGCCCGCTTCGCCGCAGCAAAGTCGAGCATGCGATTGATGCAGCTGACGGCCTTGTCACGGATTGCCGGATCGACCTGAATCTCATGACGGCCCGACTCCAGCACATCGACCAGGTTTTGCAGTCCGTTCATTGCCATCCATGGGCAATGCGCACAGCTCTTGCAGGTCGCACTGTTGCCGGCAGTCGGCGCCTCGATGAAGGTCTTGCCCGGCGCGGCCTGCCGCATTTTGTGCAGAATGCCGTTGTCAGTGGCGACAATGAATTCCTGCGCCTCCAGCGAAGCCGCAGCGGCTATCAGCTGCGAAGTCGAACCGACCACATCGGCCTGTTCGACCACGAAGGCAGGCGATTCCGGATGGACGAGCACCTTCGCGTTCGGATGCTCGCGTCGCAGCAGGTCGAGCTCGAGGCCCTTGAATTCGTCATGCACCAGACAGGAGCCCTGCCACAGCAACATGTCGGCGCCGGTCTGTTTCCGGATATAGCTTCCCAGGTGCCGGTCCGGCGCCCAGAGGATCTTCTTGCCTTGCGCATGCAGGTGTCTGACGATATCCAGGCCGATCGACGACGTCACCATCCAGTCCGCGCGCGCCTTCACCGCCGCGCTGGTGTTGGCGTATACAACCACGGTGCGGTCCGGGTGGGCGTCGCAGAATGCCGCGAACTCATCGACCGGGCAGCCCAGGTCGAGCGAACAGGTCGCGTCCAGGTCGGGCATCAGGATGGTCTTGTCGGGCGACAGGATTTTCGCGGTTTCGCCCATGAATCGCACGCCTGCCACCACCAGCGTCTGCGCGCCATGGTCGCGGCCGAAGCGGGCCATCTCAAGCGAGTCGGACACGCAGCCGCCGGTTTCCTCGGCCAGCTCCTGCAAATCGGCATCGACGTAGTAATGGGCCACCAGCACGGCGCCCTTTTCCTTTAGCAGTGCGCGCGCGCGCTCTTTCAGTTGAGCGCGGCGCTCCGGAGTCAGTGTATCGGGCACCTTGGCCCAGGCAGATGCGACGCAACTGGCGCCATCGCCCGCAGGTCTTTCGAATTCGACGGTTTTGATTTCCATGCTCATTCTCCTGCCGGCAGATTACTGCAGGCCCTGCGAGGCCAGATATTCGTCATAGCTGCCGCGGAAATCGATGATTTCAGTCTGCTTGACTTCGAGGACACGCGTTGCCAGCGAGGACACGAATTCACGATCGTGAGAGACGAATATCAGGGTGCCGGCGTATTTTTCCAATGCGATGTTCAGGGACTCAATGGATTCCATGTCCATGTGGTTGGTCGGCTCGTCCATCAGCAACACGTTGTGCCGGCCCAGCATCAGCTTGCCGTACATCATCCGGCCTTTCTCGCCGCCCGATAGCACCTTCACCGATTTCTTCACTTCGTCGCCGGAGAACAGCAGGCGACCGAGAATGGAGCGCACGGCCTGGTCGTCATCGCCTTCCTGAGTCCAGCGTCCCATCCAGTCCGTCAGCGATGTGTCGACTGCGAATTCCTCGGTCGGATCCTGCGGCATGTAACCAGCATTGGCATTTTCCGCCCATTTCACCCGGCCGGAATCAGGCTGCAAGCCGCAAACCTCGCCACCGATGCAACGCAGCAGCGTAGTCTTGCCGGCGCCGTTCTCGCCGATGATCGCGATCTTTTCACCGGCTTCAACGGCGATGCTGAAATTGCGGAATATCTGATGGTCATACGCCTTCGAGATGCCTTCGGTTTCCACCGCAAGGCGATGTAGCTTCTTCTCGCCCTCGAAGCGGACAAACGGGTTCTGACGCGACGACGGCTTAAGGTCCTCGACCTTGATCTTGTCGATCTGCTTGGCGCGGGAAGTCGCCTGCCTTGCCTTGGACTTGTTGGCGGAGAAGCGACGCACGAAGTCCTGCAGTTCGGCGATCTTTTCCTTGGCCTTCGCGTTGGCGCTCAGCTGCTGCGTGCGCGCCTGCGCAGATGCCAGCATGTAATCGTCGTAATTGCCCGGATAGATCTTCAGCGTGCCATAGTCCATGTCGGCCATGTGGGTGCAGACCTGATTCAGGAAATGGCGATCGTGCGAGATGATGATCATCGTCGAGTTGCGCTCATTGAGCACATCCTCGAGCCAGCGGATGGTGTTGATGTCGAGGTTGTTGGTCGGTTCGTCCAGCAGCAGGATGTCCGGGTTCGAGAACAGCGCCTGTGCCAGCAGCACGCGCAGCTTCCAGCCAGGCGCCACGCTGCTCATCGGGCCACCGTGCTGGTCGAGTGGTATGCCGACGCCCAGCAGCAGTTCGCCGGCGCGCGCCTCGGCGGTGTAACCGTCGAACTCGGCGAATCTCGCCTCAAGATCGGCGGCCTTCATATAATCCTCGTCGGTTGCGTCCGGATTCGCGTAGATCGCATCACGCTCGCTCATCGCGGCCCACATCTCGGTGTGGCCCATCATCACCACCTCGATCACGCGCATTTCTTCATACGCGAACTGGTCCTGGCGCAATTTGCCGAGACGCTCGTTGACGTCCAGCATCACATTGCCGGAGCTCGGCTCGAGGTCGCCGCCGAGGATCTTCATGAAAGTCGATTTGCCGCAGCCGTTGGCGCCAATCAGGCCGTAACGATTACCATCGCCGAATTTGACGGAAATGTTCTCGAAAAGCGGCTTGGCGCCGAACTGCATCGTGATATTGGCGGTGGAGAGCAAGCTGAAACCTTGTGGGAGCGGGATGAATAACAGAAGAACCGCGTCCGGCAGACGGCAGCGAGGCTGCGCAGCGGAGCGGAAAACCCGGCATTTTACCATCGGGCAGTGCGCGCCATGGTGGTAAAGGGCGACCGCTACTGGCTGACCACCGCCAGGCAATGCACCTGGCCAGCCGCGCGCGAATTACCGCTCTGGCAGGAAGGGGTAGCCGCTCAGGTCCAGCGAAAAGCCAGCCGCGTCGGAGCGCAGCAGGCAATGGGCACCCACAGGGAGGGTCAACTTGTCGCGGATATGGCCAAACGGCAGACCATGCAGAACAGGTGGCCCGAGTCGTCCACGCAGATAGTCCAGCATGCTGCCAAAATCATAACCATGATCAAAATCGGTCAGACGATAGCCCGAAAAATCGCCAAGCACAATCGCCTGTTGCCGCTCAAGGATGCCTGCGTGCGCCAGCTGCAGCAGCATGCGCTCGACCCGGTACGGGTGCTCGTTGATATCCTCGATGAACAGGATGCCGCCATCGATCGCCGGCATCCAGCGGGTGCCGACCAGATGGCACAGCATCGCCAGGTTACCGCCCCACAGCCGGCCTTCGGCCTGAACCACGGGGTTTCCTGGCGCCGCCACCGCGATTTGCAGGGATGGCCCGGCCAGGCAGCGCCAGAACTGCGAGAGCGTGAAGTCACTCGGGTCGGACCGGCTGAAATCATCGCAAATCATCGGACCGGCGAAGCTTGCCGCGCCACTGCTCGCCAGCAAACCCAGCTGCAGCGCAGTGAAGTCGCTGTGTCCGACCCAGCGCTTGCCACTGTCGGCCAGCAAGCCGAAATCGATCTCCGGTAAGAGCCGCGACAGCCCGTAGCCGCCGCGCAGCGCAATCACCAGCTCGACAGCCGGATCGCGCGCGGCCGCATGAAGCTGCGACACACGCTGTGCATCGGTCGCCGCAAAGCGCTGATGCCGGTCGTGGTCCGCAGAAAAATCCCTGACGTTATGGCCAAGTTCGCGCAGGCGCTGCAGGCCAAGCGCGGCCGCTGCCGGGCTGGCGGCATAGCCGCTGGGCGCCACCACACCTATCGTCAGGGGTCGGATCATGTCGTCTCGCTGCGCGCCTGCCGGCGCCGTTCGGCAAAGAAGTTGGACAGCATTGTGCCGCACTCGTCAGCCAGCACACCGCCGGCGATGTCGGCGTGGTGGTTCAGACGAGCGTCGCTGAACAGGTTGACCACGGATCCGCATGCACCGGTTTTCAGGTCCGCGGCGCCGAACACTACGCGCGCGAGCCGCGCATGCATCATCGCGCCGGCGCACATCACGCACGGCTCCAGCGTCACATACAGCGTGCAACCGGGCAGCCGGTAATTACCCAGCGCTTCGGCGCCAGCGCGCAACGCGGCAATTTCGGCATGGTGGGTCGGATCATGGCTGCCGATCGGCTGGTTGAAGCCGGTCGCAATGACGATACCGTCCTTCACAAGCACCGCGCCGACCGGGACTTCGCCGAGCACCCTGGCGCGGCCGGCAGCTTCGATCGCCAGCCGCATGAAATCCTCGTCGGTCAACTCAGTCCTCGCTGATCTCGGCCCAGCAGTTC
Organism: Burkholderiaceae bacterium; assembly: GCA_030158675.1. Lineage (GTDB taxonomy): Bacteria > Pseudomonadota > Gammaproteobacteria > Burkholderiales > Burkholderiaceae_D > Pernthalerella. The sequence goes on along the minus strand of JAOASL010000017.1, from coordinate 21,415 downwards.
GGCGTCTCGTGCAGCACCAGCTTTTGCAGCCGCAGGCCAGTGCCGAAACGGTCGATGAAAACCGCCTTCAGCAGGTCGTACGCGGTACGCGCGAGGTTCTCGACGGTCGGGATACAGTCAATCACGACCGTCTTGTGCCCGGGCAGCGATGCGAGGAAATCGCGCACCGCCGTATCGCCGGAATACACAAGAAAAGCATGGTCCCAGACATCGACCAGATGCTGTTTCGCCAGCGCCTTCACGTCGGAGAAGTCCATGATCATGCCGTTGTCGGAGTTGCCTTCCTGTTCGATCACATTGCCGACCAGCGTGATCTCCAGCGTATAACGATGGCCGTGCAGGTTGCGGCACTGGCTTTTGTGGTCCGGTATCCGGTGCCCGGCATCGAACTCGAGCTTGCGGGTAATAGTGAGCATCGTGGGTTTCAGTTCAGGGTATCTGCAAGAGCTTGTGTGTCTGGATCGACAGGCGCCAGCGCGGATTGGCCTTGCAAGTATCGATTGCCAGCTGCGTATTCGTCAGTTTGTCAGGGCCGTCCATCGGCTGCAGGAAATAGTGCGTGAAATCCAGCCGTTCGAATGCGACCAGATCCTGCCCGGCCTGCGGGATCACGACCTTCAGTTCGTCGCCCTGCAGGACGGCCAGCACCGCACCCTGTTTCGGGCTGACGCACACCCAGTCAACCTCTTGTGGCACGGGCAGCGTGCCATTGGTTTCGATCGCCACCTCAAAACCGCGCGCATGCATCGCGTCGATCAGCGCGCGATCCAGCTGCAGCAGCGGCTCGCCGCCGGTGAAAACGACGTACTTGCGCAGCGGGCGCTCCGCTGGCCATTGCGCATCGATCTGCGCGGCCAGCGCATCGGCCGACACGAACTTGCCGCCATTGACGCCATCGGTGCCGACGAAATCGGTGTCACAGAAGCGGCAGATCGCGGTGGCACGGTCGTCCTCACGGCCGGTCCATAAATTGCAGCCGGCAAAACGGCAGAACACCGCCGGCCGGCCGGCCTGGGCGCCTTCGCCCTGCAAGGTGTAAAAAATTTCTTTGACGCTGTAAGTCACGGGGGTGCGGGCGCCGGGGCCCGATTCGCTCTGGAGCGCGATTATACGGCGGCTTGTAGCGACGGCAGCAGGAACAGCACGCGGAATACCGTGCCGCGCTGACCCGCGCCGGCACCGACTTCAATCTCGGCGCCATGGTCGGTCGCGATGTCGCGCACGATGGCCAGGCCCAGCCCACTGCCCGACTGCGTCTGGTCCAGACGGTAGAAACGCGTGAACACCCGATCCGTCTGCGATTCCGGAATGCCGGGGCCGTTATCTTCGACGCGCAGCATCGCCCGGCCATCGGAGGTGCCGCAACTGACCGTCACCACACCGCCGCGCGGCGTATAGCGAATCGCATTATCGACCAGGTTATCGATCAGATCCCGCAGCAGGAAGGCATCGCCATGCACGGCAGCCGGCTGCAGGTCGAAGCCGATGTCGATGTCCTTGGCCAGCGCCTGCTGCACGAACTGCTGCACCGACTCAGCCACCAGCCGGTCGAGCGACACGAGTTCAAAGCGCTGACGCACGATGCCGCCCGGCTCTGAGCGGGCCAGCGCGAGCAGCTGATTAGCCTGCCGCACCATGCGGTCGGTCGATGCGAGCATCATCGCAGTCGATTGCACAGTTTCATCATCCTGCCGGTGGTGCTCGCGCAGCCACTCCAGCTGCGCGCGGAATCCCGCCAGCGGGGTACGCAACTGGTGCGCCACATTCGCCAGAAAATCCTGCTTTGCGCGGGCGCTGTTCTGCGCCCGGTCGAGCAACTCGTTCATCGCGTGGATGAACGGCGCGATCTCCTGCGGTGCATCCTCGATCGGTAGCGGCGACAAGTCGTCCGGACGGCGCCGCGCCAGGTCTGCACGGATCGTTTTCAGCGGCACGAAGCCCTTGTCGAGCACCAGCCAGATCACCGCAGGAATCAGCATCAGCAACACCAGTTCAAGCGCCAGCAATGACCACAGGATGCGCATGCGAATCTGCTGCCGCTTGATGCGAGTCTCGGCCACGCCAATCAGGATAGGTTCACCCGCGATCACCGTGCGCAACGTGATCGCGCGCACGTCCTGTCCGCGCATGCGCGCAGGATAGGCGGTGAAAATATTGATCTTCTCGGGCTGCTTGAGTTCGGGGAAATCGAGGTCGCCGGCAATGGTGCGGCCGAGACGGTCGCGCACCACGAAAAACACGGTATCGAAATGGTCGACGCGCAGCACCTGTTCCGCCTGATGCGACAGGCTGAGCTCAAGCGAACTGCCGGATTCCTGCACATGCGGCACCAGCGCCCATGCGGCATCAGCCAGGCTCTGGTCCAGCGCCGACTGTGCCGGTATCCACGCGAGCCAGTAAGCGCTGCCGGCGGCGACCGAATTCACCGCCAGCAGCGGTATCACCAGCCACTTCAGCAGTTTCGAACGCAGGCTCATTCGGCGGCGGCCGGTTCCAGCATGTAGCCGAAGCCACGAATGGTCTTGATCGAGATGCCGGCCGACGCGATCTTCGAGCGTATGCGCGACACGTAAACTTCGACGGCATTCAGCGTGACCTCCTCGCCCCAGGGCAGAATCGCATCGATGATCTGCTGTTTCGACACCACTCGCGATGCGTTCTGCATCAGGTATTCCAGCACGGCCCACTCGCGTGCGGACAACTCGACGGACTGGCCGTCCACCGTTGCGCGGCGCGTAAACGGATCCAGCTGCAAGCCGCCGAGCTGCAGGTCGACTGCGCGCGGATTGCTGCGTCTGACCAACGCCTTCAGGCGCGCGACCAGTTCCGGCGCCGCAAAGGGCTTGACCAGATAATCATCGGCACCGATCTCAAGGCCGCGCACACGATCCTGCACATCATCGCGGGCAGTCAGCAATAGCACCGGCATCATCGAGCCGCGTGCGCGCAAACGGCGCACGACCTCGAAGCCATCGATGCCGGCCAGCCCGATGTCAAGCACCGCCACCGACACTTCGCGCAACGCCAGCGCACGGTCGGCATCATCGCCGTTATGCACGACATCAACCACCATGCCATGGCCGCGCAGGATGCGCGCGATACCGTCAGCCAGCACCAGATCATCTTCTACCAGCAATACGTGCATATGAAAATTCGACATCGATAACCTCAGTATTGTGCCAGAGCGTCAGGCTGGCGACGGCGGAATGATTTCTGCCGTCCGGTCATGGAAATACGGATAGGCCAGCGGCAGCAGCAGCAAAGTAAAGAAAGTCGCCGATACGATGCCGCCCACAATCACTAGTGCGAACGGACGTTGCGTCTCCGAACCGATGCCACGCGACAGCGCCGCCGGCAACAGACCCAGACCGGCCATCAGTGCCGTCATCAGGATCGGTCGCAAGCGCGACACCGCGCCCTCGACCGCTGCCGCCGGCACGCTGCGCTCGCGCCGCAGCACCTCGACAATCTGCTCGACCATGATGACGCCGTTCTGCACCGAAATACCCGCTACCGCAATGAAGCCGACCGCCGCCGACACCGAAAAATGCAGGCCGGCGATGGCCAGCGCAGCGATGCCACCGATCATCGCGAACGGTACGATCATCATGATCAGCATGGCCTTGCGCACCGACTTGAAGGCCCAGAACAGCAAGGAAAAAATCAGCAGGATAGTGATCGGCACGATCACCGTCAGGCGCTTCACCGCGCGCTGCTGGTTCTCGAACTGGCCACCCCAGGCAATCGTATAACCCGGCGGCAGCTTGACCTTCTCGCGAACTTTTTTCTGCGCTTCAGCGACAAAGCTGCCCTGATCGCGACCGAGCAGGTTGGATTTGACCAGGGCGATCCGGCCGCCTGCCTCGCGGCTAATGCGCGCTGCGCCCTGCCGAACCGCGATGTGTGCAATGTCGCCCAGGTTCACCGTGCCTCTGCCCTCTGGCAGCGACACCTGCAGCAGGCTGATGTCGTCCACCGCATTGCGATAGGCTTCTTTGAGCCGCACGGTCACGTCGAAGCGCTTGTCGCCGTCGTAAAAGGTATTGACGGCGATGCCAGCCAGTGCTGTCTGGATCGTGGTGTTGACGCCGGCGATATGGATGCCCAGCCGGGAGATGCGCTCGCGGTCGATCGTGATATCGATCTCGCTCTGCCCGCTGATCCGGATCGCCTGCACATCGGTGGCACCGCGGATGCCCTTGATCACACTGGCGACCTGCTCGCTCTTTTCGGTCAGGATCTCCAGGTCGGGGCCATAGATCTTCACCGCGATCTCCCCCTTCACACCGGACAGCGCCTCCTCGACGCTGTCCTGAATCACTTGCGAAAAGTTAGTCGGCACACCGGGAATGGCGCGGATTTTCTTGCCCATGTCAGCGACCATCGCCTCTTTGTCAGCGAAGCGCCAGCTGCCGGCCGGCTTCAGGTCGGCCAGAATCTCGATGTTATTCGGCCCCTTGGGATCGGTTCCGTCGTCCGGGCGGCCGACGTGCGCTATCACGCTCTTCACCTCCGGGTAGCTGCGCAGGATTGCGCGCACCTGCCGCTCGATCGTCTTCGATGCGTCGAGCGAGGTGGCCGGCGGGAGACTGATCGTCAGCCAGATATTGCCTTCGTCCAGCTTGGGCACAAACTCACTGCCAAGCAGCGGCGATAGCAGCAGACTCACTGCCAGTACGCCGGCCGACGCCACACCGACCATGAAGCGGTGGGCGGCGGCCCAGCCAAGGAAGGCGCGGTAACGCTGCTGCACCCAGTCCATCCAGGCGATGTGCTTCTCTTCCATCGCGTGCCGGCGCAAGGTCAGGGCCAGCATGGTCGGCACCAGCGTCATCGTCAGTATCACGGCACCCAGCATGGCGAACGACAGTGTCAGTGCAACCGGCGCGAAGATCTTGCCCTCGACCCGCTGGAACGTGAAAATCGGTATGAAGGCAACAATGATGATTGCCTTCGCAAACAGGATCGGATGCCCCATCTCGATCACCGTGCGGCGCAGCTGAGACAGTCGCAGCGCGACCATGCTCTCGTTGTTCATGCCTGGATCGAATTGGGTCAGCGTCAGGCGGACCATCAGTGCCTCGACCAGCACGACCGCGCCGTCGATGATGATGCCAAAGTCGACCGCACCCAGCGAAATCAGGTTGGCCGGAATGCCGCGCGCATCAAGAAAGATGAACGCGAACATCAGCGACAGCGGAATCACGGTCGCCACGATCAGCGCCGCACGCCAGTTGCGCAGGAAGATGACCAAGAGCGCTATCACCAGCGCCGCGCCGACCATCAGGTTTTCGGCGACCGTCATCACGGTATGGCCGATCAGTTCGGTGCGATCGTAAATCGGGTGAATCCTGACGCCCGGTGGCAGCTTCGCATTCACCTGCGCGATCTTTTCCTTCAGCTCGGTGACAACCTTGGTCGCATTGCCGCCCTTGGTCATCTGCACGATGCCTTCAACGACGGTGTCGCGATCGTTGTAAGAGACGACGCCGGAGCGGTTGCGCGCGCCGATGACAACCTCGCCGATATCGGACACCAGTACCGTCTTGCCGTCCTTCGCGCTGACGACTACACGGCCGATATCCTCAAGCTTGCTGAAAATACCCATACCGCGGATCACCAGCGCCTCGTCGCCACGGCGCACGAAACCGCCGCCGACATTGGCCGAATTCGCCGCCAGCGTTGCGCTGATCTGCTCGATCGAAATGCCATAGCGCTTCAACGCATACGGATCGACCTTCACCTGATATTCCTTGATCGTGCCGCCAAAGCTGACCACGTCGGCTACATTGGGCACAATGCGCAGGTTCGGGCGGATCACCCAGTCCTGGATCGCGCGCGCCTCGGAGAGCGGCATGTCGTTCGGAATCTCCAGCACATAGCGGTATACCTCGCCCACCGCCGTGGTCAGCGGCGCCAGTTGCGGCTGCACATCAGCCGGCAGGTTCACGTGCTGCAGCTTCTCGAGCACCTGCTGGCGCGCGAAGTAGTCATCGGTGCCGTCGCCGAAAGTCAGCGTGACCACCGACAGGCCCGAAATCGTCACCGAGCGCAGCTGCGTCTGGCGCGGCACGCCAGACATCTCTCGTTCGATCGGCAGCGTGACGTTGCGTTCGACCTCTTCCGGTGCCTGGCCGGGATACTGGGTCACGACCTGCACCTGAACGTCCTGCACATCGGGGAAAGCCTCGATCGGCAGATTGGTCACCGCGCGAAAGCCGAAGGCGCACAATGCGGCCGTCATCACCAGCACGAACACGCGCTGGGTCAGCACAAATTGAATGAGCTTACTGAGCATCGGCGGCAGCCTCGGAATTAAGCAGCAATGCCCCCTCGACCACCACGCGATCGCCCTCCGACAGGCCGCTCTCGACGAACGAATATTCCATGCCACGCAGCGCCAGTCCGACCTTGCGCTTTTCGAAAGTGCCCGGCCTGGTCTCGACGAACACGTAGACATAGATGCCCTCGGTGACCAGCGCCGAGTTCGGCACGCGTATGCCTTTGCGTTCACCGTCGGCAAGGAAGGACACCCGCGCGAACATTTCCGGCTTCAGCTTGCTGTCCGGGTTCGCCGCCACGCAACGCACCTGCACGCGGCGCGTCACGGGATCGACCACCACACCGACCCGTTCGACGGTCGCCGTGAACCGCTGTTCGGGAAAAGCATCCGTCTCGACCCCCACCGTCTGGCCGACATGAATGTTCGCCAGGCTGCGTTCGGGCACGTCCACCAAAATCCACAGCCGGCTGACATCGGAAATCAGGAAAAGCGGCGCTGCCAGATCGGGGCGTACCTCCTGTCCCGGATTGGCATTGCGTTCGATGACGACCCCGCTGATCGGCGCACGCAGCACGAACTTGCCATTCTGATGCCCCGACGCCTGCAGGTTGCGCAGCCGCGCCGTGGCCCGACGCATATCCGCCTGCGCCAGCTGGTAATCGGCATTGGCCGACTCCAGATCCTTGCGTGCAATGACCTCATGCTCATGCAACTGCCGAGCGCGCTCGTACGCAAGCCGCTTGCGCAATTCATCACTGCTCGCCTTAGCCTGGTCAGCCTCGGCGTTGGCAAGATCCGGCGAATCGATCTCGAGCAAGGCCGCACCACGCGACACGCGATCACCCAGGCCCGCCCGCAAACCAATCACCCGCCCTGTCAGCGGTGAACTGATACGCGAGGTGGCATTTTCATCGTAGACATAACGACCATTGACGGGATCGGCGGCCGGCATCGCTTCGGCCTTCACCGCCTCGGCACGCAATGCCGACAGCTGCGGTTCGCCGCGCTCGAAATGAACCACGCCGGGCTCCCGCCGTGCGGCCTTCGGCTTTTCTTCGGCCGCCTCTTGTGCGGCATGATTACGCTGCGCATACAGAACGATCCCGGCGGCGGCGCCGACGATCGCCAGCGCCAGGATCAGCTTGCTGATTTTTTTCATCATCGGGATTGTTCGCTTGTTTCGGTAGCGGCGCGCCAGCTGGCAAGCGCCTTGCTGAAGTCGGCCAGCGCGGTCAGCGCATCCAGCCGCGTTGCACGCAACGTGCGGCGCGCATCCAGCATGTCAGTCACGCCGACGGCGCCGTTCCTGTACGCATATTCGGCGGCAGCCGCGGCCTTCTCGGCAGCGACCAGTAATTCGTCACGATTACGGCGCACGCGCTCGGCAGCGCTTTTCAGCGCCGACTGCGCGGTACTGATGTCAGCCTCGGCCACCGCCCTGACGCGCGCCAGATTTTCTTTTGCCGCGTCGAGCGTCGCCAGCGATGCGCCGATCTCGCCTTCGTAGTAATAGCGGGTAAACAGCGGTACCTGCAGAGACACACCGACGCTGTTGCCGGCTGAGTTGCCGGTGCCGCCCGGCTGCGGAAAATGCTCGTACTGCACCCCGACCGACACATCCCGGGTACGCAGCGACTCGGCCAGGCGCGTGCCGGCACCGGCGGCATCAATGCGCACGGCGGCCGCCAGTACGTCAGGGCGACGCGCGACAAAGGTCGCCACCGGCTGCGACGCCGGCAGCACTGCGTCCGCAAGCGCCGGCCAGCTGTCGGTGGCCTCAAGAAGATCAGCACGTTCGCGCTCGCCCAGCAGCAGCGCCAGCGCGCGGCGCGCGTGCTGCAAGTCCGCTTCGGCGCCGGCCGCTTCATTGCGTGCGCGCAGCACATCGACACGTACGCGCTCCACATCAGCGCCGGCGATATCGCCGGATTTGCGCCTGATCTGCGCTGCGGAGAGCATACCGTCCAGCAGCTGCGCCGCATCACGCGTTGCCGCCAGTTTGTCCTGTGCCGCATGCAGATCCGCATACGCGTGCGCGACCATCAGGCGCAGCTGGCGACGCACGTCGAGCAGATCGGCATCGGCAGCGCGCACGTTGTGCTGTGCGTTCTCGCGCCGCAGCTCACGCTTGCCACCCCGCTCGATCAGCTGACTGAGGCTGACGACGCTGTCGACCCGCTTACGCCACAGCGACCCGGAGCCATTGTGTCCGCCAAGGTCGATGCTGCTGGTCGACAGCCCCAGTACCGGATTCGGTGCAGCCCCGGCAGCCAGCACGTTGGCCTGCGCAGCGATGACGGTGGCTTTCGCTATCGCCAGATCGTGGTTGCGCTCAAGCGCCAGCGCCTGGGCCTGCGCCTGCGACAACGGCAAGGCGTCGGCCGCCAGCAGGGTGCCACTGGCCAGCACGAGGCTGGCGATGATCAATAAAAAACGCATCAGGGATTCCCATTACCGGGGCTGGCCCCGATAGGGGGCCCGCTTTGAATGAAAGCTTAGGCAGCCAAGCTTTCGTGGTTCTGAGCAATCCCTGACAGCGGACTGACAATGGCGAGTAATTGTTAACGCAGCATAAAAAAACACCGGGCCCGTTCGCCCGGTGTCTCAGTCAGCACCGACGAATCAGGCCGCTTCGGGTACGCTTGGCAGTCCGGCCAGTGCCATCGCCAGTTCCTCTTCGCTGTACTTCTCATCTACTAGGTTGCCGGAGAAGTAGTTGGTATAGGCCGCCATATCGAAATGGCCGTGGCCGCACAGATTGAACAGGATGACTTCGCTCTTGCCTTCACGCTTGCAGCGCAGCGCTTCCTCGATCGCGCCCTTCACCGCATGGTTGGCTTCCGGCGCCGGCACGATGCCTTCGGCGCGCGCGAACAGGACACCGGCTGCGAAGCACTCGGTCTGCTGATAAGCGACGGCTTCCATCAGGCCGAGCTCCTTCAAATGCGACACCAGCGGCGCCATGCCGTGGTAGCGCAGGCCGCCGGCATGGAAGCCCGGGGGCGTGAACGACGAACCCAGCGTGTGCATCTTGGTCAGCGGCGCCATCTTGCCGGTATCGCCAAAGTCATACGCATATTTGCCGCGCGTGAGCGACGGACAGGCCGCCGGTTCGACCGCGACGATGCGGGGCTTGGGACCGCCGCGCAAACCGGCGCCGATGAACGGGAATGCGATGCCGGCGAAATTCGAGCCGCCGCCAGTGCAACCGACCACGACGTCCGGATACACATCGGCCATCGCCATTTGCTCCATCGATTCGATACCGATGATGGACTGGTGCATCAGCACATGGTTCAGCACCGAGCCCAGCGCGTATTTGGTGTCCGGGTTAGTGGCAGCGATTTCAACCGCTTCCGAAATGGCGATACCCAGGCTGCCCGGATGATCGGGACGTTCGGCCAGCACCTTGCGGCCGTACGCGGTTTCATTCGACGGCGACGCAACGCAGCGCCCGCCATAAGTTTCCATCACGGCCCGGCGATAAGGCTTCTGGTCATATGACACGCGCACCTGGAAAACGGTGACATCGATATCAAACAGCGACCCGGCAAATGACAGCGACGTGCCCCACTGGCCGGCGCCCGTCTCGGTGGTAAGCCGCTTCACGCCGGCCTGCTTGTTATAAAAAGCCTGCGGTATCGCGGTGTTCGGCTTGTGGCTGCCGGCCGGGCTCACGCCTTCGTATTTATAGAAAATCTTGGCGGGTGTCTGCAGTGCCTGCTCAAGGCGATGCGCGCGGAATAGCGGCGCCGGGCGCCACAGCTTGTACACCTCACGCACCGGATCCGGAATGTCAATCTCGCGCTCGGTCGACACTTCCTGCATGATCAGCTCCATCGGGAACAGCGGCTCAAGGTCGGCCGGCCCGATCGGCTGCAAGGTACCCGGATGCAGCACGGCCGGCAGCGGCTTGGGCAGATCGGCCTGGATGTTGTACCAGCTGCGGGGAATGCGATCTTCGGAAAGCAGGAATTTGGTTTGTTGCGACATGCAGTTATCTCCGTTTTTTGTTTGTTTATAAAAGCCTGATGCGACAGGTGAGCACCCCATGCCGAATTGACAATGGCATGCGCTGCTGACGAAACGCTAATTTACTTTACTGCACAGTTGCCTCAGCCTTCTTCTCTTGCGCCGCCTTTGAAAAGATAAGCGCCCGACCTGACAAATTCGTCAGTCCGGAATAAAAACTTTATCAGTGTGCGGCCAGCATCGGCAGCAGCGAACGAGCGATACGCAATAGCGCAAGGTCCTCGCCATGCCGGCCGATCAGCTGTAACCCGACCGGCAGGCCGCTGTGCCCGCGGAAGAACGGCAGGTGCACGCAAGGCAGGCCCAGCAGTGTCCATATCCGGCCAAACACCGGGTCACCCGTCTGTGCTGCCCCCGGCGCCTCGCCGATCGCGCTCGGTGCGAGCATGGCATCGGCATCACCAAGGATGGACGGAATCATTGCGCGTGCGGATACGGCCAGTTGCAGGTTGGCGCGATGGCGATCGGTCGACACCAGCAGACCCTGGGCGAGTAGCTGCGACAAACCTTCACTCAGCTGCGCAGGATGGCGCAGCCGCTCATCGGCGAGCGAGCGCGCAAGATCGAAAGCCATCACCTCTTTTTGCACCTGCAGCAGCTGCGAGAACAACAAGGGCAGCTGCAGGTGGCGCAATGGAATACCGGCCTTGTCCAGTGCCGCTTCCGAATGCGCGAACGCGGCACGCGTATCTTCGTCAGCATGCGGCCATTCGTGCGTCTGGCACAGGGCAATGCGCGGCGTGCCGGATGAGGTGAGGTCAGGCGCAGTGCGCTCGCCGTTGGACGCGGCAGCGAACAGCGCGACATCGTCGACGCTGCGAGCCAGGAAGCCGATCGTGTCGAGCGGATCCGATAACGCCTTCACACCGGCGCGATTGATCAGGCCATAGCTCGGCTTGTAGCCGACCACCCCGCAGAATGCCGCCGGCCGGATCACCGACGCCGCTGTCTGCGATGCGAAGGCCAGCGGCACCATGCCATCGGCCACGGCCGCCGCCGAGCCGCTCGACGAGCCGCCCGGCGTCTGCGTGGTTCGGTGCGGATTGCGGGTCTTGCCCGGCTTGAAGGTGGCGAATTCGGTGGTCACCGTCTTGCCGACCATGACCGCGCCCTGCGCGCGGCAGATCGCCACACAAGCGGCATCGGCGCCGGGGCGCTGGCCCGTATAGATGGACGAACCATAGGTCGTCGGCATGTCGAAGGTATCGAACAGATCCTTCACCCCGATCGGCAAGCCATGCAGCAGTCCGCGCTGCGCTCCCTGATCGATCGATCGCGCCTGTGCGAGCGCCGCCTCCGGATCGAGAAATTCCCAGGCCTGTACCTGCGGCTCGCGCTCTGCGATTCGCGCCAGACAAGAGCGCAGCACCGCCTCAGCGGTCACCTGGCGCTGCGCCAGCATTCGCGCGAGAGTGGTCGCGTCTTCCTGGTAGAGCTCCTTGGCCATGCATGTCTCCCCTTTGTTAAATACTTGTTCAATGCTTATTTTATGTACGCCGTCCGGACAACGTTGCGGTCGAATGTTGTGGTCGAATCGTAAGCTGAAAGCCTACCATGCGGACCTGTCCTGCCAGTCAGTGAGCGATCGAAAATCTGGCCGGCGTAAAATCCTCCGCTTGTCATGATTCATCTCTTGCTACCCACCCCCTTCCTTCCATGGCTGCTGGACATCGCACCGCACGGTGTGGCGCTGGTGACGGGATGCGCGCTGCTGCTGGCGCTGCGGCGCTGGCCGCGGGGCTATGCGATCGCACTCTGGCCGGGCACCGTAGCGCATGAACTGCTGCATTACCTTGCCGGCGTACTGACCGGCGCCCAACCGGTATCGATCAACCTGCTGCCACGGCGGCGGGCGAACGGTAGCTGGGAACTCGGATCGGTCAGCTTTGCGCGCCTGCGCTGGTGGAACAGTGTGCCGGTCGGGCTGGCGCCGATGGCACTGTTGCCGGCCGGCGGCTGGGTATTGATTGAATCAGCCTCGTGGCCGCTGCTGTCAGCAGGCGGCGCGGGCCTGAAATTTCTGGCGGCGCAATGCCTGCTGGCAGGGTGGCCGAGTCGGCGCGATTGGGCGCATGCGATGGTCGGGCTGCTCGTCATTGCGGCGCTGTCGCTGCTGGCGTTATGGCTGATGCGGGGCTGGATCCCAGCCGCTTGAGGCGTCCGGACGAAGCCGGGGTGCTAAAATTTTGGAAATTAGATTTTTGAAATTAGTAATAACAAAAATCATCTTCTGCTTAGAAGCTTAATCAAAATAAACGTCGCAAAGCCCCCCAAGGCAGCCAGTGACATTTTGATCAAGACTCTTGCCCGGTGGTAGACCAAGTTGCAAGGATCCGATGGACAACCCTCACCCCGCCGCCCAACCGGCACGCATCCTCGTTCTGGACGATGACGCCGAATTAAGGGCGCTGCTCGAGCGCTATCTGAGCACTCAGGGTTTCGTCGTTCGTGCCGTATCCGATGCCGAGCAGCTGTACCGGCTGCTGAGTCGCGAGCGCTTTGACGCGCTGGTGCTCGATATCTCGATGCCCGGCACGGATGGCCTGACCGTGTGCGCGCGTCTGCGGGCGCAAGGTGAATGGTTGTCAATCATTATGCTGACCGCGCGCGACGACCTGGTGAACCGGGTCGTCGGGCTAGAGATGGGCGCTGACGATTACATGTCCAAACCCTTTGAGCCGCGCGAACTGTTCGCTCGCCTCAATGCGCAGCTGCGACGGCGCGGCGTGGAAGAAAAACGCTCCGTGGGTGCGCAGGTTGCCGTAGGCACCTGGACCTTCGATACCGCTACAGGCAGGCTGACGCGCGGCGAGGAGTCGCTCGACCTGAAGCCCTCCGAAGCGGCACTGTTGCAAGTGCTTGTGGCGCAACCTCATCGGCCGCTGGGCCGCGACCGCCTGATCGATCTGGCACGCGGACGTAACGTCGAACTGAGTGACCGCACCATCGACGTGCAGATACTGCGCCTGCGCCGCATGATCGAACTCGACCCCGCGCGGCCACGTCTGTTGCAAACCGTATGGGGAGTCGGCTACATGTTCGTTCCGGCACCGCTCCGTTGAGGGTGCCATGAACTACAAGATGCCCCTGCGCGCGCGCCTGGCGGGATTGCTGCGCACGCCGCGCTCCATGTTCAGCGCCAGCTCGATACTAATCGTACTCGTCGTCGTTGCCGGCATGGCGCTGGCCTACTATGTCTTCGTTGAAAAAGTACAGCGGCCTCGCATCGAAACCGTGGCGCACAGCGTGTCGGCCTATATCAAGGCCGTGCGCCAGTTCGCGCGCGTGGCCACGCCGGCGCAGCGCGAAGCCTTCATTGCCACGCTGTCAGTAGATTCGGGAGTGCGCCTGGTCGATCGGAACGAGGCGCGCTTCGGGCCACCGCGCGGGCCACTGCTTCCCGCTTTTCTGGCCCAGCTGCAGGCCGCCACCAAAGGCGACGGCCATATTGCCTGGCACGATGGCGACGGTGCCGATCAGTCGATCTGGTTTGAAGTCCGCTTGCCCGATGCGCCACCCTTGTGGCTGAGCTATCCGGCGAAGGTCAACCCGATTTCGCCGATGGCGGTAGCAGCGCTGTTCGGGGCGCTGTTTGCGCTGGCCATCGGTGCGGCGGCTGTGCTGCAGTCGCGACTGAGGCCGCCGCTACGAGCGCTGGGTGATGCCGTCGAGCGCCTGGGCCGCGGAGAGCGCGGATTCAAACTGCCACTGACCGGGGCCGCCGAGCTGGCAGATCTGGCCGACCGCTTCAACCAGATGGCGCGCGGCCTGGCCGAGGCCGATCAGGAACGCACGCTGCTGCTGGCCGGCATCTCGCATGATCTGCGCACGCCGCTGACCAGAATGCGGCTGGCACTGGCGCTGCGCGATAGCGCTCCCGGGGACGAGTCAGTGGTGCGTGCGATCGACGAAATCGACGCCATCATTGGCCAGTTCGTCGATTTCGCGCGCGCCGGCAGCGATGCCGAGGAACCGGTACGCCTCCACATCAATGACGCCGTGCGCGAAGCCGCGGCTTCGCTTGAGCTCGACGGCCACCCATTCGAGCTCGACCTGCGGTTGCCGCCGCTTGTGTGGGTGCGGCCAGTGACGATGCAGCGCGTGCTGGCCAACCTGATGGGCAATGCCGCGCGCTACGCCGGTTGCGGGCTGGCTGTCAGCACGCGCTTCGATGCCGGGATGGTCTGCGTGCGCGTCAGCGATGCCGGGCCCGGCGTGACGCTCGAAGAACTTCAACACCTGGGACACCCTTTCGTGCGCACTGACGCCGGTCGTGCCAAGGGCCCTGGCAGCGGCCTGGGTCTGGCCATCGTGCATCGCCTTCTGCAGACGGACGGCGGCACGCTGACGCTGGAGCTCAACCGGCAGGGTGGGCTGGATGCGGTTGTACGCCTGCCGCCGGCACCTGCCGACCGGGCACCTTGACACCCGCCTGCGAGTGCGACGGCAACACTTGCAACAATTTGGCCGCAGCTGCAACCTCACTGCGCTTTAGCCGCCTTTAGCCGCTGCCTACACTGGGTGCTCTTCACTTCGAGACAAGAGCACCGCCATGAAAACAAGCCCGACTGCCATCGCAGCAGCGCTGGCCGCCTGCGCCGCCCTCGCCCCGCTGACCGCTGCAGCACAGGTCACCACCACGTCCGAGCCGTTCACGAACGAACTGGCCCGTCGTATTAACGGCTCGGTGCCGCTGGCCCAGAAATTTATCTCTGTCGCGACCGGCACACCGACTACTCAACTGCCGCCCAGTTTCGTGCTGCAAAACGTGGCGCTGGCCGGCAGCGTAAACCAGGTCGATGTGGCCACCCTGGTCAATGCGCCTGTGGTGAGCGCGGCATCGGTAGGCCAGTTTACGTTCCCGAACTGCACGAATCTGCCCACGAAAGGAAGCCAGGCGACAACCTACAAAGTCGGCACCACGTCGACCGCCACCTGGACCGACACCAAGAGCCTGACAATCACCAACACGCTCAATCTGCAGGCGAAGTTCCCCGGCGGTCAGGTCCAGGACACGCTGACCACGAACTACAACGACACGCAGACGAAGGGCACGTCGACCACCAATACGATGCAACAGATGACGAGCGCCGCAGCCAGCTACTGGGTTGCTCCCGGCACGGCGGTGCGGCTCGACTTCACCAGCACCCTGTATGACCTGAAGGATTCGCCCGTCACTTATCAGGTCAAGCCTGCGGGCACCTTGTCCGCCTTGATGACTTCGAAGACCGTGTCCGGCAAGTCGGCTTATTCCTACGACGGCACCTACGGTATTTCGACCACGGCACTGCCGGGCTGGATACCGATGACGTATGGCAGCAGGAGTGCCTGCGCATATATCCATGACGGCAAAGCCACCCTCGGCACCGTCAATGCGAGCGCGTGCCAAATCGTTTCGAGCGGCATGTCGCTATTCATGAAGCCCTATTCCGGCGTGTGGATGCATCCGGCGCTGGAGTGGGAAAGCAGCTGGAGCAAGGATATGAAGGTGCCCACGGGTTCGCCTTATCCCACTTGGGCCGAGGGCCTGCCTTGTGTTGATGCATACAGCAACTTCGGCCACACCGACAACCAAGCCATCTGCAAGACCCCGAATTCTTACATGCCCGGCGCCAGCGGCGTCTTTATGCAGAACGCCAAGAACCTGCGTTATCGGCAGTCCAATCTGGTGGCAGTGCCCACCAGCGTGCTCGAGCCGATCGACCCGCTGGGACTGGTCGTGGCAGTGACGATGAACATCACGGCGCAGATCGCCAAAAACGACATCACTGCCCGGACGACCGAGGTCCCTGTCGATCCCCCCTGCGCCAAATAAAGATTCAACGCCAGCACGCCGTCGGCCAGGTCCGACGGCAGCTGCCGGCCCAAGCAACCGAAAGGCAGCGGTAACACCCGCAACAATTCTGCCTGTATACCAACCTCCCGGTGCTTTTGCAGCCCTTATCCGCTGCCTACACTGGGCTTACTTTAAATCTCAGATACTTCACTCCAATGAAAAAAATCCTGCCCCTGATCGCCGCCATGGCTGCGCTCGCTGCCCCACTTGCCAGCCACGCCGACGTACTCGAAGGCAAATGCTTCATGACCAAGGACGCGACGGGCGCCAACGTGATTCCCCTTCAAGGCAAGGTAGTCGATGGTCACACGCTGAGCTGCGGCAAAGGCACCTGGACCACGCTGGGCAGCGGCGGCGACACCAGCGACTCGAACCGATACGTCGAGATGTATGACTGGGAAGGCAAGTCTGACGACACCAAGGTTCAATTACTTTTCCGCCCGCGTACCAGCGAGTGCCTGGTCAATGTGCGCACCGGCTCCGGCATTTTGAAAAATTTCGCCGGCAGCGGACATGAATGCGATACCGACTACAAGAGTGGCATGACCATGGGCGTCACCAAATCGACGACGGACTCGGAAACCGGCAAGACGACCAAGACCTTCGGCGCTCAGTTGACGACGTCGACCAAGGCGCACAACTTTGCCGCCGTGTACGGCATTGGCGAAGAGCTCAATCCGAAACTGGTGGGTGACAGGAACCTGTACCTGCTTGGCGTGTTCATCGAGGACAAGTGATGCCACCTGTCGCTTTGGCTCAGCGTACGCTGGGACTGGCGCTGGCCGCTGCGCTGGTTGCGCAGCTGCCGGGTTGCGCCCACGCACCCGACGCCAGAGCGGCGGGCAATCGGGCGATCGTTCGTGACTTTCCGGCCGAACTGGCGCAAGAAGGTATCGAACGATTGCTGGCACAGGATCCCCAGGGCGCCGTCTTGCGCCTGCAATCGGCATTGAAACTTCGGCCTGATGCGCCTGCGTTGCATCTGTTGCTCGGGCTGGCTTACCACCTGACCTACCTATCGGGTGGCAATACCTATGCGCAGGCCGCTACCGCCTACGATGTCGCTTTACGCCTCGACGGACGTGAGGCATTGCCGCACCAACTGCGCGGCCATCTTGAATATGCTGCGCACAATTACGCGGCGGCAGTGGAGCACTACACCAAGGCGCTCGCGCGCAGCAATGGCCAGGATCCCGAACTGCTCGAGGCGCTGATGGTATCGGCGTATCAGGTGGGCGACATCGACCTCGCAGAGCAGGTACTGCGGCGTGCGCAGAAGAGTTCCTTATCCAGCGAAAATGCGGTGCGCCTCGATGCGCTGCTGTCGGCGATTGACCATGGGGTGCGGGGTGAACGAACCCAGACAACGGTCGAAGCCCCGACGCTGCTGCGCAAGCGTTACAGTTATACCGACGACGAGATGAGCGCTTTTGCCATGCGCCTGCGCGACGTCGAACAAATGACCGTTGCGCTGGCTGCTACCGACAAGAGCGACATCGCCAACCAAGGTGACAGCACCGACAAAGGCCACAGCGCCGACAAAACGAACAAGAACGACAAGAGCAGCAGCGCCGACAAGGGCAGCGGCGAACGCGCCAAGATTCATAAGTGGTTCGAGTGCGATCCGGAGCCCGGCTTTTTCAAGCCACCCGAGGCCGCTAACGCGGAAATCAAACCTGCCAACGGCGACGAAACCGAAAAGCTGCTGGCGATTCCCGGCGTCTGTGCAGGTGATCCGCCACCGCCGGTGGTGTTATTCGACACCACCATCATGCGGCTGCAAGAGATCAGCGGTTCGAGCTACGGCGTGGATTTCCTCGGCGCGCTCAATGTATTCCTCGCAGGCAGCCGCACCCTGACGCTGAGCAGCGCGACCGGCGTGCCGGACGCCCGCAGCCTGTCCAGCACCCTGTCGTACTCGCTGGGCAGCACGCCAAGCTCGAACTATATTTCGTATGCGCTAAGCATCGCCAACGTCTTCGGCAGCCGCAACGAGATCTTGTCGCAGCCGTCGATCATCGCGATCGACCGCCTGCCATCAAGCTTTTTCTCTGGCTCCGTGCTGACGCTGGGAATCAGTGGAACAGGTGGCTCTGCCAGCACGATCAGCGACAAACCGATCGGCGTCAGCCTGTCGGTAACGCCGACCGTGATCGACAATGATCGTCTGCATATCAACGTCAAGATCGCTCGCTCGTCGCTGGCAGGCACGCAGGTTGGCGCCAGCAATTCGTTCAGTCAGGCGCTTGCCACGAACCGCACGTCGGTCACGACAAACGTCACCGCACGTTTTGGCGAAACCCTGGTGATCAGTGGCCTGACGGAGAACGAAACGCAATCCAGTGACACCGGCACGCCGATTCTGAAAGAAATTCCCTTGCTGCGGACCCTGTTCAGCCAACAGTCAAAAAAGCAGTCGACGAGCTCGATCATCGTGTCGCTGACCCCGCGCCGGCATGGCAGCTATCCGACTGCCGCCGAGGGATCCGACAACATCGACAAATCGGATTTGTTGACCCGCACGCGACTGGCTGAACTGGCGCAGGCGGTTGGCTCCGGCAGCGACATTGAAGGTACTGCCAGGGCATTGCGCAAGCGGACCACGCCGTGGGTGACGCGTGAGGGCGATTTGCATTACCAGCCGTTGCGTGATCCGAGCGGCTTGCGCGGCGTCTTGAATGAAGCGGCCTCGCTGGTCAGCAGGCCGGGACTCAGCAAGCGCTGAACCCGGGTATACGAAGCAGTGCCGCGTTGACTTCATCGCCTGTCTGATACACACAAGCCCGCGAATCGCGGGCTTGTTCTGGTGCCACTTACAAGCGGCACAGGCTTTCAGCGGCCTGAATTTACCCACGCCATGGCCATGTCAGCCTAGTGGGTTGCCGCTGCCGCACTGGCGCGCGCCTTATGTAATTTCCTGTAGCTGTCGATCAGGCGATGGTGCCTGTCGAGCCCTTCCAGTTTCATGCTTGTCGGTGTTAACCCATAGAAGCGCACGCTACCCTCGACGGATCCCAGAACAGCATCCATCCGGGCAGGGCCAAACATCCGACGGAAGTTGACGACGTAGTCGTCCAGCGCCAGTTCCTCATCGAGCAGCACCTCCAGCACCACATTCAAGGCCTGATAAAACAATCGGCGCTCGACCGTGTTGTCGTTGTACTGCAAGAAGGCACCCACCAGCTCGTGCGCCGCCTCATACTGCTTCAAGGCAAGCTGGATCAGCAGCTTCAACTCAAGCACGGTCAGCTGCCCCCATTCCGTATTCTCGTCAAATTCAATACCGATCAGGGTGGCGATATCCGAATATTCATCGAGCTCACTGTTTTCCAGACGCTCAAGCAAAGCTGTCAGGCTGGCGTCGTCCAGGCGATGCAGGTTCAGAATATCGGCGCGAAATAACAGCGCCTTGTTGGTGTTATCCCAGATTAAATCCTCGACCGGATAAATCTCCGAATAACCGGGCACCAAAATCCGGCAGGCGATGGCGCCCAACTGGTCATGGACCGCCATATACACTTCTTTGCCCATGTCTTCGAGAATGCCGAACAGGGTTGCGGCTTCCTCCGCATTGGAGTTTTCACCTTTGCCGGAAAAATCCCATTCCACGAATTCGAAATTCGCCTTGGCACTGAAAAAGCGCCACGACACGATGCCGCTGGAATCGATGAAGTGTTCAACAAAATTATTGGGCTCAGTGACCGCATTGCTTTCAAAGGTAGGCTGAGGCAAATCGTTCAGTCCTTCAAAACTGCGTCCCTGCAGTAATTCGGTGAGGCTGCGTTCCAGCGCCACTTCGAAGCTTGGATGCGCGCCGAACGAGGCGAAGACACCACCGGTGCGCGGGTTCATCAGGGTGACGCACATCACCGGGTACGTGCCGCCCAGCGACGCATCCTTGACCAGCACCGGAAAGCCCTGCGCTTCCAAGCCCTGAATCCCGGCCAGGATACCGGGGTATTTCGCCAGCACGTCGTGCGGCACATCCGGCAAAGCGATTTCACCTTCGAGGATGTCGCGCTTGACCGCCCGTTCAAAAATTTCGGACAGACATTGCACTTGTGCTTCGACCAGCGTATTGCCAGCGCTCATGCCATTGCTGACGAATAAATTTTCGATCAGGTTGGACGGGAAATACACCAATTCGCCATCGGATTGCCGCACATACGGCAGCGAGCAGATACCGCGCTGTGCATTGCCGGAGTTGGTGTCGAACAGGTGCGAGGCGCGCAATTCGCCATCGGGATCGTAAATGGGCAGGCAGTACTCATCCAGAATGTCAGCCGGTAGCGTATCTTCAGGGCCTGGCTTGAACCAGCGTTCGTTCGGATAATGAACAAACGCCAGGTTCGCGATGTCTTCGCCCCAAAAAGCACCAGCGTAGAAATGGTTGTTATTGAGCCGCTCGATATATTCACCCAAGGCCGACGCCAATGCGCTTTCCTTGGTCGCACCCTTGCCATTGGTAAAACACATCGGTGAGTGCGCATCGCGGATATGCAAGGACCACACATTGGGGATGATATTGCGCCACGAAGCAATTTCAATCTTGATGCCCAGGTCGGCCAAGATGCCGGACATATTGGCAATGGTTTGCTCCAGCGGCAGATCTTTACCGACGATATAGGTGCCGGCGTCAGAAGCTGGCTTCAGGCTCAGCAAGGACTGGGCATCTGCATCCAGACTCTCCACCTCTTCAATGACGAACTCGGGTCCGGCCTGCACCACTTTTTTAACGGTGCAACGCTCAATCGAGCGCAAGATACCGCGACGGTCCACTTCCGGAATATCCGCCGGCAACTCCACCTGAATCTTGAAAATCTGCTGGTAGCGGTTTTCCGGATCAACAATATTGTTCTGCGACAGGCGAATATTTTCGGTAGGAATATTCCGGGTCACGCAATACAACTTCACAAAGTAAGCTGCGCACAAAGCGGACGAGGCCAGAAAATAGTCGAAGGGCCCTGGCGCCGACCCATCGCCCTTGTAGCGGATCGGCTGGTCGGCGACTACGGTGAAGTCATCGAACTTGGCTTCAAGCCGCAGCTTATCGAGAAAGTTGACCTTAATTTCCATGGGAGACTTTTAAAAAATGTCCTCAAAATGAGGGGGGCAGAATTATTCGCAACGATGCTGTCGCGCAGAATATAAA
Organism: Burkholderiaceae bacterium; assembly: GCA_030158675.1. GTDB lineage: Bacteria > Pseudomonadota > Gammaproteobacteria > Burkholderiales > Burkholderiaceae_D > Pernthalerella. Next base: position 112 of record JAOASL010000017.1, on the reverse strand, counting down.
GCCCCGTAGAAAACAGGGCTTTATTAGTCAATCAGAGGTTAATGTAACTCGGAGAAAATTTCACTCCCACTCGATCGTCGCCGGTGGTTTACCCGAAATATCGTAAACCACA
>JAOASL010000016.1 GCA_030158675.1 Burkholderiaceae bacterium | reverse complement strand
CCGCTATCAACAGCGCAGCGCGACCGCGCTGCTCGGCCGCCGATGCCAACGAAATCTATGTGTTTGACCTTGTGTTTCATTTGTTTCCCAATTCTTCCAGTACCTGCGCGATCACATCGTTTGCATCGCGCCGGCCCAGGCGGTGCGCGGCCTCTGCCATCTGCTGGCAGCGCGCGCGCGTCATTTCTTGCAACAAGCGGGCCAGTGCCGTTGCATCCATCCCGGCCTGTGGCAGGTGGATCGCAGCGTCGCTGTCAGCCATCCATTGCGCGTTGTCGCGCTGGTGGGAAGTCGTCGACACCACCAGCGGCACCAGCACACTGGCAACGCCGGCCGCGCAAAGTTCCGCCACGGTGATCGCGCCGGCCCGGCAGACCACGAGATCAGCGACCACGTAGCGAGAAGCCATGTCATCGATGAAGTCGACCACCTCGGCGGCCACACCCGCCTGCGCATAATTTTTTTTCAACGCCTCGATGTGCTGCTTGCCGGACTGGTGCACGACACGCGGCCGCGCAGCTTCGGGCAACAGCGCAAGCGCGGCCGGAATGGTGTCGTTCAGTACCTTCGCGCCGAGGCTGCCGCCAATGACGAGAAGGTTCAGCGGGCCACTACGCCGTGCGTAGCGGTTTGCAGGCGGCGGCAGTGTGGCGATCTCGTGGCGCACCGGATTGCCCGTCACCTGCGCCTTGTCGCTCTGTGCGTCACGCGCGGCGAAACCGAACAGGATTTTTTTCGCGAACGGCAGCAGCGCCTTATTCGACATCAGCAGCGCGGCGTCCGCATTCATCAGCACGAGCGGACAGCCTGTCAGCGACGCGGCGATACCGCCGGGCACCGTCACATACCCCCCCATGCCGAGCACGACATCCGGCTTGCGCGCGCGCAGGATCGCGCGGCAGCGCAGAAATCCGGCGACCATCTTCAGCGCGCCGGTCAGCAGGTGTTTCAGGCCCTTGCCACGCAGGCCGGCAAAATCAATCGCATCGAAATCAATACCGTGCTGCGGCACAATGCCGGCTTCCATCCCGTGCCGGGTGCCCAGCCACGACACCTTCCAGCCGCGTGCGCGCATCGTGTCGGCGATCGCAAGACCAGGGAAGATGTGTCCGCCGGTGCCGGCGGCCATGATGAGGAGGTGCTTCATGCGCGCCCTCCGCGCATCATGGCGTTGTTTTGGCTGCGGCCGTGCGCTGGCGCGCACTTAACTTCGCTGCGCGAAGTTAGCCTCCGCCGAAATCGCGTGAGCCTGCTGATGACCATGGCTTGATCGATCATGCGCGCCCTCCGCGCATCATCACGCGATTTTCATAATCAATTCTCAGCAATACTGCCAGCCCGATGCAGTTGATCGCAATACCCGATCCGCCATACGACATCAGCGGCAAGGTCAGTCCCTTGGTTGGCAGCAGCCCGACGTTTACGCCCATGTTGATCACCACCTGCGTGCCGATCCAGATGCCGATGCCCTTGGCGACCAAGCCGGCGAAGAATTTTTCGGCGGCGATCGACTGGCGGCCGATTTCGAATGCGCGGCGCACGATCCAGTAGAACAGCGCAGTCACCGTCAGGACGCCGGCCAGGCCGAGCTCTTCCCCGATCACGGCCAGCAGAAAGTCGGTGTGCGCCTCCGGCAGGTAATGCAGCTTTTCGACGCTGCCGCCCAAACCGACGCCGAACAGTTCGCCGCGACCGAACGCGATCAGTGAATGGGTGAGCTGGAAGGCTTTGCCCTGCGCGTTTTCCACTTCCCACGGACTCAGGAAGGCGACCATTCGCTCATAGCGCCAGGGCGAGATCAGGATGATCATGAAGAACACTGAAGCCAGTACGCCGAGCATGCCCGCGAACCAGATGATGTTGAAGCCGCCAAGGAACAGGATGCCCATCGCGATACAGACAATCACGCCGAACGCACCCAGGTCGGGCTGCAGCATCAGCAGGCCGCCGCAGAAAGCGACGGCAGCGGCCATCGGGAAAAAGCCCTTCGACAAGCTATGCATGTACTGCTGCTTGCGCACCGTGAAGTCGGCCGCGTAGAACACCATCATTAATTTCATCAGCTCGGACGGCTGCAGGCTGAAGCCACCCAGCCCGATCCAGCGGCGCGCACCGTTCACGCCTTTGCCGATGCCGGGCACCAGCACAAGGAACATCAGCAGCAATGCGCCGACAAACAGGAACGGCGTCCATTTTTCCCATTGCTCGATGCGCATACGGAAGGCGAACGCGCCCGCCAGCAAACCAAAGCCAATGAAGGCCGCCTGCCTCAGCAGGAAATGATGATTTTTGTAATTTGCGTACTTCGGCGAATCCGGCAGGCTGACCGATGCGGAGTACACCATGACCATGCCGAGCAACAGCAACAGCAGCGTGACCCAGAGCAGCGCCTGGTCATATTCGCGCATGCTGGACCGCTGACCCAGGCTGCCGTCAGCCGGCGAACCGTCTTTGTTGCCGAAGAAAGGCAGCGCCATTCTCATACGACCACCTCGCCGCGATCGAGGCCGATCTCGCGCACGGTATCGATGAACACCTGCGCGCGATGCGCATAATTGGTGAACATGTCGAGGCTGGCGCAGGCCGGCGACAGTAACACCTTGTCACCTTCCTGAGCCAGCGTGGCCGCCACCTGCACGGCCTGCGGCAGGGTGTCGCAGTCGTTCAGCTGCACGCCAGAGTTGTCGAGCGCCGCGCGGATCTGCGGCGCATCGCGACCGATCAGCAATACCGCCTTCACATGACGCGCAACGACAGGCATCAGCGGCGCGAAATCCTGCCCCTTGCCCTCGCCGCCGGCGATCAGGATCAGGTGCGCACCACGCCCGCCGCCCAGCCCCTCGAGCGCAGCTACAGTGGCGCCGACATTGGTGCCCTTGCTGTCGTCGATGTACTCGACACCGGCAATCGTCGCCACCAGTTCCACCCGGTGCGGCTCGCCGGCGTACTGGCGCGCCGCATGCAGCAGCGGCGCCAGCGGCAGGTCGATCGCGCGGCACAGCGCCAGTGCAGCGAGCACATTGGTCGCGTTGTGGCGGCCACGGATCTTCAGTGCGTCGACCGGCATCAGGCGGTTCTGCAGAATCTCGACATCCGGCTGCGGCTTGCCGCGCTTCTTTTTCTCGCCGTCGTCGTGCGCCACGGCCAGCATCAGCCATTCCATGCCGCCGTCGGTCGACAGGCCAAGGCAGTCCGGCGCGGACGGCGCATCGGTGCCGAAAGTCACCACCGACGCCAGCGGGCTGACCATCTGCATCACGCGCACATCGTCGCGGTTGAGCACACGCACAGTGTTGGCGCCAAAGATGCGCTCCTTCGCTGCGGCATAGGCAGGCATGTCGCCGTGCCAGTCGAGATGGTCTTGCGTCAGGTTCAGTACGGTTGCCGCGTCGGCGTTGAGCGTATGGGTGCCGTACAGCTGAAAGCTGGACAGCTCGAGCACCCAGCACTGCGGCAGCTTGTCGTCGGCGATCGCCTGCCGCAGCACATCCAGCGCGGCTGGACTGATATTGCCGGCGACCTGCACTGTAAGGCCGGCAGCGCGGCACAGATGGCCGGTCAGACTGGTCACCGTGGTCTTGCCATTGGTGCCTGTGATGGCCAGCACTTTCGGTGCATAGCCGCGCTCTGCCTGCAGCGCAGCCAGTGCCTGCGCGAACAGTTCGATCTCGCCACAGACCGGAATATTTTTTTCCTGTGCCGCCGGCAGGATTGCGGCCAGCTCGCGGCCAGGCGCCAGCCCCGGGCTGAGCGCCATGGCATCCACGCCGTCGAGCAGCGATGCACCAAACTCACCGGCGACGAACTCTGCATCCGGATGCGCATCCAGCAAAGACTGCAAACGCTCCGGCGCGGCACGGGTGTCGGCGACGCGCACGCGCGCGCCGCAGCGCGCGAGCCACAACGCCATCGCCAGGCCGGATTCACCGAGCCCAAGCACCAGTACCTGTTTGCCTTCGTAGTGCATCCGCCTGTGTCTTTCTATCGCTTGCTTGTGAACTGCATTTATCTTGCCGGCCTTGCCGTGCCGCTTACCGAAGCTTCAGCGTCGACAGCCCGACCAGCACCAGCATCATCGTAATGATCCAGAAACGCACCACGACCTGCGTTTCTTTCCAGCCCTTTTGTTCGTAGTGGTGATGCAGCGGCGCCATCAGCAGCACACGCTTGCCGACACCGGTGCGCATCTTGGTGTATTTGAAGTAAGCGACCTGCAACATCACCGACAGCGTCTCGACGACGAACACGCCGCCCATGATGAACAGCACGATCTCCTGCCGGACTACCACCGCGATGGTGCCGAGCGCGCCGCCAAGCGCGAGCGCGCCGACATCGCCCATGAACACCTGCGCCGGGTAAGCGTTGAACCACAGGAAGGCCAGGCCGGCACCGGCCATCGCGCCGCAAAAGATCAGCAATTCGCCTGCGCCCGGGATGTGCGGAATCAGCAGGTATTTCGCATAGGTCGCGCTGCCGGTCAGGTAGGCAAAGATGCCGAGCGCCGAGCCGACCATCACAGTCGGCATGATCGCCAGACCGTCGAGACCATCGGTCAGGTTCACGGCATTGCTGGTACCGACAATGACGAAATAAGTCAGCGCAATGAAGCCCCAGACACCGAGCGGATAACTGATAGTCTTGAAGAATGGCACGATCAGGTCGGCCTTCGGCGGCAGGTCCATCGCAAACCCCGACTTCACCCAGGCCATGAACAGTTCCCACACCTGCGCATTGGTCGGACCAGACACCGAGAAAGCCAGATAGAAGGCCGCGGCCAGTCCGATCAGGGACTGCCAGAAATACTTTTCTCGCGAACGCATGCCGTTCGGGTCTTTGTAGACCACCTTGCGGTAATCATCGACCCAGCCGATCACACCGAAACCGAGCGTGACGATCAGCACCGGCCACAGCAGGCGGTTGCTCCAGTCGCCCCATAGCAGCACCGCGATGGCGATGCCGATCAGGATCAGCGCGCCGCCCATGGTCGGCGTCCCGGACTTGACCAGATGGGTCTGTGGACCGTCGGTGCGCACCGCCTGTCCGACTTTCAGGTCGGTCAGCATGCGGATCACTGCCGGGCCGGCGAGCAAGCCGATCAGCAATGCCGTCAGCGTCGCGAACACCGCGCGGAAGGTAATGAAGTTGAAGACCCGCAGCGCGCCGATCTGGTCCTGGAAATGTTGTGCAAGCCACAGCAGCATGTCAGTGACCTCCTGCTTGCGCGCCGGTCAGGCGCTGTACCACGCGTTCCATTTTCATGAAGCGCGAGCCCTTTACGAGCACGCTCGCGCCGGACGGCGCGCGCGCGACTTCGTCATTCAGTTGTTCCATGTCGTCGAAATGCCGGGCGGTGCTGCCGAACGCGAGGCTCGCGTGGCGGGCCAGCTTGCCCAGTGAATAAAGCTGGTCTATCTGTCGTGCGCGCGCATACGCGCCAATCTCTTCGTGGAAGGCCACGCCTTCGTCGCCGACTTCGCCCATGTCGCCCAGGACCAGCAGGCGTGGCGACGGCGCTGCCGCCAGCACGTCAATGGCGGCGCGCACCGAGTCGGGATTGGCGTTATAGGTATCGTCGATCACGGTCGCGCCGCTGGTTGCCCGCTTTTTCTGCAGGCGTCCGGCGACGGGCGTAAATCGCTCGAGTCCGCGCACGATGCTGCGTGCGTCGATGCCGATCGCCAGCGTCGCCGCGCAGGCCGCCAGCGCATTGCGCACGTTGTGCACACCAGCCGCCGACAGCGACACATCAAAGCGCATGCCCTGCGCATCGATCGTCAGCTGGCTGCCGAAATCCAGCGGCTGCCAATGGCAAGTGATGCCCGCATCCCCCTGCAGTCCGAAAGTGATCTTGCGGCGCGCGCCGGCATCGCCATGCCACATTGACGCGTAGTCATCGTCGGCCGGGAATACTGCGCAGCCGTCCCCGGCAAGCGCGCGGATCACGGCGCCGTTTTCCTCGGCAACCGCGGCCACGCTGGCCATGAATTCCTGATGCTCGCGCTGCGCGTTGTTGACCAGGCCGACGGTCGGCGCAGCGATCTCGGCCAGCCGCGCGATCTCGCCCGGATGGTTCATGCCCATCTCGATCACGGCGGCGCGATGGTTCGCCTGCAGCCGGAACAAGGTCAGCGGCACGCCGATCTCGTTGTTCAGGTTGCCGCGCGTGGCGAGCACCTGATCTTCACCGAAGGCCGTGACCAGAATGGACGCAATCATTTCCTTGACCGTGGTCTTGCCATTGCTGCCGGCGACACCGATCAGCGGGATGGCGAAGCGGCGGCGCCACACCTGCGCAATCTGCCCGAGCGCATGGCGCGTGTCGGGCACGACCAGCGCCGGCAGCGAAAAGGCTGCCGGCACGCGGTCGACCACCACGGCGGCCGCACCGCGCGCGACGACGTCGGCCAGAAAATCGTGCGCATCGAAACGTTCGCCACGCAGCGCGACGAACAGATTGCCGGCTTCCATCGTCTGGCTATTGGTCGATACGCCACGAAAGCGCGCAGGCGCCGACAACGTGGCGCCGGGAATGGCAGAGACGAATTCGGCGAGATCGGCCTGCATCAGTGGCCTCCGAAACGGGTAGCGCGCGTGGCCAGCGCCAGCGCCGCGTGGTCGGCATCGCGGAAAGGCAGACGCCGGCCCTTGATTTCCTGATAGTCCTCGTGACCCTTGCCGGCCACCAGGATCACATCGGTCTTGCCCGCATTGCGGATCGCCGACAGGATGGCGGTCGCGCGATCCTGGATCACCTGCAATTTCGTGTGCTCACCTTCGGACACACCGGCGACGATCTGCCCGATGATGATTTCCGGCGCTTCGCTGCGCGGATTATCACTGGTGACGATGATCTGGTCGGCGCCGCTGGCTTCGCGTCCCATCTCTGGGCGCTTGCCGGAATCGCGGTCGCCGCCGCAGCCGAACACGCACCAGAGCTTGCCCTGACGGGCCTGCGCGACCGCACGCAGCGTATCGATCGCCTTGCGCAACGCGTCGGGCGTGTGCGCATAGTCAATCACCACCAGGGGGCCGTCACTGCCACCCAGTTGTTGCATGCGGCCGGGCACGGCCACCAGCGATTCAAGCAGGCCGACGACGATGTCCCAGCCATAGCCGCGCGCGAACAATACGCCGGCGATAGCGAGCGCATTGCTGACGTTGAAACGACCGATCAATTGTGTGCGCACATTACCGCTGCCGTAAGGCGACGCCAGCTGGAAAGTGGTGCCGTTCTGGCCGATGCGGATGTCGGTCGCCGACAGCAAAGGCAGACTGCCATCCGATGCACCGTCGATGCTGTAACCAATAAGCTGCACGGCCGGATTGGTGCTGCGCATGCGCGCAATCATGCGCGGCCCAACCGGATCGTCGAGATTGATCACGGCCTGCTTCAGGCCGGGCCAGTCGAACAGCTTCGCCTTGGCGAGCTCGTACGCTTCCATCGTGCCGTGGAAATCAAGGTGGTCGCGCGTGAAATTGGTTAGCACCGCACAGTCGATGTGCAGCTCATCCATGCGGCCCTGGGCCAGCCCGATCGACGACGCCTCGATCGCCAGCGCGAGCATGCCTTTCGCGCGCTGCTCGGAGAGCTTGCGATGCAACTGCACCGCATCCGGCGTGGTAAAGCCGGTCGCCGAGAAAGGTCCACTGCTGCCGCGGCTGAACATGCCGATGCCGAGTGTGCCAACGACCACTGTCGGCAAATCACGGCGCGACAGCGCCTGACCCAGCCATTGCGTGCACGACGTCTTGCCATTGGTGCCGGTCACGGCGACGCTGAACAGGCCGTCGTCCGGACGACCGTACCACGCATGGGCAATACGGCCCGCGAGCTTCGCCAGTCCGGGCACCGCGCGATGCGGCACGGCCCACTCAGGTGCCCACTGAAAGCCGCCGGCATCATCGAACAGCACGGCACGCGCACCGGCCTCAATGGCCAGCGCGATGAAATCGCGCCCGTCGCCAGACTCGCCGGGGCAGGCGATGAACACATCACCTTGAAGGATACGGCGCGAATCAAGCGACAGCTGCGCGGACGGCACGGCCGCGCGCAGCCAGTCGATCACGTCGGCGATGGCAGAGAGCGCCGTCATCACATGCTCTCCGCGACCGTCTGGTCCGGCATGATCACGTTCGCCACGCTCGTATCCGGCGGCACGTTCATGGCGCGCAGCGCGCCGGCGGCGATATTGGCAAATACGGGCGCGGCAACCTGACCGCCGAAGTGCTTGCCATTGGTCGGCTCGTCGATCATGACAGCGATGATGATGCGCGGATCGGAGACCGGCGCGAAGCCGACGAAGGACGCGACATACTTGCTCACATAGCGGCCGTTTTCCAGCTTGTGCGCAGTGCCGGTCTTGCCGGCCACACGGTAGCCGCTGACCTGGGCCAGCGGTGCGGTGCCATCGGGACCGACTACTTTTTCCATCATGTCGCGCATCTGCTGCGCCGTCTTTTCCGAGATCACGCGCTGCGGCTGCGGCGGCTGAGACAGCTTCTGCAGCGACAGCGGCACCATCTCGCCATTGCGGGCGAAGATCATGTAGGCGCGGGCAACCTGGACAAGCGACACCGACACCCCGTGACCATAACTCATGGTCGCCTGCTCGATCGGACGCCAGTGTTTATACGACCGCAGGCGGCCGGCGGCGGCTCCCGGAAATCCGAGCCGCGGCGCCTGACCGAAGCCGACCGAGGTGAACATGTCCCACATCTCGCGCGGCTCGAATTTCATTGCTATGCGTACCGTACCGACGTTGGAGGACTTCTGAATAATTTCGCTGACGGACATGCTGGTCGAATGCGCATGGGCGTCGCCGATCGAGGCCGCGCCGATCGTCAGCCGCTGCGGCGTATCGAACATCGTGTGCGGCGTCGCCACACCTTTTTCCAGCGCCAGCGCAACCGTGAACGGCTTCAGTGTAGAACCAGGCTCATAGATGTCCGTTATTACGCGGTTGCGCAATTGCTCGCCAGTCAGTCCGTGGCGCGTGTTCGGGTTGTAGGTCGGCAGATTGGCCAGCGCCAGTACTTCGCCGGTCTTCACGTCGAGCACCACCACGGCACCGGCCTTCGCATGATGCTGGTCAATCGCGCGCTGCAGTTCGGCGAACGCCGTGTACTGGATCTTGCTATCGATCGACAACGTCAGGTCGCGGCCGTCCTGCGGCTCGCGCACATAGCCGATATCTTCAATGATGCGGCCAAGCCGGTCGCGAATGACGCGCCGACTGCCCGCAGCGCCGCCCAGCGTTGCCTGCTGCGCCAGCTCCATGCCTTCCTGCCCGCTATCTTCGACATTCGTGAAGCCAAGGATGTGCGCCGCCACCTGACCGGCCGGATAGAACCGCTTGTATTCCTGGCGCGTATCAATGCCGGGCAAGCCCATCTTTGCAATGCGCTCGGCCACGCCGACATCGACCTGCCGCTTCAGGAAAACAAAGCTGCGGTCGGATACCAGCTTTTTCTTCAGTTCCGGCACGGGCATCTCGAGCAGCTTGGCGAGATCGCGCACCTGATCGTCGGTCGCGCTGAAGGCCTTTGGAATCACGCCGATGGTTTTCACCTGCAGCGACGAGGCCAGCACTTCGCCTTGACGGTCGATGATCTTGCCGCGCACCGCCGGCAGATCGATGGTGTGCAGATAACGCGAGCGCCCTTTCTCCTGCAGAAACTCGGTCGATAGCGCCTGCAGCCAGAATGCACGCACCGCCACCAGCAGGAACAACGCAAAGATCAGGAACAGCGCGATGCGCGAGCGCCACGGCGGCAACTTCACCGCCAACACCGGGCTGGCCGAAAAACTGACCCCGCGCGCAGCGGCCTTGCGGCTGGGTGCGCGCATCATCGGCCTCCGGCGGTCAGGTACTGCGTGCGGGCGGGGCCCGGGGCACTCATCGCGAGGTGGGTGCGGGCGATACGATCGATGCGCGAATGGTCGGCCAGTGCCGACTGTTCATACTGCAGCTGATCCCATTCGGCCTCGAGCTTTTCCTTACGCACCTGCGCGCGCTCGATCTCGATAAACAGGCGACGCGCCTGATACTGGGAATTCACCAGAAGCAGCGAGCACACGACCAGCGGGCCGCCGACGAAGATCAGCGCACGGTTGCTCATGCGCCCGCTCCCTGCGGCAAGCGCATTGCACAGCGCATCACGGCGGAACGGGAACGCGGATTGGCCGCCACTTCGGCCGCGCCGGGCTTCATCTTGCCGAGCAGCCGCGCTTCAGGCTGAGGCAATTCGGATGCGCGGATCGGCAGGCGCCGGTCGGGCTGCGGCACGTTGGCCTTCGAGGCCATGAAACGCTTCACGATGCGGTCTTCCAGCGAGTGAAAGCTGATCACCACCAATCTTCCGAAAGGCGAGAGGCGGTTGAACGCCTGCGTCAGGCCTGCCTCAAGGTCTTCCAGTTCCTGATTGATGAAAATCCGTACAGCCTGAAAAGTCCGGGTGGCCGGGTCTTTGCCTTTTTCACGGGTCTTGACGGCACCAGCCACGAGCGCGGCGAGCTGTCCGGTGCTGCTAAGGGGCTCGACGGCCCGGCGAGCAACAATCGCCTTTGCAATCTGAAAAGCAAACCGTTCTTCCCCATACTCGCGAATCACTTTCTCAAGGTTGTCCTGCGTTTCTGTGGCCAGCCACTCGGACGCGGGCATACCGCGCGTGGTGTCCATGCGCATGTCCAGCGGACCGTCGGCACGAAATGAAAAGCCGCGCACTGCCTGATCGACCTGCGGCGACGAAATGCCAAGATCGAGCAGCACGCCATCGACCTGCGCAATCCCGCGCGTCGACAGCGTGGCGTCCAGCGTCGCGAAGCTATCGTGTTCGATCGCAAAACGGGTGTCGTCACGAGCCAGTCGCTGCGCAACCGCGACTGCTTGGGTGTCTTTGTCGAAAGCGATCAGCCGGCCGTGCGCCGACAGCTGCGACAAAATCAGGCGGCTATGCCCGCCGCGGCCGAAGGTGCCGTCGACAAAGATGCCGTCGCGGCGCGCGTCATGAACCGCGAGCGCGTCAACCGCCTCGTCCAGCAGCACCGTGCGGTGCGAGTCAGCGGGCACCGTTAGCTCTGTCATGGGCCGCCGTCAGAAGGAAAAATCGCTCAACACATCCGGCATGCCGCCGGCGATCGCCTGCGCCTCGCTCTCTTCGAGCTTCGCCGCATCCCAGATTTCGAAGTGGCTGCCCATGCCGAGCAGCATGACCTCGCGCGTCAGACCAACGGCAGTGCGCAACTCGGGCGAGATCAGGATGCGGCCGGCGCCATCCATCTCGACATCACTGGCGTTGCCGAGGAAGATGCGCTGCCATGCGCGCGCCGACATCGGCCAGTTCGCGATCTGTTCACGATGCTGCTCCCACACCGGACGAGGGAACAGCAGCAGGCAGCCGTGCGGATGCCTGGTCAGCGTGACGCGACCTTCGCACTGCACAGCAAGCGCATCCCGATGCCGGGCCGGAATCGACATCCGTCCCTTCGCATCCATGCTCAGCGCTGACGCTCCCTGATACACGCGGACAAGCCCTCAAGGTTGAAGTTCGGTTAATGAAAGTGCGTTCGATCAGGCGAATGACCCAAGGAATTTCGCCCCACAAAAAGACACTTTTTCACACTGCCGCCCACTTTAGAGGATGGAGAATGTCCGGTCAAGGAAATTGGTACTGCGAAACACCGATTTTTTCCAATGAAGTCAAGGACTTAGCAGACTTACCTGATGCAGCTTGTTGACTCAATAAGCCTGACAAATGAAGGACTTAGAGATCGTATTGAAAGTGGAGGATGAGTTTTGCACATGTATGTGCATGACAAGTCCGGGACTGGAAAGGCTGCGACAACCTGCGCGAACCCGGCGTTTGGAGGCACTGCGTGCGGAGGTCGGCCTGAGCGCGACAGAGCGCGCAGCGCGGCTGGCCCATTGGCTGATCGCAAAACGCCGCCAGCCTGCCGGCCAGCGGTACGGTGCGGGCGAAGCACAAAGTCCAACCCGACCGGGCGGACGAAGAGTAAAAAGTGAAGCAGGCCGATAGGCCGGATTCTGTGGCGCCGTCCTTGCGGATGGCGTGACAGTCATTCCTCTAGGCGCCGAATTACTCCGGCGCTCAAGCTTCCTACCCGCACGCTCCGCGAGCAGCATCATCGCGTGCCTATTTGGAATTGCTCCGGGTGGAGGTTACCGCGTTTCACCGTAACTAAATACGCTCGTCTCTGTGGCCCTATTCCGCGCCTCACGGCGGACGGCCGTTAGCCGTCACCCTGCTCTGTGGAGTCCGGACCTTCCTCCCGCAATCTTGCGATTGCCAGCGACTGTCTGGCCTGCTTCACGCGCGCATTGTACCTGCTGTGCGCAGGGCCCACCCAGAGAATACCGCGACGGCGGCGCGCATGCGGCTCCCCGCCAGGAGCCACGTTCAGTCGAAAACCGGCTTGCGTTTCTCAAGAAAAGCCGAGAAGGCTTCCTTTGCGGCCGGCCCGTCAAGCAGGCGGGTGAAGTGCTGCAGTTCGGTCAGCATGGCGGCCGCCACCGGCGTCTGCAGGTCAGCACGCATCAGCTGCCTGGTGATGCGCAATGATTCGACCGGCAATGCGGCCAGTTTGGCGGCCTGCTGGCCAACGAAGGGCATCAGCTCAGCAGCGGCCAGCACGCGATTGACCAGACCCATGCGCTCGGCTTCGTTCGCATCGAAGGCTTCGCCGAGCAACAGCTTTTCCGCTGCGCGCTGGTAGCCCGCGATGCGCGGCAGCAGCACACTGGACGCAAACTCTGGACATAGTCCGAGCTGCGCAAACGGCATCGCGAACTTCGCTTCCTGCGCTGCATAGACCAGATCGCAATGCATCAGCAGCGTGGTGCCGATGCCGATGGCCAGGCCCGGCACGGCGGCGATCACCGGCTTGCTCACGGTGCGCAACGCCGTCATGAACTGGGCGACCGGACTGCCCTCGCCCTGCGGCGGGCGCTGCAGGAAATCCGCCAGGTCATTGCCGGCGGTGAAGGCGCCGCCGTCGCCGGTGATCACGATGACTCGTACCGCCGGATTGGCGCAGGCCTCCGTCAGCCCACCGGCAAGCGACTGGTACATCGTCGACGTGATCGCATTTTTTTTCTCCGGGCGACTGAACGCGATTGTCGCTACCCGTTCGTTGACCTCAAACCGCACTGCCATTCTGCTCTCCCTCAAAATTACCGGCACCGCATGTCAGAACAGCGCCGCGTCCATCGCCATCAGATTGCCCGCACCCGACCGGGCCTGCCGGATCAGCATCGCCGTCTCCGGCAACAAGCGCTCGAAATAAAACTGCGCGACCGCCAGCTTGGCCTTGTAAAAATCATCACCACCGGACTCGCGCTCGATCGCGATCTGCGCCATGCGCGCAAAGAAATATGCGAACACCCAGTGCCCGGCAACTCTCAGGTAAGGCACGGCAGCCGCGCCCACTTCGTCGCGATCCTGCATCGCCTTCATGCCGATCTCGAGCGACAACTTGCCGAGCTTGTCGCCCAGCTCGGCAAGCGGCGTGACAAAACCGGACAGCCGTGGGTCGGCACTGTGCTCTTCGATGAAGGCGCGGATCTTCCCGCCAAACTTGCGTAGCTTCGCGCCATTGTCGGCCAACACCTTGCGCGCCAGCAGGTCGAGTGACTGGATCGTGTTCGTGCCTTCGTAGATCATGTTGATGCGCGCGTCGCGCAGATACTGCTCCATGCCCCACTCGGCGATATAGCCGTGGCCACCGAAGACTTGCAGCGCTTCCGAGCAGGCGATCCATGCATTGTCGGTCAGGAAAGCCTTGGCGATGGGCGTCAGCAGCGCCACCTCATCGGCCGCTTCCTGTCGCACTGCCAAATCCGGATGATGCTGCTCGCGGTCGAGCATCAGCGCCACATAAGAACTGAACGCCCGCCCGCCCTCCGCATAGGCGCGCGCGGTCAGCAGCATGCGGCGCACATCGGGATGCACCAGGATGGGGTCGGCCGGCCGGTCGGCCGCCTTGGGTCCGGTCAGGCTGCGCCCCTGCAGACGCTCACGTGCGTAGGCTGCCGCATTCTGGTAAGCGACTTCGGTCAGGCCGAGCGACTGCATGCCGACGCCAAGGCGTGCCGCATTCATCATCACGAACATTGCGTTCAGACCGCGATCCGGCTCGCCGACCAGCCAGCCGCTCGCGTCATCGAGATGCATCTGGCAGGTTGCGTTGCCGTGGATGCCCATCTTGTCCTCAAGCGCACCGCAATGGATCGCATTGCGCGCGCCGGGTTCGCCGTCAGGGCCGGGCAGGAACTTCGGCACGACGAACAGCGAGATGCCGCGCGTGCCCGCCGGCGCATCGGGCAAGCGCGCCAGCACGAGATGCACGATGTTGGCCGACAGGTCATGCTCGCCGGCCGAGATGAAAATCTTGCCGCCGGAAAGGCGGTAGCTGCCGTCAGGCTGCGGCAGCGCGCGGGTCTTCAGCAGGCCGAGGTCGGTGCCGCAGTGCGGCTCGGTCAGGCACATCGTGCCGGTCCATTCGCCCGACACCAGCTTCGGCAGATACAGCGTTTTCTGCGCAGGCGTGCCGTGCGCGCGCAGGCATTCGTACGCACCGTGCGAGAGCCCGGGATACATGGTCCAGGCCTGGTTCGCGGCGTTCAGCATTTCGTACAGCGCGTTGTTCAGCACAACCGGCAGTCCCTGCCCGCCGAATTCCGGATCACAGGCCAGCGATGGCCAGCCGGCATCGACGAACTGGCGGTAGGCGTCGCAAAATCCGTGCGGCGCGGTCACGCTGCGGGTGGTCGGATCAAACTGGCATCCGTCGCGGTCGCCCGACTGGTTCAGCGGGAACAGCACGCCGGACGCAAACTTGCCCCCCTCGTCGAGCACCTGGTTGATCGTGTCGGCATCCAGTCCCGCATGCGGCGGCAGACGGGCGAGCTCTTCGCTGACTTGCAGCAGTTCATGCAATACAAAGCGCATATCGCGCAGAGGTGGGGTATAGCCGGGCATGGCGGTCTCCTTGGCAGGCAATGTCAGGAACTAGGCTATCGGGTTTGCGCGTGACGGTGGATGTGATTCCGCACAGGCGGCGATCGGCGCTGCGCTAAGGCGAAAGCCCGCTACAGGCCACACCGGCGATCAGTCGCACAAAACCGGCATGCGCGCGCGCGGCGCTGCCGGGACTTTTCAGAAAGCGCGCATCGTGATGCAAGGCCAGCACGAGCCCGTACATCTCGAAGACCAGTTGCTCGGCATCGGCATCGGGCAGCAAATGCCCTTCGCCGGTCGCCTGCCGCGCCGCGCGCTGCAATGACTGCTGCCAGGTGCGCACCATGCCGACCAGCTGGTCGCGAATCGGGCCGGGTCGGTCGTCATACTCGACCGCGCCGCTGATGTAGATGCAGCCGGACGCAATTTCCCGGCTGACGCGCTCGACCCACCGCCGGAACAGGCTTTGCAGCCGCGGCAATCCGCGCGGCTCACGCATGCTGGGGAAGAACACTTCCTGTTCGAACTGATGGTGATACAACTTCAGCACGGCGATCTGCAGCTCTTCACGCGAGCCGAAATGCGCAAACACGCCCGACTTGCTCATGCCCATGCGCTCGGCCAGCGAGCCGATGGTCAAACCCTCGAGCCCCTCCCGGCTGGCACTGGCAAGCGCTGCCTCGAGGATGCTGGCGCGTGTCTGCTCACCTTTGCGTAAGGGCTTGTGCAGGGATTCGGACATGGATGAGAAAAATCGAACGATCGTGCCATTATGCACGCAAGCCCGGTCGCGCGGTCAACTAGCGGCGTTCAATCGCGTGATCGATCCAACTGGCGCCGGTCGCGCTTGGTCGGCCGCCCGCGGATCTGGTCGGCCGGCTCGGCGAACAACTGGCGGCGTTCGGCGGCCTGCTCGCGCCGCTGCACGCCGGCCGGCGTTTCTTCGTACAGCAGGCGGGCCGACGGCGCCGGTCCGCGCTGATCCGACAGCCCCAGCACCTGCACCTGCCATTCGCTGCTGCCGTTGTCGATGTCGAGCAGGTCGCCGACCTTCAGGTTGCGCGCCGGCTTGCAGCGTTCGTCATTGAGCTTCACGCGGCCGCGCTCGACCGCGTCAGTGGCCAGCGAGCGCGTCTTGAAGAAGCGCGCAGCCCACAGCCATTTGTCGATCCGGATAGTGTCCATGGGGACGAATTGTAGAGCGGAACCCGCGCAGCGTTCAGCGCGTATAGCTGCCCAGTGTCAACACCTGTAGCACCGCGCGATACAAGCCGTAAGCAAAACGATTCCACGCGCGGCGCGGCCAGGACAACCGCGCCACATCGGCCGCGCTGACGGCCACGCCGTCGGCAACACCCCGCAGGACATAATCGCGCAGCGCCGTCGCAAACTCCCGGTCGCGCACGATAATGTTGGCCTCGTGATTGACGAACAGTGACAGTCCGTCGAAATTGCTTGAGCCGACGGTCGCCCAGTCGTCATCGATCACCGCGACCTTGCCATGCAGTTGCGTGCGGCGATATTCAACGATGTGTACGCCGGCACCTACCAGCCGCGGGTAAAAAGATTGCGCGACCGCATCCTGCATCACGAACTGCCCGACGCCAATCAGCAGCGTGACCTCGATGCCACGCTGCGCCGCTATCAGCATCGCCTTGCGCAACTTGCGTCCCGGCGCGAAATACGGCGTGACCAGCAACGCGCTGCGGTCGGCACGGCCCAACGCCTGCAGTAGCGCGCTCTGTATGGCGCGCCGGTTGCGCAGGTTGTCGCGTACCACCAGCGCCGCCTCGTAAACCTGCACTGCGCGCAGCGGGCGCGCCCGGACCATGTAATCGCGCAGGTTCTCGATGCGCGCGCGCAAGGGGCGGGGCCCCAGCCGCTGCCACTGCGCCGTGACCTCGACGTGAATCGCGTCGACCAGCGGGCCGGCGATGCTGACTGCGAAATCCCAGCGCGGCGCCGGCAGCGGCATGCGGTCGTCGTCGTCGGACAGCAGGTCATCGTTGATATTGAGTCCGCCGAGAAAGGCCAGGCGGCGGTCAACCACCACGATCTTGCGGTGCGAGCGCGCCACCCCACGCCGGAACCACGGGTTAAAAGCGGCAAAGCGCACGCCGGCCGGTGCCAGTTCAGCGCGCAGCCATGCCGTGTCGGCGCGGCCGGTTCCGAGCCAGTCCACCAGGACATGCACCGCAACGCCGCGCGCGGCGGCCCGCAGCAGTGCCGCTTTCACACGCTCGCCGGTGGGATCGGACGCGAAGATATAGGTCTCGACAAAAATCTCGTCACGGGCCGCATCGCAGGCCGCGATCAATGCGGGGAAAAATTCCGCGCCCCGGTGCAGCAACGACAAATGATTGCCGTGGCTGTAGCTAGCCATGCGCAGGCTCGGTGTCGCGCTGCGGCACGGCCGCTGGGGTAACGGTCTCGATCTGCAGTTCGGCGACGATCGGCGCATGGTCTGACAATCTCGCCCAGCTGGCGCCATGCAGTACGCTCGCGCCGAGCACGCGAAAGCCGCGGACATACATACGGTCGAGCTGCAGGAAAGGCATCGCCGCCGGGAAGGTGCGCGCCGGCGCCAGCTTCGGTCCGCGTCCGGCGAGCCGGCGCAGGTAAGCGCCGAAGCGCGACGATGACATGCGCTCGTCAAAAACTTCGACCACGTCGAGCCGCTCGCGCAGCGTATCCGACAGCGCATTGCTCCAGTCGTTGAAATCGCCGGCGATCAGCAGCGGCGCATCGGGCGGCGCGGTCGCCTGTACCGCTTCGATCAGTGCATCAGTCTGTCGCAGCCGGCTGCCGGCGAACAGGCCAAGATGAACCACATAACAATGGACTTCCGCAGCACCGAGCGCGAGCACGCAATGCAAGATGCCCCGCGACTCGAATGCATGGTCGGACACATCATGGTTGCAGGCCGACGCGATCGGATAGCTAGACAGCAAGGCATTGCCATGATGGCCGTGGTCATACACCGCGTTCATACCGTACGCGCAGTGCTGCGTATCGCCGGCCAGAAATTCATGCTGCCCCTTCGAGGGCCAACTCGCGTGCTTCAGCGCCAGCAGGTCATGCCGGCCCTGCACTTCCTGCAGGAAGACCACGTCGGCGGCAATCCCCGCCAGCGCCTGCTTGATGCCATGCACGCGCGGACGCTTGCCCAGCGCGCTGATGCCCTTGTGAATATTCCAGGTGGCGATGCGAAGTTTCATCTGGGCGGACTCGCGTCAGGCCGCAGCGGATTCGGCATGGCGCGGCAGCTGCAAGATGGCTTCCGCGTTCGACGGCGAGAAACACTGGTCGGCGGCTTCGCGCCAGGGCAACCAGCGATAGTGAAGATGCTCGCGCGGCGCAAGAATCACGTCAATGTCGCGTGGCACCTGCAGTCCGAACACATGCTCGGTGTTATGCGTCACACCGGGCGCGTAGCGATGTCGCCAGACCGGATAGATTTCATACACATTCGACACTTGCCAGTCCTGCAGATGATGGGACGGCACACGTTCGCCGCCGATGCGGATGCCGGTTTCCTCGAACACCTCACGCACCGCAGTCGCGCGCAGCGGCTCGTCAACGGCATCTTTCGAGCCCGTCACCGACTGCCAGAAGCCGGGCCGGTCGGCACGCTCGATCAGCAGCACGTGCAAGTCGGCGCTGTGGATCACGACGAGGACGGATTCAGGAATCTTGTGGACGGGCATGGCTGATGTGCATTGGGACATGGGGGCTGACACGGACATTATGCCCCGATTGAAGAAAGGCATTGGCGGCTGGCCGACCGGTTGCACGAAAATGCAAGGGCAGTTCGCAGACTCGCTTGAGCGCAAAGAAAAACCGGCCGGGGACACAGTCCGCCGGCCGGTTTTTCCGGACCGATGGTCCAGATCAGTTATCCGGACCAGGATGCGCGTCAGGCCTTGACCGCCGGCTCCGTCGCCCGCAGGCGGATGTGCAGCTCGCGCAGCTGTTTCTCGTCAACCTCGGACGGCGCCTGCGTCAGCAGACACTGGGCGCGCTGGGTCTTCGGGAAGGCGATCACGTCGCGGATCGACTCGGCACCGGTCATCATCGTGACCAGACGATCGAGGCCGAACGCCAGACCACCGTGCGGCGGCGCGCCATACTGCAACGCATCCAGCAGGAAGCCGAACTTGATGCGTGCCTCGTCATCGTTGATGTTGAGTGCCTTGAACACCTTGCTCTGTACGTCGGCGCGATGAATACGCACCGAGCCGCCGCCGAGTTCCCAACCATTGAGCACCATGTCATAGGCCTGCGCGATCGCGCGGCCCGGGGCGGTCTCAATGAAGTCTTCGTGACCGGCCTTCGGCGCGGTGAACGGGTGGTGCAGCGCGTTCCAGCGATTGGCTTCATCATCGAATTCGAACATCGGGAAATCGACCACCCAGAGCGGACGCCAGTCATCGTCGAACAGGCCGTTCTTGCGACCGAAGTCGCTGTGGCCGATTTTCACGCGCAATGCGCCGATGGCGTCATTCACTACCTTGGCTTTGTCAGCGCCGAAGAAGATCAGGTCGCCGTCCTGCGCGCCGGTAAGCTCGAGAATTTGCGCGAGTGCGGCATCATGCAGGTTTTTGACAATCGGCGACTGCAGGCCGTCACGGCCCTTGGCTTTCTCGTTGACCTTGATGTACGCGAGGCCCCGGGCGCCATAGATCGCGACGAACTGCGTGTACGCATCGATCTCGGAGCGCGGCATGCCGCCGTTTTCTTTCGCGCCGCCCGGCACGCGCAGGCCAACCACGCGGCCGCCTTCCATGTTGGCCGCACCGGAGAAGACCTTGAAGTCGACATCCTTCATCACTTCGGTCAGCTCGGTGAACTCAAGCCGGACGCGCATGTCCGGCTTGTCCGAACCATACATGCCCATCGCGGTGGCGAAGTCCATCACCGGGAACGGATTCGGCAGGTCGACATTCAGCACGTTCTTGAACACGCCGCGGATCATGCCCTCGAACATGTCGCGGATTTCCTGCTCGGACAGGAACGAAGTCTCGCAGTCGATCTGGGTGAATTCGGGCTGGCGGTCCGCGCGCAGGTCTTCGTCACGGAAGCACTTGGTGATCTGGTAGTAGCGGTCGAAGTTGGCGACCATCAGCAGCTGCTTGAACAGCTGCGGCGACTGCGGCAGCGCAAAGAAGCTGCCGGCGTTCACGCGCGACGGCACCAGATAATCCCGCGCGCCTTCCGGCGTCGACTTGGTCAGCATCGGCGTTTCGATGTCGATGAAGCCGTTCGAGTCGAGAAATTTGCGCACCTCCATCGAAACCCGGTAGCGCAGGCGCAGGTTGTTTTGCATCTGCGGACGGCGCAGGTCGAGCACCCGATGCGTCAGGCGCGTGGTCTCGGACAGATTGTCGTCGTCGAGCTGGAACGGCGGCGTCACCGACGGGTTCAGCACTTCGAGTTCATGGCACAGCACCTCGATCTTGCCGGAGATGAGTCCGGCATTCTCGGTGCCGGCCGGACGCGCGCGCACGAGTCCGGTGATGCGCAGGCAGAATTCATTGCGGACCGACTCGGCGGCCTTGAACATGTCGGCACGGTCCGGGTCGCAGACCACCTGCACCAGGCCTTCGCGGTCGCGCAGGTCGATGAAGATCACGCCGCCATGGTCGCGGCGGCGGTGTACCCAGCCGCACAGGCTGACGATCTGTCCCAGCTGCGCCTCGGTAGTCAGGCCGCAGTAATTTGTTCGCATTGACATGTTTTCAGTCTCGATTGATCAGGATCATTGGGGATGGTCGGGCGCGGGCAGCGGCGCGGCTTTTTTCGCCGGCGGTGCCACGACACCCATGGACACGATGTACTTCAGCGCCTCGTCGACGGTCATGTCGAGCTCGATCACATCGGAGCGCCGGTACATCAGGAAAAAGCCGGAGGTCGGGTTCGGTGTCGTCGGCACATACACGCTGACATAGTCGCCCTGCAGATGGTTCGTCACGTCGCCACCGGGCACGCCGGTCTGGAACGCGATGGTCCATGCGCCCTCGCGCGGGTACTGCACCAGCAGCGCCTTGCGAAAGGCGTTGCCGGACGACGAGAACAAGGTGTCCGACACCTGCTTCACGCTGGAATAGATCGAATTCACCACCGGGATGCGCTGCAGCAGCAGTTCCCACAGGATCAGCAAACGGTTGCCGATGATATTGCGGGTGACCAGCCCGGTCAGCAGCACGATCAGCAGCGTGAGTACCGTGCCAAAACCCGGCAAGTGAAAGCCGAACAGCGATTCCGGCTGCAGCCTCGGAGGCAGCAGCATCAAGGACTGGTCAAGCGTGCCGATGATGAGATTCAGCACCCACAGCGTGATGACCAGTGGCACCAGGACCAGCAGGCCGGTGATGAAATACTTGCGCATGAGCTTTGTCCGTCAGGCTGCAGCAGCCGGTGGTTTGCCGTCACCCGCGGTAGCAGGCGTGCCGGCAGTGCCGGCGCTGTCCGACGCGGCCGGCGCACTGGCGTTGGTGCTACCACTGCCACTGTCGGATTTGGCGCTCGCCGGCGCATTGGCGCCGCCGGAACCGCTACGAAAATCAGTGACATACCAGCCGGTGCCCTTGAGCTGGAAACCGGCGGCGGTGACCTGCTTTCTGAACGACGGCTTGCCGCAGTCGGGGCAATCGGTCAGCGGCGTATCGGAGATTTTCTGCAGAACGTCTTTGGCGAAGCCGCATGCTTCGCAGCGATAAGCGTAGATAGGCATTGTGCTTCCTCCCTGCAAAATTTTGAAAACCTTGAATTATAAAGGGTTTACAGGGCGAACCCGCTTCAGTGCGCAGCCGGCGTACCGGCCGACGCCCGATCGGCCGGTAGATGCCACTGCGGCAGCAGCGAGCCGGCCAGCATGCCCGTCAGGCTGCACAGCACACCGACCAGCTGCGGCGGGAACAGGCCGTCGGGCGCGACGATCTCGCAGCCCACCCAGCTGCCGACGCCCAACACGATGGAAGCCAGCGCACCCTGCGCGGTCGCGCGGCGCCAGTACAGACCCAGCACCAGCGGGACAAAAGCGGCCACCAGCGTGACCTTATAGGCGTTCTCGACCATCTTGTAGATGCTGGCCTCGGTATTGAGCGCGAACAGCGTGACAATGACGGTGAAGACGAGCACCACCACCCGCATGCTGAGCAGGAACTGGCGATCGCTCTGCCTCGGCAACATGCCCTTCAGGATGTTTTCGGTAAAGGTGACTGACGGCGCCAGCAGCGTCGCGCTGGCGCAGCTCTTGATCGCCGACAGCAATGCGCCGAAGAACATGACCTGCGCCAGCACTGGCATTTTGGTCATGATCAGCGTGGGCAGGATTTTCTGCGGGTCGGTGTCGATCAGGGATTCGACCATGGCGGGATCGATCAGGGTTGCCGAATAGGCAAGGAACATCGGTATGAACGCGAACAGGAAGTAGAGCACGCCGCCCAGCACCGACGCATTGCCGGCGATTTGCTCGGTACGCGACGACGATACGCGCTGGAACACGTCCTGCTGCGGAATGGAGCCAAGCATCATCGTGATCCACGCAGCGAAGAACCACAGCACTTCGCGGGCGCTCGGTTGCGGCCAGAATTCCAGCTTGCCGGCCGCGGCCGCATGCGCGATCACGGTGCCGGCACCGCCGACCATGCCGGACACTTCCCAGCCGATGTACAGCATGCCGATGACGATGATGATCATCTGCAGGAAATCCGTGATCGCTACCGACCACATGCCGCCCATCAGCGTATAAATCAGCACGCTGCCCGCGCCGATCACCATGCCTGTTTCGGGGGTGATGTAGCCGCCCGACACCACCGCGAACACCAGGCCCAGGGCCTTGATCTGCGCCGCTACCCAGCCCAGATACGAGACCACGATGCCCAGCGTGACCAGCACCTCGACCGTGCGACCGAAACGCTGCCGGTAGTAATCACCAATGGTCAGCAGGTTCATCCGGTACAGCTTGCGCGCGAAAAACAGGCCAACCAACACCAGGCACAGCGACGACCCGAACGGATCGGCCACCACGCCGCCCAGACCTTCCTTGATGAAGGTCGCCGGGATGCCCAGCACAGTCTCCGAGCCGAACCAGGTCGCGAACACCGTCGCGGTCACGACATACATCGGCAGCGACCGGCCGGCCAGCGCGAAATCGCTGGACGAATTCACATAGCGCGCCGCATACAGGCCAATGCCGACCGAGATCACCCAGTACAGGATGACGAACCAGAGCAGTGTATTCATGAGAAGCGAGTCAGGCGGTAAACGGCATCCCGAGGGGCTGCAAATTGCGGGCGATTATAGTGGAAGAGCCGCCACAGCAGCGCCCGTTATGCAAGCCGCCGAGCGGGACGCCAGACCGGCCGCAAGCGCCGGGCGGCCTCGCTCAATAGAAGGCGTATAGCAGCGGCGCCAGCAGCACCCCGATCAGCAAGCCACCGACAAAGTACAACGCAAATCCGAGCACCCGCTGCGTGCGCCGCTGCTCGCCAATCAGGCGCCGCAACAGCTCGCCCTCGTCGCTGCGCGGCTGCGCCTGTGCAATCAGTGCCTGCTGCACCAGGCGCGGCAGCTGCGGCAGGATATGTGCGTACTGCGGTGCCTCGACCTTCAGCCGGTCGATGAAGCCGCGCCAGCCGATTTGTTCCCGCATCCATTGTTCGAGAATAGGCTTGGCAGTCAGCCACAGGTCCAGTTCCGGATCAAGCTGCCGACCCAGCCCTTCGATGTTGAGCAGCGTTTTCTGCAGCAGCACCAGCTGCGGCTGCACCTCGATATTGAAGCGCCGCGAGGTCTGGAACAGACGCAGCAGCACCTGGCCGAACGATATCTGCGCCAGCGGCCGGTCGAAAATGGGTTCACAGCAGGCGCGCACCGCGGACTCGAGTTCATCGACCCGGGTGTCCTTCGGCGCCCAGCCGGACTCGATGTGGGCGAGCGCGACGCGCTTGTAGTCGCGGCGGAAGAACGCAAGGAAGTTCTGCGACAGGTAATCCTTGTCGACATCCACCAAGGTGCCGACGATACCGAAATCGAGTGCGATATAGCGGCCGAAGGTTTTCGGGTCAGTCGACACCAGGATATTCCCGGGATGCATATCCGCATGGAAGAAGCCGTGCCGGAACACCTGCGTAAAGAAGATCTCAACGCCATCGCTTGACAGCTTTTTCAGATCCACACCGGCCTCGCGCAAACGCGCAGTCTGCGAGATCGGTATGCCGTGCATGCGCTCCATCACGATCACCGATTCGGCGCAGTAATCCCAGAACATCTCCGGCACCAGCAGCAGAGGCGAATCGTCGAAATTGCGACGCAGCTGGCTGGCGTTCGCAGCTTCGCGCATCAGGTCGAGCTCGTCATGCAGGTACTTGTCGAACTCGGCGACCACCTCGCGCGGTCGCAGCCGGCGGCCATCAGCAGACCAGCGATGCACCCAGCCGGCGATGATGTGCATTAGCGCGACGTCGCCACTGACTGCACGGTGCACGCCGGGCCGCAGCACCTTGACCGCGACCTCGGTGCCATCCTTCAGCGTCGCGAAATGCACCTGCGCGACCGATGCGGACGCCACCGGCTCACGCGAGAACGTGCCGAACAGTTCCTCAGGAGGCTTGCCCAGAGCACGCGTGATCTCCGCAACCGCCAGCTCGGATGCGAACGGCGGCACGCGATCCTGCAGCCGCGCGAGTTCATCGGCGAGGTCGGCCGGCATCAGATCGCGTCGCGTCGACAGTACCTGCCCGAACTTCACGAAGATCGGGCCGAGCTCCTCGAGCGCGCGCCGCAGCCGCACGCCGCGCGGTGCCGACAGGTCGCGCCAGAACAGCAGGCCGGACAGCAGACGCAGCGGCACAGGGCGCTTGACGCCACGCATCACCATTTCGTCCAGCCCGTAGTGCAGGGCGACGCGAATGATCTTCAGCACCCGCAACAGGCGGGCGCTCACGCGGCGCCTCCGGTCGTCTTGTCGATCAGCGCGATGCGCTTGGACAGCCGTTCGACATCGTCGCGCAGCGTGGCGACAGCGTGGGTGAAGTCATCGCCGGCCCGGCGGTATAGCAGCGTCGGATTTTCTTCGAGCAGGTATTCGGCCAGGTTCTCGGCCAGCTTGCGGCCGCCGATCGTGGCCACTGCGGCGGCCTCGCGCGCGGCCTGCACGATCCGCACTGCGGCGATATCACCGACCAGCGGCGCGAGGTCCTCCTCGGCTTCCCAGCGCAGCCCCTTCACCACCTCGGAGATCGTACGCGCGAAGTCGGCGTCCCCGCTGATGTTCACGTAGGAGAAGGCGCGATCCATGTTCGCCAGTACCTGCGGCAAGTCCGCCGGATTGATGCGAATGGTGACGCTGGCGGCTGAATCGCCGGCAGGTTGCAGCAGACCGTCCGCCGCGATCGCCAATTGCAGCCGTACTGCGCCGGTGTCGATAAAAGCACGCTTGCCGCCATGCGCGGCGAGCTTGTGGCGCAGCGCAGGCTGGCGCGACAGCAGGTGATTCAGGGTTGCCGACAGCAGGCGCTCGAGCGTGGTCATGTTCTGGTCGTCGCGAGATCCGGGCTTACAGCTTCACGCCCACATGCAACGCGGCCACACCGCCGGTTAGATTGAAGTAGTCGACGTGCTCCAGCCCGGCATCCCGCAGCATCTGCTTCAGCGTTTCCTGGTCAGGATGCATGCGGATCGACTCGGCCAGATAGCGATAGCTTTCCGCATCGTTGGCGATCTGCTTGCCCAGCCAGGGCAGCACTTTGAATGAATACAGGTCGTACGGCTTCTGCAGCGCGGGCGTTACTTTGGAAAATTCAAGCACCAGCAGCTTGCCGCCGGGTTTAAGCACACGACACATCTCGGCCAGCGCCGCGTCCTTGTGCGTCATGTTGCGCAGGCCGAAGGCCACCGACACGCGGTCGAAATAATTATCCGGGAAAGGCAGCTTTTCGGCATTGCAGATCAGCGTCGGCAGCAGCAGCCCTGTGTCGATCAGGCGGTCGCGGCCGACGCGCAGCATCGATTCATTGATGTCAGTGTGCCAGACCTCACCGGTCGGGCCGGCGCGTTTCGCAAACGCCCGGGTCAGGTCACCGGTACCCGCAGCGATATCGAGCACCTTGAACCCGGGCCGGATGCCGGCCTGGCCCACGGTGAACGCTTTCCAGAGGCGATGCAGGCCCGCCGACATCAGGTCATTCATCACATCGTACTTCGCCGCCACCGAATGAAACACTTCGGCGACCTTCTTCATCTTCTGTTCTTCGGGGATTTGCTGGAAGCCGAAATGGGTCTGGGTCATGTCAGGGGACGCGCGCGAGGGAGCCGGAAGAGGCTGCACATTATACAAGGCAGGCTACGGTCTTCCGGCGGCGGCGCAGGAACCAAACTGCCCCCGTCCCTACTCATCGCGCGCACGCGGACCCATTGGCCCGTGACTTTCACCTGAGGACCCAGCATGATCAACCCTAATTCCCCCACCGTTCGATACGACCAGCCTCCCCCTCCGGCTGAACACGAGGAGCCGCCGGTCGCGAACCGCGACAACGGATCGCCCCCCAGCCTCAGCCAGAGTCCGGACGATGACGATTTCAGCCAGGAGACGACCCATAGCGACAGCGACGAAGAGCGCCAGACCCGTCACGGCATCAAACGTCAATGGCGGGAAGTGGCCGCCGACGCGAACGGACAGGAACCGCTGCCCTCAGCCGCGCCCGCGCTGAAACGCCCGCGGACCGCAGTCTCCGGCCCGGCTTGCGAAACCTTCAGCCGCCACCACGACGCGGACCTCATCGCGCTCGTCAGAAAACATGGCGGCCAGATCGTGCACAGCCAGGGCGACTTCCTCTGGCTCACCTTGCCGCCTGCAGAGAACCTGGAATTCCAGGTGGCGATTACCTGCCTGAAGCTTTTGCGCTTGCGTGACGGTAAACAGTTCCTGGGGCGCGAGACCTTTGTGCCTGCCGCATTCGGTGCCTTTGCCGCCTGCCTCGAAGCAGCAAGCCTGGCGAACCAGCCGGAATGGGTGCGCTCGCTGCTGGCCACGGGCATGGGGAAATCCGCCGGTGAACTGCTTCGCCAGATCGTAGCGCGCGCCGCACTCGCGGGCGCTCATGAAGTCATTGATGTCCTCACAGACGAATGCGCGTATTGGGCACAGGGGGCGGGCGCATTCACCGTCGGCTGGCTCACGGAAGCCTCCATCCGCGCCGGCAACAGCGATGTAGCACCGGAACACTGGCAGTCTATGGTCAGGGATGGCCTCTCGGGCACCGAGTTCCACCAGATTATCGACAGCTTTCGGCGAGGCGATGCCGATACGGCGCTCTGCGTGCTTTTCTCCCCCGAGCACAGGCCAAGCGCCGGGCGGTTTTTTTTGCGCACAATAACGAGTCCGTCAGAGGATGGATCGGATCTGCTGAAAAACTGGCTCGTGGAATGCGGCGCTATTCACATCAAAGAATCTGATAAAAATGGGCTGGTCATCTATACGACCCACTTCGATCGAGCGGCACTGCAGGACAAGCTGCTGCAGTGGCAGGCGGAGCAGTCCGAGTCGCCGGATTCTTCCGACGATGCCGCATTGGTTATCGCCGCTCAGTGGGGTGACCCGGACATCTTCAATGCATTGCTCGCACGGGAAACAAACGTCGCTCAGAAACCGTATGCCGCCGAAACGATGAGAGCGGCGGCGGCGGCCGGCGCAACCGAGATCGTCCGATGCCTGCTTGATTTTGGTATTGCGGCGGACAATGCCAACGGCTCCGACGAAACTGCCCTCATCCTCGCTGCGGCCCAAGGACGCACAGCCGTCTGCGCATTGTTGCTGGAGCATGGAGCACTGCTTCAGCCGAATGGCTGGACCTCCGGTGCGCTGCTTTCTGCCGCCAAAAAGGGGCATACCGCCACCTGTGCCTTCCTGATCGGTCAGGGAGCGAATATTGAGCCAACGCCAGACAGTTCCGCACTCCTGGTCGCAGCGGACAAGGGCTGGCGGAAGACCTGTCAACTTCTGGTGACGGCCGGTGCCCGGCTAGACAAGACAGATCGAAGTGGCTATTCCGTATTGAGTCACGTAGCGTACTTCGGAGATATTCAGCTGTACAAATACCTGC
Organism: Burkholderiaceae bacterium; assembly: GCA_030158675.1. Taxonomy (GTDB): domain Bacteria; phylum Pseudomonadota; class Gammaproteobacteria; order Burkholderiales; family Burkholderiaceae_D; genus Pernthalerella. The sequence continues at coordinate 30,430 of JAOASL010000016.1, read as the reverse complement.
TTGCGCGCGGCGCCGCACAACAGGCGCCGGCATCCCAGGTGCCGCCGCTGAACGCAGCGGCAGCTGCAAACCGGACGGCTATGCTGGCCTATCTGCTGGAGCATGGCGGGACGGTCAATAGCACCTCCCCGAACGGCCCCACAGCATTGATCGATGCCTGCGCATCGGGCGCGTTCGAAGCCGTGGAATTCCTGCTGGACAAGGGAGCGAACCCGGACCCGCTGCAGTCGTCAGAGGAGAACGCACTGATCTCCGCCATCGAGAGCTCGAGCCTGCCGGTATTTCTGCGAATCTTTCCGCTGTTCGTCCCTTCGAAATCTGTCTATTGGATTCGGGCATTGAACAGTGCAATCCGCGAAAACCAGCCCGAGATGGTTCGCATTCTCTGCGATGTCGGCTTCACGAACCCCTTGATAGCGGAGCTCCCTGCACGTGAGAACCCTTTGCTGGCCATTTCCTATTCGAACAGCGACTTCGCTAACGCACGATCGGAAGCACGCCACCAGATCCTTATGAAGCTGCTCAGCAAAAACACGCCTCTTCACCATGTCGACAAGGACGGAAATGACGCACTCATCCTCGCCACAAAGGCTTCTGATGTGATCGCCATCGACCTGCTGTTAAATACAGGCATGCGCATCGGACAAGCAAACAAGAAAGGCAAGAATGCGTTGCATTATGCCTTCACGAATATCGACGCTATAGACCGGCGGATCAGCAGCCATATCATTGAACGACTCTACCGTACGCTGGCGCATCAGGAAAACTCTAGCGTACTGTTATCCGACCTGCTGCTCAAGCAGCAAAATCCGGTGATGCGCGACCTGAGCATGCATTTCAGCCGAGTGAATGCAACGGGAGTCATGGACATATCCCGCCTGATGGCTCAGGAAGAACGTGTGATGGACGAATGCAGACTTAAACTACTTACCCAGACGAAGCCGGAGCTGGATGAGCAAACTGAATCACAAGTGAGGTTATACATGGCAGCTATCGGTATCACGAGCGCCCTGATCGACCTGCTGGTGCCATTGCTGCGCGAGCTTCTGCAGATGCGCACTGCCTTGTTCGGACAGCGCGTGGCTGGCTCCGAGCGAGTATTCCAGGCCGCCCTTGACGGGTTTTACGTGATGCTCGGCAAAGAGCGCGATACGCTGGCCGAGAAATTTGTAGCGCACTACCGCGACGCACCCATCGATACCCAATGGCAGACAACGCTGGCGACGCACTCATCGCAATGGCTGATGCATCGGACCGAGGTCGCGACCAGTCGCGAGGACAGGCTGATCACGCCGATCTTCGAAAATTTGTTCTCGCTCTGCGCCAGCAAGGCTCTGGCCGGCAAGGACTATCCTGCTGCACTGAAGCTGCCGGCGATCCCGGTTGGCGAGATCGCCAGCGCGCTGGTGTTCGAAGGCGTCTACTCAACACTCGCGATAAACATCGAAGCTGCCTGGATGCGTGCCTGGCAGAACGTAGCGGACCGACAGGCGCCTGTCGCGATCGGCAACGCCCGTATGCATAATTCGTCGACCACCGTCGCCGACGATGCGCCGGGGCCGGGGCTGGAGTGGGAACTGGAGTTAAACGAGAACCCGATGGGCTTCGACATGAACATCGATTTCTCCTCATTAGCCAACGCCCCTGTGTCGCCGGCGGCGACTGATTCCTCGCTGGCCGATGCGTTGCTGAGCGAGTTCCGTGATGCGCTTGACATGCGCGTTGACAGGCTGTCGGCTACCGAGGACAGCGTGCTGAGTCTGGCAGGGGTTTCGCCGGCCACTGCGAAGACGTATGCAAATCTGATGTTCCGCCAGCTGCACATGCTCGCACAGTTCATCCACCCGGAGCGCTTCATCCACGCGGCGCACAGCACGACTTAGACTCTCTATCAAAATGCCACTGGCGGCGTTAGCGGCACCTTGTCGTACGCCCGTATTGTCTGCGGTCTTGCCGCATCGCCCATCACACAGACGGGCGCGTGCTGACCCCTGCGCTTAGTGAGACGCGCAGCCACCGCCCTTCACCAACATCGGCGCATCCCGGCCGGCTTCGCCTGCGAAGCCGGCCGCTTCCAGCTTCTGAAGGTAGTCTTCCCACAATGCGTCGTGGCGGACGCAGAAGTCGTACAGCAGATCCCATGAGTAGATACCGCTGTCGTGCCCGTCCGAAAACACCGGGCGGATCGCGTAATGACCGACTGGCTCGACGCCCTTGATTTCGACCAGACGCTTACCCGTCTGCAGCGTCTCTTGCCCCGGACCATGGCCGCGCACCTCGGCCGATGGCGACAGCACGCGCAGGAATTCGAAAGGTAACGCGTAGCTGACGTCGTCATAACTCAGTTCGAGCGTGCGCGATGCGCGATGCAGGGTAATGGAAGTGGGGATGGGAAATGTGCTCACAGCGTTGTCCTTGTCATGCGGCGACCTGGCATCACCGCCAGGCTCTGGGCCAGGTCACAGATAGGTGGCCAGCCGTTGCCGCATTTTGGCACGCAACGCATCGAGCCGCTCGCGCCGTACCTGCAGCGATGCCTGCTGCGCCGGACGCTGCGACGAAGCCCAGACCGGCGCCGGAAAATGCGGGTCGTCGGTATAACGCGGGATCACGTGCCAGTGCAGGTGCGGCACCATAGTGCCGAAACTGGCGAGGTTGATCTTTTCCGGCTGCATCACGTCGCGCACGACCTGCTCAACCTGCCACAGCACGTCCATCAGCAACATGCGATCGAGCTCGGGCAGGTCGGTCATTTCCTTCACGTGGTCACGCCAGATCACTCGGCAAAAGCCCGGATAGCTGGCGTCATCAACCAGCACCACGCGAAATTGCGCGCCCTGGTGCAGCACCTCGCCGCCCGGGGTTTCGCACAGCTCGCAGCCTGTCACGGTGACACTCATGATCAGACCAGCACCCGTTCGATACCGCCATCGTTGGCGCGACCGACATAATCGGGCAGCCAGTTTTCGCCGAGCAGGTGGCGCGCAATCTCGACCACGATATAGTCGGCCTCGGTGCCCGAGTCTTCATTGAAGCGCGACAGCCCCTGCAGGCACGACGGGCACGAAGTCAGGATCTTCACGTCGCCCTGGAAACCGTCCGCGCGCAGCTTGTCGGCACCTTTCAGCATCTCGGCTTCCTTGCGGAAGCGCACCTGCGTCGAGATGTCCGGACGCGTCACGGCCAGCGTGCCGGACTCGCCGCAGCAACGCTCGTTCTTCTCGATCTTCTGCGCATCAATCGTACTGATCAGGCTGTTCACCGTTTTCAGCGGATCCTGTTGCTTCATCGGGCTATGGCAGGGATCGTGATACATGTAACGAGTGCCGCTCACGCCCTCAAGCTTTACGCCCTTTTCGAGCAGATATTCATGAATGTCGAGGATGCGGCAGCCCGGGAAAATCTTGTCGAATTCATAACCTTGCAACTGGTCATAGCAGGTGCCACAGGAGACGACGACGGTCTTGATGTCGAGATAATTCAGCGTGTTGGCCATGCGATGAAACAACACGCGATTGTCGGTGATGATCTTCTCGGCCTTCTCGAAATCGCCGCCACCGCGCTGCGGATAACCACAGCACAGATAGCCCGGCGGCAGCACGGTCTGCACGCCCGAATGCCACAGCATCGCCTGCGTTGCCAGACCGACCTGCGAGAACAGGCGCTCCGAGCCGCAACCGGGGAAGTAGAACACTGCCTCACTGTCGACCGTGGTCGCCTTCGGGTCGCGAATGATCGGCACGAACTTGTCGTCCTCGATATCGAGCAGCGCGCGCGCCGTCTTCTTCGGCAGATTGCCCGGCATCTTCTTGTTGATGAAATGGATCACCTGCTCGCGCACCGGCGGTTTGCCGACGGTGGCCGGCGGCGTCCTGGTCTGCTTCTTCGCAAACTTTTTGAACAAGTCATTGGCAAAGCGCTGCGCCTTGTAACCCCAGCCGATCATGACCTGACGGGTCGCGTTGATCGTTGCCGGATCGGTCGCGTTCAGGAAAAACATCGACGCGGCCGTGCCCGGGTTGAATGATTTCTTGCCCATCTTGCGCAGCAGATTGCGCATGTTCATCGACACATCGCCGAAGTCGATGTCAACCGGGCACGGGTTCACGCACTTGTGACAGACCGTGCAGTGCGCGCCGACATCCTCGAACTCTTCCCAATGGCGAATCGAGATGCCGCGCCGGGTCTGCTCTTCATAGAGGAAGGCTTCGATCAGCAACGAGGTGGCGAGGATCTTGTTGCGCGGCGAATAGAGCAGGTTCGCGCGCGGCACGTGAGTCGCGCACACCGGCTTGCACTTGCCACAGCGCAGGCAGTCCTTCACGCTGGCAGCGATTGCGCCAATATCGCTCTGCTGCATGATCAGCGACTCGTGTCCCATCAGGCCGAACGACGGCGTATACGCATTGCGCAGGTCGGCGTCTTCGAGCAGCTTGCCTTTGTTGAAGCGGCCCTCGGGGTCGATGCGCTGCTTGTAGGCGCGGAACTCGCCGATCTCGGCGTCGGTCAGGAATTCAAGCTTGGTAATGCCAATGCCATGCTCGCCGGAGATCACGCCATTGAGCGAGCGCGCCAGCGCCATGATGCGCTCGACCGCCGCATGCGCGGTCTTCAGCATTTCATAGTCGTCGGAGTTCACCGGCAGGTTGGTGTGCACGTTGCCATCGCCGGCATGCATGTGCAGCGCGACGAACACGCGGCCGCGCAGCACACGCTTGTGGATCGCCGAGCATTCCTCAACGATCAGCTTGAAGGCCGCGCCGTTGAAGATCTGTCGCAGCAGGGCCCGCACTTCGGCCTTCCAGGACACACGAATCGTGCGGTCCTGCAGCAGGTCAAAGATGCTCGCACCGGGCTGGGCCGCAGTGCGCGCATTGACGGCCGCCGCCAGACTCTCGAGGCCCAGTGCAGCCAGCGTGTCCTGTGCACCATCGAGCTTCTGATCAAAGTTTGCCAGCAGCCACGACCAGCGCGCATGTACCTTGTCGAGCAGCGTGGCTGCTTCGGCTACGCGGTCTTCCAGCAATTCAGCCGGCGGAATGTCGAAGCCTTCGCTGTCGTCGCTCTTGCCGAGCGGGAGATTGCCCTTCGTGAAAAAGGCCGACAGCGCCTCCAGCAGTTTCAACTTGTTGCGGATCGACAGTTCGATGTTGATGCGCTCAATGCCGTCGGTGTATTCGCCCATGCGGTCGAGCGGAATTACCACGTCCTCGTTAATCTTGAACGCGTTGGTATGGCGCGCGATCGCCGCAGTGCGCGCGCGGTCAAGCCAGAATTTCTTGCGCGCCTCAGGGCTGACGGCAACGAAGCCCTCGCCGACACGCGTATTGGCCAGCCGGATCACCTCCGAGGTGGCGCGGGCGACCGCATCTTCGTCGTCACCGACAATGTCGCCGAACAGCGCCATCTTCGGCAGTACGCCGCGCTTGGATTTGGTCGCATAGCCGACCGCACGCAGATAGCGTTCGTCGAGATGTTCGAGGCCGGCGAGGATCGCGCCGCCTTTTTTTGTCTCGGCGTCGAGAAAATCCTTGATCTCGACGATCGACGGAATCGCGTCGCGCGCCTGACCAAAAAATTCAAGGCACACCGTGCGCGCGTACTTCGGCATCTTGTGCAAAATCCAGCGCGCAGACGTGATCAGGCCGTCGGTGCCTTCCTTCTGCACGCCGGGCAGGCCGGCGAGGAATTTGTCGGTGACATCCTTGCCAAGGCCTTCCTTGCGGAAGGTGCGGCCGGCGATATCGAGGATCTCGGTGCGGAACGGCTGATTGCGACGGCCGCGCTCGGCCGGATGCGTCCACTCGAGCCGGAAACGCGCCACCGGGTCGTCATGGATCTTGCCGAGGTTATGGTCGAGCCGAGTGACTTCAAGCCAGTCGCCGTTCGGGTCAACCATGCGCCAGCTGGCGAGGTTGTCGAGCGCGGTGCCCCACAGCACGGCCTTCTTGCCGCCGGCGTTCATCGCGATATTGCCGCCGATGCAGGAGGCCTCGGCTGAAGTCGGGTCGACGGCGAATACGAAGCCGGCCTTCTCGGCCGCATCGGACACGCGCTTGGTGACGACGCCGGCGCCGGAATAGATGGTCGCGTAGTCGCGATCAACACCGGGCAGCCGCAGCATCTCGACTGCACCGAGCTCTTCGAGCTTTTCGGTATTGATGACGGCCGACATCGGGGTGAGCGGAATCGCGCCGCCCGTGTAGCCGGTGCCACCGCCGCGTGGAATGATGGTCAGGCCGAGCTCGATACAGCCCTTGACCAGGCCGGCCATTTCGTCTTCGGAGTCGGGCGTCAACACGACAAACGGATACTCGACGCGCCAGTCCGTCGCATCGGTCACGTGCGACACGCGAGAGAGGCCGTCGAACTTGATGTTGTCTGCGGCGGTGTAGCGACCAAGCACGCGTTTGGTACGCCGGCGCAAATCCTGCATCAGCCTGAACTCGGCGGCGAAATCTTCGACCGCCTTGCGCGCGAGCTCGATCAGTGTGCCGACGTGCTGCTTGCGCTGCCGGATCTCGGGCTCGAGCGTTTCATCCCCTTCAGCGAAGACGCGGCGACGCTCCACCTCATTGAGGCGATGGATCATCGCGTCGATCAGGGCTTCGCGGCGTGACGGATTGTCGAGCAGGTCGTCCTGCAGGTAGGGATTGCGCCGCACCACCCAGACATCGCCAAGCACCTCGTACAGCATGCGCGCGGAGCGGCCGGTCTGGCGCAAGCTGCGCAACTGCGAGATCAGGTCCCATGCGGTTTCACCGAGCAGGCGAATCACGATCTCGCGGTCAGAGAACGACGTGTAGTTGTAGGGAATTTCGCGCAAGCGCGTCGGCAAACTGCCGGCGGGCGCGTCGGAGAGCAAGGATTGGATTTGCGCGGGGGCGTTCATCAGAGGAGAAAACAATGCCTGAGAAGCTAAAGACGCATTTTAACGTATTGCGATGCACAAGGACGCTGCAGAAGCCCTGATCGCTCCGGGGCTTTAGCTGGCAGGAAGCAGCCGCTTCACGCCAGCAAGCGGTGCCAGACGCCTTCCGGTATCGCCAGCAGCAGGCCGGTGACACTCAGGTAACGCGCGAACTTGCCAAGCGCCATGTACAGCACACACGGCCAGAACGGCATCTTCAGCCAGCCGGCCAACGCGCACAGCGGGTCACCGATCACGGGCAGCCAGGACAGCATCAGGGTCTTCGGACCGAAGCGCTGCAACCAGCCGAACCAGCGGGTCTGGCGCTCTTCGGCAAAGGCTTTTTTTGCGCTCAGTCCCATCGCCCAGCTGATGGCGCCGCCTACCGTATTACCAGCGGTCGCCACCAGTACCGCCGGCCAGAATATGCCGGGCTGCAGCTTGACGAGCGCAAACAGCGCAGGCTCGGATCCCATCGGCAACAGCGTCGCCGATACCAACGCGACCAGGAACAACGCGGGCAGGCTGAACGCAGGCAGTGCGAGCGCATTCAGCAAAGCGGCCATGACCGAAGCGAGCATCCGAAATGAAAGTAGGTGTTAAGGGGCGCCAAAGGGCCTCAATTATAATGAGCCGCCATGACGACCGATTATCTGAAAAAAATACTGACGTCACGCGTCTATGACGTGGCGATCGAAACTCCGCTGGAGCTGGCACCCGCGCTGTCCGGTCGGATCGGCAATCCGATCTATTTCAAGCGCGAGGATATGCAAAGCGTGTTCAGCTTCAAGCTGCGTGGCGCGTACAACAAGATGGCGCAACTGACGCCGGCACAACTGAAGCGCGGCGTGATCTGCGCGTCGGCCGGCAATCATGCGCAAGGTGTGGCGCTGTCTGCCAAGACCCTGGGCTGCCGCGCCGTAATTGTGATGCCGACCACCACGCCGACCGTGAAGGTCGATGCAGTGCGCGCGCGCGGCGGCGAGGTAGTGCTGGCCGGCGACTCGTATTCGGACGCTTACCAGCATGCGCTCACGCTGGAAAAAAAACACAAGCTGACCTTCGTGCATCCGTTCGACGATCCCGACGTGATCGCCGGCCAGGGCACGATCGCGATGGAAATCCTGCGTCAGCATGCGGGACCGATTCACGCGGTATTCGTCGCCATCGGCGGTGGCGGCCTGATCGGCGGTGTCGGCGCCTACATCAAGGCAGTGCGACCGGAGATCAAGGTGATCGGCGTGCAGACCACCGACTCGGACGCGATGGCGCGCTCGCTGGCGGCCGGACGCCGCGTGACGCTGCACGATGTCGGCCTGTTCTCCGATGGCACGGCAGTCAAGCAGGTGGGCGAGGAGACCTTCCGCCTGGCCAGACAGGTCGTTGACGAGATCATCCTGGTCGACACCGATGCGGTCTGCGCGGCGATCAAGGACGTGTTCACCGACACGCGCAGCATCCTGGAGCCGGCCGGCGCACTGGCGGTGGCCGGGGCGAAAGCCTATGTCGAACGGTCAGCCAAATCGCGCAACCCGGTGCGCGACGAGACGCTGGTGGCGATCGCCTGCGGCGCGAACATGAATTTCGACCGGCTGCGTTTCGTCGCCGAGCGCGCCGAGGTCGGCGAGGCGCATGAGGCGGTGTTCGCCGTCACGATCCCCGAGGAGCGTGGCAGCTTCAAGCGTTTCTGCCAGCTGATCGGCGCGCGCGCAGTGACGGAATTCAACTACCGGATCAGCGACGCAGAGCAGGCCCATGTATTCGTCGGCCTGCAGATCGCGGACCGCGACGAATCCGGCAAGATCAGCAAACACTTCGAGAAACACGGCTTCCGCACGATCGACCTGACGCAGGATGAGCTGGCGAAGCTGCACATCCGCCATCTGGTCGGCGGCAAGAGCGCGCTGGCGCATGACGAAATCCTGTATCGCTTCGAATTCCCCGAGCGTCCTGGCGCGCTGATGCGCTTCCTCGACAGCATCGCGCCGAACTGGAACATCAGCCTGTTCCACTATCGCAGCCAGGGCGGTGACGTCGGTCGGGTGCTGGTCGGACTGCAGGTGCCGAAGAAAGAGATGAAGGACTTCCGTGCGTTCCTGGCGACGCTGGGATATCGTGCGTGGGATGAAAGCGGGAATCCGGCTTACAAACTGTTCCTCTGATACTTTTATTTTTCTCCGTTGCCGCCTGGTTTTTCCAGCGTGACGATGATCCCCAGACAGTCGGCCCTCATGACTTCACCCAACATCCCTTCCGACTCACCACTCGGCAAGCCCACTCCGTATCAGGCAAGTTACGACCCGACGCTGCTGTTTTCCATTCCGCGCGCAGACAAGCGCGCCGAGCTGGGCCTCAGCGGCACGCTGCCCTTCTTTGGCATGGATGTCTGGAATGCCTATGAGGTGTCCTGGCTGAACATGCGCGGCAAGCCGCAGGTCGCGATCGCGACACTGCAAGTGCCGGCGGACTCGCCGCACATTGTCGAGTCGAAATCGATGAAGCTCTATTTCAACTCCCTGAACCAGTCGAAGATCGCCGGCCCGGACGCGGTGCGCGAGCTGCTGCGTGCCGATCTGTCGACTGCATTCGGCGCCGCCGTGCAGGTGACACTGACGCTCGCCGAAGACTTTGGCAAGCTGCGCATGGGCGAGCCAGACGGCTTGCTGCTCGACCGGCTCGACATCGAGATTGACCGCTACGAACCTTTGCCGTCGCTGCTGACAGTGCGTGCCGACGAGGCGCCGATCGAGGAGACACTGGTATCGCATTTGCTGAAATCGAACTGCCTCGTAACGAACCAGCCGGACTGGGCCAGCGTGCAGATCCGCTATGTGGGCCAGCCGATCAATCAGGAAGGGCTGCTGCGATACCTGATCGGCTTTCGCAACCATCAGGAATTCCATGAGCAGTGCGTCGAGCGCATCTTCATCGACATCCTGCGCCAGTGCCAGCCCGTGAAGTTGCTGGTGACAGCCCGCTATACCCGCCGTGGCGGCATCGACATCAATCCATGGCGCAGTAATTTTTCGCTGTCACGGATGCCGTCGAATGAGCGCAATGCGCGCCAGTGATGCAAGAACAGGAATAATGATCAACTTTGTATCGGGCTTAACGTCAAAGCAATTGCTATCGTTTTTGGCGGGGTATAGATTGAGCGCCCTGCAAAATCAGCGCCTGTTGTCTCCCAAAAGCAGCCTGCTGACATTTTTCACGCCGGCATGGGAAAGCTCCTATAATGCCGGGCAAACGCCATTTTTGTGCAATGCATCATGACCCAATTCAGCCAAATCCTGCCGGCAAAGAATGTCGTGCTCAACCTGGAATGTTCCAGCAAGAAGCGCGCATTTGAGCAGGCTGGTCTGATCTTCGAAAACAACTGCGGTATCGCGCGCTCGACCGTGTCGGATAATCTGTTCGCGCGGGAGCGTCTGGGCTCGACGGGCCTGGGCCATGGCGTGGCCGTGCCACACGGCCGCATCCGTGGACTGAAAGCGCCGCTGGCCGCCTTCGTGCGACTGGCCGAGCCGATACCTTTCGAGTCGCCGGACGGCGAGCCGGTCACCCTGCTGATTTTCCTGCTGATCCCGGACAACGTGACACAGCAGCATCTGGAAATCCTGTCCGAGATCGCCGAAATGTTTTCCGACAAGGCCTTCCGGGCCGCGATGAACGAAAACAGCGATCCGGAAGCGCTACACCAGCGCCTGGTGAGCTGGCAACCGTCCGAACGCAGCCCCGCCTGAGCATGCCCTCCAATATTCCCCTGTCCATCCAGCAGCTGTACGAAGACAACCACGAATCATTGCGGCTGGGCTGGCTGGCAGGACAATCGGGCAGCGACCGCGTCATCTACGGTGACGCCGCGTCGGCCGCCGATCAGGTCGGCCACCTGAACCTGATTCACCCGGGCCGAATCCAGGTGTTCGGCCAGCAGGAAAACGACTACTTCCTGCGCATCTCGGAAAACAGCCGGATGTTCCAGACCCGCGAACTGGTAGCCGGCTCGCCGCCGGCTTTCATCATCGCGCAGTCGCTCGAACCGCATCCCTACATTCTGCAAGTCTGCAACGAGCACAACATTCCCTTGCTGTCGACGCCGCTGCCGGCGGCGCAGGTGATCGACTACCTGCGCGTCTACCTGTCGAAGAAGCTTGCCAGCCGCGTGACCATGCACGGCGTGTTCATGGATGTGCTTGGCGTGGGCGTGCTGATTACGGGTGAATCCGGCCTCGGCAAGAGCGAACTCGGACTGGAACTGATCTCGCGCAACCACGGCCTGGTCGCCGACGATGCGGTCGAGTTTGCCCGCATCGCGCCGAACATGATCGAAGGGCGCTGCCCGCCGCTGCTGCAGAACCTGCTCGAAGTGCGCGGCCTCGGCCTGCTGGACATCAAGACCATCTTTGGTGAAACCGCCGTGCGCCGCAAAATGCGGCTGAAGCTGATCGTGCATCTGGTGCGTCGCAAGACCCTCGAGGAAAACTACGAGCGTCTGCCATTAAACCAGCAGACGCAGGACGTGCTTGGACTACCGATCCGCAAGGTCGTGATTCCGGTCGAAGCCGGCCGCAACATCGCCGTGCTGCTCGAAGCCGCGGTACGCAACAACATCCTGCAAATGCGCGGCATCGATACGCTGGCCAATTTCATGGAGCGCCAGCAGCGCGCGATGGACGGCGAGTGACCGACGGTGCTCATGCGCGGCCGCACCCGCACTGATCGGCCCTGAGGCCATCTGCCGCCGCACTCAGATTGCTGCGTCGAATCGTTCTTCAGGATCTTTCCGCTATCATGCGGGGATGCGCATCATTCTTCTCACCGGCATCTCCGGCTCCGGCAAATCCGTCGGTCTGAACGCACTCGAAGACGCCGGCTACTTCTGTGTCGACAACCTCCCCCCCTCACTGTTGCGCGCGCTGGTCGAGACGCGCGTGGCCGAAGGCGAGGACAAACTGGCCGTTGCCGTCGATGCGCGCAGCGCGGCCTCGCTGTCCGATTTGCCCGCTGCGATCAGCTGGATGAAGGCCGAGGGTCATGCGGTCGATGTGGTCTTCCTGACCGCCAAAACCGAATCGCTGATCACCCGCTTTTCAGAAACCCGGCGCAGCCATCCGCTGTCGCACCGGATGGCGCTGGACGTGCCCCAGGAGCAAACACCGACCCTGATTGAATGCATCCGGCAGGAACGTGAAATGCTGGCCGAAATCGAAGGGCTGGGTCACCTGATCGACACCTCGGGGCTGTCGGCCAATCAGCTGCGCGCCTGGATCCGGGAACTGATACAGAACGGCCATCACGCGCCGCTGTCACTGTTGTTCGAATCGTTTGCATTCAAGTATGGCGTGCCGCTCGACGCCGACCTGGTGTTCGACGTGCGCGTGGTGCCGAATCCGTATTACGACAAGAATCTGCGCCCGCTGACGGGCAAGGATCAGCCCGTGGTCGACTTCCTTGACGGACAGCCGGAAGCACTGGACCTGCTCGCAGACATCCGCGCTTTCGTCGGCAAATGGCTGCCCGCCTTCAAGCGCGACAACCGCAGCTACCTGACCGTGGCGATCGGCTGCACCGGCGGACAGCACCGGTCGGTGTTCATGGTCGAACGACTGGCGAGCGACTTCCGCGACCGTGCGCGCGTGCTGGTGCGCCACCGCGAACTGGACTAATCATGCCGATGCACACCTGTCGCAGCCGCCGGGGCCGGCCATGAGCACCGACCGCTGGTTGCCCCTGTTTCCCCTGAAGACGGTGCTGTTCCCCGATGGCGTACTGCCGCTGCGCGTGTTCGAAACCCGCTATGTGGACATGGTGCGCGAGCGAATGAAGACCGATGCACCGTTCGGCGTGGTCGCCATCCAAGCCGGCAGCGAAGTCGGTACGGCCGCCGAGCCGCACGCGATCGGTACGCTCGCCCACATCGTCGAATGGGACATGCCGGAGTTCGGCGTGCTGCTACTGAACACCCGCGGCGGCGAACGCTTTCGCATCATCGAATTGCGCACCCTGCCCAACCAGCTGATGGAAGCGCGCACTGAAGCGATCGCCGCAGACGATGCCGCCGCTGATGGCGGCGAATCGCTGCCGCTGTGCGCGAACGTACTGCGCGTGATCATCGCCGATCTGCAGCAGCGGGCGCAGACCGATGACGGCGAAGAGTTCATCAGTCCCTTCCCGGAACCTCACCATCTGGACGAGGCCGGCTGGGTCGCGAATCGATGGGCGGAGATGCTGCCGATAGCGCTCGACGAAAAGCAGCAGCTGCTGGAAATGACCGACGCTGCTGCGCGGCTAAGCCAGATTGAGAACTACCTGCGCGAGAATGGCGTGATCTGAGCGAATGCAGCGGCAAGCGACAGACGGCGCGGACGGCGCCCTAGCCTGCGCGCCGCAACCACTCGACCAGCTTTTTCACCGGCGAAGGCAAGCCGGCATCGGCCGCGGCATCCAGCGGCATCCACGCATAGGCACGCTGCGCGGCGACAGCGCTGCGCGCCATCAGCCGCACCCGCAAAGGCGTGACGCGCAGCCGGTAATGCGTGAACGCATGCATGAACTCTGGCAGCGGCTCCATGCCGGCCACCTTGCCGAACGACGCCAGCGCCATGCCCACCTCGGCCTCCAGATCGGCACTTCCCGCGTCCGCGCCCAACCGCTCCAGCTCGGGCAGCGACATCAGCCCGCCCCAGATGCCCGACGGCGGCCGTTGCTCGAGCAGAAGCTCTCCGTCATGCAGCACCAGCAGCATCACGGTCGCTTTTTCCGGCGTCGCCTTCCTGGGTTTGCGCTCGGGCAGCTCGGCGGTGCGACCGCTCGCATAAGCCACGCAGCGCGCCTGCGTCGGGCAGTCACCGCAGCGAGGCCGACTGCGCGTGCACAGCGTCGCGCCCAGATCCATCAGTCCTTGCGTGTACGACTCGATATCCTGCGCCGGCAGCAGCGTCTCCGCGCGCAACCACAGCTGACGCTCGACCGCCGCCAGTCCGGGAAAACCTTCAATGCCGAACACGCGGCAGAACACGCGCTTCACATTGCCATCGAGGATGGCGGCACGCGCGCCGTAGGCGAACGCGGCAATCGCCGCCGCCGTCGACTGACCGATGCCGGGCAAGTCCGCCAGTTGGTCGACAGCGGACGGAAAGTGACCACCATGACGCTCGACCACGGCCTGCGCGCAGCGGTGCAGGTTGCGCGCACGGGTGTAATACCCGAGCCCGGCCCATAAGGCCATCACCTCTTCCACAGGGGCGTTCGCCAGCGCGGATACGTCGGGAAAACGCTGCAGGAAACGCTGGTAGTACGGTATTACCGTGGCCACCTGCGTCTGCTGCAGCATGATCTCGGACAACCAGATGCGGTACGCATCGCGTGTCTGTTGCCATGGCAGCCGGTGACGGCCGTGCTGTTTTTGCCAGGCGATCAACTGGTCGGAAAACCCGCGGTCGGCGGATGCGGGGGCGCTGTCGGCAAGTCGTTTCATGGTCGGCTAGTGCTGGCAGTGCGCACAGTAGAAAGTCGAGCGCTGGCCCTGCACGATACGGCGCACAACGGCGCGGCACTGCCGGCAGGGCTCGCCCTCGCGGTCATAGACAAAGTAACTCTGCTGAAAATAGCCGGACGCGCCGTCAGCGCCAATGAAGTCCCGCAGGCTGCTGCCGCCCTGTTCGATCGCCGCCGCCAGCACGCGCTGTATCGCCTGCGCCAGTCGCGCATAGCGCACACGCGCTATGCGTCCGGCCGCCGTGGTCGGATGAATGCCCGACTCGAACAGGCTCTCGCATGCATAGATATTGCCGACGCCGACCACGATATCTCCCGCCAGCAGCACCTGCTTGATCGCCGCGCTGCGCCCGCGCGTGCCGCGATACAAGCGCTCGACCAGGTCGGGGCAGCCGAGCGGCTCGACGCCAAGGCTGCGCAACAGCAGATGCTGTTCGACATCGCCGTCCGTCTGCGAATGCCAGAGCACCGCGCCGAAGCGGCGCGGATCGGTGAAACGAATCATGTCCACGCCGAACCCGAGGTCGACATGGTCGTGCTTTTCCGGCGCCAGCCCGGACGGCAGCACGCGCAAGTGACCTGACATGCCGAGATGGATGATCAGGGTGCCGTGATCGAAATGCAGTAGCAGATATTTGCCGCGTCGCGCAGTCGAGCGCACGACCCGCCCGTTTAACAGCTCGGACAATCCGGCCGGGAATGGCCAGCGCAGCCCGCTGCGGCGCAAGACGATACCGGTCACGGTACGGCCCTCGACATGGGGGGCGATACCGCGCCGGGTGACTTCAACTTCTGGGAGTTCAGGCATGCGAAGGATCCGTGGCAATGCAGGTCAAACCGGGGGCATCAGGCGTTCGCGGCTTTCGGCGTAAAATCCTTCTTCATCTGCCATATCCGAGTTGGCGTGCCGCTTCAGGTCGCGCCTCATCGCACGGGAATTCAATTGAAAAAACTGTCGATCATTTTAACCCTGTCCGCGCTGCTGACGTCAGCCGCCACCGTACAGGCCGCGCCCGCGACGACGGGCAAGACCACCAAAGCAGAGGCGCTGCCAAATACTTTGCTGAGTCCGGAGGTGATGTACAAGTACCTCGCGGCTGAACTCGCTTTTCAGCGCGGCGAAGCGTTCTCCGCCTACGCGACCATGCTGGCGCTGGCGCGCAGTACGCGCGATCCGCGACTGGCGCGCCGCGCCGTCGAATTCGCGGCGGCCGGTTCGCTCAATGCCGAGGCGCTGAAAGCGGCGCGCGTGTGGCGCGAGTTGGCTCCACATGCGGACGATGCCGGACAGACGCTGATCGGGCTGCTGATCGCCAACAACCGTACCGACGAAGCCAAGCAACTGCTCGCCCAACAGCTGGCAGCCAGCACGCCGGAAGCTTTGCCGACCGCGATTTCCACGGTACAGCGGCAGCTGGCGCGTGTGACGGATCGCAAGCGCGGCACCGCACTGCTGCGCGAACTGCTTGAGCCCTATACCGAATCGCTGGAGGCCCTGCTGACGCTGGCGCAAACCGCGATGGTCAGCGGCGAACGGGCGCTGGCGCTGTCCGACGCGCGTGCCGCGCTGGCCCGGCACCCTGCGTCCGAGCTGGCCGCGCTGACCCTTGCGCAAATCATTGAAGACAAGGCAGAAGCCGCAACGATGCTGTCCGGTTTCCTGGCAGCGAACCCGAAGTCGCGTGAGGTCCGGCTGGCCTACTCACGCATGCTGTTCGAGCAGAACCGCGCGGCCGAAGCGCGCGCCGAATTCGAAACGCTGCTGACGCAGTATCCGAATGACCAGACCACGCTGTATGCGCTCGGCCTGCTGTCAGTGCAGGCGGCCGACTTGCCTGCTGCCGAAAAATACCTGTCCGCCTATATCGCGACGCTCGGCGGCGAACCCGACCGCGAGCGCGATGCAAGCCAGGCGCTGCTGGTGCTGGCGCAGATCGCCGAAGAGCGCAACGACCACGCCAGCGCGCTGAAATGGCTGGAGATGGTGGGCTCGGGCAATCCGTCCAATTACATCGCCGCATTAAGCAAGCGCGCCCAGCTGCTGGCCAGGAGCGGCCGGCTGGATGACGCCCGCGCAGTCCTGCGCGAAGCCGACATCGAAGGCGATGACGAACGCGCACGGCTGATCGTCAGTGAAGCACAGTTGCTGCGCGATGCCGGCCGGCTCGATGACGCACTCCGGCTGGTGGCCGACGGGCTGGTTTCGCTGAAGGACAACGTCGACCTGCTCTATGAGCACGCGATGCTGGCCGAGAAAGCCAACCAGCTCGAACTGATGGAACGCGAACTGCGCCGCCTCATCGAGGTCGCGCCCGACAACCAGCATGCGTACAACGCGCTCGGCTACTCGCTGGCCGATCGCAACATCCGTCTACAGGAAGCGTACGACCTGATTCGCAAGGCCAGCACGCTCGCGCCCGAAGATCCGTTCATCATGGACAGCCTTGGCTGGGCCGAATTCCGTCTCGGCCGCTACGAAGACGCCGAGAAGACGCTGCGACGCGCGTTCGGCCTGAAGGCCGATCCCGAGATTGCCGCCCACCTGGGCGAGGTCCTGTGGGTACTGGGCCGGGAGAATGAGGCGCGCCAGCTGTGGCGTGACGCCAATGCGAAAGACCCGGCAAACAACACGCTGAAGGGCACGCTGCAGCGTCTGCAAGTCAAGCTCTGAACCGCATGATGCGACGACTGGTTCTGTTTTCGATAACGCTCGCGCTGGCAGCGCTGGCCGGCTGCACGTCGGTCGTGCCGCTGCCCGGGGGCGTGCGCAGCTATGTCGATGAAGTCACGCTGGCCGGACGGCTGTCGGTGCGCTATCCGGTGCAAGGCAAGACACAGTCGGTGCAGGGCAAGTTTCTGTGGAACCAGCGGCGCGACAAGACCGACATCGAGCTTTATTCGCCGCTCGGCCAGACCATCGCGCGCATCAGCATTGCGCCGGGTCTTGCCATGCTCGAGCAATCCAACGGCGTGCGGCGCCAGGCCGTCAGCCCGGACGATCTGACCGAACTGGCGCTCGGCTGGCCACTGCCGGTCGACGGCCTGCGCTACTGGCTGCAAGGCTTCGTACGTGCCCCCGGCGGCACGCTGCAGGCCGCGATGCCGGAGGGACAAGAACACTTCGAGAGCGACGGCTGGCAGCTCAGCTATCCAAGCTGGCAGGCCAGCGGCGATGTCGCCGTGCCTAAACGCGTCGATGCAGTGCGAGACGACATCACGCTGCGCGTGGTCATCGACGACTGGGGCGACGGGAACTGACGGGTGCAGACTTCGTTGCATCACTGCGCGGCGCCAGCCAAGCTGAACCTGTTCCTGCACGTAACCGGCCGGCGTGACGACGGCTATCACCTGCTGCAGTCGGTATTTCAGCTGATCGATCTGCGTGACGAACTGCACTTCGACTTGCGTGACGATGGTGCGCTCGTGCGTACGACCGATATTGCCGGTGTGCCGGCCGATTCCGACCTGACCATGCGCGCAGCCCGGCTGCTGCAGGCCGCCGCCGCCGGGCGCGGCATGACTGTGCCGGGTGCCGACATCGCCATCGACAAGCATCTGCCAATGGGCGGCGGCATTGGCGGCGGGTCGTCGGATGCGGCCACCGCGCTGATCGCGCTGAACCATCTTTGGCAGACCGGTCTGCACCGCGCCGAGCTGATGCAACTGGGCTTGCAACTGGGAGCGGATGTGCCGTTCTTTCTGCTCGGGCAGAATGCCTTTGTGGAAGGAATCGGCGAGCGGCTGACCTCGATCACGACCCCGCAGGCGTGGTTTGTCGTGATTCATCCGGGCATCCCGGTACCGACGCCGGTAATTTTTCAATCAAACGAATTGACACGGAACACCAAACCCATCAAAATATCGGACTTTTCCAGTCGCCTCCCGGTGTTTGGGAAAAACGACTTGCAAGCAGTAGCCGCCCACGCATTTCCTCCGGTCGCAGACGCCCTCGAATGGCTGTCGGACCATGGTGATGCACGGATGACCGGCTCCGGTGCCTGTGTGTTTGCTGCCTTTGCATCGGAAAGCGATGCGGAGACGGTGTTTCGGCAAGTGCCATCCCAATGGCGCAGCTGGAAAACCAGGACGCTGGATGCTCACCCGCTGGCTCCGCTGTTGTTGTCGTAATATGAATTCGTCTGACCGATCGGCCGGACAACAGGTTGCGTAGGGGAATCGCCAAGTTGGTTAAGGCACCGGATTTTGATTCCGGCATTCCAAGGTTCGAATCCTTGTTCCCCTGCCATTAAATCGGCTTGCCGGCAAAATTGCCGCAAGCCCCGACAAAACGTAATAAAAGCCGAACGCCGCCTGCGATGCTCTACCGAGCCGCAGGCGTTTTTCGATCTGAGAGACCGCGCATGACGCCTCGCCCGATCGACTCGGCTTTTACAACCCTAGGTAATTCAGCAACCATGGCCCACGAGAACCTGATGGTCTTCACCGGCACCGGCACCACGGAACTTGCCGCAGGTGTCGCACAGCAGATCGGTATCCCGCTCGGCAAAGCGGTCGTCACCCGATTCTCCGATGGCGAGATCATGGTCGAAATCAACGAGAACGTGCGCGGCAAGGACGTGTACGTGCTGCAGTCGACCTGTGCGCCGACCAATGACAACCTGATGGAAATCATGCTGATGGTCGATGCGCTCAAGCGCGCGTCGGCCGGCCGCATCACCGCCGTGCTGCCGTACTACGGCTATGCGCGCCAGGATCGCCGCCCGCGCTCGGCGCGCGTCGCAATCTCGGCCAAGGTGGTGGCCAACATGCTGCAGGATGTCGGCGTCGGCCGCGTGCTGATCATGGACCTGCACGCAGACCAGATCCAGGGCTTCTTCGACATCCCGGTCGATAACATTTACGCATCGCCGGTACTGCTCGAAGATCTCGTCAAAAAAAGCTACGAAGATCTGCTGGTGGTGTCGCCCGATGTTGGCGGTGTGGTGCGCGCGCGCGCGCTGGCAAAAAAGCTCGGCTGCGACCTCGCGATCATCGACAAGCGCCGGCCGAAGGCCAACGTGTCCGAAGTGATGCACATTATCGGTGAAGTCGACGGCCGCAATTGCGTGATCATGGACGACATGGTCGACACCGCAGGCACGCTGACCAAGGCGGCCGAAGTGCTCAAGGAGCGTGGCGCGAAGAAAGTTGTGGCCTACTGTACGCATCCGGTACTGTCCGGCCCGGCGATCGAGCGCATCCAGAAATCGCCGCTCGACGAACTGGTCGTCACCAACACCATCCCGCTGAGCGACGCCGCCAAGGCTTGCGGCAAGATCCGCCAGCTGAGCTGTGCGCCACTGCTGGCCGAGACCATCCGCCGCATCAGCAAGGGCGATTCGGTGATGTCGCTGTTCGCAGAAGACGAGGCAGCAGGCTAAACAATTTCGGGGCGACGCGATAGCGACGCCCTTTTTCATGTCCCCTGGTCGCGGGGGACATTCACCTCAGGGCGCAAGCCCGCCACAGGAGTCATCATGGAAGTTATTGCATTCCCACGTACCGAGCAGGGGTCCGGAGCGAGCCGCCGCCTGCGCCGTGCGGGTCAGACACCGGGCATCGTTTACGGTGGCACCGAAACGCCGGTCGCGATCTCGCTTGACCACAATGCGCTGTACCACGCGCTGAAGAAAGAAGCGTTCCACTCGTCCATCCTCGACATGAAAATCGATGGCAAGAGCGAGAAGGTCGTGCTGCGCGACTTCCAGGTGCACGCCTACAAGCAACTGGTGCTGCACATCGATTTCCAGCGCGTCGATCCGAACGCCAAGCTGCACGTGAAAGTGCCGCTGCACTTCATCAACGCCGATATCGCACCGGTCGTGAAGCTGTCCGGCGGCGTGATCAGCCACGTCCTGAATGAACTCGACGTCAGCTGCCTGCCGAAGGATCTGCCGGAGTTCATCGAGGTCGACCTGTCGAACATGACCGACGGCGCGTCTTTCCACGTGGCCGACCTGAAGCTGCCGGCCGGCGTCGCCGCCGTGCACGCGAAAGAGAATCCGACCATCGCTACCGCGGTCATTCCGCGTGGCGCGAAGGCGGATGCAGCTGAAGGCGAAGAGGCGAAGTAATCCTCTTTGCGTCAGCAACGAAAAGCCCGTCCTTGCGGCGGGCTTTTTTACGCGCATGCCATCCCTGATAATCGGGCTTATTCATTGCGATAGTTTGATTGCGGTTTTTGACCGCGACTTTTGACCGACAACACTTCCATGTCCAGCGCACCTATCCGCCTGATCGTCGGCCTCGGCAATCCGGGCGCCGAATACGCACTGACCCGGCACAATGCCGGCTTCTGGCTGATCGACCAGCTCGCGCGTGGTGAATTGCGCAAGGAAGCGCGCTTCAACGCGCTGGCCGCCAAAACACGGATCGGCGGCAATGAGGTCTGGCTGCTTGAGCCACAGACCTTCATGAATCGCTCGGGACAATCCGTCGGCGCTATTACGCGCTTTTACAAAATCGCCCCGGACGAAGTGCTGGTCGTACATGACGAACTCGACCTGCCACCCGGTGCTGCGAAACTGAAAATGGGCGGCTCCTCGGGTGGCCACAACGGGCTCAAGGACATCACTGCTGCGCTCGGCACGCAGGACTACTGGCGACTTCGAATCGGCATCGGCCACCCGCGCGAACTGAAGCTGCAGCAGGCAGTGGTGGATTTTGTGCTGCACCGACCGCGCGCTGAAGAACAAACGCAGATCGACCAGGCGATCGACAAGGCCCTCAACGTGATCCCGCTGTTATGCGAGGGGCGCCACGAGCAAGCCATGATGACGCTGCACAGCAGCGGCTCCGGCAAGAATTAAACGCCTCGCCATTACCGCAGACTGCAGACACCGGCACGCATCGCTTACCCCCGGCATCCGGCTGGCACGCCGGCTCGGTCACAACCGCTCGCCGTAAATGAAGCCGCAGCATTCCAGGCCAGCGTGCCATTTCAGGCCGGACGGCCCAGCCCGGGATTATCTCCGTGCCCGGCTTTGCCGGCACAACGCGTAATCACGCTAATCAACCGACCGCCGTTATCTCCCGTCGCCGCAAAGTCCCATGGACTTGGGTCGTCATCAGGTAATACATGCATTCCCAATCGGCGTGCATTGCCTGTGAAAAAACCGCACCAGATTGAATGAAGATCAATGGCATCCGGCACATGCAATGAAAAAATCCGGAGTCGACTCAGGCTTGCAGGAAATCACTTGGATCAATTGGCCGAAAATCATTTGCGCAAGCCGTCAGGGTCGAAACACATGTTTCTCAAAACTAACATGATTTAGATAAAATTCTTTAAAATCATGCGTTTGCATAATCACGTGAATTATTAGTGTGCTGACACATTCACATTTTTAATACTTCGCATATAATTCGCCGGCTGGTGCTGGCGACCGTTTTCCGGCAGCCCTTGACCATCTGCAACCCTATTAATAGAGGAATACCATGACGACTTACAAAGAATTGCAAAGTCAAATTGAAAAGCTGCAAAAGGAAGCTGAACAGGCACGACGCAATGAGATCTCTTCAGCGATTGCAGAAATTCACGCGAAGATGAATGAATATGGCATTTCGCCGGAAGACCTGGGCATCGGTGCCGGCGGCGCCAAGCGCAAGCCGGTGAAGGCCACGCGCCGCCCGGTGGCACCGAAATATCGCAACCATACGACCGGTGAAACCTGGAGTGGCCGCGGCAAGCCACCGAAGTGGATGGCCGGCCGTGACAAGGCTCAGTTCCTGATCACGAACGCCGCCTGATATCTGCCGTACCCCAAAACAAAGGCCGCCCCGATGGGCGGCCTTTGTTTTTCAGGCATCGCAGCGAACGACAGGCTGTAGAGCCTGTCCCGTCAGGCTCTACAGCCTCGAAGGGGCAACATCAGCGTACGCAGCAAAATACCGAGATCAGTAGCAAAACCACGCCGCTCGATATAACGCTGCGCATAATCGAGCCGTAACGGCAGTACCTTCTCCAGATACGCCGTCTCCAGCGCTTCGCCCTCCAGACCTTGCAGCAGCCGCTGCTCATCGCGGAATTCCACCGTCGCCAGATCAATCAGGCCCGGCTTGATCGACAGAACACGCTTGCGAATATCCGTGGGATAGCAACCGACATAGCGTGGCATTTCGGCGCGCGGGCCAACCACACTGAAATCGCCTCGCAACACACTCAACCACATTGGCCAGCGCACGATGCCGGTACGGCGCAGCAGCGCCCCGAGCGGCGTGACGTGCTCGCCTTCGCAACCGCCCACCGTCTCCATGGCACCCGGCGCCGATATCGCCGTGCGGAATTCAAAAGCTTTCACCATGCGGCCATTGCGACCGACACGATGCGGCCGCACCAATACCGGCCCGCCATCGCGCTTCAGCAGCAGCGCGACCAGTAGTGACGGCAACAGCAAAATCAGGCCGATCAGCGCGGCCAGCACGAGGTCAGCGGTTCGTTTCATGGTCAATTCAGTTTTC
Source organism: Burkholderiaceae bacterium (assembly GCA_030158675.1). GTDB lineage: Bacteria > Pseudomonadota > Gammaproteobacteria > Burkholderiales > Burkholderiaceae_D > Pernthalerella. Next base: position 7,563 of record JAOASL010000016.1, on the reverse strand, counting down.
AATGCGGTCTCCGGCGCTCAAAAATAATCGTGCGAGGGCAGAACGCTAACCGCACCACCACGGACACCAAAATGTGACGGCCATCACAATATCGATCAACGCCGCCACCTACAGTTCGGAACTTCATATATGCACGGCAATTTGCACCATCAAATCAACGCGTCAGGTTAGCATTCCGGCAGTAAAACAATTCAAACATTCCAGCCATCTCATGCCACTTTACTTCGTAAAACGGTCGATTCGACCCGCCAAGCGCCTTACTCCGCAACTCAAAGTGATCGCCGCACTGATCGCCGCCGTCGCTGCGCCTCTGCCAAGCCATGCACTGAGCCTGATGGATGCTTACCAGACCGCCATTGAAAAAGACCCGACGTTCCAGGGCGCCCGCTATAACCGGGCGGCAGGCGATGAATACGAAGCGCTGGGCCTTGCCAACCTGCTGCCCAGCGTCTCGGCCTCGTACAACCACAGCAAAAACGACGCAAGCCGCACCATCACGGCGGCCAATGGCACCGAGCAGAAAGATAACCCGCAGTACACCAGCAAAGTCGCGACGATACAGGTGCGACAGCCATTGTTCAACCTCGACGGTTGGCAGCGCTACAAAGGCAGCAAGGAGCAATATGGCTTCAGTGAGGCCAAATTCGCCGGTGATTCGCAAGACCTGATTGATCGACTGACCACTGCCTACCTAGCAGCGCTGCTGGCTGAAGACCAGTTGCGGCTGGCGACAGCTCAGCGCGATGCCTACCAAGAGAACCAGATCGCCAACCAGAACATGTTTGAAAAAGGAGCGGGCACGCGCACCGACGTGCTTGAAACCCGTGCGCGCTTTGAAGTGGCTCAGGCGGGCGTGCTTGAAGCAGAAGACGTCGTAAAAAATCGCCGAGACGAACTGGCCGTGATCGTCGGCGGCGATCCCGGAGCACTCGATACACTGGCAGCGATCATGCCGGAACTGAAATTGGCACCGGAAACGCTGGCGGAATGGGAGGCCATCACAACGGCAGGCAATCCGGATGTGCGTGCGCAGCGCCACTCCGTGGAGTACTCCAGAACTGAAGTGGAACGCACCCGTGCCGGCCACTATCCGCGTGTCGATCTGATCGCTTCGCACAGCAAGAATACGTCCGACTCGCTGTTCACCTTCAACCAGGAGTCGACAGTCAACTCAATCGGCGTGCAATTGACACTGCCGATCTACAGCGGTGGCAGCGTGAACGCGCAGACGCGGCAAGCCGCCGCTCGCCTCGGCGCGGGCCAGGCCGGTTATGACTCGGCCTTGCAAAAAGCCCTCGTCGAGGTCCGCAAGCAATTTCAGCTGGTCAAGAGCGGCCGCATCCGGATGGCCGCAATGGAACAGGCGGTGCGCTCTGCAGCCGAGGCGGTAGAAGCGACCCGCAAAAGTGTCGCCGGTGGCCAGCGCGTGAACCTGGATGTACTGACCGCGCTGCAGCAGCTTTACACGTCGCGGCGCGACCTGTCCGAAGCGCGCCATGGCTATCTGTTGGCCTTCCTGAAGCTGCACGCCGCCGCTGGCATGCTGTCAGGCGAGGATCTTGGCAAGATCGCAATCTGCTTTGAAGCGCGTCCATAAATTCCGGCCGATACCTTCAGAGAAAGCAGATCGCACCAACAATGCAACCCAAACCAGTCGTCCCCCGCGAGCCGCCGAAGCGCGCCCCCGGCAAGAAAGCGCGCACGCCCAAACCGTTGTCCATCCCATTGGATGCACCGCCAGCCATTGCCGCCCAGCTGAAACAGCTGCAGCAGGCATTCGCCGATGTCTGCAATGCGATCGAACCGACGATGCGGGCAACCCGCTGCTGGAACCGCGTCGCGCTACACCATCTGGTGTACCGCAGCCTGCGCGAGCGCTTCCCGCAGCTGGGCTCTCAGATGATCTGCAATGCGATCCACCTGGTATCACGCACTTGCCGCATCATTTTCCAGTCGCCCGCCAGTCCGCTCAATATCGCGCGGCTGGGTGAGCGTCCGCTGCCGCAGATGCGCTTTGCTGCGGATGCCCCGGTCTTTTTCGACCGGCACACGCTCAGCATCCGCAACGGCATCGTATCGATGCTGACACTCGACGGCAGGATCCGCTTCCGACTCAGTATCAGCGAAGCCGATGAGCAGCGTTTCCGGCAGGAGCGGCTGCGCGAAATCCTGCTGCTTAGCCAGAGTGACCAGTTCCTGTTGCGCTTCGTGTTTGCTGCCGAGGGCGACGACGCAGAACCGCCTGTCCGAAAGGCAACTGCAGCAAAGGCAACTGCAGCAAAGGCTGAATTACCCGAATATGTGGTCCTGCTCGACGAGGGCGCGACCGATCAAGTCAAAGAATTGGGAGAAGTCGCATGACTACCAAGCCGCCAAACACGGCAAGCCAGCAGGTCGCCCCGCTGCTGGGAAAAACCATCCGGGCGCAAATGCCGATCTTCCGCAAGGTGCTCACATTTGGCCTCGCCAATACCGTATTGGTACTGGCGCCGACCCTCTTCATGCTCGAAGTCTACAACCGGGCCGTCACCAGCCGCAGCGGCGTCACCCTGGTGTCGCTGCTCTTGTGCGTGATCGGTGCCTACCTCCTGATGGAAGTGATGGATGTGCTGCGCAGCCGCTTGTTGCAGCAGGCAGGCTGGCGCATCGACGCGGCCCTGCGCGAACACATTCACGATGCGGCATTTTCGGCCAGCTTGCGTTATGGCGCCGGCTCGACCCAGCCTTTCACCGACCTGCGCACCGTGCGTGAATTCATTGGATCGCCGGCGATCACGGCGATGATGGACCTGCCGTCCTCGCTGATATTTCTGATCATCGTTGCCATCATCAACCCGTTGCTCGGCCTGGCGGCCTTGTTTGGTGCGGTCGTGCAGTTCCTGATCGGTCTCAGTACCGAGCGCAAGACCGTACCGGTGCTGACCGAGGCCAATCAGGCGGCCATCTCGGCGCAGTCATACGCCAGCGGCGCGCTGCGCAATGCCCAGGTGATCTCGGCGATGGGCATGCGCGACAGCATTTACCAGCGCTGGATTTCTCGCCAGCGCACCTTCCTCAGACTGCAGGCGTCCGCGTCGGATACCGCCGGCACCAATTCGGCCGCGTCCAAGTTTATCCAGACCATGCAAGGCTCGCTGATTCTCGGCTTGTCGTGCTGGCTGAGCGTGAAAGGCCATCTGCTCGGCGGCGGCGGCCTGATGATCGTTGCGTCCACGCTCGGCGGCCGGGTGCTGACGCCGCTGGTGCAGCTGGTAGCGCAGTGGCGTACCGTCGTCAACGCCCGCGACTCCTATCGCCGTCTCGACGAGTTCCTCGGTACCGGCCCGTCAGAGCACAAGCCAATGTCGCTGCCGGCACCCGTAGGTCGCCTGTCCGTCGAAGGCGTCGTCGCGCCGGCGCCTGGCACGAACCTGCCGATCATCAAGGGAGTGAGCTTCGCATTGCAGCCGGGCGAAACCCTGATGCTGATCGGGCCGTCCGCCGCAGGCAAGACGGCGCTCGCGCGCGTCTTGATGGGCATCTGGCCGACGCTCTCCGGCAAGGTACGTCTCGATGGCGCGGACCTGCACGCCTGGGACAAGGACGAACTCGGGCCGCATCTCGGCTACCTGCCGCAGACGGTAGAACTGTTTGACGGCACCCTCGCCGAAAACATCGCCCGCTTCAGCGATGTCGACCTCGACCAAGTGAAGACCGCAACCGAACTGGTCGGGCTGACCGCGATGGTGAACGCATTGCCGAACGGATTCGACACCCTGATCGGTGAAGAAGGCGCGACCTTGTCCGGCGGTCAGCGACAACGCGTCGGTCTGGCGCGCGCCATCTATGGCAACCCGAATTTCGTGCTTCTCGATGAACCCAATTCCAGCCTCGACGAGGCTGGTGAACAAGCCCTGATGAATACCCTGATGTTCCTGAAATCACGCAAGTGCACCACCATCGTCATTACCCACCGAGCCAGCGTGCTGCCGGCCGCAGACAAGATCCTGGCGCTGCGCGATGGCCAGGTGGCGGCGTTCGGCCCGCGTGACGAGGTGCTGGCCGCATTGCGCAAAGCGACTACCCCCCGGGCAATACCGGCCACCCCATCGGCCGCTGCGCCGGCCCAGGTCGCCGGAGGTGCCGCATGACGCCGCTCGCGCTTCCCAATAACGCGCAGCAGAATCCCGCCTCGCTGCCGTCGCTGACGACGATGCTGCTGTCCTTCCGCAAAGAGCTGATCTGGGTCGGCGTGTTCAGCCTGATCGCCAACCTGCTGACGCTGACGCCAACGCTGTACATGCTGCAGATCTTTGATCGCGTCATGCTCAGCCAGAGCGAATTGACGCTCATCGGATTAACATTGGTCACCGCGCTGTTCGTCGGGGTGATGGCCTTCACCGAATGGATCCGCTCACGCCTGCTGGTTCGCGCCGGCGTTCGTTTCGATGAGCAGCTCAATACGCGCATCTTCCACGCCAACTTCGAAGCCAACCTCGAACAGTCACGTGGCGATAACGTGAACACCTTTTCATCGCTGACCCGCCTGCGGCAATTCCTGACCGGGAACGGCGTGATCGCGATGTTCGACCTTCCGTGGACACCTATCTATCTGGCGGTGCTGTATGCGATGCATCCGCTACTGGGACTGTTCGGGATCTGTTTCACCCTGCTGCTCGCGCTTTTCGCCTTCCTGAACAGCAAGCTGACCTCCAAAAAGCTGGCACAAGCGACCTCTGCCGAAGGCGACACCACGACCTACCTGGCCGGCAAGCTGCGCAATGCCGAGGTGGTTCATGCACTGGGGATGCTCGGCAACCTGAAGCGGCGCTGGCTGCTGCTCTACCGCGAACATGCGAACGCGCACTGGCAGGCGCAAGACCGCGCCACCAAGGCCGGCGCCTTCACGAAATTCGTGCAGTACAGCCAGCAATCGCTGATCCTCGCGCTCAGTGCGTGGCTGGCGATCCGCGGCGAACTGACGATGGGCGCGATGGTTGCATCGAATGTCTTGATGGGCAATGCACTGCGCCCGATCAGCGTGCTGGTCAGCACCTGGAAGGAGTACGGCCAGGCCAAGCAGGCCTACAGCGAGATCGGCAAACTGCTCGACCAATATCCGGAACGCTCGCCCAGCCATATGGCGGGTGAGGTCAAAGGCCAGGTCACTGTGCGCCAGTTGTCTGCCACCGCACCGCAAAGAAAAGCCCCGATCCTCGACAAGATCGATATCGAGTTCGAGGCTGGCGAAGTCATCGGCATCGTCGGTCCGTCAGGCGCCGGCAAGTCCACCTTTGCGCGCTGCCTGCTCGGCATCTGGCCGCACATTACAGGACAGGTGCTGCTCGACGGTGTCAACCTGCGCGACTGGTCACGCGATGAGCTTGGCCCTCACTTCGGCTACCTGCCTCAGGACATCGAGCTTTTTGACGGAACGGTCGCTGAAAATATCTGCCGCTTCACCGAGGTTGATTCCGATGCCGTCATCGATGCGGCTCGGCGTGCCGATATCCACGACATGATCTTGCGCCTGCCGATGGGCTACGACACCCCGGTCGGCCAGGCCGGCCGGCTGCTGTCCGGCGGCCAGCGCCAGCGGCTTGCGCTGGCCCGCGCCATCTATGGATCGCCGGACGTCGTCGTGCTCGACGAACCCAATGCCAACCTCGACGAGCTCGGCGAGGCTGCCCTGGCCCGCGCCATCGTTGACCTGAAGGCAGAAGGCAAGACCATCTTTATGGTGCTGCACCAGCGTAACCTGCTGGCGCTCGCCGACCGCGTCGTCGTGATGGCTGACGGACGCATCGCCCAATTCGGAAAAATCGACATCGGCGGCACCGCCGGGCAAATCGCCCAGGCACCCGCCGCCAGCTGACAAGGAAAGACACTATGAAGAACACCCCGCTCCGGCTCTCGAAGCAGAATGCCAGCGACGCCACCAACGTGGTCGAACTGACCCCGGACCTTCCCACCGACACCCGCTCGACGATACGTCTGGGCTTTATCGCGCTAGTCATCGGCTTCGGCGGCTTCCTCGCCTGGGCGGCCTACGCGCCGCTCGACGAAGGCGTGCCGGCCACCGCCACGGTCACTATCGATACCAAGCGCAAGGCGATACAGCACCAGTACGGCGGCATCATCAGTCAGGTCGCGGTGCGCGAAGGCCAGCGCGTCAAGGCGGGCGACCTGCTGATCGAGCTGGACGATGGCGCGACCCGTGCAAACTTCGAAACGGTGCGCCAGAACTATATGGGGCAACGCGCCGCAGAAAGCCGGCTGTTGTCCGAAATGGAGCGTCGCGACAGCATTAGCTATCACCCGGACCTGCTCGCTGCCGATCACGACCCCGTGATCAGGCAGCATATCGTCACGCAAACGCAGCTGTTTCAGTCACGCCGTGCGTCGCTGCGCAGCGAACTGGCCGCATTCGACGAATCCATCGCCGGGCAGGAAGCGCTGCTGGCAGGCACCCGGCTGCAACTGGAAAACCGCAAGGTGCAAGCACAAAAGCTCAATGAGCAACTCAAGAATATCGCCGACCTCGCGGCTGACGGCTATGTGCCGCGCAACCAGCTGCTGATGCTGGAACAGCAGCAAGCAGAATTGAGCGCAACCCTGGCTGATCTGAATGGGTCGAAGTCACGCACCGAGCGCACGATTGCCGAGATCAAACTGCGCAAGGCGCTTCGGCAGACCGATGGCACGAAAGAAGTCGCTGCCCAACTTGCCGACGTTCGCCGCGAAGTGCAGGCGGGCAGTGAAAAACTGGCCGCAATGACTGCGGAACTCGGCCGCGTAAAGATCAAGGCACCGGTCGACGGGCAGGTCGTGGGTATCGCGATCGCATCAATCGGTGGCGTCGCCACCCCCGGCCAGAAACTGATGGACATCGTGCCGAACGAAGAAGGCGTGGTACTGGAAGCACGTGTACCGACTCAGGTGATCGACCGCGTGAGCGCCAGCGATCCGGTGGCCGTGCGCTTCTCCGCGTTCGCCAATTCGCCGCAGCTGGTCGTCGACGGCAAGATCAACTCGATCTCCAGCGATGTCGTGTCCGAGCAGGGCCCCGGCGGCACAGTGTCGTACTACCTGGCGCGCGTCAGCCTGACTCCGGAAGGCCTCAAGAAACTCGGCGACCGCCATCTGCAACCGGGCATGAATGCGGAAGTACTGATCAAGACCGGTGAGCGCTCGCTGCTGACCTATCTGCTGCATCCGCTGACCAAGCGTATTGCGGCAGCGATGAAGGAAGAGTGATCTGAGTGCCACAGGCCGGGTCGCCCGTGCGGCGATTCGGCCTGATCTCAAGGACTTGCCCCGCTTTGCTGTCGTTGCCTGCTACGACAGCGACTGCACCCACTTCAACTGCGCCGGCAGGCATACCGTCTGCAGATCGTATTGGCTGCGCGCGAATACGCGGGCATTCCGTCCCAGTCGCTGAAGGGCATCCGCATCGGCCAGCAGGCCGGCCCATCGACTTTACGCATCGTCAGCGCACTGACCTGATGACCCTGTTGTGCCAGCTCCGGCACCAGAAATTTAAACTGCCCGGGAAAATTCTGATGGACAAACAGGATGTTCATA
>JAOASL010000015.1:17661-60167 GCA_030158675.1 Burkholderiaceae bacterium | reverse complement strand
AGCCTGGTGCCGGGCAATGACCCGACGCTGCTGTTTACCAACTCCGGCATGGTGCAGTTCAAGGATGTGTTCCTTGGTGCTGAAAAACGCGACTATGTGCGTGCCGCGTCCGTGCAGCGCTGCCTGCGTGCCGGCGGCAAGCACAACGACCTTGAAAATGTCGGCTATACCGCGCGTCACCATACCTTCTTTGAAATGCTCGGCAACTGGTCGTTCGGTGACTATTTCAAGAAAGAGTCGCTGGTCTGGGCGTTCGAGCTGCTGACCGAAGTGTATGGCCTGCCGAAGGAAAAGCTGTGGGCCACGGTCTACCAGACCGATGACGAAGCCTATGACATCTGGACCAAGGTGATCGGCCTGCCTCCCGAGCGGGTGGTGCGCATCGGCGACAACAAGGGCGCGCCCTACGCGTCGGATAATTTCTGGCAAATGGCCGATACCGGTCCGTGCGGTCCGTGCTCCGAAATCTTCTTTGACCATGGTCCGGATATCTGGGGCGGTCCGCCGGGCAGCGCCGAGCAGGACGGCGACCGCTACATTGAGATCTGGAACAACGTCTTCATGCAGTTCGACCGTCAGCTTGACCCTGCCACCGGCGAATACACGCTGACTCCGCTGCCAGCGCCCTGCGTCGATACCGGTATGGGCCTCGAGCGTCTCGCGGCCGTGATGCAGCATGTGCACAGCAACTACGAGATCGATCTGTTCGGACGGCTGGTGAGGGCCGCCGCGCGCGAAACCGGCGCGACCGACCTGACGAATGCGTCGCTGCGCGTGATTGCCGACCATATCCGCGCCTGTGCTTTCCTCGTGACTGACGGTGTCGTACCAGGCAGCGAAGGGCGCGCGTACGTGCTGCGCCGAATCATCCGCCGCGCTCTGCGCCACGGTAACAAGCTTGGCCAGAAAAAGCCGTTCTTCCACAAGCTGGTGCCGGACCTGGTGAAGGAAATGGGCGAAGCCTATCCGGAACTGGCCGACGCGGCCAACCGCGTGACGATGGTGCTGAAGCAGGAAGAGGAACGCTTCGGCGAGACGTTGGACAACGGCATGAAGATTCTCGAGGCCGCACTGGCGAAAGACCCGGGCCGCCTCGACGGCAAGACCGCCTTCGCGCTGTACGACACCTATGGTTTCCCGCTCGACCTGACCGCCGACATCTGTCGCGAGCGCGACGTGTCGCTCGACGAGGCCGGCTTCCATGAAGCGATGGAAAAGCAGAAGTCCACGGCGCGCGCGGCCGGCAAATTCGAGATGGCCGCCGGCATTGAGTACACCGGTCCGAAGACGGTGTTCACCGGTTATGAGCAGTTGGTCGGGGATGCCAAGGTGTTGGCGCTGTACGTCAACGGCGAGTCAGTGCAACGCATCGCCGACGGCCAGGAGGCTACCGTGGTGCTGGACACCACGCCGTTCTATGCTGAGTCGGGCGGCCAGGCCGGCGACCTCGGCGTGATCGAGGCCGGCGTGGCGTCTTTCGGCGTGGCCGACACGCAGAAGGTGCAGCCGGAGGTATTTGGTCATCACGGCAAGCTGGCTGCCGGGTCGCTGTCGGTGGGCGATGTGGTCGTCGCCAAGGTTGATGGGTCGGTGCGCGCGGCGACCATGCGCAATCACTCGGCCACCCACCTGATGCACAAAGCCCTGCGCACAGTGCTGGGCGGGCATGTGATGCAGAAGGGCTCGCTGGTCGACAATGACAAGACCCGTTTCGACTTCAGCCATAACGCGCCGCTGTCGGCCGACGAGATCCGCCGCATCGAGACGCTGGTCAATCATGAAATCATGCTGAATGCCGCGACCGATGCGCAGCAAATGGCCTACGACGATGCGATCAAGGCCGGCGCGATGGCGCTGTTTGGCGAAAAATACGGCGACACCGTGCGTGTGCTCGGTATCGGTTCGTCGACTGAGCTGTGTGGCGGCACCCACGTGACGCGCACCGGCGATATCGGTTTGTTCAAGATCGTCACTGAAGGCGGTGTCGCCGCCGGAATCCGCCGCGTCGAGGCAGTGACAGGTGAAAAGGCGCTGGTGCTGGTGCAGTCCATGGCCGCGCGCATCAATGATGCCGCTGCCGCGCTGAAGGCGCCACCAGAAGAACTGAATACACGCATCGCGCAGGTGCAGGAGCAGGTGAAATCGCTCGAGAAGGAGCTGGCTTCGCTGAAAGCGAAGATGGCGTCGAGTCAGGGTGACGAGCTGCTGGCGCAGGCGGTCGACATTGCCGGCATCAAGGTGCTGGCAGCCACGCTCGAAGGTGCCGATGTCGCGACCTTGCGCGTCGTGATGGACAAGATGAAAGACAAGCTGAAAACTGCCGCGATCGTTTTGGCCTCGGTGAACGACGGCAAGGTCAGTCTGATCGCCGGCGTGACCGCCGATGCGATCTCGAAAGTGAAGGCGGGCGAACTGGTCAATTATGTCGCACTGCAGGTCGGTGGCAAGGGAGGGGGCCGGCCGGATATGGCGCAGGCCGGCGGTACGGACCCGAGTGGTCTGCCAGCCGCACTGGCATCGGTCAGCGACTGGGTCAGCCAGCGTGTCGGCAGCTGAGTGGGGCGAACGATGGAATTTCATAAAGACGTCGATGCACGCGGGCTGAATTGCCCACTGCCGATTTTGCGCGCGAAGAAGGCGCTGACCGACATGGCCAGTGGTGATGTACTGCGCGTGCTGGCGACAGACCCCGGTTCGGTGCGGGACTTCAATGCCTTTGCGCGCCAGACCGGCAACATCCTGGTTGGTCATGAAGAAAACCAGGAAGCCGCAGTCAGGGAATTTACGTTTTACCTGCGCCGTAAGTAGTAGACGTATCGCCGCTTCTTGCCGCCGATGTTTTGTGAGATTCACCAAACAGAACGATCGTGCGGAAATTTTGCCGCCAGGCCGGTCTGACTCTATAATCGCCGTTTACGTAAACGTCAATTAGCCCTATTGCATTCCTCTGAAGGACTCCCATGAAGGTACTGGTACCCGTCAAACGCGTGGTTGACTACAACGTCAAGGTGCGCGTGAAATCCGATGGCAGCGGTGTCGACATCGCGAACGTAAAGATGTCGATGAACCCGTTCGATGAAATCGCAGTGGAAGAGGCGATGCGCCTGAAGGAAGCCGGCAAGGTGACCGAGGTGGTCGCTGTGTCCTGCGGTGTCACGCAGTGCCAGGAAACCCTGCGCACCGCGATGGCGATCGGCGCCGACCGCGCGATCCTGGCCGAAACCGATGCAGAGCTGCAGCCGCTGGCCGTGGCCAAGCTGCTCAAGGCGATCGCCGACAAGGAGCAGCCGCAGCTGATCATCCTCGGCAAGCAGGCGATCGACGACGATTGCAACCAGACCGGCCAGATGCTGGCCGCGCTGCTTGGCTGGCCCCAGGCAACCTTCGCATCGAAGCTTACGATCGAAGACGGCAAGGCGGTCGTGACCCGTGAGGTCGATGGCGGTCTGGAGACGGTGGCGATCACGCTGCCAGCGATCGTCACCACGGATCTGCGCCTGAACGAGCCGCGCTATGTGACGCTGCCGAACATCATGAAGGCGAAGAAGAAGCCGCTCGACACCGTCAAGCCTGAGGATCTCGGCGTTGATGTGGCTCCGCGCCTGAAGACGCTGAAAGTCACTGAGCCGCCGAAGCGCTCGGCCGGCACGATGGTGCCGGATGTCGCGACGCTGGTCGCGAAACTGAAGAACGAAGCCAAAGTCATTTGACAGGAAACGCCATGACCGCACTCGTCATCGCCGAACACGACAATGCGTCGTTGAAGGCAAGCACCCTCAATACCGTTACCGCTGCTGCGCAGTGCAGCAATGAAGTTCATATTCTCGTCGCCGGCCATGGTTGCGATGCCGCCGCAGCGGCCGCTGCGCAGATCGCCGGCGTTGCCAAAGTGATCGTCGCCGACGGCGCGCAGTTCGCCGATGGCCTTGCTGAGAACGTCGCGGCGCAGGCGCTTGCGCTAGCGAAGAGCTACACGCATGTGCTGGCGCCGGCGACCGCATATGGCAAGAACATCCTGCCGCGTGTGGCGGCCTGCCTCGATGTTGGCCAGATCTCCGAGATCACCAGGGTCGATGCGCCGGACATCTTCGAGCGTCCGTTCTACGCAGGCAATGCGATCGCCACCGTGCAGTCGGCCGATCCAGTGAAAGTCATCACCGTGCGCGCCACCGGCTTTGATGCCGCGGCCAGCGGCGGCTCGGCGGCGATCGAGAAAATCGATGCCGTCGCGGATTTCGGTAAGTCGGCGTTCGTGTCGCGCGAGCTGGCCAAGTCCGACCGCCCGGAACTGACTGCAGCGAAGATCATCGTGTCCGGTGGTCGCGGCATGGGCTCGGCCGAAAATTTCAAGATTCTCGAGCCACTGGCCGACAAGCTCGGCGCGGCCATGGGGGCATCGCGCGCTGCGGTAGATGCCGGCTATGTGCCGAACGACTGGCAGGTCGGCCAGACCGGCAAGATCGTCGCGCCGCAGCTGTACGTTGCGGTCGGCATCTCCGGTGCGATCCAGCACTTGGCGGGCATGAAGGACTCAAAGACCATCGTCGCGATCAACAAGGATCCGGAGGCGCCGATTTTCAGTGTGGCCGACTACGGCCTCGTCGGCGATTTGTTCGACGCCGTGCCGGCACTGGTGAAAGAACTCGGCTGATCTCGTCGGCGATCCCGATGTGGCAGTCTGCGGCCGTCCTGTCATGTGCATGACAGACGGCCGTTTTTGTTTGCGACAGAACCCACTGAACAAAAATACCTGGAGAATCAGATGAGCTACACCGCCCCGTTGAAGGACATGCTTTTTGTGATGAACGAGCTGGCCGGCCTTGCCGCCATCAGCCAGTTGCCTGGCTGTGAGGACGCGACGCCCGAGACGTCCGAGGCCGTGCTCGAGGAAAACGCGAAATTCTGCGGCGAAGTGATCGCACCGCTGAACTGGACCGGTGACCAGCAACCGAGCCACTGGCATGACGGACAGGTCACGACTACGCCCGGCTTCAAGGACGCATTCAAATCCTTCGGCGAGGCTGGCTGGCAGGGACTGCAGCATCCGCAGGAATTCGGGGGCCAGGGCTTGCCGAAGCTGCTCGCGACGCCGTGCATCGAGATGCTGAATTCGGCCAATCTGTCATTCGCACTGTGCCCTTTACTGACTGACGGCGCGATCGAGGCGCTGCTGACGGCCGGCAGCGACGAGCAGAAGGCGCTGTACATCCCGAAGATGGTCTCCGGCGAATGGACCGGCACGATGAACCTGACCGAGCCGCAGGCCGGCTCCGATCTCGCGCTGGTGCGCTCGCGTGCGGTGCCGCAGGGCGATGGCAGCTTCAAGGTGTCCGGCACCAAGATTTACATTACCTACGGCGAACACGACATGGCACAGAACATCGTGCATCTGGTGCTGGCGCGTACGCCGGATGCGCCGGAAGGCGTGAAAGGCATCTCGCTGTTCATCGTGCCCAAGTTCATGGTGAATGCCGATGGTTCGCTCGGCGCGCGCAATGATGTGCACTGTGTGTCGATCGAGCACAAGCTCGGCATTAAAGCCAGCCCGACGGCGGTGCTGCAGTTCGGCGACCATGGCGGTGCGGTCGGCTATCTGGTCGGCGAGGAGAATCGCGGCCTTGAATACATGTTCATCATGATGAACGCCGCGCGTTTCGCTGTCGGTATGCAGGGCATTGCCGTGGCTGAGCGCGCTTACCAGCAGGCAGTACGGTATGCGAAGGATCGTGTGCAGTCGCGCGACCTCGCCGGTTCCGCTGGCCCGGTGGCAATCATCCATCACCCGGATGTCAAGCGCATGCTGATGAGCATGCGCGCGCAGACCGAGGCAGCGCGTGCGCTCGCCTACGTGACCGCCGGCGCATACGACGTTGCGCATCATCATGCGGACGAGGCGACGCGTAAGGCGAACCAGGCGTTCTACGAGTACATGGTGCCGATCGTCAAAGGCTGGTCGACCGAGCTGTCGATCGACGTTGCCTCGACCGGAGTGCAGGTCCACGGTGGCATGGGCTTCATCGAGGAGACCGGCGCCGCGCAGCACTACCGCGACGCGCGCATCCTGACGATCTATGAAGGTACGACCGCCATTCAGGCGAACGATCTGGTCGGCCGCAAGACCGTGCGCGACGGCGGCGCGCTCGCCAAGCAAATCCTCGCGCAGGCACGTGCGACGGCCGATGCGCTGAAATTGTCCGACTCGGCCGATCTGGCTGCGATCGGGCGGCGGCTGTCGGTGGCGACCGATGCGCTGCAACAGGTGGTGGAATTCGTCGCCTCAACGATGAAGGCCGACATCAAGGCCGTATTCGCCGGCAGCGTGCCGTATTTAAAGATGGCTGGCGTAGTATTCGGCGGCTGGCAGATGGCGCGTGCCGCCCAAATCGCGCAGCAGAAGCTGGCGTCGGGCGATGGCGATGCATCGTTTTTCCAAGCCAAGATCGCAACTGCGCGTTTCTTCGCCGATTATTTTCTGACCACTGCAACGGCATCGCGCGACGCGATTGTCGAGGGCAGCGCCGGTGTACTGGCGCTGTCTGAAGAACAGTTCTGATCGGTCTTCGTGACGGCCCGGTGCAACCGGGTCGTCAGCCGTAAGCTCCGCCTGTCAGTATCAGGTCGAATGCCCGCGCGATCACAGTCAGCAGCAGCGTTGCGCCGCAGAATAGGTTGGCCACCATCAGCGCTGCAATCGGCCAGCGCGAGTCGGAGTGGCTGCCGGAACCGGTGTTCCAAGTTGCGTCCCATTTTTCGTCAGCCATCAGCCCGATCACGAAGGTTTCGATGCTGGCCACCAGCGCTGACAGCACCAGCGGTGAGGCCGTAACCAGCAAAGGCTGGTCTGGCAAGGCAAACAGCAGCAGGCCGCTGGCCGGCAGACTGACCAAGTGTAGCCAGCCCCAGCGGTCGCCGAAGCCTTTCAGATAAAAGCGGTGCAGGCCGGCGGCACCCAGCAAAAAGGCTAACAGGCTGGCGAGGGTCTTGTTCTTGTGGCGGATAGTCATCTCAAAGGCTTTGGATCCATGCGGGTTTTTGGGGAAATTTGTATCCGAAGGACAAGTTTTGCAAAGGCGCCAGTGTGCCGTAGTCGGTGCCGGGCTGCAAAGCCAAAGACGCGACTTGTCCTTGGGGCGTGAAAAACGTTATAATCGCGCTCTTTTTCCGTGTCCGAACCTATTTTTTCGAGATAATTATGGTCGTAATTCGTCTTTCCCGTGGCGGTTCCAAGAAGCGCCCGTTTTACAATATCGTCGCTACCGATTCGCGCAGCCGTCGTGACGGCCGCTTTATCGAGCGCATCGGTTTCTACAACCCGATTGCTTCCGGCGCCGCCGAAGGCTTCAGCATCAAGCAGGATCGTCTGACCCATTGGCAAGGCGTTGGTGCACAACTGTCGCCGACCGTCGAGCGTCTGGTGAAAGCTGCTGCAAAGAAAGCTGCTTAATTTGGCTTCTGGCGGTACTTCGGGAATTCCGGTTCCCGACGACTTGGTGCTGGTCGCCCATGTGACTGGTGCTTACGGCATTGCCGGATGGATCAGGCTGAGTCCGTATTCGTCCGAGGCTGGTGCCTTGCTTCATGCAAAGACCTGGTGGCTGGATAAGCCGGAATTGCATGATGTGGACGTGATGCAGGTGCGCACTCAGGGCGAAGACATAGTCGCCCGGATCATGGGCATCGAAAGCCGGAACGCTGCGGAAGACTTGCGTGGCGCGACGGTGCAAATCCGGCGGTCGCACTTTCCCCCGCTGGATGACAACGAGTTTTACTGGATCGACCTGATCGGCCATGATGTCGTCGACTTGGCCGGCGAAATGCTTGGCAAGGTGGTCGGTCTGATGGACAACGGCGCGCACCCGATACTGCGGGTCGGGCTTCCGGCGCAGGGTACGGAGAAGGCGCAGGAACTGCTGATACCGTTCGTCGATCGTTTCGTGATCACGGTAGATCAGCAGGCAAAGCTGATCACCGCCGACTGGGACAAGAATTTCTGATCGATCCGGCCGGTAGCAGGAGGGAAGATGCAGTTTGATGTGATCACACTCTTCCCGGAAATGTTCAGTGCACTGACCGCCTCCGGTATTACGAGGCGCGCGTTCGAGCAAAAGCGATGTGCGCTGACACTGTGGAATCCGCGTGATTTCACCAGTGACAATCACCGTACCGTGGATGACAGGCCGTATGGCGGCGGTCCCGGCATGGTGATGATGGCCGCGCCGCTGGAAGCAGCGATAGGCGCGGCACGCGCAAGGCAGCAGCAGGCAGGTACGCCGCAACCGCGTACGATTTACCTGTCGCCGCAGGGCGCGCCGCTGGATCACCGCAAGGCGATGCAACTGGCTGCGCAACCCGGCCTGGTATTGCTGTGCGGCCGCTATGAAGCGGTCGATCAGCGATTGCTGGACCGCTGCGTCGACGAGGAAATCAGCCTTGGCGATTTCGTGCTGTCGGGTGGCGAGCTTCCGGCTATGGCGCTGATGGATGCCGTGATCCGCTTGTTGCCGGGCGTACTGAATGACGATGCGTCGGCGGTGCAGGACAGCTTCGTCAATGGCTTGCTGGATTGTCCGCATTACACCCGGCCCGAAACCTACGAAGGCGTGCCGGTGCCGGATGTGCTGCTCGGCGGTCATCATGCCGAGATTGCGAAATGGCGGCGCGAAAAGTCGCTCGAGGCGACGCTGAACAAGCGGCCGGAGCTGATTGCGAGGACGCGCGAACAAGGATTGTTGAGCAAGGCTGATGAGGCCGTGCTGAAGAAATTGCAGCAGGAGTAGTGGTTGCAGTGTCCGGGCGCAAGTCCGGTTTTGTTAAACCCCATCCTCTACCGGGCATCAGGAGAGTGGCCTCCAGGCGAGGTACTCAGGCGCCGGCAAGATGGTTTCGGAGATAGAAAATGGATTTGATCCAGCAACTCGAACAGGAAGAAATTGCCCGCCTCGGCAAAAAAATTCCTGAATTCGCACCGGGTGACACCGTCATCGTGAACGTCAACGTCGTCGAAGGCAACCGCAAGCGCGTGCAGGCCTACGAAGGCGTCGTGATCTCGCGTCGTAACCGTGGCCTGAACTCGAACTTCATCGTCCGCAAGATTTCGTCGGGCGAAGGCGTTGAGCGTACGTTCCAGCTGTACTCGCCGCTGATCGCATCGATCGACGTCAAGCGTCGCGGTGATGTTCGCCGCGCGAAGTTGTACTACCTGCGTGAGCGTTCGGGCAAGTCCGCACGTATCCGCGAAAAGCTGCCGACCCGTCGCGCAGCCGCTGCGAAGTAATCGCCACGGCGATCCGGAAAAGGGCACCTCGCGTGCCCTTTTCTGTTTTCGGCGCGCGCAAACGCCGCGTATTACCAATCGACGAGCATGAGTAAGATCGTATTCGACCCCAAGCAGGCGCAGATCGATGCGCTGGCCAATGAACCCGCCGTGCCGCTAGCGCGACTGGCCCCCGACTGGCTGCGCCGCCGATTCGTCGAGCCGGTGATCTGGACGCCGGAATTCGGCGTCGGCGCCGAAATGAATTTGAGTGGTCGTCCTTCCACGCCGGCTGCGGTACTGGTGCCGCTGGTCGTCCGCAATGATGAACTGAGTCTGTTGCTGACGCTGCGTACCGCCCACCTGCATGATCATGCCGGACAGATCAGCTTCCCCGGCGGGCGTGTCGACCCGGAAGATAGCGATGCGATTGCAACCGCACTGCGTGAGACCGAGGAAGAGATCGGTCTCGCACGCCGCCATATCGAGGTGATCGGCAGCCTGCCGGATTACCAGACCGGCACCGGCTTCATCGTGTCCCCAGTGGTCGGGCTGGTGCATCCGCCGTTCGAGCTGGCGGCCGATGCATTCGAGGTCGCAGAAATCTTCGAGGTGCCGATGCGTCACCTGATGAACGGCGCCAACCATGAGCTGCGCAGCGCCGAATTCCCTAACCGGCCGGGGCGGCGCAGCTTCTACGCGATGCCTTATCACGATTACTTTATCTGGGGAGCGACGGCAGCGATGCTGCGCAACCTGTACCATTTCCTGCGCGCAGAATGAGCTTCGGCGGGGGATGCTGCAGGACAGGCATCACCTGCTAAGCTAGCGGCTGTCGAGCAATCAATCCGGAACAAGCCCATGACCCTGTTCTCCATCCTGTGCGTTTTGCTACTGGAGCAGTTTCGTCCGCTGCGCAAGGACAATCCTATCTATGGATGGATAGTGGCGCTCGCCGCGCGTATCGAGCGCAGCTTCAACGCAGGTCGGGCAGAGCATGGTCGGCTCGGCTGGCTAGTGATGATCAGCGTGCTGGTGGTGCCGGCACTGGCGATCCACTGGCTGCTCGCGTACGTCGGTCCGCTCGCGCAGCTGATCTGGACCATCGCGATCGTTTACCTGACGCTGGGCTTTCGCCATTACAGTCATTACTTCACTGCCATTCAGGTTGCGCTGAACGACAATGAGTTGCCTGAAGCCCGCCGGCTGCTGGCCGAGTGGACGCATGTCGACGCCACCGAGCTCGACGCCAGGGAAGTGGCGCGAATCGCCGTCGAGCGCGCGCTGGTCACCACGCACCGCAACGTCTTTGGCGTTTTTTTCTGGCTGCTGATGCCGTTCGGGCCGGCCGGCGCGGTGCTGTACCGCGTGGCTGAATATGTCGCGCGTGCCTGGAACGAGCCCGAGCACCTGAAGGGCGAACCGTTCGGCGGCTTTGCGCAGCGTGCTTTCTATGTGATCGACTGGGTGCCGGCACGGCTGACTGCGATCGCGTTTGCGATCGTCGGCAATTTCGAGGACGCCGTCTACGCATGGCGTAATTTCGCCTCCCGCTGGACCGATGAATCGGTCGGTATCATCCTGTCCGCAGGCGGTGGCGCAATGGGCGTGCGACTGGGTACGCCGGCCGAATATGCGCCTGACATGCCAACGATTGACGTAACTGCGCTGGAGTCCCATCCCGACATCGAGATCCTGCCGGGCGACGAACCCTCAAAGCGCGCGCTGCAAAGCACGGTAGGCCTGATCTGGCGCGCGTTGCTGCTGTGGATCTTGCTCCTACTGATTGTGTCCGTTGCCAACTGGCTGGGCTAACAGACGGTTGCAAAACGGTGCCACCCCGATTTCGGCTGGCTCTGTAATGCCCACGATGTTTTGTTAAAGCCACTTATCGCGCCCACAAGAATCACCGATTCGCTTTGCTCGGTAGGCGAGTCTTGAGTAAGATATCGGAATTGCTGCGCTGCCGCAGAATAGCCTTGCAGCCCTCCGTTACGCCTACTGAAAGAACGGCTACCCATGGCCAGCTCCGATCTTGCTACTGCGACTCCCGCCACGGACTTCATCATTCAGGGGTTGACCAGTGCAGGCAGACCATTCCGGCCCAGTGACTGGGCAGATCGGCTGTGCGGCATCATGAGCCGCTTCCATCCGCAAGAGTCATACGGCTTCGACCGCCATCTCCGCTATTCCCCTTATGTCACGCCAGCACTGATCGAAGGCGTGCGCTCAGTGCTCGTCGACGGGCGCCTGCATGAACTCGAGCCTCTGGCCTATCTGTTCCTGCGTGACTTTGCGCGCGATAACGACCTGCGTGTGATCGAAGCCTGTGTGTTGCCGGAGCAGGACACTGCCACGGCCTGAGCGCTGGTCTGATCTGCGCCGGTTCGCTGGCTCCCTGAAGCGCCATCTTCCATCAACAGCCGCAAGCTTTGTGCATGGGAAACGCGCTCGCACCAACGTTTTGACAGAGGTTCCTGGCTTCCAGGACGATCGCGGTGAACGATACCGTACGCATGTCGTTTACCGAATTAAATGTGCTGTGTTCATTCGGAGGCATTGAATTGTTAGCCTTAAAACTAACAAGTGCACCGCACGCAGCAAAATTTTTGCATGCTGTTCCGCCGCATTATTCACGGAAGTGCCTGCGATGTCTGAAGTATCCACCGAAGCAGGATTCAGTCTGATCGAATTGATGATCGCACTTGCCATCGCTGCGATCATCGGCGCTGTCGCAATTCCTTCCTATCGCGATCACTTGCAGCGCTCTTATCTGCCCGAAGCCAGCAGCGGCCTGCTGCTAAGCGCGCTGCGGCTCGAGCAGTATTACCAGGATAACCGGAGCTATCAGAGCGGCACGAGCTGTGGCGTTAGCTTGCCGGCGGCGCGCCGTTTTGCGTTCAGCTGCGTGCCGGCATCAAATGGTCAGGCCTTCCTGCTCACTGCCACGGGTGTGGCACAGGAGGCGATGCAGGGCTTCACGTTTACGCTCGACCAGCTTGGCAGTGCGCGCACGACGGCGCTGCCGGACGGATGGGGCAATGCTCCGCTGGAATGCTGGATTACCAAGCGGGGTGCCACATGCTGAGCGCCAGAGGATGCAAGCCAGTCGCCGGTGTGTCGCTGGTCGAATCCTTGATTGTCGTGGCCGTCAGCGCCATGGTGATGGCGGCCGGTGCGCCGGCATTCGGCCGGTGGGTGCGCGACCTCGAAGTACGTAGCAGTGCCGGTGCGCTCCTCGCAGCGCTGCAAGCAGCGCGCACGGAGGCGGTCACCCGCAATGCGGATGTGCGGCTCGCGCTTGGCGATGTGCAGGGGCGCACCGGCTGGGTGCTGTCGTGTGTGCGTGTGTCTGCGCAATGTCCGGCAACAATACGCAGGCAGCCGGTCAGCATCGGTGGACGTGTGCGCTGGGGCGCCGCATCCGCGACGGTAATGCCGGGGTTCGATGCCGTGCTGGCCGCTGGTGCCGGCTTGCCGGGAAATGTCGGCTTTGATGCCGTGGGCGCCGCACCGTCAGTCGCCGCCGGAACCGATATCGCGCGCATCGACGTCACCCATGCGGACAGTACCGTGGCGCGCCGACTGGTCGTGCTGGTCTCCGGTCTGGGCAGGGTGCGAGTTTGCGATCCGGCAGTGGACAGCGGCCACCCAGAGCATTGCCACTGAGCGTAGTCACGATCATGCGCGCCCGCCCGATATCGCACACCCTGCGCGGCAGTACTCTGGTTGAGGGACTGCTGGCGATCGTGGTGTTCTCGATAGCGCTGATCGGGCTGCTGCTGCTGCTGTCAGCGGCGCTGGTCGACGGCGCCAATGCGCACTATCGCAGCGAAGCCAGCCTGCTGGCCTCGGATCTGGTCGCGCGCATGTGGACTGGCGATCGGACTCTGGCCGGATTACGACTGCGTTTTACCGATCCGAGTGCCGGCGAATATCGCGACTGGGTGCAGCGCGTGCAAGCCACGCTGCCAGGTGTGTCCGGCGAGGCCAATGCGCCGACCGTCAGCATCGGCGATGAGCGTGACGTGACGATCGCGCTGGCCTGGCATGCGCCGGCTGAAGCCGGCGCACATCGGCTCGTCATTTACACGCGGGTCACCGACTAGCCAATGCGCTTCATTGTCCGAGTCCAGCGAGGCATGAGTCTGATCGACCTGATGGTGGGTCTGGCAGTCGGCATGGCGGCGATGCTCGTGACGCTGAATGTTGCGGTCATGTTCGAAGCACGGCGGCGCTCGGTCACGGGCACGATCGAAGCGCAGGACAATGCAGCGTATGCGATCGCGCTGATGTCACGCGAAATGCGCACGGCCGGCAGTGGTCTCGGGCCGGGCGAGGCAATCGGCTGCATCGTGCAGCGCGCCGCCACCGGCGGCGTCGACGACCGCTTCGCACTGCGGCCGACCATCATCAGCGTGGGCGCGGACGGGGCTTCCGATGAACTGCTTACCTTGTCCAGCGGTACGCGCTCAGTGCCGGCTGCGCGACTCATTGCGCCCTACACGATTGACAACGGCTTGCTGCAGCTCGACACGACGGTCGAGCTGAGCGCAGGCGATTACCTGTTGCTGCAGTCGGCTGGACAGCCTGATTGCGCACTGCTGAAAATTGCAGCGTTTGGCGTTGGCTCGTCGTATGCGGTGCTGCCATCAGCTGCGCCCGGCCTGCTGCCCGGCAGGGTCTTCGGTACGGACAGCGCGGCAATCAATCTGGGCACGCCCAGATACCGGCGCTACAGGGTGGACACCCGGCAGGGCCTGAGAATGGAAAGCTTCAATGCCGGCACCGGCGAATGGGTCGGCGCTACGCTGGCCGAGGGCGTCGCCAGCCTTCAGCTGCAATACGGTTTCGACGCCCGTCCGGGTGCGCAGACACTACCGCAAGTCAGTTTCTGGGGCGATGGCGCGATCGATGCCGATGGCAATGGGGTCATTGACAATGGTGACTGGCGGCGCCTGCTGGCGCTGCGTATCGCTATCGTTACCCGAAGTGCGCAACGTAAGGACGGTCCCTGTAACGCCGTCGTACCGCAGTGGCTGGCGGGAAATGCCACATCAGGCGAACTTGAACCGACGCCTATTCGCGTCGACCATCTGCCCGACTGGGCCTGCTGGCGCTACCGGGTGCTGCAGGCGGAAGTACCGCTGCGCAATCAGATCTGGAGTGACGACTGATGCGCGCGCCTGACCGCAGGGTGTCGCGCCGGAACGGCAACGGTGCCAGCTTGCTGGTCGCGCTGGTCGTGCTGGTCATGATGAGCATGGGCGCGCTGGCGATGGTGCGTCTGGTCGGAACCGGGTTGCTGGTCGCCGGCAATTTCGCCTTCAGGCAGGCCGCCGTGCTGGCATCGGAGAACGGCAGCGAAGCAGCGATTGACTGGCTGTCGGCGCGCGCGGCCACTGCCGATATGTATGTCAATTTGCCGGCGGCCGGTTATTACGCGAATGTCACGCCGGGCCTTGATTTCACCGGCAGCGCGGCCACAGCGCTTAATCCGGCGGTCGCCGCAGCGGTCGACTGGCTCGACGACCAATGCGGGTCACGCAGCGGCATCGTCTGTCTGCAGGCGTCGCCCGCGCTGCCGGTCGATCCGGCCGGTCACGTGGTGCGCTACCTGATACAGCGCTTGTGTCGCACCACCGGCAGTCCTGGGGCCGCCTCGAACAGTTGTCTGCTGTACCGCTCATCGCAGGGCGGCAGCGCGAACCGTGGTCAGCTGAGCTATGGCGCATCAAAACGTTTCCAGCCCACCGATACCGTCTATTACCGCATCACCGTGCATGTGCGCGGCCCGCGCGGCACCACCGCTTTCATCCAGACCCTGGTCCATTACTGATGACACGATTCGTTTTTTTGTGCCGCGCCTGCATCACCTTGCTGATGCTCTGTGCCGGCAGCGCATTCGCACTGACCGACCTTGCGCAGGCCCCCATTCAGTTTCTGCTGGCCGCGCCGGTCAAGCCGAACCTGATGTTCATCCTTGATGATTCCGGCAGCATGCAATGGAGCTATCTCGGCGACGAGGTGTTTACGAACCAGTACAGCAATACCGTCGGCTATCGCAGCAGCCTGTGCAACAAGAGCTACTACAACCCGCAAGTCCGCTATGAACCGCCACTGTACGCAGACGGAAGCTTATATCCGCAGCAGCCTTTCAGCGCCGCGAAATACAACGGCTTTCGCGCCGACTCCGTCACGGTTGATCTGAGCACGGCGTTCATGGCCTGGCGTTCGGTCGAAAGCGTACCGCCGACTCCGGCAGGTTATACCGCCGATTGCTGGCAGAGCAGTTCCTGCAGCGAAACCCCCGGCGGCCTGCCGAACCGTCCGGGGCCGGCCTACTATTTCGTCTACAAAAGCAACCTGCCCGACAGGCTTGGCGACAATTCTGATGAAGACCAGTGCAAGGATGTCGCTTACGACGACACGGCGGCCGGCAGTCGCCACTGGATGCGCGTGCTGGTCGGTACGCGTTCCGGTCCCGGTGGCCGCGATGAAACGCAGAATTTCGCAAACTGGTTCAGCTATTACCGCACCCGTATTCTGGCAATGAAGTCTGCAGTCGGGCGGGCGTTCGCCCAGCTTGATGCAAATTTCCGCGTCGGCTTCTCGGTCATCAGCGAGCCGGGCACGGATGCGTCGAGCGGCGGCTTCCTGCGCATCGCCGACTTCAGTGGCGATCACCGGCGCAGGTTTTACGAAAAACTGTATGCGGTGGTACCCGTCTCCAGCACACCCTTGCGCGCCGCGCTGTCCAAGGCCGGCCGTCTGTATGCGGGCAAGCTGCTGACTGGCAGCGATGATCCGGTGCAGTACGCCTGCCAGCGGAACTATACGATCCTATCGACGGACGGTTACTGGAATACAGATGCCGAGCTTGGCAGATTCGGCCCTTTGCAGATCGATGGGCAGACGCCGGTCGGCAATCCCGACAGCCGGCTGCCCCGACCGATGTATGACGGCAGCCAAGTGCCGCGCGTATATCGGGTTGCCACTGTGACGATCGGGCTGCAGCGACTGCGTAATGACTGGCCTTACAGTGGCGCCTACGACATCCGCGTCGATGGCCGCTCGCTAATGGCCAATTCCGCTTACATACAGCATCGCGACGGCGCCGTGCCGATGGAAGAGGCGGCCCGATTGGCCAGTCTGATTGCCGCGCAGATCAGACTGAACGGCTACCGCGCCTTTGCAGAAATGAATCAGATCCGCATTATCGCGCCGGCCAGTGCCGGTCAGACCAGCGCGCTGCCTGTCCTGGTGGCCGATACCTCGTTCACCATCAGCGCTGGCGCCTTCGCCGGCGCGACGGATGTGGCGCAGGGGCAGAACACGCTGGCCGACGTTGCCGCTTACTATTTCGAAACCGACCTGCGCAGTCCGGCGCTGGGCAATTGCGGCACGCAGGGACAGCTGTGCGACAACATCGTTCCTGTCGTGGCGGGTCGCCGGGGTGGGCCGCACCAGCACATGGTGACGCATACCGTTGGTCTGGGCGTGAACGGACTGCTGCACTATCGCGAGGATTACGAGACAGCTGGCGACAGCGATTTCCGCCGTATCGTTGACGGCACGCTCGACTGGCCCGATCCGATTTATGCCGCCGGACCGGAACGTGTTGATGATCTCTGGCATGCGGCAGTCAATGGCGGCGGCCACTATTTCAATGCGCGTACACCCGAGTCACTGGCGCGTGCGCTGGCGACGACGATGTCGCAGATTCGCGCAAGGAACGCGGCCGCGTCGGCATCCGCTACCAGCAGCCAGGAACCCGCCGAAGGCGACAACCTGCTGTTTGCCAGCCGCTATCGCACCCTTTACTGGGATGGCGATCTCGAGGCGCGCCGCATCCATCTTGCGGACGGCAGCGTGTCTGCGACGACCGAATGGTCCGCGGCGGCGCGGCTCGCACAGCGTGTCGATACGGCGACCGACCAGCGGCAAATCTACCTTGCGCCGGCGGCCGGCACGCGCGGCCTGCGGCCATTCCAGTGGAGCGAGCTGGATGCGTCCGAAAAGCTGTGGTTCGCCGCGCCGTGCGCTGCGACACCCGCATTAAGCCAGTGCTCACAGCTGAGCGATGCACAAAAGGCACAAGCCGGCGGGGAAACTCTGATCAGTTATCTGCGCGGGCAGCGTCTCTACGAAGACCGGCCGGACAATTCACTGCGCCTGTATCGCCGACGCGAGCAGGTACTCGGCGCGCCCATCAATGCGCAGCCGCTGTATGTGGGCGCGCCGGCTTTTCGATATGCCGATGCAAACTATGCCGAGTACCGCGACCATGTCGCCTCCCAACGCGATGGCACAGTCTACGTCGCCGCCAACGATGGCATGCTGCATGCATTCGATGCCGCCAACGGCGACGAACGCTGGGCCTTCATTCCTTCAGGCGTCTTGCCGCACCTGTCGCGCAGCGCCGACTTTGCGTTCGGCACCGGTTTTCGCTACCTGCTCGATGGCACGCCGGTCGCCGGCGACATTTGTCCGTCGGCGCCGGCCTCGGCATGTGACGGGTCGGCCTGGCGAACCATCCTGGTCGGCGGACTGGGCGCTGCCGGTCGCGAATACTACGCACTCGACATCACCGATCCTGCGCGGCCCGTCTTCCTGTGGCGCTTCTCAGTCGCCGATGAAGCCAACCTTGGCTATGCACTCGGCCGACCCGTGATTGCCAAGCGCCGCGACGGAACCTGGGTCGTGGTAATCAGCTCCGGCTACAACAATGTCAATCCCGGTACGGGCCACGGCATGCTGTTCGTGCTGAACGCGGCGACCGGTGAACTGCTCAGGCGGATCGACACCGGCAGCGGCAGCGAAGCTCAGCCGGCCGGACTCGCCCAGCTGAATGCCTGGGTCGACAATCTGCTCGACAACACGGCCATACGGCTGTATGGCGGCGACTTGCTCGGCAATGTATGGCGCTTCGATATCGACGAGCCGCCACTGATTCCGGGCCCGTCCGCAGTGCGAGTCGCGCGGCTGGTCAGGAATGGCATCGCGCAGCCAGTCACGACGCGTCCCGAATTATCAATGGTCCGGATCGGTGCCGAATCAATTCCGCTCGTCAGTGTGGGAACCGGCAGCTACCTCGGATTGTCGGACGCGCAAGACAAGTCGGTGCAGTCCGTCTATACGTTCAGGGACAGACTGACAGCGTCGGGGCCGGACGACTTGCGCAGCCTGCCGAACATGGTTCACCAGCAGCTGGTCGCAGGCGACGGGGCCGCCGAGCGGAATGTTACCCGCCTGCCGGTGGACTGGCTGACCGATGCCGGCTGGTATCTTGACTTCGATGCGCGCGCTGACTCGGGCGAACGGGTAACGCTGAATCCGGAACAGCAGCTGGGCGTGCTGCACCTGATCGCCAACGTGCCGGACACCAATGCCTGTCGTCCGAATGCCGAAAGCTGGTCGTATGCGTTGCGCTATCTCGATGGCAGCTTTGTCCAGCTGGAAGGCAGCCACTCCCCCGCCGGTCGCAGGACGGGAACGGCGGCGATGGTGGTTGGCGCCCGCATGCTGCGTCTCGGCGCGCAGTCGGTCTATGTGCTGACTGATGAGGCAGGCAATCTGATCACGGTCGCAGGAACGGCTGCCGGCGGCGGCACGTCGCCAGTGCGGCGCGTATCATGGCGTGAGCTGGACTGATCGTCTGAGGGTGCGAGAAGTTGTCTGTATTTTGCTGTCGGCGTTGCCGCCGGCATGCTTGGTCACTGCATTGTGGACAATGCCTGTGTCTCCGCAAATCGGTCGAGGAAATGGCAACCCTGGAGGCAATTTTGGCCAGGTGATCACCGTCGAACCGGTCGCGCTGCCCGACACAGCAGACCAACGCGCTGCCAATGTGCCAGTCGATGATAGCGATCCGTCCGACAATCCGGTCGTGGCCGAAGCAGTCGAGCCGGCACGACGCGACGCGTCGATGGCGCAAATCAATGACGCGGCGAACGCGGCAAGCGGCGATGGCGGCACGGTCGCCTACCTGCCGGTCGCGCAGCTCACCGAGCGGCCACAGGTGCTGCAGGACATTCCGTCGGAATGGACGCTGCACGATCTGTCACCGCAGCGCATTTCCTGTGTACTGCTGATCAGCGAGTACGGCGATGTCGACCGCGTGCTGTTCGATGCACCCTCGCTGACGCTGCAGCAGCGGCAGGCATTGCGTGAACGTTTTCAGGTGGCGCGCTTCGTGCCGGGCAAGCTGTACGGCCGGTCAGTGCGAAGTGCGCTGCGAATCGAGGTAAGTCTGGACTGAGCGCTTCGCCCTGTTCCGAGGAGCACGATCATGGCAACCCGTACTGAGCACGACAGCTTCGGCGACATCGACGTACCTGCCGATTGCCTGTGGGGCGCGCAGACGCAGCGCTCGTTGCATTACTTTGCAATTTCTACCGAACGCATGCCGCGCGAACTGTTGACAGCGCTTGCGCAGGTCAAGCGCGCCGCAGCGGTGGTCAATTGCGATCTTGGCCGGCTCGATGCGCGCAAAGCCGATGCGATCGTTGCCGCAGCCGATGAAGTGATCGCCGGCTGGCATGCCGATCAGTTTCCGCTGTCGCTCTGGCAGACCGGCTCCGGCACGCAAACCAACATGAATCTCAACGAAGTGCTGGCCAATCGTGCTTCCGAGTGGCTGGGTGGGCCGCGTGGCAATGACCGTTGGCTGCATCCGAACGATGACGTGAATCTCGGCCAGTCGTCGAATGATGTATTTCCCACGGCGATGCATGTCGCCGCTGCGTTGGCGGCCAGGCAGCAGCTGTTGCCGGCACTGCAGTCACTGCAGGCCACATTCACTGCGAAGGCGGTGCACTATGCTTCGCTGATGAAAATCGGCCGCACCCACTTGCAGGACGCAACACCCGTGACTCTGGGTCAGGAATTGTCCGGCCATGCCGCGCAGTTGCAGATCGCCGCGCAGGCGATTCATCATTCACTGTTTGCAGTGCTCGCGCTGGCCATTGGCGGTACGGCGGTCGGCACCGGCATGAATACGCACACCGAATTCGGCGGGCGCGTCGCGCGTGAACTGGCTTCGCGTTGCGGGCTCAATTTCTATTCTGCAGACAACAAATTCGCCGCGCTGGCCGGACACGAGCCGCTGGTAGCGCTGCATGGCGCACTGAAAACGCTTGCTTGCGCCCTGATGAAAATCGCCAATGACTTGCGCTGGCTGTCATCGGGTCCGCGCAGCGGGCTAGGCGAAATATCGCTGCCGGAAAACGAGCCTGGCAGCTCGATCATGCCGGGCAAAGTCAATCCGACACAGCCCGAGGCGATCCTGATGATCTGCTACCAAGTGTTTGGCAACGACACCACGCTCAGCTTTGCCGCCTCGTCCGGCAATTTCGAGTTGAACGTCGCACGCCCGGTACTGGCCTACGCTCTGTTGCAGAGCCTGCGCCTCCTGACTGATGGCATCAGCAGCTTCGATCGCCATTGCGTGCAGGGCCTGAGCGCACACGAAGGCAAACTTGCCGAAGGCATGCGCCGCTCGCTGATGCTAGTCACTGCCCTGGCACCCCACATCGGCTATGACCGCGCCGCACAGGTCGCCCGACTCGCCCATGTCAGCAATCTCAGCTTGCGGGAAGCGGCGCAGCAGCTCGGCTTTGTCAGTCCGGCAGACTATGACCGCTGGGTTCGGCCGGAAGCAATGCTGACACCTGACAGTGACTGATTCTGCCGACTGCACCCACCCGACGCCCCCACCCGGCGCGCCCTGACGCCCTGATGCCTCATCATCCGTAAGCCGCGGGTCTGCGGCAAATGCTCACCGTCAGCGTGGTGTACCGCGTCGGAACAGGTTGACGATGGCTAGCAAGATCACGGCACCGAGCAGGGAGACCACCAGCGAACCAAGGCTGAAATCATTTTGATTGATGGTGCCGGTGCCAAACAGCGGAGCCAGCAGCCAGCCGCCGAGCAGGGCGCCGATGATGCCGACCACCACGTTCAGCAGCATTCCCTGCTGTGCATCGGTTCGCATGATCATGCTCGCTATCCAGCCGAGGATGCCGCCGATTACGATCCAGATGATGAAGTTCATTTGCGCTCTCCCGGAAAAGGAATGAATTCATTGACAGACTGTGAATTAGGCAGGCGATGGCAGCGCTGGTTCACCGCGGCCCGGCTCTTTCGGGCACCCATGTTGAAGAAGGCGGGACAAGGCTAATATAGATCCTGTTTGATCCCGTGTATTTACCGATTCCCGATATTCGACTCCATCCCACGGAGGATGTACATGCAACGCTATTTTTCCCGGATCGTCATGCTGCTGCTCGCCACGATGCTCGGCGGCTGCGGCTACAACACGCTGCAGACGGGTGACGAACAGATCAAAGCCAGCTGGTCCGAGGTAGTCAACCAGTATCAGCGGCGTGCCGATCTTGTGCCGAATCTGGTGAACACCGTCAAGGGCTATGCGGCACACGAAAGCCAGGTGCTGACGCAGGTCGCCGAAGCGCGCGCCCGCGTCGGTTCGATGCAGGTCACGCCCGAGTTGTTAAATGATCCGCAGGCGCTGGCGCGCTTCCAGGCTGCGCAGGGGCAACTGAGCGGCGCACTGTCGCGGCTGCTGGCGGTCAGTGAAAATTATCCGCAGCTAAAGGCAGACACCGGTTTTCGCGACTTGCAGGCGCAGCTCGAAGGCACCGAAAACCGGATTACTGTGGCGCGCAACCGCTACATCAAGGCCGTGCAGGACTACAACGTGACCGTGCGCTCTTTCCCGACCAACCTGACGGCGATGGCTTTCGGTTTTGCGGTCAAGCCGAATTTCTCGGTCGATAACGAGCGCGCGATCTCGACTGCGCCGACGGTCGATTTCGGCGCCTCCTCACCGGCGCAGCAGGCACCTGCACATGCTGGCCAGAATAAATAAAAGCGCGATCGTCGCGCTGGTCTGGCTGACGTGGCTGTCCGGTCTGTGCGGCCTGCCTGCGCTCGCGCAAGACCTGCAGCCGGTGCCGCCGCTGACAGGCCGTGTCGTCGATCTGACCGGCACGCTGAGCACTGCGCAACAGCAGGCGCTGGACGCGCGCTTACGGGCGTTCGAGCAGCGCAAGGGCAGTCAGCTCGCCGTGCTGATCGTGCCGCGTACGGCACCCGAGACCATCGAACAGTTCGGCATTCGTTTGGCCGAGCAATGGAAGATTGGCCGAGGAAAAATCGACGACGGTGCGATCCTGCTAGTAGCCAAGGAAGAACGCAGCTTGCGCATCGAAGTGGGGTACGGTCTTGAAGGCGCTCTGAATGATGCGACCAGCAAACGCATCATCGATGAGCTGATTGTCCCGCATTTCCGCAATGGCGATTTCGCCGGCGGTATCGATGCCGGCGCGGAGGCCATCATGCGCGTGATCGACGGCGAACCCTTGCCGGAGCCGCCCGCCAACGGCGACACCGTCGCAGGTGCGGCGGGGGTGTTGCCTGTGCTGTTTTTTGCGGCCCTGATGCTCGGTGGCCTGATGCGCGCCCTCCTCGGGCGGGGCAAGGGCGCGTTGGCAACCGGTGGCCTGCTTGGCGTCGCCGCCTGGTTATTCACGGGCGTGCTGCTGATGAGCGTGATTGCGGCCTTCATCGGCGTCATCGTCACCTTGGGCGGCGGCCAGATGGGCAGCGGCTGGCGCGGTGGCCGGCACGGACCTGGCGGCGGTTGGGGTACCGGTGGCGGCTGGGGTGGCAGCGGCGGTGGAGGTGGCTTTCGCGGCGGCGGCGGTGGTTTTGGCGGTGGCGGCGCGTCGGGGCGGTGGTGATGCTTGCACGGTTTTTCCGTCATTTATGGAGCGCCTACTGGCAGGCACGCCGGGTTATTCCAGTGGCTGCCTGCAGCCGGATCACTGAAGCGATCGGGCGCGCCGAGCAGGGCCACGCTGGCGAGATCTGCTTTGTCGTCGAAGCGTCGCTGACGCCGCGCCAGTTGCTGCGGCAGACCAGCGCGCGCGAGCGCGCGGTCGAGGTATTCGCGCAAATGCATGTGTGGGATACGGCGCACAACAGCGGCGTGCTGATCTATCTGCTGCTGGCTGACCGTGCAGTCGAAATCGTCGCGGATCGCGGCCTGCATCCGCGCGGGGACACATGCTGGTCGGAGGCAGCCGAGCATATCCGGCAGGCGTGCCGGGCGGGCGACGCTGCGGCTGGCTGCATTGATGCCATCGTGGCCGTTGGCGACTTCCTGCGCCGCGAATTCCCGGCCGACGGCCCGAATCCTGATGAACTGCCGAATTCGGTGCGCAAGTTGTAGGTGAGTTTCTGAACGTTCAGGCGGGCAGCCCACGCAGGAGCCAGATAGTTCTGTGCGGTGTTCGGCGCTTGCATGCACAATACGTTTTTATCGCGTTATCAATCAGGAGTGTCATGGATGTTCGAAGAGCCGCGTTATGACCTGGTCGCGGTGAGCTTGCACTGGCTGGTGGCCTTGCTGATTGTCGCGGCTTTCGCGCTCGGCGTCGTGATGGTCGATATTCCCGGACTCACGCCGACCAAGCTCAGATATTTTTCCTGGCATAAGTGGCTGGGCGTCACTGTGCTCGCGCTGGCGGCATTGCGGTTGTTGTGGCGCTTGCGGCATGGCGTGCCGCGTCCGATCGAGATGCCGGCCTGGCAGCGTCGCGCCGCCACGCTGATTCACCTGTTGCTCTATGCGCTGATGTTCGCGGTACCACTGTCGGGCTATTTTTACAGCCTTGCGGCCGGCGTGCCGGTGGTCTATCTGGGGGTGCTGCCGTTGCCGGTGCTGATCGATCCCGATCCGCTGCTTAAGCCGGTGCTGAAGGAGTTGCATGAGGTGCTCGTCTATACGATGCTGGCTTTT
Source organism: Burkholderiaceae bacterium (assembly GCA_030158675.1). GTDB lineage: Bacteria > Pseudomonadota > Gammaproteobacteria > Burkholderiales > Burkholderiaceae_D > Pernthalerella. Next base: position 36,090 of record JAOASL010000015.1, on the reverse strand, counting down.
GTCATGCTCCATGTCGCAGCCGCGATCAAGCACCACTGGATCGATCGTGATGGCCTGCTGCGCCGCATGATGCCGTGAGCGGCGCTTTTCGAACCTCACTCGGGCCGCTCGCTGCGGTTTTAAACAGCCACTGCGCCCCTTCGGCGCTGACAACCCTTAACAAGGAAAACACAGACCATGTTTGCAAGGAATGCCGTTGTGCTGTTATCGCTGTGCGCCTCCGTCGCGCTGGCAGCGAACCTGAAAGTTGATGCCGCAAAGAGCACGGTTGCCGCGACCTTCCGCCAGATGGGGGTGCCGGTCGATGCGAAATTCAATAAGGTCGCCGCACAGATCGACTATGACGCCGCGAAGCCGGAAAACGCCAAGGCCAGCGTCGATATCGATGTCGCCAGCTTCGACCTCGGCGACCCCGACTACAACAGCGAAGTACGCAAGAAAGAGTGGTTTAATGCCGCGCAATTCCCGAAGGCCAGCTTCGCGTCGACGAAGATACGTCCGGCCGGTGCGGGCAAGCTCGAGGTCAGCGGCAAGCTGACGCTGAAGGGCAAGACGGCCGATGTCAGCTTCCCGATGACGGTGAAGAAAGAAGGCGCTGCACAGATATTCGAGGGCAGCCTGCCGATCCGGCGGCTGGCATTCGGCATCGGCGAAGGGGAATGGAAAGACACCAGCATCGTGGCCGACGAAGTGGTGATCAAATTCCGCGTGCTCTCGCAGTAACGCGCTGTGCAGCTGCCAACGCGCCCCATCAGACATCCAGATATACGGCAATTCTTACCGAGGAGATCCATGAATACCAAGAACCTGATCCTGTCCGCGCTGCTCGCCGCAGCCACCGGCACCGCCGGCGCGCAGGTGTACAACGTCGAACCGGGTCACACCTATCCGAGCTTCGAGGCGGATCACATGGGTCTGTCATTCTGGCGTGGCAAGTTCACCAAGTCATCCGGCAAAATCGTGCTCGACCGCGCCTCGAAGAGCGGCGGCAGCATCGATATCAGCATCGATGCAGGCACGGTCGACTTCGGCCACGCGAAAATGAACGAGAAAGCGCGCGGCGAGGAAATGTTCAACGTCGCCAAATACCCAAGCATCACCTACAAGAGCACCGCACTGAAATTCGACGGTGACAAGCTGGTCGGCGTAGACGGCGAAATGACGCTGCTGGGCATTACCAAGCCGATGCCGCTGACCATCACGCATTTCAAATGCATCATCCACCCGATGCTCAAGCGCGAAGTCTGCGGCGCCGATGCGCAGGGCCGTTTCGACCGCAGCGACTACGGTATGACCATCGGCCTGCCGCGTTTCTCGCCGGAGATCAAGCTCGCAATCCAGGTCGAAGCGATCAAAGCAGATTAACAGACGATCGCCGTGCGGGAGCAGATCATGCCCTCGACCCTTTCCGGCGCTTCGCTGACCAGGACAAGCGAAAGACTTCAGTGTCGTTATCCACGGTCGCTTGCGCCGTCGGGTCTTGCTGCTAATGCAGACCGCTGCCCGGTTGCGCGCCACGGGCGCTGGCCGCTTGTGTCGAAATCAGGTTCGCTTCATACGCCTGCATGCGCAATGCGAGCTCCTGCAGGTCGATTCCGGCGTTGCGGACGGCGGGAAACAATTGTTGTTCCTCGACTTCGATGTGGGCGATCACGCAGTCCTGCAGTTGCTGCATCAGCGCATTGTAGGCAGGCTCGCCCGGTTGCAATTCCTGTAATTGCACCAGCAATTCATCGGCCACCTGATGGTCATCCTGGCATTTTTCTACCAGCGCCGGATCCAGTTCCTGCACGCGCGGATAGAACACGGCCTCTTCTAAGGTCGTGTGCATCTGCAGCGCCTCGCAAATCTGCGGGCCGGCCTGCTGCCAGACGTTTTTGTCCTGTGTGCCGAGGTAGTGCTGCATCAGCTGGCGGACGTAATTGTGGTCATGCATCAGCGACTGTGTCGGATCGTCGAGCGGAAAATTGCCTTGGCTTCGCGCCTGAAGATTGTCCTGCGCCATGAGTTCCTCCTGGGGTGAAAGCGCGTCTGCGATGCAGGCCTGCGCCGGTTCGGGCAAAATTCGACGCTGGTGTCTCTACAAAATTCCCCAACCGATAAGGAGAAATCATGCATATCCTCGGGATCTCTGGCAGCCTCAGGCAGGCGTCGTTGAACAGTGCGGCGCTGCGAGCCTGTGCTGACGTATTGCCAGACGGCGTAACCCTGTCCAGCTTTGATCTGTCGTCGATCCCGCTTTATAACGAAGATGTGCGAGTACAGGGCTTGCCTGAGCCGGTGCAGCAATTGCGCGCACAGATCAAGGCAGCCGATGCGCTGGTGATCGCCACACCCGAATACAACTACTCGATACCGGGTGTACTGAAGAATGCGATCGACTGGGCATCGCGCCCGCCCGAGCAGCCCTTTAGCGGCAAGCCGATCGCGCTGATCGGCGCAACGCCGGGGGGCTTTGGCACGTCGCGCGCGCAATATCATCTGCGCCAGGTATTCGTCTATCTGAATGCCCACCTGCTGAACCAGCCTGAGGTCTTCATCTCGGCGGCACCGTCGAAGTTCGACGCACAAGGCAAGCTGACCGATACGGCAACGGCCGAGCAGCTCGGCAAGATGCTGGTCGCTCTGACCGACTGGGCGCATCGCTTGCGTGCCTGAAGCACGCGCACCCGAAAAAACATAACAACGATACGACCAAGAGCGGCATCACACCGCTCCGGAGACGCAGCATGAAGCTTCACGCAAAAAAACAATGGCACCGCGCTTGCCTCACGGTGCTGGCTGCCGTTACTGTGGCCGCCCATGCGCAAGTGATCGACCTGCGCAGCGGTGACGAAATCAGCGAGCAGGTCCTGGCCGAGCGCTTGCGTGGCCAGGACATCGTGTTACTCGGCGAGTTGCACGACAATACGCGACATCATCAGCTGCGCGGCGAACTGATCGCGCGCTTCGCCCGCTCCGGCACGACGGTGGTTGCCGAGCATTTGCCCTCTGACATGCGCGTTGCGGCTACAGGGCCGCTGCGCGCCGCCCTTGAGGCCGCCGGTTTCGATGCGCGTGGCTGGGGCTGGCCGTTGCATGAGCCGTTGTTCGATGCGATCCGCCAGAGTGAGCTGCTGCTGGTCGGCGGCAACCTGCCGAAAGGCTATTCGAAGCGGCTGATGGCCGATGGCGATACGGCGCTCACCGCCGCACTCGCGGCGTCGTACCGGAAGGCGCCGCTGACGCCGCAGGCCGCCGCGCGTCTGGACGGCGACCTGGTTGACGGACATTGCGGACAGCTACCGGACAAATACCGCGCGCCGATGCAACTGGTGCAGCGCGCGACCGATGTGTCGATGGCCAATGCGCTGCTGGCGCATGTGCCGGCCGTGCTGGTGGCGGGGAATGGCCATGTGCGCAAGGACTATGGCGTGCCGCAAGTGATTGACGCTCTGGCACCTTCGCTGAAAATTTCGTCGGTCGGCTTCTACGAATGGGGCGGCGAGCGGCAGGAACTGATAAAGTCACTCGCCGGTCGCTATGACTACGTGTGGGTGACCGAGTCGGCTGCGCGCACCGATCCGTGCGAGCACTTCAAAATAAAATAACTATCAGCGAGACAACGCATGTTCAAGCCTTTTTTCTTTTCCCGCCAGTGGCTGTTCTGGTCCTGGCCGGGTGCGGCCCTGATCATTCTCGGCACCTGGTATCAGGTCGAGATTGATGTCGCGATCAATGACTGGTTCGGCGGTTTCTACGACGTGGTGCAAAAGGCGCTTGGCAACCCTGGCGCGGTGACCCTCGACGAATTCTTCGGTTTCCTGATGACCTTCGGCAAGCTGGCCGGCACCTATGTGCTGGTGGCGGTGCTGCTCGGCTTTTACACGAAGCATTGGGTGTTCCGCTGGCGGCATGCGATGAACGATTACTACATGAGGAACTGGGGCACGCTGCGCCACATCGAAGGCGCAAGCCAGCGCGTGCAGGAAGATTCCAAGCGTTTCGCCGCCATCATGGAGTCGCTCGGCTCGAGCATGCTGGATTCGCTGATGACGCTGGTCGCGTTCCTGCCCATCCTCTGGAACCTGTCGAAAAAAGTGTCCGAAGTGCCGATGCTGGGGCAGGTCGATCATGCGCTGGTTTACGTGGCAATTCTGTTCGCGCTGGCCGGTACCGTCTTGCTGGCGCTGGTGGGCGTGAAGCTCCCCGGCCTGGAGTACAACAACCAGCGTGTCGAGGCGGCTTACCGCAAGGAACTGGTGCATGGCGAGGATGATGGTGCGCGAGCCGGCGAGCCGGTGGTCAGCGGATTGTTCTCGCATGTGCGCGCGAATTATTTCCGGCTGTTCTTCCACTACATGTACTTCGATGTCGCGAAGTTCACCTATCTGCAGTTCGGCGTGCTGGTGCCCTACATCGCGCTCGGTCCGACCGTGGTGGCCGGCGCGATCACGCTGGGTGTGATGCAGCAGATCGTGCGTGCCTTTGGCCGCGTCGAGATGTCGTTCCAGTTCCTGGTGCGCAGCTGGGGCACCATCGTCGAGCTGATCTCGGTCTACAAGCGCTTGCGCGCGTTCGAGGCACAGATCGGCGTGCAATCAGTCACGTCCGCCGGCGCCACTGCGCCGGGTGGCGCGAACTCCTAAGCCTGCACCACAGGGCGGCCGCATTGACGGCCGCCGCCGGGCGCTTTACTGGCAAATGGCGATGTCATCGCCACCCCAGATGCCGTTTGCGCCATTTTCCTGCTGAGTGGTCTGCTCGTACCAGCCGGTCCTGAAATCCTGTGCGAACTTGCCGGTACCGCCGGCACGGTGAAAGTTGCCGCGCTGCTCGCCCGGCAGATGCAGGAACTGGTAAATCGCGACATCGCCGTCCCCATCCATGACAGTGCATGCGCCGGCCGCCTGTGCCGAGCCGTCGGGCAGCACCGTCACGGTACCGCCGCAATTGCCCGCCGGACCGTCATAGCGGCCACCCTGTTCCGCGTTGAGCTGCGTGACATTGTGGAAGACCACGATACGCACCTTCTCGCCAAGCGACGCTTGTGCGCCGCCATCGGCAGGGCGGCTGAGGTAGGTGCCGCAAGTAACTTCGGCAGCAGCCGGCACGGCCAGCGATAACGCGGCAGTCGCGAGCAGCAGGGCAGGCAGGGCAAGGGATCGTTTCATGTCTTCCTCCGGTGGTTGTTGGTATGGGAAGCAGGCCCGGTCGCAGGCCTGATGCGCAGCGCGCAGGCCTCAGGTTCACCGAGGATGCCACCGCTGTCAATTCGGCCGGCAGGCCGACCCCGGCATGGGCTACATGCTAAGATTTTTCACCCGTTGTCCGCAGTAACCCGGTCAAGGAGACCTTGCCATGAAAACGAAGCACTCATTCAGCCGCAGCCTGGCGGGCGCGCTGGCGGCGCTGGCACTGGCGATGGCCTTGCCGGCGATGGCGCTTGACGCGGCGCAGGTGCCGCAATCCAAGCAGACCAAACCCGGCCTCTATCTCGATGCGAAGGAAGCCTATGCGCTCAAGCAGCAGCTGGGCGAGCAGCTGATGTTCATCGACATCCGCACCCGCAGTGAGGTCAGTTACACCGGCATGGCCAGCCTGGTCGACGCCCATGTGCCCTTGCTCGAACATCCGCCGAACGCAGCCTGGGATGACAAGGCCGGCCGTTTCCGGCTTGAGTACAACAACGATTTCGACACGGAGGTCGCGCGCCGCATGGCGGCCAAAAACCTGGGCAAGGATACGCCCGTCATTTTGATCTGCCGTTCCGGTGACCGTTCGTCGAAGGCGGCGAACCTGCTGGCCGAGCTGGGTTATACGAAGGTCTATACCGTCGTGGATGGCTTCGAGGGAGATGTCGCGAAGGACGGCCCAGAGACAGGCAAGCGCGTCGTCAATGGCTGGAAGAACGCCGGCCTGCCCTGGACCACCCGGCTGGACAAGGACAAGCTCTACATTCCGTCGGTGAAATGAAGGCGGGCCAGAGCGCGGCGTAACGACGCCGGCCACCTGGCTCAGAAAAACTTATCGGCGGCGCAGCGCGATCGCCAGCAGCGTGAGAACGCAGAAGCCGGCGCCGGCGATGAAGGTGGATGCCGCACCTGCGCGGTCCCACAGCAGGCCCGCCACCACGCTGGCGGCTAGCAGTGCGATACCGGACACCAGGTTGAAAAAGCCGAATGCAGTGCCGCGCAAGTCGGCCGGGGCGGTGTCGGCGACCATCGCTGACAGCAGCCCCTGGGTCATGCCCATATGCACCCCCCACAGGACGACGCCGGCCAGCAGCGTGAGCGGCGTCGGCGGCAGCGCGAGCACGAGATCGGCGGCGAGCAGAATCAGCAGGCCTGCCATCAGCAGCGCGGTGTGACTGACGCGGTCCGACAGCTTGCCGAACGGGTAAGCCGACGCTGAATACACCACGTTCATCGCCACCATCACCAGCGGTACCAGGGCGATTGCGATGCCGGCCTGTGCTGCACGCAGCACGAGAAAAGCCTCGGAGAAGCGCGCGAGCATGAAGGCGGCACCGATCGCCACCACCCACCAGTATTGGCCGCCCATGCGGCGCAGGTTGGCGCGCGTGATCGGATTGCGGCGCGTGGGCTGCTCGCCGGCGCGTGGTTCGCGTACGCCGAACCACAGCACCAGAACCGACAGCAGGCCGGGCAGCAGCGCGACCCAGAACACGGCACGGAAATCGTTGTTCCAGGCCAGCATCAGCCCGACCGCCAGCAGGGGCCCGACGAAGGCGCCGACAGTATCGAGTGACTGGCGCAGTCCGAACGCGGCGCCGCGGATGGCGGCGGGTGTCAGGTCGGCGATCAGCGCGTCACGTGGCGCACCGCGCACGCCTTTGCCGACGCGGTCGACGAAACGCGCGACCAGCACCAGGCCGCTGCCGGAAGCGAGCGCAAACAGCGGCTTGGAGAGCGCGCCCATCGTGTAGCCGAGCAGCGCCAGCCCTTTGCGGCGACCGAGATAGTCCGACAGCGCGCCCGAGAACACCTTGACGATCAGCGCGGTCGCTTCGGCGACGCCTTCGATCACGCCGACCATGAGCGCACTGGCGCCGAGGGTACCGACCATGAACAGTGGCAGCAGGCTGTGGATCATTTCCGACGAGATGTCCATCAGCAGGCTGACGCAGCCAAGCGCCCAGACGCCGGCCGGCATGCGCGGCATGGCGCGCAGGGTGCTTTCTGACTCGTCTGAATTCATCGCCGTAAAGAAAAATGCCCGCCGGGGGAGCCAGCGGGCATTGTATCTACAGAACTGCAGCTTTACTGTTTGACGGCCTCGAGCGCGATGTCGATGCGCACTTCGTCGCCGACGTGCGGCGCGTACTTGCCCATGTTGAAGTCGGTACGCTTGACGACTGTGTGGGCGTTTGCGCCGATCGCGTCTTTCTTCTGCATCGGATGCGGCATCGCGAGGAACGACGTGACGGTCAGCACGACCTTCTTCGTGACGCCCTTGAGCGTCAGTTCGCCCTCGATGGTGGCCGGCTTGTCGCCGTCGAAGGTGACCTTGGTCGACTTGAAGGTCGCCGTCGGATGCTTTGCGGTGTCGAGGAAGTCTTCACCCTGAATGTGCTCGTTGAACAGCGCCGAACCGGTGTCGATCGACTTGGCGTCGATCACGATATCGACCGAGCCAGTCTTCGCGGCCTTGTCGAACACCACTTTGCCGGTGGTTTTGTTGAAGCGCGACAGCTGGGTCGAGAAGCCCAGGTGGTTATATGAGAAGCGCGGGTAGGTGTGGTGGGGGTCGAGCACAAAGGTCTCTGGTGCAGCCAGCGCAGGTGCGCTGACAGCGGTGGCGAGAAGTAGTGCGGTGGCGAGTTTGCTGAGCTTGTTCATGGGTTTTCTCCGTTGAGTCATTGGGGGGATTATTTCGCCGCAGTCGCGGCGATACGAAACTTCACTTGCACGTCGTTGGCAACGATGTCGAACTTGGCCCACGCACCTTCGCCAATTGCGAAGTCCGCACGCCGGACCGTAAAGCCGCCCGCGAACACGCCGTTATTGCCCTGCTGCGTGAACGTGGCCGGTACCACGATATCTTTTGACCTGCCTTTGATGGTCAGGCGACCGCTCACCTCGTAGCGGTTGCCGCCGACGGGCTTCACGGCGGACGACACGAAATTCGCTTTCGGGAAGCCCGCAGTGTTAAACCAGCTCTTGCCGGCGACTTCCTCGTCCGATTCGGCCGCACCGGTGTCGATGCTGGCCAGGTCGATATCGAATGCCGCCTGTGCCTTGGCCGGCTGCACCGGGTCGAACGCGATCCGGCTGCTGAATTTCCGGAATCGGCCATCCATCGATACGCCCATCTGCTGGTAGCTGAAGCCGATGCTGCTTTGCTGCGACTGTACCTGATTGAATTCGGCCGCGTACGGCAGCGGCGCGGCCGCAGCCAGGGTCCAACCCAGGGCCAGAGTCTGCGCGATGTTTTTCATGATGTTTTCTCCCGAGTGATATCAGGACGATGTGCGGGCAGCATCCGCGCCAGCACACCGTCACGGTCGATCCAATGATGTTTCAGCGCTGCGCCAACATGCGCGGCCAGCACCGCCACCAGGGTCCAGTTCAGCAACTCATGTACCTCGGCCAGCAGTTCGCCGAGCGCCTTGTCTTTGCCGATCAGGTCCGGGATCGGCAGCAAGCCGAACCAGACGGTCTGGAAGCCCTTGGCCGAGCTCATCAACCAGCCGGAGAGGGGTATGGCCAGCATCAGCCCATAGAGCGCCAGATGGCCCGCATGCGCGGCCTGTTGCTGCAACCGTGATATTTGCGACGGCAGCGGCGGCGGCGGGAAGGCGATCCGTGTTGCGAGGCGCACCAGCAGCAGCATGAACACGGTCACGCCGGCCCACTTGTGCCACGAGTACAGCTGCAGCTTCTGCGGCGACAGCGGCAGCTCGTGCATGTAAAGCCCCAGCGGTATCAGACCGGCGATCAGGAGCGCCATCAGCCAGTGCAGGCCTTTCGCAGCCCCATGGTAGTGCCGCAGGGGTTGCTGCGTACGCTTCATGGATTTCATTGTCATGTTCCTTTATTGCAGTGGTGTGAATGCATACGCATCCATGGCCAGCACGTAATCGCTGATGCCAGTGTGCAGGTGCTCGACATGTGCGTTGCGGCCGGCCGCGCCGAGCGCGACATACAGCGGTTGCAGGTGCTCATCGCTCGGATGCGCGCGTACTGCCTGAGGTGCCTGGCGGCGGTAGTCCAGCAATGCGTCGATATCATGCTGCTGCAGCCTTTCGGTCAGCCACGCGGGGAAGTCGCGCACATAGTCCAGGCCGCCGTTGCCGGCCATGCTGGCGATACGGTAGTCGCCGAGGTTATGCGTCACATTGCCGGAGCAGATCACCAGAAATCCCCGGGCCGTCAGCGGCGCCAGTGCCTGCCCGAGGCGGTACGCGCCTTCGACGCCCCACCGGCTTTGCAGCGACAGCGGCACGACCGGCACGTCGGCATCCGGGTACATCAGGCGCAGCGGTATCCATGCGCCGTGGTCAAGACCCTGCGACGGTGCCTCGCGTACTGGCAGGCCGCCGGCCTTCAGCGCCGCTGCGACTTCGCGCGCCGCTTCCGGGCAGCCGGTGGCCGGGTAACTGATGTCATACAGCGCAGCCGGAAAGCCGTAGAAATCATGGACAGTGTCTAGTCGCTCGCCAGTCCCGACCTCAGGCTCGGCGGTGTCCCAGTGCGGGCTGACCATCACCACTGCGCGCGGACGTGGCAGACCGGCGGAGATGCGCGCCAGCGCGGCACCGGCCGGGCCGGGCCGCAGTGCGAAAGTCGGTGCGCCGTGCGGGACGAACAGCGTGGGCAGCGGGTTCATGACAGCTCCTTGATGTCGAAGCCGTAGAGTAAATCGGCAGATTGGATTGAAATAGGGGACAATTCGCAAATCATTATTGCTTGAGGTGCAACAATGGACAGGCTAAGTGCGATGCACACCTTTATTCGCGTGGCCGAGCTGAACAGTTTTTCAGCGGTCGCACAGCAGCAGGGCGTGGCCCGCTCAGTCATCACACGGCAAGTTGCCGCGCTCGAGGAGCATCTCGGCGTGAAGCTGATGGCGCGCAGCACGCGCCGGTTGACATTGACTTCGGCCGGTGCGGCCTATCTCGAAAAATGTCGGGTGATCCTGAATCTGGTCGAGACGGCCGAGGCCGGCGTGGCCGAGCAGCGGCAGCTGGCGCGCGGCAACATCCGTGTGAGCCTGCCCTTGTCGTACGGGCTGGCGCGCATGGTGCCGCTGCTGCTGGATTTCGCGCGCGCACATCCCGAGGTGTCCCTGGCGATGGATTACACCGATCGCCGCGTGAACCTGATTGAGGAGGGTATCGACCTGGCGATTCGCATTACCGGCAAATTGCCGCCCACGGCCGTCGCGCGCCGCATGGGCACCACGCGCATGCATACGGTGGCCTCCGCGGATTACCTTGCGCGCTTTGGGCGGCCGCGTCATCCGTCTGAATTGGCCCAGCATGAATGCCTGGGCTACACGGGCAGCGGTGCGCAGCCGAGCTGGACTTATCGGATCGGCGAAGCATGGGTGCCGGTCACGGTCACCGCACGCATCAATGCCAGCAATGGTGAAGCACTCGCCGAAGCGGCCGCACAGAGCTTCGGCATCACGATACAGCCGGATTTCATCGTCGGCCCCTATCTGGCGGACGGACGCGTGGTAGAAGTGCTGGAGGAATTTCCGATGCCTGAGCTCGGCATCTATGCGATGTTGCCCGGCAACCGACAGGTGCCGCACCGTGTGCGCGTACTGATCGATCACCTCGCGGCGCGTATTGGCGCTGCGTCGCAGACGGCATTATCATGACGCGCTTGCGCTGTCCGCTGCGTTCGCACGTCTGTCCCGCTTCTGCTCGACTATCTGATGTCTACTGTGTCTGAATTCCCCGCCGGCGCATTTGCGCTGCTCGATGATGCGCGTACCGATGCCGATGTCGATGCCAGCGTTCCACGTCGATCGCGGCTGTATGTATCGCCCGTTGGCACGCTGATGCATCGCGCAGGCGACGACGTCGGCAATTTTTTTGCTGCGATCGAAGCGGCGCTCGCCAGCGGGCATCATGCGGTCGGCCTGTTCAATTTCGAGCTGGGCTATGGACTGCAGCATTTGTCTTCGGGGCAGTCTGCCGGAACACCGCTGGCGACCGTGCTGCTGTTCGCTCGCTGCGAGCGGCTGACTGCCTCCGAGATCAACGCCTGGATCACGCGTCGCGCCGCCGGCGCGCCGCATGCGGTGACGCAACTGCACGCGGCGCTCGATGAGGCCAGCTTCGCCGCCGCGGTCGATGCCATCCATCGTCAGATCGAGTCCGGTGACACCTATCAGGTGAATTTCACTTTCCCGATGCGCTTCGATATGCACGGCGATTCGGTGGCGCTGTATGCGGCGCTGCGCACACGCCAGCCGGTGCCGTATGGCGCGCTGCTCGCGCTGCCGGACGGGCAGGTCGTGCTGTCCTTGTCACCCGAGCTGTTCGTCAGCCATGCGCAAGGAGCCATGTTGTGCCGGCCGATGAAGGGCACGGCGGCGGCGAGCGGCGACGCAGCCATCGATGCACAGCGTGCGCAAGTGCTGCGTGACAGTGACAAGGAGCGCTCGGAAAACCTGATGATCGTCGACCTGCTGCGCAACGACCTCGGGCGTATCGCCGAGACGGGATCCGTGACGGTGCCGGAGCTGTTTGCCGTCGAGCGTTTCGGTGCCGTGCTGCAGATGACGTCCACAATTACTGCGCGCGTGCGGGTCGATATCGGGCTGCGGCAGGTGTTCGATGCGCTGTATCCGTGCGGCTCGATCACGGGGGCGCCAAAGCGCCGAACGCTGCAGATTTTGCAGGCGCTCGAGCACTGCCCGCGCCAGCTGTATACCGGCGCGATCGGCTGGTTCGAGCCGGCCGCGAACGGCAGTGGCCTCGGCGATTTCATGCTGTCGGTGCCGATACGTACCTTGCTGCTCGGCGCGCCGGATGCGAATGAGCGCCGGCGCGGCGAAATGGGCGTCGGCGCCGGCATCGTGTATGACAGCGATGCGCGCGCCGAGTATCAGGAGTGCCTGCTGAAGGCGCGCTTTTTGACCGGCGTGGCGCCCGGCTTCGAGCTGTTCGAGACGATGCATGCGACTCTCGATGGTTGCGGCTTGCTTGAGCCGCATCTGGCACGGCTGTCGGCCTCAGCGACAGCGCTTGGTTTTGCCTGGGATGAAGCCGAGGTTCGCGCACGGATTGCGGTGGCTTGCGCTGCCTTTGATGTGGGCCGCGATTACCGGCTGCGCGTCGCAATCGACGCCGGCGGTGGCATGCTTCTGACCAGCGCGCCGGTGACACCGCTGGCGCAGCCGGTACGAGTGCTGCTGTCGCCACGGCGCATGCCATCGGACGATCCGCTGCTGGCGCACAAGACCACGCTGCGTCGCACCTATGATGCCGGCTGGCAGCGCGCGGAGGCTCTCGGCGCATTCGATTCCTTGTTTTTCAATGATCGCGGTGAATTGACTGAAGGCGGGCGCAGCAATGTATTCGTGCGCATCGCCGGCCGCTGGGTGACGCCACCCTTGTCGTCGGGTTTGCTGCCGGGGGTCATGCGCGCACGCCTGCTGGCCGATCCTGCCTGGGATGCGACTGAACAGCCGCTGACACTGCAGGATTTGCGTGAGGCCGAAGCGGTCTGTGTATGCAATGCGCTGCGCGGCGCGCTGCGCGCTGAAGTGATCTGGGGCAGTGAATCGCTGCAGTGAAGCTGCCGGGGACGCAGCTTATTTTTCTACCAGCGATTCGCGCATCGTCTTGATGATTGGCTTGATCAGATAGCGCAACACGGTATTGCTGCCGGTCTTGACTTCGACCATCGACGTCATGCCTGGCTGCAGGTCGATCGGATGGCCGGGCTGGCCGGGAAAATGCCGGCCGCCGGCTTTTACCTGCACCCGGTAATAGGCTTGCTCGCCCTGTTTCAGATCTTCGGTCAGTGTATCCGGACTGATGTAGCTGACCTTGCCATCGAGCCAGCCGTAGATCGTGTAATCGTAAGCATCGATCTTGACGCTGGCCGGCTGGCCGATCTTCACGAACGCGATATCCGCCGGCCGCACGCGCGCTTCGACCAGCAATTCATCTTCGAGCGGCACGATCTGCATCAGCTCTTCCGAGGGCTTCAGCACGCCGCCCAGCGTGGTCACGCGGATATTCTTCACCAGTCCGTTGACGGGTGCGACCAGCTCGGCGCGCGACAGCAGGTCGGCGCGCTGCGCGAGTATCTGCTGCACACCCGCCAGCTCTTCCTGTGCGCGTGCCAGTTCGGTCTGCGCGTCCTGCAGGTATTTGTTATTGCGGTTGGTGATCTGCCCTTGCAACTCGGCGACCTGACGTTCGAGCTTCAACAGGTCGGCCTGCGGCGCATCGCCGCTCTCGACCAGGGGTGCGACCATTTGCAGCTCACGTTTGGCCAGCGCCAGCATTGCCTGCAGCGCCTCGGTCTCTTCACTGATCGACGCCCGCCGCTGTTTCAGCAGCGCGCTCTGGGTGTCGCGAAATTGCGGGTAGCTGTCGACGCCGGAACCGAACTTCGGATCGCCGCCCCCCAGCTCGGCCTGCAGCCTTGCCACGGTTGACTGCAGGGCGACGGCGCGTGAGCGGGTTTCGAAGTAAGAGGCGCGCAGCTTGGTCGCGTCGAGTTTTGCCAGCAGCTGGCCACGGGTTACCTTGTCACCTTCCTTCACCCGCAGCTCGGCCAGCACGCCGCCGTCGCTGGACTGGATGACCTGGGTGCGCGAGCCGGCAATGATTTGTCCCGGCGCGCGCGTCACTTGCTCAAGCTCTGCCTGCCAGGCCCAGGCAAGAAAGCACAGTACTGCGAGCAGACTGCTCCAGATCAGCCAGTTCGGCTGCGTTCCATGGGGCCGCAGCGGGCGTATCTGTGACTTGTGAGGCGCTTGGGATTCTTGTGGACGGCGCGGCGGAGCGCTGCTGTCATCCTGTTGCGGTGTCATGCTCGTCCTCCGTTGGTCAGAGTGGGTTTCGGGGCCGGTCCGGTCCCGGCTATGCCCGCTAGTTGCGAGAGCACGTCGGCGCGCGCGCCGTCGAGCACGATGCGGCCCTGGTCCATCACGATCACGCGGCCGACCTGCCGCAGCAGGCTGGCTTTGTGCGTGACCACGATCAGCGCGGCCTCCGCCGGCAGCGCGGCGAACACCTGTTGCATTACGTGCGCTTCGAGGTCGCCGTCCATCGCGGCGGTCGGCTCGTCGAGGAGCCAGATGCGTGGTCTGGCAATTAGCAGGCGGGTCAGGCCGACCAGTTGCCGCTGTCCGCCAGACAGCCCGCGTCCGCCTTCGGAGATTGGCAGGTCGAGCCCTTGCGGGTGAGCCGCCAGCATCCGGTCGAGGCCGGTGAGCGCGGCCGCACGCAGAATCTCACCGTCGGCCGGCGCGGCTAATCCCAGGGTCAGGTTGTCGCGCAAGGTGCCGCGCAGCAGTCGCACGTCTTGCGGCAGGTAGGCGATCTGTTCATGCAGGAATTCGGGCGCGATCAGGGCCATGTCGACACCGTCAAGAAATATCTTGCCGGTAGTCGGCCGATACAGACCCGACAGCAGACGGATCAGCGTCGATTTTCCGGAGCCGACCGGACCGATGATGGCGGTACGCTCGCCGGCGCCCAGCGTGACGTGCAGCGGATGCAGCGCAGTCAGTTTTCCATCGAACGAGAAGCTCGCGCCGTCTGCCCTCAGCTCGCCTGCGCAGATCGACGGAATGATGGCGCTGCCATTCTCATGCTCGACCGGCAGCGCCATGATGTCGTCGAGACCTTTCAGTGCTTCCTGCGCATGTTGCCATTGCGAGACCAGCATCGCGATCTGCGTGATCGGCGACAGCGCACGATTGCTGAGGATGGAGCAGGCGATCAGCGCACCCATGGTGATTTGTCCGGTGCCCACCATCCAGGCACCGATACCGATGATGGCGACATAGCAGAGTTGTTGCAGGAACTGCGCGAAATGCGTCGATGTGGTCGACAGGAAGCGGACATCGAGCTCAAGCACGGATGCCGACGCCGTCAACCGGCGCCAGCGATCCATCATTTTCCACTCGGCGCCGGCGGCCTTGATGCTCTCGATGCCGTCGATCACGTCGACCAGCAGCCCGTTCTTGTTACGCGCATCTTTCAACTGCGACTGGACGAGCCGGCGCATGCGCCAGTTCAGCCAGGCCGATGAGACCAGCACGACCGGCAACAGCAGGATCGGTATTGCGGCGAGCGGCCCGCCGATCACACCGATGACGGCAATGAACAGCAGACTGAATGGCAGGTCCGCGATCAGGAACACGGTGGACGAGGTCATGAAGTTGCGCACCAACTCGAACTGGCGGACTTGCGCCGCGAAGCTGCCGACGGCGCGCGGCCTGGCCTCCATGCGGATGTCGAGCATGCGGCCGAAGAACACATCCGATAGCTCTTCCTCAATTGCTTTGCAGCCACGGTCGACCATTAGCGACCGGATTTGCTTGATGATGAACTCGAACAGTACGGCGATGGCTACGCCGACCGTCAGCGCCAGCAGCGTCGAATGTGCCTGCGTCGGTATGACGCGGTCATAGACCTGCAGGCTGTAGAACGATGCGCCGAGCCCGAGCATGCTGACGACGAAGGTCGCGATTATGGCCTCGATGAATATCTGTCGGCGCTTGCCGATCGCGTGCAGAAACCATTGCTGTGCGCCGCGCGCCGCATCTGCTGCCGGGGTCGCATCGTTCGCCGGCTTTGGCGCGGGCGTCAGCAGCAGCAGGCTGCCCAGCGCCAGCCTGGTATCGCTGAGTTCAGCGGCGGTACCGTCGCTGCGCTCGCATATATAGCGGGCAGTGCTGGTCCGGTCTCGCACCAGCAACGCAGTGCTGCCGTCATCGGCGACCCACAGCAGTGGTAGCTGTTCGCGTGCGGGCATGTCCACCACCTTGCAGTCACCGCCGGGGAATGCCGATTGCCATAGTTCGCTGGCCAGCATCGGCAGCGCCAGTCCGCCGTTGGTGCCGGCCAGGGAAGTCCTGCTGAAACGGTGGGCCGGCACCGCATGGCCAAAGCCGGCCGCAATCTGCGACAGCAGTCGGGGCAACTGGCTTGCACCTGTGGCCGGCTCGCCGTTGATGGTGTCGCCGTCGAGGGCGGCAGTGGCGGCGCTCGGTGAATCTCTCATTCGGTGGCCTCGTAGTCGGGGCGGAAGTTGCGCGTGGCCAGATGGCCGCTGATGATTTCCAGCCTCAGCACTGCCGAAAAGCGCGTCCACTGCGCGTCGGCCAGTGCGTATTGCGCCTGCGTCGCGTCGCGTCGCGCAAGCAGCACTTCAAGCCAGGTGCGTCGGCCGGCGGGAAATTGCCGGAGGCAGGATTCGTAGACCTGCTGGGTCGACTCGACCAGCGCCTTCAGCAAGGTCACTTCAGCGCGCGCGGATTCGGCGAGATTCCACAGGCCGCGTACGTGGTCGATGATTTCGCGTCGCGTCACTTCGCGCGAATGGATCGCGCCGCTGCGGCGCTGCTGTGCTTCATTGATGGACGCCAGCGACGACAGGCCGCTGCCAGGCTGAAAAGTAACGCCGACGAAGAGCTGATCGGCCGGATACAGGCTGCCGCCGCCGAAGGTCCGTTGATAACGCAGCGCCAGCGCCGGCGACAGGCTGCTTTTCGATGTCGCGATCGCCTGATCGGCGACGCGTTCCTCGGCACTCAGCCGCGCGAGCTGCGGCGCATAGGCGATTGATGCATCGATCGCATCATCCGCCGTCGTCAGCGTCGTCTTTGGCGTGCGCGGCATCGCCAGTCCGTCGAACTTGCGTCCCACCAGCACTTCGAGTTGTGTGCCGGCGTTCTGCTGTTGCAGCGTCATCTGCAGCTGCTCGCCCTGTGCTTGCTGCAGGCGCGCGCGCACTGTCACGCCATCGCTGCGCGGACTGATGCCGCTGGCGACGCGGCGCTCGATCATGTCGGAGAGTTTCCCGTAGTCGTCGATCGCCGCATCCGCTGCCGCCAGTCGCGCCTGCAGCCGCATCGCTTCCGCATAGGTCATCGCGGTACGGTCGAGTACCAGCTGGCGCGCTTCGGCGACGCCCGAGCGGGCAGCATCGACACGCGCCTCGGCGGCATCGATGGCGGCATTGATGCGGCCGCCGGTCCACAGCGGTTGTTCGACCTGCAGTTCGGTCAGATTGTGGCCCAGCGCCCCGCGTGACGACGACATCGACACGCCGGGCCAGCGCTGCCAGCGCGCGCCGTCCAGACTGAATTCGCTTGCATTTTGTTCGGCAAGCCGTAGTGCGACGGAAGGATGGGATTCCGCGGCGGCGCGTAATGCGTCGTCAAGCGTGAGCAAGGTAGTTGCCTGGCCTGACGGGGTCGGTCGCACTACCGGGTCAACGGACCTTTCGCGCGGCACATCCGCGGCGTGCGCGCCCGCCGTGGTCAGTAGCGATACGAGCAGGATCCAGTGCGGCACAGCGGAATGTCGGTTCATCGCAACTCCTCCGAAAACGTCAGGACGAGGCTCATCGGGCCGTCGTCCGTTGTCATCGGAGATTTTGCGAGGCTTTGTCATTCATTCAAATGAAGGATTTGTCTTGTCGGGATACCAGCGGCGCGACCCGCGTGGGGGCAGGTTTTCTCCGGCGAGGTTCCTTTGCGGAATGCCGCCTACCAAATGGCGAGCCGTGAATGCGGGTACACGCAAGGCTTTTCGCGGCATTCGGATGACCTCCTGCTAATTCAGTTCTGTTGCGGACTCAGTGGAAGCGGGGGATGAACCGGAAAACACGTGTTGTCTTTGCAACAACTCTGCGGTGCGGATGATGCATCATCCGTGTGCACCATTGAAGCCAAATCGACACAAACCGAGTGGTTCGTTGTGGATATGGAACAGCTACGGAGGAAATCGATGGCCAAACCTGATTCGACCCGATTCAAATTGCTCAAGCGCAGTCCTGCCGGAAAAGTATCGTCGCAGGAGATCCTGACCGACACCGTTCAGGTTGAAAGCTCGCATGCGTATACGGTCGTTGATAGAGAGACAGGCAAACTTCCGGCGAAGCTGCAGGCCAAGCGTGTCGGTGATGACTTGCAAGTCTATGCCAACGGTGAACCGGTCGTCCGCCTCGAAGGTTTCTATATTCAGGTGAACGGCAATACGGCGTTCGATGGTTCCGGTGAGCTGTTCGCGCCGGCGGCCGGCCAATATGAGAGCGGCTACGCGCTGCTGAACGGATCTCCGCTGGGGACAAGCGATCAGGTTATTGTTGGTACATCGGGTTCGACGGACGCAGGTACTGACGATGAAGATTCGTCATTGTTAGGCCTGGGGGCGATTCTGGGTCTTGGCGTCGTGGCAGCCGGCATCGGTGGGGGAGGCGGAGGGGGAGGAGGAGGCTC
>JAOASL010000015.1:0-17561 GCA_030158675.1 Burkholderiaceae bacterium | reverse complement strand
CCACCGCCACCGCCACCACCCGGGACGCAGACGATTTCCGCGCGTGCCGGATTGGTTTCCGACGATGCGCTGGCCGCTGCCGGCGTCCGGATCTGGCATGACGCGAATGCTGACGGTCGAGTCGATTTCAATGAGGCGCAAGCAGGGCTGTCGACCAGCGGTGCCGGCGCGCTGCGTGGGCAATTCGCCATCTCGCCAAACATTTCGCAGGCCTTTGCCGGTTCTCATGGCGTACTGCAGTTCACGTCGACCGGTGGTTCGACCACGGTGCTCGGACAGGAAGTAGCGATTGCCGGTCCGGTGCAGTACATGGCATACCTGACACATCCGATCGTCGATAGCGACGCCCATTTTCAGGTGGTGCTGAGTCCTTTGTCGACGCTGGCGTCCCACTTGTTCAGGACGACGCTGGCCCAAGGAACGCCTGCAAGATTCGATGCCGACGAACGCTATGCGGAAGATCTCGCCTTCGTCGCCGCCACAGTCGGTGTGCCGATGCAGGCGCAGCAGCTGATGTCGATCGCGCCGGAACAAAGTTCGGTGCAACGCATCATCGCTGAACGTCAGATGAATGCGCTGCTGAATGTTCTGGTGACGCTGTCGAGTGGCAAGGGCGACGCGTCCGACGGTGCGCTCTCTGTGCAAGCGACGGCCGACATCGGCCAGCGGCTCGCTACTTATCTGGTCAATCACGGCGGTCTGGATCCTGCCGACCCGTCGCAGTTGCGGCTACTGATCGCGAGCGTCCTGCCCGAGGCGGTGGCTATCGGTGACGCACTTGCAGCTTCGCTGGCGCCGCTGATGTCCGCTTTCGCATTTGCCGCCGATGGAGACGACGGCATGTCGCGTGCGGCACAGGCATTGGTACCGAAGTTCGCGCAGTTGATGGTGGCTACTCATGCGGCAATGACCAATGGCACGCTGGCTACGCCGGCAACGCAGACCCAACTGATAACGCAACTCAACCAGTTGCGTAGCGAATTGCCTGGCACTCTGGCGGATGGGGCGCCGGTCGCCCATGCGCGCGTGATCGTGAATGACAGCGGCGCATTCATCGATCAGAACACAGACGGCCGACTCGATGACGCCGACAAGGTCGGTGGCGCTCTGGTGGCTGCAAATTTCGGTGCCGGCGGAAACGCCAGCCTTGCAGCAAATCGCGTCGTCATTACCTGGCAGGGGCTGCCTGTCACGGCACAGATTGCGGCGATGTCTGCGCTGACTACCGACGATCAGGTGGTATTCAATCTCGACAGCGCAAATTATGGCAATGCATTCGACCGCAAATGGACGGCTGCCGACGCGAATAGCTTGCTCAATGCCGTGCAGGACAAAGGCATCAAGGCCGGCATTTCGCTGACGGCGCGCGGCTTGGGCTCGATCGCCAAATTCAGCATCGGCAAACTACCCGAAATCGATACGACCCAAGGCCTTACCGCGCAAGTGGGTGCGCTTTCCGTGCGTGCGTTCGGGAACATGAATGGCTCGTTCGCGAGCGAAGCGAGCCTGATCGTCGGCCTTGGTGGCGCCGTACCCGGCAACATTAGCGGACCGGTCTCTGTGCAGGCCGCTGGTGCCGGATCGAAAGCAACGATGACGGCGATCTCGAACAGCGGGCTCGTAGCGGGTGAAATTGCCGTGGTCGTCACCGGATCCAATGCGGCGGCCAGGGCCAGCCTGAAGTCATCGGCCGACAAATCGCTGGATACCGGAGCGCTGTCTTCCGTCAGCCACGCTGCCGGCAGCAAGGCTGCCTTGCTGATGGAAGGAGGTAAGGGTGGCGCTGCAGCTGCAAGCGTGACGGCAACCGCCGCCGGCGCCGGAGCCACATCAACGCTCGACATGACGGCAGCAGACGGTGGTCTGCGTATTGGCACCTCCATCGGAGCCACGTTTACCCCGGGTGACGTAATCGTGGTGGCCTCCGGCTCCGTACTGGTCAGCGGTGGTCAGACGCTGGCGAATGAGGCGCGCGCCCATCTTGTCGCGAGCGGCGGGAACACCAGCATTGGCGCCTTGCAGACGATCGCATCCGGTATGGGCAGTACGGCGAGTGTAGTGATCCGATCCGACAAGGGTATGACCGCCGTGAACGGTTCGACCGCGCTCGAGGCCCGCGGCGCTCAGTCGGCTGCTTCGCTGATGCTTTCAGGGCAGTCGAGCGGCAGCAGCCCGGCAGTGCAAATGACGGGCCTGTCGCAGGTGGCCTCTGGAGCGCAATCAGCCGCGTTGACCGATATCACGGCAGACAGCGGGTCGATCAGACTGTCCGGGAATCTCGATTTAATGGCCTCGGGTGATGGCGGGTTAGCAACGATCAAGATGGCCCTTAGCGATGCCATGCTGTCGGTCGGCGGCAATTGGACGCAAACGGCATCGGGCAATGGGACGCGTGCCAATGTCTTGGTCGGCAGCGCGGGCGGCCCGGCGGTTGGGATGAATGTCGGTGGCGTTCTTACGCTTCAGGTGGACGGATCAGGCTCCACGGCGACGATGTCGTACCTGCCGACGGGAACCTCGGTCGTTGCCCGTGACATCGGTATTGCCGGTGTGGTGCTGAATGCGGATGCCGATCAATTGACGGCAAATGACCAGATTGCGCTGTCGCTGGTTACTGCTGGAGGAAAATTTGTTGACGCTGGATCGCTTGGCATCGTTGCACGCGGAAGCAACGCCCGGATCGCTACTGAACTCGGCTCGCATTCTGGGTTGGTCGATATCCTGGCCATGCAGCAAGCCGCCGAAGGCTCTGGTAGTCAAATTCGTACGAGTGTCGTTGCCGGCGATGCATTGAATTTCGGCCGCAGCGTGAGCTTGCAGGCATCAGGTGCTTTTGCTTATTCGGGAACGACTTTCGATGCGGCCAAGGCACTGTTAGTGGGCGGACCGTTGGCTGACGCGCCGAACTTGTTGCGTGTGCTTTCGACTGGTTACGGCACGGGTACCGAGCTGAAGCTGAACATGGACGGGGCGAACGTCACACTTGATGGCGCGGTTCACCTTGTCCGCAGCGGCGCTGCCGGGAGACTGACAGGAGCAAATAATTTCACGCGCCTGATTTTTTCGGACCAGACGCAGAATGTCCATATTACCGGTCCGCTGGAAATGGTCGCTGACACCAGCGCGATCGATGGTCAGGTACAGGCGGAACTGCGATCGGCGTCAGGGCAAATGAGTATCGGCAGCGTGTCCCTTCTGTCGCTGGGATTCAACGTCGACACACGCTTGAATGCACAGGTTACCTCTGCGCCGGATTCGACAGCTCCCACACGTTTTATCGTCGAAGGGGATTTCGCCGTTACCTCGGCTTCTTCCAACTTGACCGGTTCCACCAATCAGAAGACAGAAGCGACGATTCTCGTCGCTGGTCGAGAGTCATCCTTCGATGTCGGTGGCAAGCTTTCGGTTGAAGCGGTTGGTGATTTCGTAGGGGCTGACGCCAGCTTTGATGTGCAATCTGAAGCCAGCACAGCCGTCAGCCATATCCGCGGCATGGTCGAGGTCAAGGCCGAAGGAACCGGCAGCCATGCATCGGCCAGTCTGGCGGGAGCCGCAGCGTTGGCTATCGGTGGCGATATTCATGTCGAGTCCGTCGGACTCGGTGCAGCGGCGATATTCACTGCACGAAACCTGTCGGGCTTTAACGGCGCGGTGCAGGTCTCTGCCAACGCTGCACAAACGTCGGGCAGTGTCGGCGCGTTTGCCTATCTGGGACTGCAAGATTTGTCGCAGCTGAGTGCGCAGACCTGGGTGGTTGATCCTGTTCAGTCTCTCGACCGGGCTGTACTGGATATCGGCACGGCGAGTTATGGCGGCATCGTCCAGCTGGGTTTGACTGGCAGCCTGGGAAGCGCCTACCTACGATTGTACGATGCGCTGGTCAGCGAGGTTCATGTAGGTGCCGCGCTGTCACGAGGCGTGATCGCACTGTCGATGCCGGATGCCGACCTCCTTACTGAAGTCGCCAAAAGTTCGGTGATGACTGTGTCAGGATTCAAAGAGGGGATCGACAAATTCGTCTTCAACTTCCCGGATTTGACTCAGGCTTGGCAAGGCGGTGAAGTGGTCGTTGCTCCGGGCAGCATCGATGCTCAACTGGATGCATTTTTGAACACAGCAACCGGACGGCTGTTAGGAAAAACCCAAGGTGGGTTCGTCACGAGCAATATCGGTGGCGACGAATATATTGCTTTTGACTATGACGGCGTCGGCCTGACCGGCCTGATCAGGCTCGCTGGTGTTGGTAGTGTGGTCCCTGGTTCGGGACTGGTGGCTTCCATTCCGGTGCCGGACGATTTGGGTGTGAACCTCTCCACACTTCCTCTAATAGCTGTCGTTGACCCGAATTCAAACCCAACAATAGTCGGTGAAAGTATCAACAAGGGGTCGCTGCTGGTCAGCGCACAGGCTTTTGAACACACCACCCTGACACTCACCACGAGAGATTTCCTGTTGCCGACCCTCGGGGGCGTCAATATCAGTTCGGAAAGCCTGACTGTGGATTCCAGTGGCTACCGCGGTCAGGCGAAGGCGTTTCTGACCGCCGGTGGGCATAACTCAGGCATCGCGGTGAATGGTGCGCTGTCTATTCGTGCAAACGCACTTTCCGGTCTTGCAAGAGTTGGTGCGCAATGTGAGCGTGACATG
Organism: Burkholderiaceae bacterium; assembly: GCA_030158675.1. Lineage (GTDB taxonomy): Bacteria > Pseudomonadota > Gammaproteobacteria > Burkholderiales > Burkholderiaceae_D > Pernthalerella. The sequence continues at coordinate 12,914 of JAOASL010000015.1, read as the reverse complement.
CTGATCACAGGGAGTTTTATTGCCGCAGCAAACGCAGTGCAATCGCAATCGCAATTCAACGCAACAGTCGGGGATTTGCTGCAATTTAATAGTGGCGTCAGCGTTAACGCGACAGCGGCCTATAGTGATGCCCAGATGAATCTTTCCGGCGTAGCCCAAGCATTCTCGATCGGTTCCCGCGTGTACATGGACAAAGATGTCGCAGTGAAGTCCATAGGTTTTCGCTCATCCGCTACAGTGGATATCGAACATAAATATTTTGGAAAATGGCAAGTGGGAGGCCCTCTGTCGATCGATGCTACGGGGGATGAATCGACCGCATCTTTGAGCGATCAGTTGGGATATGGCACGGTGACGCTGGCCGGCGATACTCTGGTTCGGGCGCGCGGGGTCGGTGCCACGGCAAATTTCAACATTCATGACAGCGCGCCGTCGGGCGAAACATCAATTCGAACCCATAGTCTGGCAGGGAAGCTGACTGCCGATGCGTCGGGCGTGCGTTCATCCGTAGTAGTGGAAATCGCTTTATCGACAGAATCAGACCTCTCGTTTGGCGGTGCAATATCTGCAATAGCCAGCGCTGAGCAAGCGGCAGCAGACTTGGGTGTATCAATGAAGGCTGGAACTATCGTACTGCCGACTTTATCCGTCGATGCTTCGGGATTGCAAAGCAGGGCAACAGGCAACTTGAGTATCGGTGCGGCCGCCTCGGACAGCAGCTCGGTGGCCCCGTCGGACAATCTATCGATCTCGGGACTGCTTTCCATTAGCGCAAGCGCACTGGATGCTCATGCAGCAGTCAACCTTGGCGTATTTAACGGCGATGTCGAGGTGGGCGGCCTGGTCATTGACGCGTTGATGCCTGCCACAGCCCAGGGATCCATCGGGGCCGGTGCAACACGCTATGACGCTGAGTCCGGAGTGAACTTGAATGCCGGCGTAGGCGCGCTGAGTTTCGTGGGAGATGTGTCGGTGCAGGCAAGGGGCGCGGGCAGCATGGCCAATGGCCTTGCACTGTCGCACAACGATACCTTGCGTTTCGGCGGCTTGATCAAGGTGGTTGCCGGGGGAACGAACAGTAGTGCGGCGTTCGGTGCCCATGCTTTGTCCAATGAAATCATGGCAGGAGATTTTTATATTCCAGGTATCGTACCGCCGCCTGCATCGCTGATAACCACTGGCGGACTGACAGTGGCTGCATCGAATTTTGGCGCGCAAGCCCAGGCAAATTTGTCATCAAGCTGGGGGGAATTGCGAATCGGTGGCAACCTGAACTTACTGGCCTCGGCAGAGCGATCGCTCAGTTCGACTCAAATGCTCGCAGCAGGTGCGAATATTTTTTTAATGGGAGACCTTACCGCATTGTCGTCCGGCGAAGCGAGCACCACTGAATTGAACGCCAGTGTCGAACGTCGGGAAAATGTCCAGAGTTCGACGAATCTGCTAGGCCAGGTCGAAATAGCGGGTGCCGTATCGCTTGCGGCGATGGGGACGAACGCTGTTACAAACGTCACGTTGCAGAGCGAATTCGATCATGGAGTAAAAATCGGCAAAGGCGTGAGTGTCAATGCTGGCGGTGTCGGGGCGCTGGCCACGCTGAGCCTTTCAGGCACCCAAGAGCTGCCCAGAAGCGAACCGATTATGGCAATCGCCGGTGTGGTGGCGTTGGCTGCATCTGCGGCATCCAGTACATCTGCAGCCACTTTTACCGTTATGCACGGAGACGTGTCGATCGGTGGCTTGTCGATGGTTGCCTCCGGTAGCCAGAGTCATGCGAACTTCATTGCCATGGCGTCCGACGCCCTGAGTTTGGGAGGTGTCGGCGTTCAAGTGCGCGCGAACGGATACGGCAGTACGGCGGAAGTGGCGCTTTCATCGTCAACCGGCGCATTAACGGTGGCTGGCGGTGTGTCCCTTATCGCCAGCGGCGATGCGAGCAGCATCGACGCGTCGCTTGTTTCAACATCGGCAAGTGTGACCGTTGCGAAAGACGTCAGCGCAATGTCGCTGGCTGACGGCAGTGCGGTCAATCTCACCCTGTCCCAAGGTAGCGCATCTGCTGTGTCGGTGACGGGGCAGATCCGGCTGATCGCAGACAGCGGTAGCGGTTCGGTGTCTGGCGCAACGGTGGCCGGCACACTGGGGCTTGGTAAATTGGGTGCGGCGAATACGGATCTGCTGATGGATGCGGTGCAAACGGGCGATCGGGCAGATGCTTCGCTGCGGCTGGCTGTCGATGGCGGTGGAGTCAGGCTGGGCAGCGCTGCTCATCACGGTACCGTGGCACTGACGCTCACGGGCGACAATGCTGCAGCCGGTAATCAGCTGGTCGACACTATTGCTATCGACTTTACCGGTACATCGGGTCAGGCCATTGTCCGGTTCGATGCGGACCAGGACAACGTGGGCGCTAATCTGCTGCCGGTGGTCACAGTGAAGGGATTCCGGCTGGATGCGGATGGACTGCATTTCGGCAACCTGCAGGGAGTCGAGTCCGAGTTCGCGCTGCCCACACTGGGCGCTTTCACAGCGGCAGCGCTGGAGCACTTTAATACCGGCGGAGCGGCTGCTGCGCCCGTATCGGGCATTTTTGCAGGTGGCTCGAACGGGCTGGACAAAACCTTCATTGCCTACGATATCGACGGTATCGGCGTCACCGCGATCATTGAACTTGACGGAGTCAGTCTCGATGAATTTATGAAAAATTATCAGACGGCGAACGGACTCGGCTGAGCTTCAGCCAGCGGTCATGCCACGCAAGTCCTTGTTATGGCATGGCCGGGACAGGACAGGACAGGACAGGACAAGACAGGAATTTTTCCCCTGCCTGGTTGAAATTTTCATTATGGGACGCAATGGTGCGTTGCATATAAACAACGCATTGCTGCGTATCACCTGTGCACGTTTAGCAAGAAGCAATATTTCTCATGGGGAATATTGCGTAACCATCCAGCGCCGATAAAACGGATGTTTCCTCGCAGCACCTAAACTTTGGCATGCCGCGCTCTGCCGGCGCCGCAAACTTGTTCCGTCCGACGAGCGCCATTATGCCGGCGGTTTGGCGGCAGAATAATCCGGAAAATCTCCCATATAAATCGCGGGCTTGGCTGCCCAGCGGTACCCGATTTCGCCTGATGCGAGATGCAGTTATTTTCGTACGCGTAGAGTGCAATACGAGAGAAGATCCGGAGTTAATCGGATGGCTGAATGTCCGTTATTCCGCCGGACGAGCTGCAAAACGCTCGGCGGACGATCAGGCTCGCAGTAAGCACTAGCCTGAAAATCATTGATAGATTCAACTTTTTATAATAAGTTACGACTGCGGCAAAGCGCCACGCAAAATTTGCTGGCAGCAGTGAGTTTTTTGCGCGCAGTTCAATCGGATTTCTGATTCGCTATTTATTTAATGTCTAGTACTGCATAGGAGATTACAAGATGAAACAAACTTTGGGTCGCGTGGCCGGACTTTCCGCAGTGGTAATTCTGTCGGGTCTGATGACCGGCTGCGCCACCAATGGTGATCTGGCTGCACTGAAAGACAGCGTGGACGCGCAAATCGCCGAGATCCGTTCGGTTTCTGAAAATGCTGCAAGCCGCTCGCAGAGCGCTGTGCAAGCGTCTGATTCGGCTGTGAAGACTTCCTCGGAAGCCAACGGTGCATCGCAAGAGGCGCTGAAGCTGTCGCAGAGCGCCAATGCCGCAGCTCAGGAAGCTGTGAAGACCGCCAATGGCGCGGATGCAAACTCCCAGAACGCGATCCAGCGCTCGGAAGAAGCACTGACTTCGGCTGAAGCTGCTGTCTCCAGCAGCAAGGAAGCACTGGCGGTCACCGAAGCTTCGAAGACGCTGATGGAAGCTGCTGTGATGGCTGCCAAGAAAGCGGAAGTCGCCGCTTATGATGCGGCAGCCATGGCGGCCAATGCGCGTTCTACCGCAGCAGGTATGCGCGGCAAAATGGAAGAAAGCATTGCTGTCAGCAGCGAAGCCAAGGCGCTTGCTTATGAGCTGCGCGCTGAAATGATCAACAACGGCCTGGCTAAGGAAAAGGCTGAGAACGGCGAGAATCAGTAAATCGCCCTGACGCCAGCCTGAAACCCCCGGGAATTTCCGGGGCTGTAATTCAGGTTGAATGTCGATCAAAAAGGCTCCCGCGATTGCGGGAGCCTTTGTTTTTGGCGGCTGGTTTTATAGTCAGGTGCGGCCGAATATTTTCGGCAAAATATGGGGCCAGAATAATCCGGCTGCCGGAAGTGCCGATTCAATGGCTCTCGCTCGTCGACGCCGACGCGACAGCCATTACAGCCAGTCGCTACCTGCCACTATGGATTGCGTGCAAGTGGCTGCCCGAATCATCGGTTTTGAATAGCGTGTTGTGTTATGCCGCCTCACCTAGTTTTCCATCGCGAAAATCGCTCACGGCTTGGTAAATCTCAGCCTCGGTGTTCATGACGAACGGGCCGTATTGAGCAATCGGCTCCTGTAACGGGCGGCCTGCGATCAGCAGCAATTTCGCTTCGACGTCGGCTTCGATGATGACGCCGTCGGTTTGCGCATCGTTTGTCAGAATGGCCATGCGCTTTGACGGCACACGGTTCCCGGCCACACTTACTTCGCCGCGATACACGTAGATGAAAGCGTTATGTCCGGGTGGCAAGGGCTGTGAGAAGCGTGATCCAGCCGGCAGGTGGATGTCGAGGTAGAGCGGGTCCGTGATGTCGCGCCTGACCGCACCCGCCACGCCGTGGCTTTCACCGGCGATCACTGTCACCGCAACGCCCTCCGTAGTCACGAACTTCGGCAGGTCGCTGTCCTGGAAGTCCCTGTACCAGGGCTTGCTCATCTTCTCGCTGCTGTGCAGGTTCAGCCATAGCTGGAAACCTTCCATCACGCCTTCTTCCTGCTGCGGGATTTCCGAGTGGATCACGCCGCGGCCGGCAGTCATCCATTGCACGCCACCGTTTTGCAGCAGGCCTTCGTGGCCAGCGCTGTCACGGTGCAGCATACGGCCGGCGATCATGTAGGTCACGGTTTCGAAGCCGCGATGCGGATGATCGGGGAAGCCGGCGATATAGTCGTCCGGATTATCGCTGCCGAAAGCGTCGAGCATCAGGAAGGGATCGAGACGGCGCTGCAGCTGATTCGTCAGCACCCGTGTCAGGCGAACGCCGGCGCCATCGGAGGTTGCCTGTCCGGCGACCAGTTGCTCCACGCTGCGCGGGTGCGCGACGGTCGGTTTGCTGTCGGTGATGTTCATGTCATGTCCTTTCCGCTGATGCGTCATCAAAGATTTACTGCGTTCAACTGGCCGATCACATCCGGACCTTTCGGTACGATGCCGGTCGGGTTGATGTGCCGATGCGAGTGGTAGTAATGAAAGCGGATCTGCTCCATGCAGACCGTGTCCGCCACGTCGGGCAGCCGGTAGATGCGCGCCATGAAGCGATGCAGTGCCGGATATTGGGCGATTAGCCGCCGGTTGCATTTGAAGTGCGTGTGATAGACCGCATCGAAACGGATCAGTGTCGTGAACAGCCTTACGTCCGCTTCAGTCAGCGCCGCGCCGCAAAGATAGTCTTGCGTCAACAGCAGCCGTTCTGCGCGATCGAGCGCGTTGAACAATTCGTCGACCGCCTGTTCATGCGCGCGCTGGCTTTGCGCAAAGCCACTGCGGTAGACGCCGTTGTTGATGCTTGGGTAGATCCATGCATTGACCCCATCGATCTCGCTGCGCAAGGCAGCCGGATATAAGTCCAGCTCGGGGCGGCTGCTGCAGGTCTGAAATGCTGAGTTCAGCATCCGGATGATCTCTGCCGATTCGTTGTTCACGATCGTGTGCAACTGTTTGTCCCACAGCACCGGCACCGTGATCAGGCCCGAATACGCCGGCGCCGCTTCCAGGTACACCTGCTGCAGGTGGGTCTTGCCGCCGACCGTGTCGCCGCTTGCGCCGGTAAAGTCCGTGTCGAATGACCAGCCCTTGTCCGTCAGATAGGGGTGGACGATATCGACACTAATGGCGTCTTGCAGTCCCTTGAGCGCGCGCACGATCAGCGTGCGATGAGCCCATGGGCAGGCCAGTGAAACGTACAGGTGATAGCGCCCCGGTTCCGCCGCATGCCGCGACGCAGGGTCTGTCGACACGGCATCCCGAAAGCTGGTCTGCTTGCGCTCGAAAGCACCATCTCCGCCGATTTCGTGGGTCCAGGTATTGCCAGTACTTTGTACGGTATCCATTTTCACGTTTCTCCCCGAAGCAATTGCAGGTTCGCACGCCATCACAGCGGCAGCGCGCGAACCCTAACGCATGACCGCAGCTTCATGCACTGGTGTGGCGACGCATCTGATTCAGGACAGCGCAGCCTCAATGTCAGCCTGTGCCTGTGCGAAGCCTTTTTCGACGGCTTCTGGTCCCATCGCCATGCCCTCGGCATAGATGAAGCGCACATCGGTCATGCCGAGGAAGCCCAGCACATTTTTCAGATAGGGCACCTGCGAGTCGTTCGCGGAGTCGCGGTACACGCCGCCGCGAGCCAGCGCAACGTAGACAGTCTTGCCCTTGATGAGGCCTTCAGGTCCGCTCTCGGTATAGCGGAAGGTCACGCCGGCACGGGCGATGGCATCGATCCATGTCTTGAGCTGGATTGAGTTGCCAAAGTTGTACATCGGAACGCCCAGCACGATCACGTCATGCGCATTGACCTCGGCGATCAGCGCGTCATCCTGCGCCACGCGTGCGGCTTGCTCCGGCGTGCGTTTGTCCGCTGGTGTAAACAATGCGCCCAGCGTGGCTTCGTCCAGAACCGGGTGCGGGTTGGCTGCCAGATCGCGCACGGTCACTTGAGTTTCCGGGTGGCGTGCCTGCAGCCGTTGGACGATGCTGTTGGCAATGCGGGTGGAGTTGGCGCCTTCGCGGCGGGAACTGGTGTTGATCTGAAGGATATTCATCGCATGTGCTCCAAAGTGGGTTTCGATACCCTTACTTTATTCTGGTTTAATAAGATTAAAAATCAGGGTAAACGAATATAATCGTTCCAATTATGGAACAATCAACAAAAAATCTTGATCCTAACGACCTGCTGATCTTTGCGCATGTGGCCGACCTGGGCAGCTTTAGTCGTGCGGCCGATCGGCTTGGATTGCCGAAGTCGACCGTCTCGCGGCGCGTGTCCGGGCTTGAGCAGCGGGTGGGCGAACGCCTGCTGCTGCGCACGACGCGACGCCAGGCGCTGACCGAATTCGGGCAGCAATTGCTCGAGCATGCGCGGCAGGTCGTGGCGGAGGTCGAGGCGGTCGAGGCGCTCAGCGAGCATCGACAGGCCGCGCCCGGCGGGCGGCTGCGAGTTTCCATGCCGAGCGATTTTGCGAACCTGCTGCTGGTCGAAGCGCTGGCAGCCTTTGTCACGCTGCATCCGGGCATACAACTGGACCTGGATCTGTCGCCGCGACGGGTCGATTTGCTTGGTGAAGGATTCGATATTGCGATTCGCGTCGGCGAACTTGCCAGCGATGGCCTGCTTGCCGCAAGGCGGCTGAGCGAATTGTCCACTGGCCTGTATGCATCGCCGGATTATCTGGCCGAACATGGCGAGCCGCGGTACCCGGACGAATTGACTCAACACCAAGCCGTGCGTCTGCTAGCCGGAATAGGCGAGCCAGTACCCTGGATTTTGATGCGCGGCGATGAACGATGGGAGGGATTGCCGCCCGGCCGGGTCACAGCGAACTCACCCGAATTCCTGATCCGGATACTGGGCGCCGGCGCTGGCATTGCTGCGGTGCCGGATGACTTTGCGATCGGCTTTGTGCGTAGCGGCGCCCTGCGCCGCGTCTTGCCTGAGTGGCGATTGCCGAGCCCGACCGTATCCGCTGTCTTCCCGGGGCGCAAACTGATGCCGGCAAAAACCCGCGTATTCATCGACATGCTGCAGGCGTTTTTCGGGCGCTGATGCTTCCGTTACCTGACGCCCCGAATCCGACCGGTAGTACAGGCCGATTGTTTGGCATCTGTCCTGCTGCAAAGGTGACTTTTCTGCTCAACTATCGGACACGGATGGTCTTTATAATCTATATATATTTTGTAATTGATGCAGATTCCATCGTGACTACCTATTCGTGATAGCGGACTAGCGTGCCTGATTCTGTCCCCTCGTCCTCTGCGTTTTCGCTGCGCTGGATTGCTGCCCTGGCCTTTGGCTACATGGTGTTGGGCTGGCTTGGGCTAGAACTGGCTATCCCGCCCGGCTATGCGAGTCCGGTCTTTCCGGCTGCCGGGCTGGCGTTGGCCGTTGTGCTGGCGGGTGGTTACAGGGTTTTGCCTGGCGTTTGGTTGGGATCGTTCGGACTGAACCTGCTGCATTCGTGGCATGGTCTGGCGTCCGGATGGAACTCGGCTGCAGTGGCCACGATGATTGGCCTGGCGGCGACGGCCCAGGCCGCAGCAGGCGCGTGGCTGGTGCAACGCCGGCAGGGATCGCAGTGGCGCATCCTGGAACATGAGCAGGATGCTTTCGTGTTCATGTTGTGGGGCGGCCTGGTGGCGGGCCTAGTGTCGGCCGGTATCAGCGTCGTATCGCTGCTTGCTTTGAATGCCATCGAACCCGCTGAGGCGAGTTTTACCGCTTGGAACTGGTACACCGGCGATGTACTGGGCGTGATGATTTTCGCGCCCCTGAGCTTGTGCTTCCTGCTGCAGGAATCCTTGTGGCGGCAGCGCCGGCGCCGTGTCGTTGCGCTGATGCTTGTGACACTGGGCATCGCCGGCTCCGTGTTTTATGCCGCTTCACACTCCGAGGCCGAGCTGCAGGACCGTGAATTGAATGAATATGGACAAAGGCTCACCGCCCGCATTTCCGATCACCTGATACGACATCGCGAAGTACTTGCATCGATCCGCAATTTTGCGGTGGTGACACCTGAATTCACGTTTGCCCAGTTCGAACGCTTTACCCGGCATTCATTGCGGGAAAACCCCGACATTTTTGCGTTGAGCTTTAACGACCTGGTCAGCGAATCGAAGCGCAGCAAGTATGAAGTGTGGGCCGGCGGTCTGTCGCCGTTGCCCGGATTCCATATCACTGAGCGCAATGCGCAGGGGCAGCTGGTGCCGGCGGAGCCGGCGCAACAGCATGTGGCGGTGCGCTTCATCGTTCCGCTCGATAAGAACTTACCCGCTGTCGGCTATGACATTGCTTCAGAACCCGTACGCCGGCAGGCAATACAAAGCGCTATCGAGCACGGCACGCTGGCGATGACGGCACCGCTGTGGCTGGTGCAGGAGCAGCGCAGGCGCATCGGCTTGCTTGAGCTGTACCCTGTCTACCGGCAATCGACGACCAGTGGTTCGGAGCAGCACCAGCTGCCGCTGGGCTTTGCCGTTGGCGTGCTGAAGGTCGATGAATTAGTCGGCATCGCGCTCAAGGGCATGTTGCGGCCCGGGCTGGACATCCAGTTGCGTGACGCGCACGCGCCGGTGTCGAATGCTTTGCTGTACCGTTCCGATGTGAATGTGCTGGGGGCGGTACCGTTCAGCGCGAGCCAGGTGGCCTGGTCGTCCAGGCTCGATGTCGCTGACCGCAGCTGGGAACTGGCGCTAGTTCCGAGCCGTGTATATGGCGAGCCGGGGCGGCACTGGTTCGCCTGGGCCGTCGGCATGGTCGGATTGTTGTTTGCGACCTTATTGCAGGTACTGATGCTGGGCATGACCGGTCGCGCCGCCGTTATGCTGCGCAAGAACGAAGAGCTTAGTGCCAGCGAAAGTCGTTACCTGCAACTGTTCCATGAAAATCCGCTGGCAGCCTGGCTGTATGACACGGCCAGCCAGCGCTTCCTGCTGGTCAATGATCGGGCAGTTGCACATTACGGCTGGCCACGCGAGGCATGGCTGCAAATGCGCCGTAGCGACATCGTGCTGACGGAGCATCAGGGCAACGAAAACGAGCAACAACATCGATGCCGGGATGGCAGCCGGATCGATGTGCGAGTGAATGCGTCTCCGGCCATGTACGGCGAGATCGACGCCCGGCTGGAGGTAGTGGAAGACATTACCGAGGAAAAGCGGATTCAGGCGCGCCTTCTGCTGGCTGACAAGGTTTTGCTGAGCAGCAGTGACGGCATTGTGGTGACTGATACGCGTGGTATGGTCGTCTCTGTCAATCCGGCTTTCTCAGGCATCACCGGTTATAGCAGTGAAGAAGCCATCGGTACCAATGTGCGCTTCCTGCAATCTGACCGGCACCCGCCGGCCTTTTATCGGCGTATGTGGCGAGCCGTCGTGCGCAAGAGGCAGTGGCAGGGAGAGCTTTGGAGCCGGCGCAAGAATGGCGACGTGTACCTGGAATGGCTGAACATCAGCGCGGTTCTCGACGATGCCGGCAATGTGTCCCACTACCTCGGCACCTTTACCGATATCACTGCACAGAAGCAGGCGCGCGAAAAGATCGATTTCCTAGCCTTCCATGATGCGCTGACTCAATTGCCTAACCGCGTGCTGGGACAAGACCGTCTGAAACAGACCGTCATGGCCGGCCAGCGGCATCACAGACAATTCGCCGTCCTGTATATGGACCTGGACAAGTTCAAATATGTGAACGATACCCATGGCCATACCGTGGGCGACGCTTTGCTGCAGGCCGTCGCCCGGCGTCTGACGCTGCTTTTGCGTTCGGAAGACATACTGTGCCGGCTATCCGGCGATGAATTCATGATCGTGCTGCAGGACGTGAGCGAGCAGGAGGATGTCATCAGCGTCTGTGAAAAAATCCTGATGCATCTGGCACAACCCTTCGATCTGGAAGGCCTGCGCTTGCACACCTCGTTTTCGATTGGCATCGCCCTTTTCCCGCAAGACGGCAAGGACGCCGACGCCCTGATGCGCAATGCCGATACGGCCATGTACGAGGCCAAGCTCGACGGCCGCAATACCTATCGGTTCTTCGACCAGCAAATGAATGCCGAGATGCTGCGTTATGTGCAGACGCGCGATGCATTGCGGCTCGCGCTTGAGCGGCAGGAGTTCGAATTGCACTACCAGCCGCAGGTCGAATTTCATACCGGGAGGGTGGTGGCTGCCGAGGCACTGATCCGCTGGAACCGTCCGGGCTACGGCGTGGTAATGCCGACCGATTTCATACCCGCAGCCGAGGAAAGCGGCCTGATCGTCCCGTTGGGCAAATGGGTGTTGCGCGAGGCGTGCCGGCAGGCAGCCGCATGGCGCGCCTTCGTCTGGAAGGATGCGGTGGTCGCGGTGAATCTGTCTGGCGCCCAATTCCGGCAAGGGCAACTGGAGGAGCATATTTTCGCTGCGCTGCATGACTCCGGGCTGGACCCGTCCTGTCTGGAGCTGGAGCTCACCGAATCGATTCTTTTGCTGGACACGGATACGGTGCTGACCAGCCTGAGGCGCCTGAAGTCGCGTGGCCTGAGGCTGTCCATCGATGACTTCGGTACCGGGTACTCAAGTCTGTCATACCTGAAGCGCTTCCGCGTCGACAAACTGAAAATCGATCAGTCCTTCGTCCGGGACATTCTGCAGGACGAGGAAGATCGCGCCATCGTTCAGGCCGTGGTGGAAATGGCGCGCAGCCTCAACCTGCGTACGATCGCTGAAGGTGTCGAGGATGTCGACAGGGCGCGCATGCTGGAGGAACTTGGTTGCGACGAGGGACAGGGATTTGTGTTCACCAAGGCGTTGCCGCCTACGGACTTCGAAGCGTGGTTAAACGCTCAGCATGCGATTGGATGAGTCGGCATCAGGGACGTTGCAGGAGTGCTCCGAAGGGTATCGGCACCGAGAAATGCTGGCTGCATGCCCCCAAAAATGTCCTGAATGTCTGGTATTTCAATGGATGGTGGCGGGCGGCGGCAGAGTAAAAAAGCCGGAACCGTTGATTTCTCTCGGGTTTCCGGCCTTTTTCGGACTACTTTAAGCTATGGGGTGGTGGTGGGAGCGGACCTGGGTTCGATTCCCGTCTGAAGTAAGCGTGTTAGGCCCTGATTGCTGCATTTGGGTCTTTCGGAAAGTTGAGGAACTTTGAGCCAGCTGATGTCGATGCGACCTTACTTCTTAATTTTGCTCGATCATTAAGCTGTCTCTCACAGGCCAATTTCACCTAACGGCAGGCTGGGATGTCGCCAGCGACCACCTGCTCAGCATAGCGCTTGGCCCTGGTTGATAGGACGCCAGACGTACATCCATGTATTCACAAATCCTCTGTTATCGGCTAAGATGTACGCGTACATCTACCCTTATTTTCTGTGAGGCTCGGCATGACCAACACCAAACTATTCAAAAACGGCAACTCTCAGGCCGTGCGCATCCCGGCCGAACTGGCCTACAGCAGCTGGGACATTGAACTGGTCATCGAGCGCCAGGGCGATGAGTTGCGCATCAGGCCAGCACGGCGGCGCATGGGCGATGTGCTGGGCAAGCTGGCTCAGTTCTCCCCTGACTTCATGAGCGAGGGCAGGGGCCTGAGTGTCGAAAGCGATCGCGAGGCCTTATGAAGCCCAAGTTCATGCTGGACACCAACATTTGCATCTACTTGATGAAGCACCAGCCTCCGCAGGTGCGGGCGCGATTTGCCGAATGCTTTGTTGGCGATGTGGTCATCTCCGCCATCACTCTGGCTGAATTGGAGTTCGGGATAGCTTGTTCAGGTGAGTCCCAGGCCAGAAATCAGGCTGCACTGGACGCCTTGCTGGAAGACCTCTTGGTTGCGCCATTCGAAGCTCGCGCAGCGCGCGCTTATGGCCCACTACGTGCCGCTAACCGTGAACGCAACAAGGATGCGTTGGACAAACTCATTGCATCACATGCGCTGTCGCTGGGCGTAACGCTGGTGACCAACAATGAGGCTGATTTTCGTGGCTTTTCCGGCTTGGTTGTTGAGAATTGGATCAATAACCACTGAACACGC
>JAOASL010000014.1 GCA_030158675.1 Burkholderiaceae bacterium | reverse complement strand
GAACCGCGACGAGCGTTTGCAGCACGTCGTTGTCCAGCACATCCCAGGTGCGGATCTGCTGCTCGATCATGTTGTGGCGGGCTTGTTCGAGATTCATGGTGTCGTTGGCCAGAGGTATAAAAAAGGGATGGATCTTATCAAACAGCCGGGTCGTTTCCGGCGGCGACAGTGGCGGTCGGCACACTGTCGGCTGCGCTGGATTCAGGATCGCGCAGGCCGAGTTTTCGCCGCATCCAGATAGCGAAATCGTCGAGCCATGTATAGATGACCGGCACCACCACCAGCGTCAGGATCGACGAGGTAATGATGCCGCCGATGACGGCCTGCCCCATCGGCGCACGCTGTTCCGAACCCTCGCCAAGGCCGAGGGCCAGCGGCACCATGCCGAACACCATCGCCAGCGTGGTCATTAGTATGGGGCGCAGTCGCACATGCGCCGCTTCCAGCAGCGCCGCGCCGCGCTCCATGCCCTGCCGGCGCGCCTGATTGGCAAAGTCGACCAGCAGGATCGCATTCTTCGTCACCAGGCCCATCAGCATCACGAAGCCAATGATGGAGAACAGGTTGAGCGTGGATCGGAAGATCATCAGCGACAGGAACACGCCGATCAGGGTCAGCGGCAGCGCTGACATGATCGCGATCGGCTGCAGGAAGCTGCCGAACTGCGACGCCAGAATCATATAGATGAAAATGATCGCCAGCAGCAGCGCCTTCAGTGCGTAGCCGAAGGATTCCTGCATGTTCTTGGTGGCACCGCCCAGCTGGTAGCGGTAGCCGGGCTGGAAGTGCATGCCTTCGAGCGCCTTGCGGATGTCTGCGCTGACCTGCCCGGCCGAGCGGCCTACGACGTTGGCTGACACCTCGACTTCGCGGTTCAGGTCGCGCCGGTTGATCTGGTTTGCGCCAGTGGCAGGCGTGATGTCGGCCACTTGCCGCAGCGGCACCATCTTCGGACTGCCGTCGGCATGCGTATGGGTACTGGCCAGCATCAGCCGCGACAGGTCGTCGATGTCATTGCGGTCCGATGGCGCCAACCTCACCGTGACGTCATAGCTTTCGTCATTTGGTGCGCGCCAGCTGCTGGTGGCGTCACCGGCCAGCAGCGGCCGCAGCGTGCTGCCGATCTGCGCGACGCCGATGCCGAGGTCGGCCGCCAGTTCGCGCCGTGGCTCGATCCAGATCGCCGGCTTGTTCGGCTTCAGGCTGGATTCAAGATCGACCACGCCGGGAATGGCGCGAATGCGTGCGATGGCTTCGGTCGACAGTTTGCCGAGCTGCTTCAGGTCAGTGCCGAGCAGGGACAGGCGGATCTGTTTGTTGTCGCCGCCGACGCCGTCCAGTGCGCCGACGTGCGTGATGGCGATACCGGGGATACCGGCCAGCGAATCGCGCAGCGGCTGATTCAGTGCGCGTGTGCTGCGCTTGCGCTCGCTGCGCGGCACCAGTCGTGCGTAGACGGTCGCGTAGTTTTTCCCCTGCGCAGAGCCGGTGTTGATGGTGGTGTACAGGTCGCGCACTTCGGGTAGCCGGCGCAGCGCCGCCTCGACCTGGCGTGCCTTGCTCTCGGTGAATTCAAGCGAGGAGCCGACCGGCGTATTGAAGATGACGCCAGTTTCCGAGTAGTCCGCTTGTGGCACGAATTCGGTGCCGATCAGGCCAGACACCGGAATCGCAAGGCCGGCGATGAAGGTGCTTACGGCGAGCACCAGCGTGGCCACGCGATGCCGCAGTGACCATGTCAGCGCCGCCTGGTATTGCACCGACAGCCATTGCACCAGCCGTTCGAAGCGGGCCAGCACCCGGCCGATGGTCTTCGCATACCATCCTTGCCGCGGATGTTGTCCGTGCGCCTCCGGATCGTTCCATACCGATGACAGCATCGGATCCAGCGTGAACGACACGAACATCGAGATCAGCACGGCGGCCGCGACGGTGATGCCGAACTGGTGGAAGAAGCGGCCGATGATGCCGCCCATGAAACCGACCGGCAGGAAAACGGCGACGATGGAGAAGGTGGTCGCCAGCACCGCCAGCCCGATTTCCGTCGTGCCTTCCAGTGCGGCGCTGCGTGGATCTTTCAGCCGGCCGTTTGTCGTCATTCCTGCATGACGCACGATGTTCTCGCGCACCACGATCGCATCGTCGATCAGCAGACCGACGCAGAGCGACATCGCCATCAGCGTCAGCATGTTGATGGTGAAGCCGAACATGTCCATGAACAGGAAGGTGCCGATCAGCGACACCGGCAAGGTCAGGCCGGTGATGACGGTCGAGCGCCATGAGTTCAGGAAAAGGAACACGATCAGCACCGTCAGCAGCGCGCCCTCGATCAGCGTGCGGCGCACGTTTTCGACGCCGACGCGGATCTGGCGCGAACCATCCTTGATGACTTCCAGCCGGATGCCCGGATGCAGCGCGTCCAGCGTCGGCTGCAGTTCGCGGATGACATGCTGCAGCGAGTCGACCACCTCAATGGTGTTCTGTCCCTGCGCTTTGAGGATCTCCAGCGCGAGTGTACGGCGGCCGTTGAACAGAGCGAGGTTTTCCTGTTCCTGCTGGCTGTCGATAATCTCGGCGACCTGGCCGAGCAGCACGGACTGCCCGCCGCGCCGCGCGACCACGATACGCGCGAAATCTTCGGGACGCTTCACGCGACCTTGTATCTGCACCATGCGTTCGGTTGCGGTGGTGCGTACCGAACCGGCCGGCAGCTCCTGGTTTTCGTCGCGCACAGCGTTCATCACTTCATTGACGCCGATGCCGAGCGCTTCCAGTTCGGCCGGCTTCACGACGACCTGAATCTCGCGCCGCACGCCTCCGACCAGGCTGACGGAACCGACGCCGCGCACGTTTTCCAGGCGCTTTTTCACCAGCTCGTCTGCGATAGTGGTGAGTTCACGCATGCTGTAACGACCCTTGCCGGGATCGTTGTTCACCGCGATCGAGAACACCGGTCGATCGGCCGGGTCGTAGCGGGTGACGCGCGGCTCCTTCACTTCGCGCCGGAAAGCGGCTCTGACCAACGCCACCTTTTCACGCACGTCCTGCGCCGCTTGCGCCGGGTCAACCGTTAGCTTGAACTCGACGATCACCACCGACAGCCCCTCGTAGGAACGTGAAGTCAGTGCATTGATGCCGCTGATCGTGTTGACTGCCTCTTCAACCTTGCGTGTGATGTCGCTCTCGACAGTCTCCGGTGCGGCATCAGGGTACTCGGTCTGCACGACCACGATGGGGAAGGTCACGTCCGGGAACTGGTCCACGCGCAGACGCTGATAAGAGAACAGGCCGAGCACAATGAAGGCGAGCATCATCATCGTCGCCAGGACGGGGTTGCCGATGCTGATGCGGGTGAACCACATGAGTGCGCTGCCCCTTTATTTGCTGCCGGCCGCAGCCGGTGCGATGTGCACTGGCGTACCTGGCTGCAGGTTGCCCATGTCGGCGCGTATCACCTGCGCGCCGCGCTCGATACCCGACAGTATTTCGATAAGGCGCTGGCCACCGTCCAGGCCGCTGGCACCCGTCCTGACCGGGTGGCGCGCGATCTTGCCGCCATCGATAGTGAACACATAACTGCCGTTACCATCCTTGCGTACGGCATCCTGAGGTAGTGCCAGCACGCCGGACCGGCTAGTGAGTACCAGCCGCGCCTCCGCGAACATGCCGACGCGCAGCTGGTTCTGCGGATTGGTTAGTTGCACATACACAGGCACCGAGCGCGAGCCGGACTGCGTGGCTGGATTGATGCGAACGACCTTGCCTGCAAAAGGTCCGGTCTGTCCTTCGACTTGCAATTCCACCGGCTGACCGATCGCTACCTGAGCGATGTCGCTCGCCGGTACCGCGGCCTCGAGCTCGAGCTTTTGCAGATTTACGATATCCAGCAATTTGCTGTCTGTCGCGACCTTCTCACCAGGCTGCACATAGCGCGCCGATACCAGACCGGCGATCGGTGCGCGTAATACTGTGTCATTCAGCGATTTCATCACGAGGTCCAGCGCGCCCTGAGCGGCATCGACCGCAGCGCTTGCAGCCTCGAACTGGCTGGCAGAATTATCGAAGGCATTGCGCGAAATGAAGCCTTGTTCTACCAGTGCCAGATTGTTTTCCCGAGTCTTGGCGGCGATCGCGAGCTGCGCGCGCGCGTTATTCAGATTGCCGCGCGCCTGCGCGACACGCGCTTCGTGTTCGATGACATCCATTCGCGCGACCACTTGCCCGGCGCGCACCGGCTCACCTTCGCGGACCAGCACGTCGCGCACATCGCCGGCGACCTTCGATTTCACGCTGGCCAAATCGACCGCGCGCAGCGAACCCGACAGCTGCAGCACCTGCTTCAGCTCGACCGGTTCGGCGCTGGTGATTTCCTGCGACTGAAATTCCAGCGTGGCAGGAATGGCGGCAGACGTCTGAGCCGAGGGCGCCGGCGCTTTCGGTTGCATGGCCCAGTGCACACCGGCCGCGATGGCGGCGAGGGTGAGTACTGCAATGACGATCTTGCGGGTCCTGTGGGCCATCGGCTTATTCGGGAAGAGAGGTAGAGGGTGCCGGGGTCTCGAAGCCCCTAGTCAGCAGGTCGATCAGGCAGTCGAGGAAGGCATCGGGTTCGATGGGATCCAGATGGCAGTAATGCAGCGAGTGGCGCCACATCATCAGCATCAGCACCGGCGCGATGATCACGCGCGTCGCCGTGACCGGGTCGACCGGCCTAAATTCATCCAGAGCGATGCCGCGTTCGACGATGCGGCGGATCAGTGCTTCGCCACGAGACACCACTTCCTCATGATAAAAGCGGGCGACATCGGGGAAGTTGCCGGACTCGGCGATCATCAGTTTCGAGATGCCGGATAGTTTGGTGGCGCCGATCCGGGCCCACCAATTTTTGATGCAGGTGCGCAGCAGCTCGCTGGTATGGCCTTCGAAGCGGGCGATCAGCTCCTCGGCATCGGCTAGTTGCGGCACCATGTTTTCGCGCACAACGGCTTTGAACAGTTCTTCTTTGTTTTCGAAGTACAGGTACAGCGTGCCCTTCGACACACCCGCGAGCGCAGCGACCTCGTCGAGACGCGTGGCGGCGAAACCGCGCTCGACGAACAAGTCAAGCGCAGCCGCAAGCAGTTCCTGCGGACGCGCGTCCTTGCGTCGTTCCCAGCGGGGCTTGGTGCGTGCGTCGGCAATCGGCATAGGCGGAGGGGTGGTTACTAACCGGTGGGTCAGTAATATAGGTTGCGCGGGGAGAATGCGTCAAGTAATTCCCTTTGGTTAATCCAAGCTTTGGGGCAAACAAGGGAACCGATAACCGAATTGCCCCACCCATTGGGGCAAGTTCCAAGGCTTATCAAATTAACAAATCCGAGACGTTTGCTCATTAGTTGTCGCGCCGCTTGAGCGGAGTGGAGTGACATCGCGGATATCTGTTCCTTTACAGGAAGGTCGTTTATGAGCACCCCCCCCTCGTTAGGCAAAAGTACCTCCCGAAATAATCTCAATGACGGCAACAATGAGGACAAATCAAAGTCGACCGGCAGTGACGGCCAGACCAAAGAAAAGTCCACCTCGGGAAGTGGGCAGCAGGCCTCCGGTGACACGGCACCTCGAATTACGGCTCAAGCCCCGAATGCAGCCAATGTGAGTTCTGTTTCCTCATGGACCTCGGGTAAGTTAAGTCAACTGCCAAAAGATGGCGACAGACGAAGCGAACCGCTTCTGTCGCCGCGCGGCACCATTCGAGGCACGTCATCATCTGCGAATGTCGGCATACCGGCCAGCCCGACCAAACCAGGCGGTCAAGACGCCACACCCAGCTGGTCGATGGACTGGATCGGCACGGCAAGTGCGGTGGGCTTAGATTTTCCCAAGAACGTAACAAGCAGCACGACGGCAACCGCGAATGCGACAACGACCACGATTGCCAGTGGGCCAGCCATGACGGCGTCCCACGTGTTGCCGACCACGCTGACGACGAGTACCGTGCTGACAACCGCGACGACGGCACCGACAACCACGACCACCACGACCACCACGACCACCACCACCACTACTACTAATGCCACTGCTACCACTAGCACAACCACAACCACACCGGCCGTCACGCAGCCGGTAGCCCAAGCCTCAAAGGCACGCTCGCTTGATGGATCCAGGCTGCCGCCCGATATCGCGGCGATCTTCGCGGCAGGAATGCAGAGTGAGGGAAGGTTGAGCCCGGAGAGCTTGGGCAAATTGCTGGTGGCGGTGGAGAGCGACTGCCGCAGGGGGAAGCTGGACAAAATCGTTGTCAAGGATATCCTCCGGCTCGGACTGAAGATCGTGGGCTACCGGGCAACGACAGAAAATCCAGTCACCATCAACGTGATCGACAAATTTTGTACGCCGTGCATGAGCGCGATGCTGGATACGCCTGAAAACGATCAAATTCTTAGAAACATGCTCCGAGGGTTCGACGCGGTGGCGCATGACGTCAATGAGCTAAGTATGAACCAGAAGCCGAATCAGCTTGTTCGCAATCCCGAAATCGCTGAACTGATGACGCCGGTGATCAAGCCATTTCTGGAAAAATTTTTCGGCAAGGACCGAAGCTTTGCCTCGTCCGCAATGCCGGAGCAAATGAAACGGCTTCTGCATGCAATCGATAAGGAAATTATTCTTTGGTTCAAACAATCCGGTAGCGGTCAACCGCGTGACCTTTTCGCCGCGCGCCGCAATGCCCTCGTGGTTTTCCTGTCCACCCGTTCGATTGCTGCTATTTGGCAAAACAAGGTGAAGGAGAAATATGGCGACAATTCCAGCCAATACGCCAAGATGTTCGCTTATATGAATTCCTACATTGCAAATATGATGGATGATTTCATTCACGATTTTCTGATCGCGCAGCCTGACCAAAGCAGTAGTCAAAAGGCCTATGTCGAGGCGCTGGCCGGGCGCAAAACTTTGCAGGTCAGGAGAGGCGTGCCGGAACTCTCGTTTTTGTCCTCGACCATAACCGGTCATGAGAAAAGCCTGAAATTCATGAGTGGAGGCACTCCGCGGGACACCTTGAATCCAGGCGCACAATTCGCGTCGACGGGCAAGACGAAGGAGGTTGAAAGACAGGAAAAAAAGAAGGAAATGGAGCGCAAGCTCGACAGAGCGAAGTTGGTCGACAGTATCGCAAAGGCTTGTGGGCTGGACAAACTGGATTACCAGTTTTATCAACATCTGAAAGAATCCATAGTAAATAGCCCGGCACGTGGTTATGACAATTTCAAACGCGACCCGATCCGTTCATGCATCAAACGCGCCGACGACTGGTATGCGCGGCCGGAAAACACCAGGCTCAGATTGAGCGGTGTGTCGGACAAGGTAAAGGAAAGCCTCGCCAGGGAGCACGATACTTTCCAGTCCGGGCTGGTTTCAACATTGAAAAAAATGAATCTGACCATGCCTTCCACGCCATTCGGTGACGACGACGACGCGGATGCAGGAAAACCAATCGTGCCGGACGCGTCGGCGAATAAGCCGAGTCAGCCTCAGCAGGCCCAAGAGGAGGAGTCGAGCACTGAATCAATGAGTACTGAACCGGAAGATGCACCGACCGATAGCGGTGAAGCCAGTGGTCAGGCCAACACAAATACAGACAGTTCCGGTGAGCGTAGCGGCGACCAGTAAGTACGCAATGTGCTTGCTGGAACCCATCGGTTTATCCGGTGGGTTTTTTTTCGTCTGGGCTGCTTTTGTGGGTCGATCAGTAATTCGGCTAGAGTTGTACCTGAATGAATCCGCTATTTTCCCGTTTCGAATGCCGTCCCGGCTGTGCCGCGTGCTGTATTGCGCCGTCGATTTCGTCGCCGATTCCCGGCATGCCTAAAGGCAAACCGGCCGGTGAGCGCTGTGTCCAGCTCGACGAACGCTTGGGGTGCAAGTTGTTTGGTGATACGTCGCGCCCTGCAGTTTGCTCAGGCCTGCAACCCTCAGTGGAGATGTGCGGGGAAACGCGCGAGCAGGCCATGATTTATCTTCAACGGCTTGAGGTCCTGACCTCGGCCTGACACGGAGAACTCCGATGCAGTTGATAAAGAGAAGTTTGATGTTGTTAACGCTGCTGCTGACCGGCTGTGCGTCGCTGCTGCCGATGCAGGAGGTTGAGGTGCCGTTGTCCCGTTTGCAGCGCGAGGTCGATAAGCGCTTCCCGGTCAGCAACCGCTATCTTGAATTATTCGATGTCACGCTTAGTCGCCCCGTACTGTCGCTGGAATCCGAGAATGACCGGTTGATTGCCGCATTGGACGCTGCTGTGCTGCCTCCGTTAGCGGCAAAGCCACTTGAAGGCCGCATCCAGCTGTCGGGCCGATTGCAAATCGATACCCGGCGCCGCGCGATCGTGCTGGTTGAGCCCCGGCTGGATAGCTTGGGCAAATTGGCGAATGTTGGCAAGGGTCAACTCGGCAAGCTTGGTGTGGTGCTTGCGGAAGACCTGCTGAACAATACCGTGCTCTACACCTTTGCGCCGGACGCGTTCACGGTGATGGGGCAGCGCTTCACCCCCACCCGAATCACGACCCGCCGAAACAGCCTCGTGGTAAGCTTCGAGCCGGCAAATTAATCCGTCCCTGCAGCTTGTCGACGCAGGCTCTTGCCTGCCTTTGCTGCCACTTGCCGATCACCTGCGCTCACCCCTGCGGCTGTACTGAATGGAAATTTCCCTGGTAATCAAAGTCGTCCTGATGGGTATCGTCGAAGGACTGACAGAATTTTTGCCCATCTCTTCAACCGGACATCTGATTCTGGCGGGCAGCCTGCTCGATTTCACCGGCGAGAAAGTCAAGGTCTTCGAGATCGTGATTCAGGCCGGCGCCATGCTTGCCGTCTGCTGGGAATACCGCGTTCGGATCTTCAGCGTGTTGCTGAATTTCAGGCGTGACATCGCCGCGCGGCGCTTCGTCGTCAACCTGACGGTGGCGTTCCTGCCAGCCGTGGTGCTCGGCCTGATTTTCGGCAAGGCGATCAAGCAATATCTGTTCGCGCCGGTTCCGGTGGCACTCGCATTCATCATCGGCGCCTTGGTCATTCTTGTCGTCGAAAGACGCAACCGCCGCATCGTGCGGCCGCGCGTCGATGAGGTGGACGACATGAGCGCGCTGGATGCGCTGAAGGTCGGACTGGCGCAATGTTTTGCGCTGATTCCCGGCACCAGCCGTTCCGGTGCGTCCATCATCGGTGCGATGGCGTTCGGCTTGTCGCGCCGGGCTGCTACCGAATTTTCCTTTTTCCTGGCGATACCGACACTGTTCGGCGCCACTGTGTATTCCCTCTACAAAGAGCGGGCACTGCTGTCGGCGACCGATTTGCCGATGTTTGGGCTGGGCGCGTTCGCCGCTTTCGTATCGGCCTTCCTGTGCGTGCGCTGGTTGCTGCGTTTCATCAGCACCCATGATTTCACCGTTTTCGCCTGGTATCGCATCGTGTTCGGCGTGCTGGTGCTGGTCAGCGCATCGACCGGCTGGGTCAGCTGGGCCGGATAGCGATGGTGGAAGATTTGCGCGCACGCGCACTGCACTTATTACAGAGTGTGTTCGGCTATCCCGCGTTTCGCGGTGAACAGGCCGCAATCATCGAGCTAATCGCCGGCGGCGGCGATGCGCTGGTGCTGATGCCCACGGGTGGCGGCAAGTCCTTGTGCTACCAGATACCTGCTTTGCTCCGCCAAGGCTGCGGTGTCGTGATCTCCCCGCTGATCGCGCTGATGCAGGACCAGGTCGATGCGCTGGCTGAACTGGGCGTACGTGCCGCCTTTCTGAATTCGACCCAAGACTTCGACGAAGCGCTGCGCATCGAGCGCGCGCTGCGGCGCGGCGAACTCGACTTGCTGTATATCGCGCCTGAACGGCTGATGACGCCGCGCTGCCTTGAATTGCTGGATTCGGCGCAGATTGCGCTATTCGCAATCGACGAGGCGCACTGCGTGTCGCAATGGGGGCATGACTTCCGTCCCGAATACATCCGTCTGTCGGTGCTGCATGAGCGCTATCCGCAAGTGCCACGCATTGCGCTGACGGCGACTGCTGACTTCCAGACGCGCGATGAAATCATGCTCCGCTTGCAGCTGGACGGCGCGCGGCGGTTTGTCTCGTCGTTCGACCGCCCGAATATCCGCTATCAGATCGTCGAAAAAGAGAATGTTCGGCGACAGTTACTGGATTTCATCCGCAGTGAGCATGTGGGCGAGGCTGGCATTGTCTATTGTCTATCGCGCAAAAAAGTTGAGGAGACTGCAGCATTCCTGAACGACGCTGGTATTGCGGCACTTGCTTATCACGCTGGCATGGATGCCAGTGTCCGCAGCCGTCACCAGTCTCGCTTTCTGCGCGAAGACGGCATCGTGATGGTCGCAACGATCGCCTTCGGCATGGGTATCGACAAGCCGGATGTGCGCTTCGTTGCGCACCTTGATTTGCCAAAGAGTATTGAGGGCTATTATCAGGAAACCGGTCGCGCAGGCCGGGATGGCTTGCCTGCCGACGCGTGGATGGCGTACGGCTTGCAGGACGTGGTGCAGCAGCGTCGGATGATCGAGGAATCCGAGGCCGAACCGACCTTCAAGCGGATGCAGTCGGCACGGCTCGACGCAATGCTCGGACTGTGCGAAACGATAGGTTGCCGTCGTGTGCACTTGCTCGACTATTTCGGTCAGGCGTCAGCCCCGTGCGGCAATTGCGACATCTGCCTGAACCCGCCACAATCTTTCGATGCTACTGAATCGGTGCAGAAGCTGCTGTCGACCATTTATCGTGTCGGCCAGCGTTTTGGTGCGGTACATGTGATGGAGGTCTTGCGTGGCAGTGATTCCGAGAAGGTGAGGCAGTGGGGGCATGACAAGCTGTCTACCTTCGGCATCGGCTCTGATAAGGGCGACGCAGAATGGCGGGCGATCCTGCGGCAGGCGATCGCGCTCGGACTGGTTGAGATCGATCATGAGAACTATGGCTCGTTGCGGCTGCCGGAAGCTTCGCGCGCTGTGCTGAAGGGCGAGCGCAGTGTGGCAATGCGCCGTTATCGCAAGCCGGAGAAGGCCCGGCGTGCGCCGGCTCGCGCGAGCGGTTTCGACGAGATCAGCTTGTCGGCACCGCAGCAGGCGCTGTTCGAGAAGTTGCGCTGGTGGCGCGTTGAGACGGCGCGTGAACACAATGTGCCGGCTTACGTGATCTTCCACGACGCGACGTTACGAGAGATCGCGCGTGCCATGCCGGTCACCCTCGACGATCTGCGTCAGGTATCCGGTGTCGGTGAGAAGAAGCGCGAGACTTATGGCGCGCAGCTCATAGCGCTGGTAGCAGCACAGGAAGCGGCGTGACCCGAGGCGCCGCGCCCGGCGCGAGCGGTGCTCAGTAAGTACTGCGCCCGGGTCAGATTTTCTCGAACACGACGTCCCAGACCCCGTGTCCCAGCTTCAGTCCGCGGTTCTCGAATTTCGTCACCGGACGGTATTCCGGGCGCTGCGCAAACCCCTCAGCGGTGTTTTTCAAGGTCGCTTCGGCCGACAGCACTTCCAGCATCTGTTCCGCATATTCCTGCCAGTCGGTGGCGCAGTGCAGATAGCCGCCTTTTTTGATGCGCGATGCCAGCAGGTGGACGAACGGTTGCTGAATCAGCCGGCGCTTGTTGTGGCGTGCCTTATGCCACGGATCCGGGAAGAACACATGGACGCCAGCCAGCGATTCCGGTGCGAGCATGTGCGTGACGACCTCGAACGCATCGTGCTGAATCAGCCGTAGGTTTTGCAGGCCGTGCTCGCCGATCAGCTTGAGCAGGCTGCCAATGCCGGGCGTATGCACCTCGACACCGATAAAATTTTTCTCCGGCTTCAACGCGGCGATATGCGCAGTGGTTTCGCCCATGCCGGTGCCAATTTCGAGAATGGTCGGCGCGTGACGGCCAAATGCCGCATCGACTTCAAGCAAAGACTTTTGATAGGCCAGGCAATAGGTCGGACCCAGCGACTCAAGTGCGCGTGCCTGACCGGTCGACAGCCTGCCTGCGCGCGTAACAAAGCTGCGAATGCGGTGCTCTGTCGGGTCGTACAGCATGCTGCGCCCGGTGGGGTCTTTGGGGGAATCGGTCATGGGGCGGACGGGGGAAAAATCGGCGCTGCGCGTCGGGCGCCGGATTATGTCACAGGAACTGCAGTCAGCCAGGATTGGTGCTGGTTCGCCGAGCGAGAGAGCATGTCTGTCGGAACAAGGCTGATGGAGCGGGTGAAGGGAATCGAACCCTCGTATGCAGCTTGGGAAGCTGCCGTTCTGCCATTGAACTACACCCGCGACCGGGGGAATTGTAATGGTATCTTCGTACCGATGGGTTGCAAGGAATTCATTATGGCTTGTGCGCGCAGAGTGCCGCTCGTTGCAGCGCTACTATTTCGTGAGGTAGGGGCAAGGCCAAGCGTTGTAGGGCTAGGGTTGAGTTGGTTTGATATGTGAATGAAACCTATGTAAGGTGTAGTTGTAGATGAGATAGTCCTGTGCGTGAAACTGTCTGGCTTGTTCAACGAATTCGTCAGTAAGTTTAATTATCTTCTTGGTGCGGGTTTTATTTTCACGCGGAAGCAAATCAGCATTGATATTTAAACCGAGGTTCGAGAAACATAAATCGACTGACTGATTGAGATTTTCATAAATACCAATATACGTAAAAAATTGGATTGGAATTTTAGTAAAATATTGGCAATAAAAATTTCTCATTTCTTCGCATAAAATAAAATCGGTGAGCGACCAGTTATGTTCTTTCATTTTTCTCCATAGATAGTGACTCGAAAAATCCCCGCTTTTCCAGAAATAGTAATGAGAAATTAGCCGATCGATAGGTTCTCTAATTATAGTAACGAGTTTTAAGTTGGGTGGACTGCTATTCCCTATATATTTGACCGGAAAAAAATGACCATAAACAATTTTTTCAGTATTTAAAATTTCAGGTTGCTCGAGGCATTGAAGTATCTTTTTGTCCCTTTCTGTTTTGGGTTCTGTAAAAAAGCTTTCATAGTCCAGGATTAATAAATCTTTATTATTTAATTCGAGTAGTTTTTTGATCGAGGAGCCAGCACATTTCGGCATATGGAGGAATAGGCGCATGGAGGTAATTTAAAAATATTTACATCACAAATGATAAAGA
>JAOASL010000013.1 GCA_030158675.1 Burkholderiaceae bacterium | reverse complement strand
AAGCATACGGGCTTAAACCTGTATCGAGGGTTCGAATCCCTCGGTCTCCGCCAAGGAGTAAATAAAAACGCGCCTAAAGGCGCGTTTTTATTTTGCCCCGACAAAATCCTCCGCAACACCCGAAATGGTTGCGGCGAATATCTTAAGGCTGTAAATTCAGGCAGGATTTCAAATCCGTTTGCATAAAAACTCCGATACGCTCGGTAATCACACTGTCAAATGCTTAAAATTCAAACAAAAAATTTAGCTAAAAAAAGCATGAAAATATTTCTGTCTAAAGTGGCATTGTTTCTCGTGCTGCTCCCGGTAGGTGCAGTCGCGACGGCTGCCAATAGTGACAACAAAAGCTATCTGATCGACGGTAGCGGAAACCTCGTGCGTAGCGGCAGCGGCCTCTGTGTGCGTAACGGGTCCTGGATTCCTGCGGACGCTATCAAGGGTTGCGATGTCGCTGTCGCGGTCGCCCGACCCAGGAAAGCAGATCAAGAGAAAGTCTCTGCCGCGCCGCCCGCAAAGTCTGCGCAGAGCAGTAATAAGAGTGGTTATATTGTGGACGGCAGCGGAAACATTGTGCGCAGCGGCAGCGGCCTGTGCGTTCGCTCCAGTTCGTGGATACCGGGAGCAGCAGTCGAGGGTTGCGATGGTGTCACCAAGTCAAAAAATGACGCTTCGAGCAAGTCTGTCGCCGAGGTAGCGGTTTCAAAGCCGGCTGACGAACCGGCGTTGCCGGCCGCGGTCGTCGCAGCACCGACATCGGTGGCTGCACCGGAGCCGGTGGTCATTGAGCCGATTGTTGAAAAGGTCAGGCTCTCAGCTGATACATTCTTCAGCTTCGATAAGGCTGTGCTGAAATCCAAGGGCAAAGCAAAATTGTCGGCGCTGGTTTCGCGTTTGCGTGAGAGCAGTACTGAAGTCATCGTCGCCACCGGTCATACCGACTGGACGGGTAAGGCTTCCTACAATCAGAAACTTTCGATGCGTCGTGCCAAAGCAGTCAAGGCGTACCTGGTATCGAAAGGCATTCCGAAATCGCGCGTCTTCACCGAAGGCAAAGGCGAGTTGGAACCCGTCGGCGACAACCACACCCGTGCCGGTCGTGCAAAGAACCGCCGCGTCGATGTCGAAGTGATCGGCACGCGCAAGTCGAAGTAATTCTCCCGCACTAATCTCCGTGATATCTCGACAAAGCCGCTGCTCTTTGTAGCGGCTTTGTCATGGCTTCGGGTTCGCAAACTTCACGCTTGCGAGCTTCGGGGCGTTATCTCGTTTCACCCCTCCACGGCGCGTCGCCCAGCTTCTCTTCGAGGAAAGCCACCAGGGCTCTCACTTTGGGAAGCACGAATTTACGGCTTGGATAGACCGCGTAGATTCCCAGTTCAACCGAACGGAACTGCGGGAGAATCTCCACGAGCTGGCCGCTTGCCAGTTCCTGGTCGATCAGGAAGGTCGGCTGCAAAAGAATACCTGCCCCCTGCAAAGCTGCCGCGACGCAGCTGTCACCATTGTTGGACCACATGCGCGGCCGCACCTTGGCGCTCACAGGCCCGTCCGGTCCGCTGAATTGCCACTGATCGCCCATCGCCATCAGGCTATAGCCCATCACGTCATGCTGTGCCAGCTCCGAAGGATGTCGCGGAGCGCCACGGCGCGCCAGATAACTCGGGGCGGCGCACAGCACCAGGCGCGTGGAAGCGAGCTGGCGAGAGATCAGCGAGGAGTCTGGCAAGCGCGCAATCCGCACTGCCAGATCGAAGCCTTCCTCCACCAGATCAATGACGCGATCGGCCAGCTGCACATCGAGCGTTACCTGCGGATGCTTGTCAAGGAAGGTGCTCCAGAGTGGCGCGAGGTGCCGGATTCCAAAGCTGACCGGCACGCTGGCCTTGAGCAAGCCGCTAGCCGTCACGCTGCGGGTGGAAAGCTCGGCCTCCGAGGCTTCGATGCTCGACAGGATGTCTCGACAGCGGGTCAGGAAAACTTCACCTTCTGAAGTCAGCGATAGCTTGCGGGTGGTGCGATGCATCAGTCGCACTCCCAGACGCTGCTCCAGGTCCGAGACGTACCGCGATACTGCGGCCTTGGACATATTCAGGGCATCGCCTGCGGCAACGAAGCTGGCCGCATCCACCACGGCGGTGAAGACACGCATTTCCTGGTATTTGTCCATTGTTCCGTTTATCTGAACTGTAAGTGCCTATTTTGGTAGTTTATCTAATTTTTATAATCCAATAAAGTTGCGTTCACGCCTGCGGTGCAGGCCCGACCTCATTCAAGGAAACACCATGACTGCCATGCCTACCCTGTTTGTCTCGCACGGCGCACCGACATTTGCCATCGAACCGGGTCTGGCCGGCGCCCAACTGCACAGCCTTGGCCAGACTTTGGGCAAGCCGCGCGCGATCGTGGTGATCTCGCCGCACTGGATGACGCAGGGCGTCGAGATCACGGCCACGGACCGCCCTGAAACGGTCCACGACTTCGGGGGGTTTCCGCGGGAGCTCTACGCCTTGCAGTATCCGGCCCCCGGCTCTCCGGAGCTGGCGACCCGGGTTCAGCAGCAACTGCAGTCGCAGGGAATCCCTGCACGCTTAGACGCTCGTCGCGGTCTGGACCATGGCGCCTGGGTGCCGCTGCTGCATCTCTACCCGGATGCGGATGTGCCGGTGATTCAGGTTTCTTTGCCCATCGATGCTGATGAGGCAAAGGCGTTCGCTCTGGGACAGGCGCTGGCGCCGCTGGCGCAGGAGGGTGTGCTGATCATTGGCTCCGGAAGCCTTACGCATAATCTCTACGAGTTTCGCTCGGGCGAGGCTGCGGTCGCGTCATACGCCCGAGAGTTTTCAGTCTGGGTTCGGCAGGCGGTGCTGGACGGTGACACAGCGCGTCTGCTACAGACACTGAGGGCGGCTCCGCACGCGGCTCGCGCCCATCCCAGCACCGAGCATTTTCTGCCGTTGCTGGTGGCGGCGGGGGCAGCCAAGCTACCGACTCCGGTCACGGTGCTGGACGGCGGCATCCGGCATGGCGTGCTGGCGATGGAATCGTATCTGTTCGGGCGGCAGGTGCCGGTCGACGTTCCGGAGCATGAACATGCATGAGAAATCGGTGGTTGTCGCCCGCCCCCAAGAGAGTGACCAGCTGGTACTGCTGTTTCACGGTGTGGGCGCATCGGCAAATGATCTGGTGCCGTTGGGCCAGGCGCTGGCCCCGGCCTGGCCTCGGGCCACGCTGATCAGTGTCGAGGCGCCGCACCCGTCACAACTCGGTCGAGGCAGTGAATGGTTTTCCGTCGTGGGCATCACCGAAGCCAACCGGTCTCAGCGGATTGCCGAAGCCATGCCCCTGTTCCTGCAGACAATCAGCCACTGGCAGGAGCTGACCGGGCTCGGCGCACAACGCACCGTGCTGCTGGGTTTTTCGCAGGGCGCGATCATGGCGCTGGAATCGACGCAGTCGACCTTACAGCCGACTGCGGCGGCGCATACGATCATTGCGCTGTCGGGACGCTTTGCCGAACCGGTTCGGCGCGCCCCACCGGGTGTACATTTCCACCTGATCCACGGAGAAAATGACGCTGTCGTGATGCCTCGGTGGTCGGTCGAAGCCGACACCCAATTGGCGGTCCTGGGCAGTCCTGTCACCCTGGACCTTGTACCCGGCCTCGGTCACGGCATCGACGCGCGTGTGTTGCAGCATGTGATCCGTCGTCTTTCGTCTGAATGAACGCCATGCGGGGGCAGCTTCTGATCGATGATCAGGCTATGTGCTGTCGAAAGCACTCGATGAGCGTTGGATTGCACTGGCTCGCCTGCAGCGCGGCGCTCAGGTTTTGCCTGCCGAAAGTCGATCCTTAGACGAATCGCAGCCCGACGCTGCGATTCAGGTTGCGGAGGACTGGTTGATGCCCTACGCGTCGGACCTGCGAGGCGCGATGCCGGAAGCGACGGACCGGTCCCGGCTCGTCTTCGTGCTCGATTTCATTGGGTCGATAACGAGCTACTGGTCAATCCTTATCACGCGATTGCAACACTTTGTCTGATGCCCGGGAATAGGGACCCCGGGATCCGTGATCGCGCTCGCCAATTTCTCCTGTTTTTAATTCGTGCATTGAACAATCGCGCCGCTTCCTTTCCGTGACGAGGTGATTGCGGCGTCGGCAGGAAGCATATTTTTCATGCTTGTTCGGGTAGTCGATGCGACGAATTTTTTCCTCTGCGGCGCTTTACTGTCAGCTTTCTTCGCCTTCCTCACTGTGGGAGCGTCGGCACAAATTCCGCCTGCCACCGATCCGGGCGAGCAGCAGCTGCGCCAGCAGGAGCGTGAGTTGCAGTTGCGCCGCCAGATCGAGTCTGCGTCGGACGTGTGGCGGCGTCCGGCGGAAACCGCACAGGTTCCGCGCCTGCCTGTGGATGAATCACCTTGTGTCCTGATCGCGCGCATTGAGCTCGCAGGCGACATGGCGAAGCGGTTCGCCAGCCTGCTCGACAGCGTCAATGACGCCAGTGACGGCGTTGAAGACAAGGTCACCGGCCGCTGCATCGGCAGTGTCGGTATCGGCATCGCGATGCGTCGCCTGCAGAACGAACTGATGCGACGCGGCTACGTCACCACGCGCGTGCTGGCCGCTCCGCAAGCGCTGGATGCGGGTGTATTGACCCTGACCCTGATACCCGGGCGCGTACGGGCAATTCGCTTTGCCGAGGGCACGTCGTCGCGCGCGACGAAATGGAATGCGGCGCCGCTGCAGCCGGGCGAGCTGCTCAACCTGCGTGCGCTAGAGCAGGCACTGGAAAATTTCAAGCGCGTGCCTAGCGCCGATGCCGACATTCGTATCGAGCCTGCAGTCAGCCGCGATGCCCGTCCCGGCGACAGCGATGTCGTGCTCGGGTGGCGGCAAGACTTTCCGTGGCGGGTCAACCTGTCGGCCGACAACTCGGGTCTGAAGTCGACTGGCCGCTATCAGGGCGCATTGACGCTTTCCCTCGACCATGCGCTGACCCTGAACGATCTTTTCTATGTCAGCGTCAATCGCAGCCTGTTCGAACCATCGTCCGGGCCGCGCGGCACGGAGGGAAATGTCGTCCACTATTCGCTGCCTTTCGGTTATTGGCTGCTCGGTGCTACCGCCAGCAACAGTGAATATCGGCAGCCAGTCGCCAGTCAGCACGGGACGACCGTTTACAGCGGCGAGAGCGCGAACCGGGAACTGAAATTGTCGCGGGTTCTCGCGCGCAGCGCGACGCGCAAGACAAGCGGCTATCTGAGCGCGTGGGCGCGGCAGTCGGACAACGACATCGGCGGGATGCAAATGCGGGTCCAGCATCGCCAGACCGGGGGCTGGGAAGCCGGACTCGCGCACCGCGAAATCCTCGGCAATGCCACCCTCGACCTGAACGCCGCCTACCGGCGCGGAACGGGTGCGTTCGGCGCCGCCCGCCTGGTCAATGAAGACTCGGAAGGCAGCACCCGGCTGCAGTTGCTGCAGGTCGGTGCGCTGTACAACCTGCCATTTGTGCTGGCGGGCCGGCAGGTGCGTTACACGCTGGCGCTGCGCGCACAACACGCGTGGACCGCGTTGCAGCCGCAGGACAGGTTCAGCATCGGCAGCCGTTTCTCGGTACGCGGCTTTGACGAGCAGCGCGTGTTATCTGCCGATCATGGCTGGCTGATCCGCAACGACCTTGGCTTCTCGCTCGGCGGCTCCGGTCAGGAAGCGTATATCGGCCTCGACTATGGCGCGGTGCGCGGGCGTCACAGCGAACTGCTGGCCGGCACGCAACTGGCCGGCATGGCCATTGGTCTGCGCGGCGTCGCGCGCGGCATCGTCTACGACGTGTTCGCCGGTCGTGCGTTGTGCGGGCCCGAAGGCTTTTACGACAATGGGCTGAACCTCGGTTTCAGTCTCAGCTGGTCCCATTGACGGAGGTGACGATGCAACTCCCGTCGGCACCCGACCTCGACCTGATCGCCCCCGGGCTGTTGCAGCAGGAATGGCGCGACGCCGAGGCCTTCGGCGCGGCCACCTGGCTCTGGATGCAGGCTGATACACGGCGCGAGACGCCGGTGAAGTGGCTGTCGACCTTGCTGCTGCCGCCGATCTCGCAGCGGCAGTTCCTGATTGCGAGCGAAGCAGGCCGTCCCGTGTTTTACCTGTCGTGGGCGAACTTTTCGGCAGCGGCCGAGTATCGCTATGTCAACGGGCCGCATGCGGCCATCACCGCCGACGACTGGATCAGTGGCGAGCGCATGTGGATCATCGACTGGATCGCGCCGTTCGGCCATACGCGCACGATGCAGCACCTGCTGAAAACCCGGCTGTTCGCGTCGATGTGGATGCGCTTCCTCTATCACCACGGTACCGAGCGCGGCCTGAAGATCAAGACCTTTCGTGGCGCCGCGGTCGATCCGGCCAAAGCGGAGGCATGGTTCGCCGCCCATCCCGTTGCCGTCTGCCCGGACGCTGAAGATTTTTCCTCCGATTGCTTATCCCCCGACGAAGGAGCGCCGCCGTGAACCAGCTTTGCTATCGCCTGGTGTTCAACCGTGCCCGTGGCTTGCTGATGGCCGTGGCCGAGACCACGCGTAGCCACGGCGCGTCTGGCAGCGGCCTGCGACTGTTTGCCGGCGTGTCCTTCATCGGCATGCTGGGTTGGATGCTGCTGCCGGCGGTCGCCGGCGCGCAGATTCTCCCCGACCGCAGCGCTGCGCCCGAGCGGCAGCCGTTCGTCAACACGGCGCCGAATGGCGTGCCGCTGGTGCACATCCAGACGCCGAACGGTGCCGGCGTATCGCGCAATGCGTACAGCCAGCTCGACATACAACGCGATGGCGCCATCCTCAACAACGCCACGCAATCGGTAAAGACTTCGCTCGGTGGCTGGGTGCAGGCCAATCCTCTGCTGAACCGGCCCGCTTCAGTAATCGTCAACGAAGTCAATTCCAGTGAGCCCAGTCTCCTGCGCGGCCCTGTCGAGGTCGCGGGGCAGCGCGCGCAGGTCGTCATTGCCAATCCGTCGGGCATCAGTTGCGATGGCTGCGGATTCATCAACGCTTACCGAGCCACCCTGACGACCGGCGTGCCGCACTATGGCCCCAACGGCAACCTGGACAGCTATCTTGTGCGCCGGGGCACGGTGAGTATTGGCGGTGACGGGCTCGACGCGAGCAGTGCCGATTTCGCCGACGTGATCGCGCGCGCAGTGCAGGTCAACGCGGCGATGCACACACGCGATCTGACGGTGATTTCCGGCCGTAACGACGTCGACGCCGACAGCCTGCAGGTGACGGCGGTCGCCGGCAGCGAAGCCAGACCTGACTTTGCGATGGATGTCGGCGCGCTCGGTGGCATGTACGCGCGCAAGATCTGGCTGGTCGGCACCGAGGCGGGCGTCGGCGTTCGCAACGCCGGCACGATCGGCGGTGGCGCAGATGAGATCCGAGTCACCTCGGCGGGTCGGCTCGAGATCACTGGCCTGGTCAGCAGCGCGGGCGTGCTCAATGTGCAAGCGGCACAGGGGTTGTCCAACCGCGGCACCCTCCATGCGGCACACAACACATTTTTACAGGTGGCCGGTGACCTCGACAACCGTGGTGGTCTCATCGCTTCAGGCGGCATGCTGCGGATAAAAGATGCAGCCCAGGGCGTACGCTCGCTGCGCATCGCCAATACCGGCGGCACGCTGATTTCCGGCGGACAGGCGCTGTCGGTCGATGCGGCGGGCCTGACCGGCGATGGCAAGGTCCTGGGCACGACCGACGTGGACATCCGCCTGACCAGCGACTATGACCATACCGGCGAGCTGGCAGCCAATCGCCACCTGAGTCTCATCACCACGGGCACGGTGAACAATCATGCCGCCCTCACCGCCGGCCAGTCGCTGTACATAATGGCCGACAAGATCAACAATGAAACCGACGGCGCCTTCGTCGCCCAAGGCTGCGACTGTACGGTACGGCACCGCACGCGCTGACCAACCGTGGCCTGATTGACGGCGGCGAGGTTTTCCTGAAGAGCTCGACGATCAAGAACCTGGACGCCGGCCGCGTGTATGGCGACCATGTGATGCTCGATGCCGACATCGTGCTCAATGAGGCGGGGGGGAGGGCCGCGCCGGTGATCGCTGCGCGAACGCGCCTCGACATCGCTGCCGACCAGCTTGCCAACCGCGAAGGCGCGCTGCTATACAGCGGCGGCGACCTCGCCATCGGCCGCCGCCTTGACGCGCAAGGCCAGGCGACAGGGCAAGCCCGCCTGCTTTAGAACACGAGCGCGACGATTGAGTCGCAGGGCGACATGGATATAGCGGTCGACGCCATCCGCAACACCAATACACATCACAGCACACGCAGCGAGACCCGGCCGACCGAAACCGTGGTTGAGCTGGCAGGATCCGTCTCCCCCAATCGCTATCGTCCGGACGCGCCGGACGTGTATGTCTATAACGACGAGTCCGATCACCTGCACACGCCGGAAGGCAATTACGAGCGCTGGCTGCGCTACACCTACCAGCGCAGCGTGACCGATGAAGTGACCGCGACCTCGTCACCGGCGCAGATCGTTGCCGGCGGCAACCTGCGCGTGCGCGGGCAAACGCTGACCAACGACAAGAGCCGGGTGCTGGCCGGCATAGACCTTGATGTGCAGGTGGCGACTGTCAATAACATCGATGCGACCGGCAAGCGCATCATCAGCGACAGCGGCACCGTTACGTCGTTCTGGCGCGACCATGAAAAAGGGCGTGATTCGACCGGCGTCAGCCGCGCCGTGTACGAGCCGCCGCCGGCCGGCGCTTCCTGCCCGGCTATGAAAACGACGAGGCACAATTCCGGGCGCTGATGGACAACGGGGCCACCTTCGCGCAGACGTACCAGCTGCGTCCGGGCGTGGCCTTGTCGGCCGGGCAGATGGCGGCACTGACCAGCGACATCGTCTGGCTGGTCGAGAAAGAAGTCACGCTGCCAGACGGGCAGGTGACGCGCGTACTGGTGCCGCAGGTCTATGTACAGGTGCGCGACGGTGACCTGAAGCCGGACGGCACGCTGCTGGGTGGCGAACAAGTCAGATTGACGTTGACCGGTGACCTGAACAATCGCGGCACCATCGCCGGACGGCACGTCGTGAACCTGAACGCAGCGAATGTGGCCAATCTCGGCGGCACGATCGCCGGCGGCAGCGTCAGCGTGAATGCGACGACGAATATCGACAGTACCGTTGGCCAGTTCAGGGCAGACAAGGCGTTGGTACTCACGGCCGGCAATGACATCACGGTGGCATCGACCACGCGCAGCCAGTCGACCGCGCAAGGCAGCCGCGCCAACGTCGAGCGTGTCGCCGGGTTGTATGTCAGCCGGGATGACGGCCAGCTCGTCGTGGCGGCCGGGCATGACCTGGGCTTGACAGGCGCGGTGATTCAGCAGGGCCAGCCTGCGGCATCTGAAATAGCGCCGAATTCTGCTGCAACTGAGGCTGCGACAGCCAGTGCTAAGCCGGCCACTGGACGTGTCGTGCTCGCCGCCGGCAACGATATCCGGCTCGACACGGTGACCAAAACGCGCAGCGAGCGCGTGGATTGGGACGGCGGCAACCATCGCAGCGAATCCGGCCGTACCGGCGTCGCCACCAGCATAGACGCGGCCGGTGCAGTCGACATCGTCGCCGGTCGCGACCTCGTTTCGCGAGGCGCGCAGATCGCTGCGAGCGAGGGCGCCATCAGCGTCAATGCTGGGCATGATGTGCTGCTTACCCCAGCTGAATCGCAAGCCAGCGTCGACGAATCGCACCGGCACACCAGCAGCGGCTTACTGTCGAGCACGACCTATAGCGACCGCGACATGTTGGAGCAGACCACGCAGCAGGGCACGCTTTTATCAGGAAATCAGGTTAGCGTGCAGGCGGGGCAGGATATCAAGGTCAGCGGCAGTAATGTCGCCAGCAGCATGGGTACGGTGCTGGATGCGGAACGCAATGTCATTGCCGAGGCAGCGACCGATACGCGTCACGAGACTCATCTGAGCAAGAAAAAAACATCCGAGCTGATGGGCTCGGGCGGTCTGGGCGTAACGATAGGCAAGCGCAGCCTGAAGACCCACAGCGACACGACCGCGACAACGGCGGCTGCATCAACCGTAGGCAGCACAGATGCCAACGTTGGCATTCGTGCCGGCGACACCGTGCACCAGTCCGGCAGCACCGTGCTCGCGCCGCAGGGTGACGTGACGATAGCAGGCCGCAAGGTCGACATCGTCAGTGCGCACAGCTCCGAGACCACTGTCACCAGCACGCAGTTCCGCCAGAGCGGCTTGACGGCGGCGGTCTCGAACCCGGTGGTTTCGGCCGTGCAGACCGCGCAGCAGATGAGCGAGGCAGCGTCGAACACGAAAGACGGCCGGATGAAGGCGCTGGCCGCAGCCAACACCGCAATGGCGGCGGCAAATGCCTATGACGCCGTCAAGGCTGGCCAGGGCACCACGATCAACGGCAATGCGAACCAGATCAGTACCGGGTCAGATGCTGCCGGCAATGGCACTTCGCGCGATGCGAATGCCGCGGACCAGATGGGCGGCATTCAGGTAGCCATCAGCGTGGGTACCTCCAAGAGCGACAGCCGTACGGTCGCGACGCGGAGCGACGCGGTTGCCTCGAACGTAGGTGCCGGTGGCAAGGTGACGATCACCGCAAAGGGCAACAGGCAACAGAGCGACGTGACGGTGCAGGGCAGTCAGATCGCGGCCGGTAAGCAGGTCAGTGTGACAGCCGACCATGCGCTGAATTTACAGGCCGCAGCCAACACGCAAACGCAGCAGAGCGCCCAGACCAATTCAGGCGCGAGTGTGGGCGTGGTCATGGACACCCACAGCGGCTTCGGCGTGAACATATCGGGCAGCAAAGGACGGGGCAATGCCGATGGTAGCGACCTGGTCTGGACCCCTGCCCGGGTCACCGCTGGCCAGCAAGCGACGCTGCAATCCGGCACGGATACGACCATCAAAGGAGCGAGCGTATCCGCGCCGCAGGTGACGGTGGCCAGCGCTGCGCAGCTGAACATCGAGAGCCTGCAGGACCGCAGCAGTTACCAGTCAAGCCAGAAGCAGGCGGGTGGCAGTCTCACCATCGGCACAGCGCCGAGCGCGAACCTGAACTACGCGAAGGACAAGATCGACAGCACCTACATGAGTGTCACTGAGCAGTCGGGCCTGCGGGCCGGTGATGGCGGCTTCGATGTCACCGTCACGACTGACACAAACCTGAAGGGCGGCGCGATCACCGGCACGCCGGCGGCCGTCGATGCGAAGCGCAACGCGTTCACCTCCGGCGGCGCGCTGAAGGCGACCGACATCGGAAACCGCGCCAGCTACCAGGCCGAGTCTGTCAGCGTGAACCTCGGCACCGGCTTCTCGGCACAAGGCGCATTGGCCGCAGCGGGCACCGGTGTCGGCTTCCGCAACGACCGCGACCAGGCGTCGAGTACGACGAGAAGTGGCATCAGCGACGTGGCGGGCAACACGGCGCTGCGTACCGGCGACAAGGAAGCCGGAATCGCAAAAATCTTCGATGCCGACACCGTGCAGAAGGAGGTGAGCGCACAGACACAGATCACGCAGATGTTCAGCGCGCTGGCGCCGAGGCGGGTGGCGGCATATGCCGGCGGGAAGGTCAGGGAGATCAATGAACAGCTGAGCAAAGAAGTCAATCCGGCGCGACGCGCTGCATTGCTCGCTGAGCGGCAGCGATGGGACGAAGGGGGCACCTACCGTGTATTGATGCACACGGCCGTCGGCGGCTTGGTCGACGATGTCAGCGGTGGCGCCGGAGCAGGGATGGTGGCAGGGGCTGCGCCGGCGTTGAATGACCTCCAGACCAAGCTTGAAGGCTCACTCGTAAAGGCCGGCATGAACCCTGCGATTGCGCAAGGCGTGGCGGCGAACGTCAACGGGTTGGGGGCGGCCGGCATCGGCGCAG
The DNA here is from genome assembly GCA_030158675.1 of Burkholderiaceae bacterium. Classification (GTDB taxonomy): domain Bacteria; phylum Pseudomonadota; class Gammaproteobacteria; order Burkholderiales; family Burkholderiaceae_D; genus Pernthalerella. Next base: position 1,312 of record JAOASL010000013.1, on the reverse strand, counting down.
CGGCCGGTGGCGCGGCGGGCGCAGGATTGGGGCTGTCGGTGGATGCGAATAACTGGCAGTTGCATCCAAATGAAACAAAATGGATCAGAGACAATGCCAAGCGTTTCTCGCAGCAGCAAGGCATTAGTGAGCAAGAAGCGGAAATGAAATTGGCACAGCAAGCGTTCCGGCAGGTGCAGTTTGGCGTGTCGGGAAGCGAGGACGCACAAGCTCGCAACTTCCTGAGGCAAGCAAACGGAATGCTCACGGCTGATCCCACCTGCGCTAGCTGCGGGCCGGGCTACATGTTCTATGCGACGCCCGTTCAGAAGGCGACCACTGGCATGTACGCTACTCAAGTGTTGTCCGATCCGAAAGTGTTGGAGTTCTACGGAAAGAACGGAATAACGCAGTCGACGCAGCAGCAAATTCAGGCGAGCGCAACGAAGGATGCGAATGTAAGGAGCAATATTGAAAATGCCACGGTAGGAGCAGCCGGTACTGCGGCGACTCTTACTGTGCCACCGGCGCTAAGCTGGTGTTTGGCCAATCCGGTTGCGTGTAATCGTATCGTGATTGCCGGTGGTGAAATTGCGGCAGGCGATGCCTTGGGGCCAGTTGGTTTGGGCGTGGTTGGCACGACCTCTTTAGTGAGGTCAGTACGTTCAGCCGACGAGGTGAATGCGGCGATGAAAGCGCGCGGGTGGGAACCGGCATGGTCGCCGGGAACTCCTGTAATCGAAACGACCCTTCAACCCGGCACGAAGGTAAATATGATTGTTGATGAGAGCGGGGCCGCGAATATCACGAAGGCTATTCAATCTGGTGATTTCAACAGCGTAAAGCTGGGAGGATGGGCTACTTTTTCTGACGTGAAATCAGTAGCCACAGATATGCGTCAGAATGCCGCCATCACTAATCAATTTAAGCCGTCGTCGAATGGACCATTTTATGTGGTAGAACTTGAAGTCCAGAAGCCATTGAACGCAAAGATCGGGTTTGCAGGCCCGCAGCAAGACGTTGCAACAAATTTGCGTGGTGGAGCAACACAGGCCGAATTTTTTATTCTTTCGAATGAAAAACGGACCGACTATTTAAAACCCGTATCTTTACCCAACAAACTCGGAGGGTATTGAGCATGGAGAAATTAAAAGACGCAGTGGAAGTTTGGGACAATAGTGTCGTCTCACCATTCAATCCCCCCACAGAAGACATCGTTGCTTGGCTGAGTGATTTTTTTTCGCGTACCGGAGCGCGTAAGCGCATCGCAACGCAATGGACTTATAAAGGCCGAATATACGAAAGCAAGGATTGCCCTGTTCCAGTCCCAGAT
>JAOASL010000012.1 GCA_030158675.1 Burkholderiaceae bacterium | reverse complement strand
CATCCACGAAGCCAGATTCACGCGAACGTTCAAGCGGATGCGATTGCTGCAATACCGAGATCATTTCAAACACCTCATCTTTCGACAGCACGTAGCGCTCCATCAGTGAGGTTTTCAGCTGCTCCATCCAGCTACGATAGCCAGCGATCGCCGTCAGCGTCTGTGAATACAGTTCATCTGCCTTTGCTTCGACCGCACGCAGGGAATCGTCATGTGCGCCGTCGCACTTAAGCTGCCGGTAATCCAGTTTCGAGCGCGAATACATCGACAGCTGATTAACCATCAGCTCCAGCCTTGCAGTCACCTTTTGGATATCGTTCTGGCTTCCTACCGAAATACCGCGCGTGCCATAGAACAATTCTTCCGCGGCTACACCGCCATACAATTGCTTCACATCCTGTTCAAGCTCTTCCAGCGTTTGCAAGCCGGCATCCGGCGTTGCAGACAGCACATAACCCAGCGCACCGAGCTTGGATACGGATTCTGTACTGATCTTCAGTAATGGCGACTTTCTCTTCACGTCGTCGAGCACCAGTCCCTGTTTCAGCAGGGGATCGATCTGCATGAAAAAGTGTCCCAGTTCATGCAGCGCAACGCGCTCGCGCTGCTTGTCCTTTTCCGCACTGGCTGCGCGATCAGTCAGGCCGATTGAACTACGTTCGAATGCACGAAACAATAGCGTGGTGTCGATGCGCGTATTCTCTTCGATCGCAATCATGCTGGCGCGGTCCACCACGGCTTCCAGCAGCGCCGGAGAAAGATTGGCGGTAATTTCGGCCACGTAGTCAAGGTTCAACTGATCCCAGTCGACTACGGTCGGATCTTTACGGCGCAGGAATACGCCAAGCAGCTCGCGCCGTTCCGCCTTATTCGGCAGACGAAAATTGATCTTCACCGTAAAGCGTCTCAGCATTGCTTCGTCCATTTCGCTGTTGGCGTCATCGAAATTCGAGGCAACCACCCAGATCACGCCATGGCCTTCGTCGCTCTTGATGCCATCCAGCAGACCCAGTAAGGTATTTGCCGTGTCGTCATCCCACTTACGCTCTCCGCGACCGCGCGGCATGAACAGCGACTGTGCTTCGTCAAGGAAAATCAGGCACCGGCCCTGTGCCACGGCTTTCTTGTAAATCGCATTCAATGTCTTTGAGCCACCACCGACCAGACCCGACTCCAGACCAGAACCGGAGGCCTGAATCAACGGGATATTGAGTTTTTTAGCCAGATAGCCGGCCAGCTTGGTCTTGCCGGTTCCGGCAGGTCCCGTCAGCATCACGTTAAAGGGCTTGTCAATATTGTGGGACTTGTACAGCTCGCGATTCAGAATCATCGACTCCAGATGCGCGACCTCGCGTTTGATGTCTTCCATTCCCACCAAGTCATCCATGCTGCCTTTCAGCTTTTCCGGCTTGATCACATTCGCGACGGCACTCATGCCGGGAATGCTCTTGCGCAGCATGACCGCCATCAACACCAGTAGCAGAATGCCGATCGCGTTACGTGCAAGGAATCCGCCGGCAGATTCAAGAAAGCCTTGCTGCGCCTCCTGATCCTGAAGAACGGCTGGATTCGCTATCAGCCAGTCGGGCTGAGCAATCGCATAGGGAATGCCGTTTTTCAAGAGTACCTCGCGCTCAAGATTCGCATGGGTTGAACTCGGTACCTTCACTGCCAGCAATTTAGACTGGTCTTTGTACTTAATTACATAACGTGGAGACTCGGAGTTTGGTTGGGCAACCAGCAGATATTCGAGCCGGTTACGTTGTCCGGGCAGGGAAGTAATTAGCGATACATCCTGGCTGTAAACCACCGATGACGCTGGCAGCAACCGTGGCGCGCTCTCGAACGAGATGATGATGGCGGACAGCAGCAGCAATGCAAACAACGCGGTGCGCAAACGGACATTTTTCAATAATTGGGCAAGCGAAGTGATCAGCGATGAAAATTTGGACATGAATTGAAAAGTGGCATAGCCGCGACCTGCGGCAGGTAGCGCCAAAATTGACGCAGGGATTGCGTTAAGCCGGGGTAGGACTGGCCGCAGAAAGAAAAGTTGCGGGTCGCGATGGGAAAGCGCGATGGTCTGCGATTTCAGCGCAACAAGAAAAAAATATGTTGCGCAGGCTGCCAGCTATGGGGAGCGGTTGGAGCAGGTCAGGGCGAAGCCGCGATACAGGCAACCCCGAAATTACATGTCAATGAAAGTGCAGCCGGCTTCATGAGATACCTGTCAGCCGGCTGCAATGTGCTGTGATTCTGCGTTAAACGAGACCGAGTATCCGACCCAGTTCGGTCAGGTAAGGTGTGTCCTTCAAGACTTCGCCTTCAACGCTGGCGAGCACGTCGTCTAACTTGCTGCGCACGCCATGAAGTTGCTGCTCCAGTCGGGGGCCGGCTCCTTCCGAATCCTCCAGCGTGCCCTTGAGCATGCTGAGCTCAGCGCGCAATTCCGCGACCTTGGGAGAATCGGACGGTGCCGCCTCCAACTCCTGTTCAAGGTCATCGACCAGGTTGCGAATACGTTCCAGACTAAATTTTTTTTGCATAATCCGCTCCTTTCGTATCCATGGTGACCCTGCGGTCACGCACTGTCAATCTACTGAGGAAGCGCCATGCTGGTCCGCGACTACGCGAACATGAACGTTATCTGCTGTGAAGCGGACACCCCAATTGCGGAAGTGGCCGCGCTGATGCGTCGGCACCATGTCGGCGATGTGCTGATCTTGGATACGCTGCAGGAGGGAGCCCGAATACCGATCGGCATCGTGACTGACCGAGACATTCTGGTGGAAACCATTGCGCTGGATGTCGAGGCCAAGCTGTTCACCGCCGCGGACCTGATGAGTTCGCCCGTCACTACCGTGCAGGAAAACGCCAGCCTTGCCGAAGCGTTGGCGATCATGCGGGGGAAAAAAGTCAGGCGGCTGCCGGTGGTGAATCAGGCCGGCAGCCTGTTTGGCATCATCACCACCGACGATGTACT
>JAOASL010000011.1 GCA_030158675.1 Burkholderiaceae bacterium | reverse complement strand
CAGCATCGCCTTCTCGGCGGTGCCGCCGATGCCGATGCCCAGCATGCCCGGCGGGCACCAGCCGGCGCCCATCGTCGGCACCGTCTTCATCACCCAGTCGACCAGCGAGTCGGACGGGTTCAGCATCACGAATTTAGTCTTGTTTTCCGAGCCGCCGCCTTTGGCGGCGACCTGCACGTCTACCGTGTTGCCGGGCACGAGTTCCATGTGCACTACGGCCGGCGTATTGTCTTTCGTATTTTTGCGATCGAACTGCGGGTCGGCCACGACGGATGCGCGCAACTTGTTGTCCGGGTTGTTGTAGGCGCGGCGTACGCCTTCATTCACGGCGTCCTCGATCGAGCCCTTGAAGCCTTCGAAGCGCACGCCCATACCGATTTTCAGGAAGACGTTGACGATGCCGGTGTCCTGGCAGAGCGGGCGTTTGCCTTCGGCGCACATGCGCGAATTGGTCAGGATCTGCGCAATCGCATCCTTGGCCGCCGGACTTTGCTCATGCTCATACGCGCGGGCCAGATGACGGATGTAATCCAGCGGGTGGTAGTAGCTGATGAATTGCAGCGCAGCGGCGACGGATTCGATCAGGTCTTCTTGTTTGAGGATGGTCATGACGTGCGGACTCGGTCGGGTAGGTTCAGTGAAATAATTCAGTGAAATAAATCAGTGATCGCGGTGATTGGCATGCAAGGTCGCGGCCATGAGGCGATCCGCATACGCGATTGCCAGCGCCGAGATCAGGAAGACGCAGTGGATCACGCTCTGCGCGATCAGGGTCTTGGTGTCATGCGCGCTGGCATTGATGAAAGTTTTCAGCAGATGGATCGATGAAATACCGATGATCGCAGTCGCCAGCTTCACCTTCAGCACCGACGCGTTCACATGCGACAGCCATTCCGGCTGGTCGGGGTGGCTCTCCAGATGCATGCGCGACACGAAGGTCTCGTAGCCGCCGACAATGACCATGATCAGGAGATTGGAAATCATCACCACGTCGATCAGTCCGAGTACCACCAGCATGATCGTGGTCTCGGTCAGCTTGGCTTCGGGTGGCGCAACGCCGCCGACGCTGGTTACTTTCAGAATGTGCTCAAGCGCTGAAACGTTGCCGAACAGTGCGCCCAGCAGATCGACCAGTTCGACCCAGAAGTGGTAGACGTAAATGCCCTGCGCCAGAATCAGCCCCAGGTACAGCGGTAGCTGCAGCCAACGAGTCATGAATATGAAATTGGCAAGCGTCGGTATCTTTTTCGGGGTCTGCTTTTGCTCGGGAGTCATTGAGATTCTCGGTAAATCAACGGTTTTCCGCACGGGAATCGTGCCGCGCAACATTTTACACGCAGCATTGATACGCAAAGGCAAGGCGACGATACGATGTGCCGGAATGGGCAATTATGTAAGCGCTGAGTAAGAGAGGGCGCTTATCTTTCATCCAAAATTACTATTCACCATGGAGACGCCATGTCAGAGATTGAATCCCTGATGCACGAACATCGTGTATTCCCCCCGTCTGATGAGTTTGTAAAAACTGCCGCCGTTTCCGGCATGGATGCCTACTTGGCGCTGTGCGAGGAAGCGGAGAAGGACTACGAGGGATTCTGGCGTCGAATGGCGGCCGAGAACCTTGAATGGAAAAAGCCGTTCACCAAGGTGCTCGACGAGTCGCAGGCGCCGTTCTATAAGTGGTTCGAAGATGGCGAGCTGAATGTCTCTTACAACTGCCTCGACCGTAATCTTGCGAACGGCAATGCCGACAAGGTCGCGATCATCTTCGAGGCGGACGATGGCACCGTTACCAGGCTCACCTATCGCGAGCTGCATGCGAAAGTCTGCAAGCTGGCCAATGGCCTGAAGTCGCTCGGCATCAAAAAGGGCGACCGCGTGATCATTTACATGCCGATGTCGGTCGAAGGCGTGGCCGCGATGCAGGCCTGCGCTCGCATCGGCGCGACGCACTCGGTAGTGTTCGGCGGTTTCTCCGCCAAATCGCTGCAGGAGCGCATCATTGATGCCGGCGCGGTCGCGGTCATCACGGCTGACGAGCAGGTTCGCGGCGGCAAGCAGCTGCCGCTGAAGGCCATCGTCGATGAAGCGCTCGCGATGGGCGGCTGCGAGGCGATCAACAATGTCGTCATCTACCAGCGCACCCAAGGCAATATCAACGTCGTTGCCGGTCGCGACCTGTGGCTGCATGAGCTGATGGACAAGCAGGGCGAGCAATGTGAGCCGGAGTGGGTCAGCGCCGAGCATCCACTGTTCATCCTCTACACGTCCGGTTCCACCGGCAAGCCGAAGGGCGTGCAGCACTCGTCCGGCGGCTACCTGCTGTGGACCCTGCTGACGATGAAGTGGACCTTCGACATCAAGCCGTCCGATGTCTTCTGGTGTACCGCTGACATTGGCTGGGTCACCGGACACAGCTACATCGCCTACGGCCCGCTGGCGGCGGGCGCAACGCAGATCGTGTTCGAGGGCGTGCCGACCTACCCGAACGCCGGCCGCTTCTGGGACATGATCCAGCGCCACAAGGCGACCATTTTCTATACCGCACCGACGGCGATCCGCTCGCTGATCAAAGCGTCGGAAGCCGACATGAAAGCGCATCCGCAGCACTTTGATCTGCGTTCGCTGCGTCTGCTGGGCTCGGTCGGCGAGCCGATTAATCCGGAAGCCTGGATGTGGTACTACCAAAACGTCGGCGACATGCGCTGCCCGATCGTCGATACCTTCTGGCAGACCGAGACCGGCGGCCATATGATCTCGCCGCTGCCGGGCGCCACGCCGATGGTACCGGGTTCGTGCACGCTGCCGCTGCCGGGCATCATGACCGCGATCGTTGACGAGGCCGGCAATGACATGCCAAACGGCCATGGCGGCATCCTGGTGGTCAAGCGCCCGTGGCCGTCGATGATCCGCACGATCTGGAACGACCCTGAGCGTTTCAAGACCAGCTACTTCCCGGCCGAACTCGGCGGCACGCTCTATCTGGCCGGCGATGGCGCAATTCGCGACGCGAAGAACGGTTACTTCACCATCACCGGTCGCATCGACGATGTGCTGAACGTGTCGGGCCATCGCATGGGCACGATGGAGATCGAGTCCGCGCTGGTCGGCAACCATCTGGTCGCGGAAGCGGCAGTGGTCGGCAAGCCCGACCCGACGACTGGTGAATCAATCTGTGCCTTTGTTGTGCTGAAGGGGCAGCGCCCGATCGGCGACGAAGCCGCACGCATTGCCAAGGAGCTGCGCGACTGGGTTGGCAAGGAAATCGGCCCCATCGCAAAACCAAAAGAGATCCGCTTCGGCGACAACCTGCCGAAGACGCGCTCCGGCAAGATCATGCGCCGCCTGCTGCGCGTGCTCGCGAAGGGCGAGGAGATCACACAGGACGTGTCGACGCTGGAGAACCCGGCGATCCTCGAGCAGCTGAAACAGGCAATTTGACGGGTTTGTGGGGGAAGGTCATAGGGTTCACTCCGATGGCCCTGTAACCGGATGGCCGCTCTACCTAAAGGTGGAGCGGCTCTTTTTTGCCCGATCGTTATGGATCAGTGCTCAGCTGGCCAGATGACGCGAAGGTTTGCTATAATGTCGGGCTTCGTTCGGACGTTAGCGTTCGGCACGGATTCAGGAGAGATGGATGAGTGGTTTAAGTCGCACGCCTGGAAAGCGTGTATAGGTTCATAGCCTATCCGGGGTTCGAATC
>JAOASL010000010.1 GCA_030158675.1 Burkholderiaceae bacterium | reverse complement strand
CGTTGAACCACTTGCCCGACATGTTCAGCGCCATGCCGTGCGTCAGGTGGCCGCCTTCCGCCAATGACATGCCCATGATCGTGTCACCCGGCTTCAGGAAAGCCAGCAGCACCGCCTGGTTCGCCTGCGAGCCGGAGTTAGCCTGCACGTTGGCGAAGTTCGCGCCATACAGCGCCTTCAGTCGATCGATGGCCAGCTGTTCCGCCATGTCGACGAATTCGCAGCCGCCGTAGTAGCGCTTGCCCGGATAACCTTCTGCGTACTTGTTCGTCAGCTGCGAGCCCTGCGCTTCCATGACGGCCGGCGAAGCATAGTTTTCAGAGGCGATCAGCTCGATATGATCCTGCTGGCGCTGGTTCTCTTTCTGGATTGCCGACCACAGTTCAGGGTCGACATTAGCAATCGTGTGTTGGCTGGAAAACATCAGGTAGCTCCGATCGGTTGCAAAAGCGTTGGTTCAAGCAGGCGGCTGCCGACGGTACGGTGCAGGCGAGCGGCAGCCCATGTTTTACGAAACGGCGGTCTTCAAAGACCACTATTGTCGGCTGCCCAGGCGTACGGCGTAAAACTAAGTGCCCGCGCTCCCCGGTGGAACCCCACCTTGCCGGCCTGATGCCGGTTTGCGCCAGTTACGCGAGACGAAATGACCCGAAATTCTAGTAGACAGCACGGTTTTCAGCAAGGTTGGCCAGCGGAAATCAGTCCGGCTTCGGCTAGAATGCCTGGCATATGACCCTATTCCATCTCTCACAGGATCTCGCATGATCGTACTTGTCACTGGTGCCAGTTCGGGCTTTGGGGCGGGCATTGCCCGCAAGTTCGTTCGGGAAGGCCATCGAGTGATCGCCGCTGCGCGACGCACCGACCGCCTGGCAGCACTTGCCGCCGAACTGGGCCCGACGCTGTTACCAGTCGAACTGGATGTGACCAGCAAGGAATCGATCGACCGCATGCTCGCCGGCCTGTCCGTCGACTGGCAGGCCATCGATGTGCTCGTCAACAATGCGGGCCTGGCCCTCGGACTCGAACCAGCGCATCAGGCGCATCTGGACGATTGGGAGAAGATGATTGCGACCAATTGCCAGGGACTGGTCTGGATGACCCGCGCGGTGTTGCCGCGCATGGTTGAACGCGGCTGCGGGCACGTGATCAACATCGGCTCAGTCGCCGGCTCCTACCCCTACCCGGGAGGCAACGTGTACGGCGCGACCAAAGCCTTCGTCGAGCAGTTCACGCTGAACCTGCGGGCCGATATTGTGGGCACTGGCGTGAAGGCGACCAACATCGCGCCGGGCATGGCTGGCGGCACTGAATTCTCCAACGTGCGCTTCAAGGGCGACGACGCGGCCGCCGCCAAGGTTTATCAGGGGATTCAGGCACTGACCACTGAGGACATCGCCGAGGCTGTGTACTGGTCCGCCACGCTGCCGGCTCACGTGAACATCAACCAGATCGAAATGATGCCAACCTGCCAAGGCTTCTCGCCATTCAACGTCAAGCGCAACGCATGAGGGGTGTGTTTCGCTGGCCGGTACGCGTCTACTATGAGGACACTGATGCCGGCGGTATCGTGTTTTACGCGAATTACCTGAAATTTTTCGAGCGCGCGCGTACCGAATGGCTGCGGGCCGCTGGCATCGGCCAGCAAGCGCTGGCGACCACATGCCAGCGCATGTTTGTGGTCAAAAGTACGGGCATGGATTACCATGCGCCGGCAAAACTAGATGACTGGCTGGAGATTACGGTCACGGTGCAAAAGCTGGGACGTGCCTCGGTGAATTTTGTGCAGGAAGCCTGGCTCGCGGAGGATGAATCGACGCAGCTGCTGTGCAGCGGCAGTATCCGTGTTGGCTGCGTCGACACGCTGAGCCTGCGACCCGCGTCGATACCGGAAGCCGTGATCACAAAGATTCGTAACAGCATGAAACAAAATTGCGACGAATAGCCGCCAGCTTTTAGTTTTCTGGCGGTCCACTGGTTTGTACAATCGCACGCGGCCACACATTAATCTACTTATAAATCCATGCCCGTCAACGAGAACCTGTCGCTTCTGTCCCTGGTTACCAATGCTTCGCTGCTGGTGAAGCTGGTGATGGCCCTGCTGATGCTGGTGTCCGCCATGAGCTGGACTTATATTTTCCGCAAAATGTTCGCGATCCGCAATGCAAAGCGGCAGACAGCGGACTTCCTCAACACGTTCTGGTCAGGCGCAAACCTGAAGACGTTGCACGAAGAACTGGTAGCGAACCGTCGGCGCGGCATTCGCAACGGCGCACTGGAACGCATCTTCGATGCCGGCATGGAGGAATACCGCAAGGCGCGCCTGTCGTTCAGTGGCAAGGAAATTGATGCCAGCTCGCTGCTGGACGGCACACGCCGAGCCATGCGCGCGGCTTATCAGCGCGAGATGGATGCACTGGAATCGCATCTCGCCTTCCTCGCATCGGTCGGCTCGGTGTCGCCGTATGTCGGACTTTTCGGCACCGTCTGGGGAATCATGAACTCCTTCCGCGGGCTGGCGAACGTGCAGCAGGCAACGCTGGCGGCCGTCGCACCGGGTATCGCCGAGGCGCTGGTCGCGACCGCCATCGGACTGTTCGCCGCGATTCCTGCGGTAGTAGCGTACAACCGCTACTCGCACGACATCGACCGTCTGGCGATCAGCTTCGAGACCTTCATCGAGGAATTCTCGAACATTCTCCAACGGCAGGCGCGCTGATGGCGCAAATTTCAACTATGCGCGGCGGCACGGGCCGCAAACTGAAAGCCGAGATCAACGTCGTTCCCTATATCGATGTGATGCTGGTGCTGCTGGTCATCTTCATGGTGGTCGCCCCCATGATCCCGCCCACAGAGATCAAGCTGCCCAAAGCGGGGCAATCGACCCAGCCGCCGACCGAGTACATGGAGATCGAGCTGACGGAAAACGGTGCCGCCCGGGTCGGCATCCATGGACGCCAGTTCGTGAAAGCGAAAAATCGCGAGCAACTCGGAACCCAACTCGCGGCGCTGAAGCGCAAATACCCTGACCTGCCGTTGATGATCTCGGCGGACAAGGAAATCAAATACGACGAGGTCGTGCAGACGATCTCACTGGCCAACAAGACTGGTATCGCCCGCGTGGGCCTGTCCGCCCGCTGAGCCTGCCTTGAAAGTCCGCACCAACCCGAACCAAACCCATCACGAGCCCGGTCGCTGGACCGCATTCGCGCTCGCGATGCTGGTACACGGGGCGCTGCTGAGCTTCCTGTGGATAGGTGTGTCATGGCAGAACACGGTGCCCATCACGGTCGAGGCTGAGATCTGGAGCGCTCAGGCCAGGCTGGCGGCCCCACCGGCACCCGTGCCGCCGCAACCTGTGCCCGAACCACCCAAATCCGAAGCCCCCAAACCTGAGGCACCCAAGCCCAAGCCGGAGGTGCCTAAACCGGCTTCCCAACTTCTGCCAGAACCAAAGCGCGCGCCCACGCCCCCGCCTCCGGTACCTGCGCCCAAACCCTTGCCTTTGCCCAAGGCCATGGCTGAGCCAGAACCTGCGCGCAAGTCCAGCATTCCCGATCCGGAAATCGCGCTAGAAAAAGAGCGGCAGCGCAAGCTTGCCGAAGAGAAGACTGCGCGCGAAGAACTGGAACGCAAACAGGAAGAAGAAAAGAAGCGCCTCGCTGAAGAAGAAAAACACAAGCAGGACGAAGAGAAAAAGCGCAAGCAGGAAGAAGAAAAGAAACGTCTCGCCGAGGAAGAAAAACGCAAGCAGGACGAAGAGAAAAAGCGCAAGCAGG
>JAOASL010000009.1 GCA_030158675.1 Burkholderiaceae bacterium | reverse complement strand
CCCCAAAACGCCAGCAGTGACAACCCCAGGTTGACCGCCAATACGATACTAAAAGCCTCATAAATCGGAACGGGGAGGGATGCGGCGATGGCAATGGCAATGGCCGCAAAGCCCATTTGCAGAAAGCCCAGCAGGGCCGACGCAGCGCCGGCTTTTTGCCCGAAGGGCTGCAGAGTAATCGCTGTCCCCAGCGGATTGATCAGTCCCATACCCAGTAAAAACACCGACATCGCGGCTGAAAAATAGTAGATATCCTGCGGGCCGGCCCACAAGGCCACGCTGCCCGCCAGTGCGATCAGGATTCCTACGCGTGCCACCCTGATCTGCCCCCAGCGGCGAGCACTTCGAGGGGCCAGAAAACCGGCGCCAAAAACGACAAAGACGGTGGAGGCAAAGAACGCCGAAAGACCCAAGGGAGAAAAAGCAAAACCCGTCATCAGGATGGCCGGCGCCATGGAAAAGAACATGTATAGCGAACCGATGACAAGACTGACCGACATCGCGGGTGCTATGAAGCGGCGATCATTCAGCAACCCGACATATGTCTTCACGATGGCCAGAGCAGAAAAAGGCGCACGCTGGTCTGAACCATGTGTCTCGCCAAGACGGGTCAGGTAGTAGATACCCAGCAGAACGGCCAGAGCAGCAATCAAGCCAAAGGTGGAGCGCCAACCCAGTACGCTGCTTAAGACCCCTCCCAGCAACGGAGAAAACCCGGGCGCTGCGGCCATGGCGACCATAATCAGCGAAAGCGCTCGAGACAAGGCTTCCCCCTCGTACAAGTCGCGAGCAATGGCCCGGGACAGCACCGATGTGGCGCAGACGCCCAGCGCCTGCACAATGCGCCCGACGATGAGTTGAGGCAGGTTATTGGCGAAGGCGCACAAGGCACTGCCAGCAACGAAGACGACCAGCCCGCCCACCACCAGCCACTTTCGCCCCAAGCGGTCGGACAAGGGGCCAACAAAGAGCTGACCCAGGGCAAAAGCCACAAAGAAGCTAGCCAGCGTGGCGCTGAGGTCCTTGACTGATGTCCCTAGGTCGCCTGCCATGTCAGGGAAGGCCGGCAGGATGATGTTGGTGGCAAGAGATCCCAGCGCGGCCAGGCTCGCGAGCAACAGCAGCAAATGGCCGGTCAGACCGGCCTGCGAATCAGAGGTTTGTTGCATCGTTGGTCGCCTCATCAAGAGTTGCGATGCTGGCATCGAGCAAGTCGTGCAGCGCCGAAACCTGCGCCAATCCCAATTGCTTGTTCAAAGCCACTTGAGCCGTTTTCCAGGCGCGCTGAGCGTCAATACGCAAGGCGCGACCTGAATCGGTGGCTTCGATCAGGCGGCTGCGTGCGTTTTCGCCGACGCCGACGGTCACCCAACCTTGAGCCACCATGGGTTGCAGATTGCGAGTCAAGGTCGATGCATCCATCTGCAGGTGCCGGGCCACATCGCTGGGTCGGATGGGGCCGAGTTTGACGACACAGGTAAGCAATGCGTACTGCGTGCTCTTCAAACCGACCGCAGCCATGTATCGGTCGTAGTGTCGCGAAACCATCCGCCCCAGCTGTCGAAGCTTGAGATTGGTGCAGCCTTGCGGAGCGGCAGGGTTCTTCATGTGTTAAATTGTACATGCAACATTTGTATATGCAACAGAAAGATGAATCCCATGACGATGCAAGAGAATCTTGACAGCTGGAAAGACAGCGAACGCACCGTGCGCGCAAGGCTTAGCGCATCAGGCACGGCACCAAGGGAGAAGGTCTTTGGAATGACGGGCATGGAGGTTTTTCAGGCCATTTTTGCAGGAGATCTACCGCCGCCGCCCATTGGCGAAACCATGGACTTCATCCCTATCCACATGGAGCCAGGGATCGCGATCTTCCAGGGCAAGCCTCAGTTGCGACACTACAACCCGCTGGGCACGGTGCACGGCGGCTGGTATTGCACCTTGCTGGATTCCGCACTCGGCTGTGCAGTGCACACCACCTTATCTGCGGGCAAGGGCTACACCACGCTGGAGTTGAAGGTGAACATGCTCAGAGCACTCACCGATGCCGTACCCCTGGTTCGCGCTGAGGGCAAGGTGATCCACGCCGGACGCCAAGTCGCCACGGCTGAAGGCCGCATCGTTGGGCCGGACGGAAAAATCTACGCTCACGCCACAACGACTTGCATGATTTTTGATACCACCAGCAACAACGATCGGTAACCCCATGCAGGCAAACGTCAGTGACATGGCAAGTTCCGTATGATCGCTTGGGGAAGAGGACGTTGGGTTTGCTCGCCTGGTTCGAATCTCCGACCACATCAAAAAACGATGCATCTGGACCTGATCAGGTTGGCGCGATAGTCAGTCCTACTCCGCCAGGTAATATGAAAAATGCCCGCTGCACAGCGGGCATTTTTTGTCGGGTAGGTTTCTTTGCTCAGTGGTTTTTAGGTAATGTCCCGCCAGCCCTGCCACCGCCGGTAATGCGGCCACCAGCGGACCGAGCATCTTGCAATCATGCCGATTGGCTGGCGACAGTTGCGCTACCGGCAGCAAACTACGCTGGTCAACCAGCCGGTAATGCTTGCAGCCGCATTTGCCGCGCTCGGTCGGATTCGGTCCGGACCGCTGAGGGGGGAAGGCACGCTGGCCGAATCGAGGCTGGCGCGCTCCCAGGCGATCTGGTCGTGCTCGCGCATTCGTTGCAACAGGGTCTGGTGCAGCCGCTCCCACACACCAGTGCGCTGCCAGTCGCGCACGCGCCGCCAGCAACTCATGCCGCATCCGCAGCTCATTTCGGGCGGAAGGTTTTCTAACTGGATCCCGGTCTTCAAGACGAACAGGATGTCGGTCAGGATCGGCTTGGCCAAGAGAACACTCCTTGTGCAGAACATGTGTTCGACCACGACCGGTGACAGGGGTTTGATTCAATTGAGTATTGTTAGGCGCTCTAAATTGAGGAGCAGGTCAATTGCGCCATATTTATTCCTGTGGCATCTGCTCAGTAGTGAGCGCGGCGGGCATTCTCCCTATGAACGCCGCCATAAATTCAGAGAGAAATCTCAGGAAAGTCCAAACGTTTTCCGCAGGCCCATGTCAACGGCGCTGTTTGGCGCAAAGCGACGCAACAGAGCCAAGATTGTCGCCCGCCCTCTGGGGGTGTGCCGCAATTTCCATGGACCCAAGGCAGCTTTCACGATCGTGCGTGCAGCCACTATGGGTTCTGGTGCAGTCTGGATTGCCTTCTGTACCGCCTCGAAAACCATGCGGCGTTCTCTTTCATAGTCGGCAATTTTTACTTCTGGCTCTGCCGCATTTGAATCGAGGCTGGTTCGGGTAAATGATGGCTGGACGAGGGACACGCGAATACCGAATTTTCGCACCTCATGATCCAGTGAGCTGGACATGCCTTCGACAGCATGCTTGGAGGCAGAATAGAAGCCCATATAAGGCGCCGGCACCATCCCCAGTACCGAGCTGACATTCACGATACGGCCCGACCTTTGTGCTCGCATGTACGGCAAAACTGCTTGTGTCGTTCTTAGAATGCCATAAACATTGGTATCAAAATGCGACTGTGCTTCAGCTACTGATGTCTCTTCCACGGCCCCGAGCATGGCAACGCCTGCATTATTGACGAGCACGTCAATACATTTGGCCTGCTGGATGACATGTTCGATGCCACGTCTGACGGATGATTCATCACAAACATCCATCTCTACTAGTGTTATCCCCCGAAGGGGTTTGGCTTTCGCCGGATTTCGAACGGTTCCAAATACTCGACATCCTTTTGCCGCAAACAATTCTGCGGCAACCCGTCCGATGCCTGAGGAGACGCCTGTAATCAAAACAACTTTTTGATTCGACATATGAATCCCTTGTCTCTGTGGAAAATTCAAGCTCCGCTAATCAACCGGGCCTATACATTGGTTTAATCTTGAACCAGATCGAATACATCGCCGGCA
>JAOASL010000008.1 GCA_030158675.1 Burkholderiaceae bacterium | reverse complement strand
CAAGACGCAGCTCAAGGATATGGAAAATATCCTCGATGCCGCAACCAGCGCGGGAGTGACGCTGCGAGTTACGGGGCTTGTCACCGAGGCGTACAAATCCATCGTAGGTACTGTGCCACACGCAGACCAGTCAGCCGTATTGCTCGCGGTTGAAAAGCTTAATCCTGGTAAGCGCGTCGGCAGCGCAGCCGACCGGCTGCCCGGGTAACTCCCTCAGCAGATCAGCGCAGCGGAGGGCTGGCGAGAAAACGCTCGGCCAGCCTGACCCAGTAGCTTGCGCCAATCGGTAGCAGATCGTCATTGAAGTCGTAGCTTGGGTTATGCAGGTTGCACGGCCCGAGTCCATGACCGACATCACGATGTGCCCCGTCACCATTGCCGATGAAAACATAGCACCCGGGCTTTTCAAGCAGCATGAATGCAAAGTCTTCCGAACCCATCGTCGGCTCGACGTTGGTAAGTACTCCCGCGTCACCGACCACGTCCTTCATTACGCCGATCGCAAATTCGGTCTCGGTCGCATGGTTGATCAGGGGAGGGTAATTACGCTTGAACTCAAAGGTAATCGTCGCATTGAATGCGGCGGCGGTATGTTCTGCGATTTCCCGCATGCGTCGTTCGATCATGTCGAGCACAGGGATCGTGAACGTACGCACAGTGCCGATCATGCTCGCGGAGTCGGGCACGATGTTGGTCGCGCTGCCAGAGTGGATCTGGGTAATCGACAGAACGGCTGAATCTATCGGACTGGTGTTGCGCGACACGATGGTCTGCCAGCTTTGCGCGATTTGAACTGCGACCATGATCGGGTCGACGCTCATGTGCGGCTGTGCCGCATGCGATCCCTTTCCTTGGATGAGCAATTCGAATTCATTGGACGACGCCATCATCGGCCCGGCCACGACGCCAAGGCACCCTGCGCTGGCCCCTGGCCAATTGTGCATGCCGAACACCGCCTCTACCGGACATTGCGTAAACAGGCCATCGTCCATCATTGCCTTCGCGCCGCGAGCACCTTCTTCGGCGGGCTGGAAGATCACATAAACAGTGCCGTCAAAATTAGGATGCTTGGCCAGATAGTGCGCGGCGCCAAGCAGCATCGTGGTGTGCCCGTCGTGGCCGCATGCGTGCATCTTGCCGTCATTCTTTGACTTGTGCATAAAGGTATTATGTTCCTGCAGCGGTAGCGCATCCATATCGGCGCGCAAGCCAACGGCACGAGAGCTGCTGCCGTTCCTGATGACGCCGACCACACCTGTTCCGCCCAAACCCCGAATAACTGGGATGCCCCATTCAGTAAGCTTCTGCGCGACCAGATCCGCAGTTTGTACTTCCTCGTAGGACAATTCGGGATTCGAGTGAATAGCACGACGAATATGCGTGAGTTCAGCGTGGAATTGAATGATAGGTTCGATCAGGTTCATGACGGTCTCTTCCGGGCCAGTGCGCCTCTGCGGGCGAATACGTTGAAATGGCTGACAACATCAGCGCTTGCCTGTGTAATATTACCCTCAGCCTGTCGCGGCGGTAACTTGGCAGTACATTAAACCCTTTCTTCATGTCGGAGTTTCAAATGAATAGCCGCGTCGTACGAGCCGCTTGTCCTCATGACTGTCCCGATACCTGCGCGATGCTGGTGACCGTCACCGACGGAAAAGCAACCGAGGTTCGGGGCGATCCGGATCATCCGAATACGGCAGGCGTGCTGTGCACCAAAGTGTCGCGCTACGTCGAGCGAACTTATCATCCGGACCGACTGTTATATCCAATGAAACGGGTCGGCCGCAAAGGCGAGGGCAAGTTCAAACGGATCGGCTGGGACGAAGCGCTGGCGACGGTTGCCAGCCGGCTGCAGGAAATCGCCGGGTACGATGCCCGCGCTATTCTTCCGTATAGCTATGCCGGCACCATGGGCATGGTACAGGGTGAGTCGATGGCGATGCGCTTTTTCAATCGACTGGGCGCCTCTCACCTCGACCGCACCATCTGCTCCACGGCGGGGGGCACCGGATACAAATACACGATCGGCGCAAAAATAGGCACCGATACCGAACAGTACGAGAACGCGAAGCTGATTGTGATCTGGGGCGGTAACCCGATCGCCTCCAACCTGCATTTCTGGATGAAGGCGCAGGAGGCGAAGCGGCGCGGCGCGATCCTGATTGCGATCGATCCGTATCGCTCGCTGACTGCGGCGAAGTGTCAGCATCACATTGCTCTGCTGCCCGGAACCGACGCGGCGCTGGCGCTAGGCCTGATGCATGTATTAGTACGCGATGGCTTGCTGGACCACGATTACATCGAACGCTATACCCTGGGGTTTGAGCGGCTGAAGACGCGGGTCGCCGAATGGGCGCCGCAACGCACGGCCGATACCTGCGGCATTCCGGCCGGGCAGGTGGAGATGCTGGCGCGTCTGTATGGCGAAATGGCGGTGCGCGGCGAACCGGCGGCCATCCGGCTCAGTTATGGCGTACAGCGAGTACGTGGCGGCGGTATGGCGGCACGCAATATTGCGTGCCTGCCCGCGCTGGTCGGTGCCTGGCGTCACCCCGCCGGTGGCGTGCTGCTGTCCTCCGGCGAGAGCTACCCAAAGCAAACCGCACAGATGGAGCGGCCGGATCTGGAGCCTGCGGACACCGCACGTCCAGCGCGTACCATCAACATGAGCACCATTGGCGACGACCTGCTGCGCCCGACGTCAACTGATTTCGGACCGAAAGTGGAGGCCGTGGTCGTCTACAACTCGAATCCGGTCGCCGTCGCGCCGGAGTCGGCAAAGGTCGCGCAAGCTTTCGCGCGCGAAGACCTGTTTACCGTCGTGCTGGAACACTTCCAGACCGATACCGTCGACTATGCCGATATCGTATTGCCGGCCACGACCCAGCTCGAACATACAGATGTGCATGCCAGTTATGGTCACCAGTACATTGTTGCCAACAATCCTGCGATTGCTCCGCTCGGCGAGGCCAAGCCGAATACCGAAATCTTTCGCTTGCTTGCAGCCCGTATGGGATTTTCCGAAGCTTGTTTTGCCGATACGGACGATGAGATCGCAGCACAGGCCTTCGACGCCGGCCACCCGAGAGCGAGGCAGTTTGACTGGCCGCAGGTGAAAGAGCGCGGTTGGATGAGACTCGACATGCCGGATGCACCTTTTGCCCGGGGCGGTTTCCCCACGCCGTCGGGCAAGTGCGAGTTCTATTCCGAGCAAATGCAGCGCGCCGGATTGGATCCCTTGCCCGCCTACACGCCACCCTACGAGTCGGTGGCCTCTGCGCCGGAACTGGCAAAAGACTATCCGCTGGCCATGATTTCGCCGCCGCAAAGGAACTTTCTCAACACCACGTTCGTCAATGTGCAGAGCTTGCGCGCGACCGAAGGGGAGCCGCATCTCGATCTCCATCCGGAAGATGCAGCTGCACGCGGGATCGCAGACGGAGACATGGTGCGTGTGTTTAACCAGCGCGGCGAAATGCTGGCGAAGGCGCGTGTCAGCGATGCCCCTCGCCAGGGGCTCGTGGTGGCCTTGTCTATCTGGTGGAAGAAGCTGGCGTCGGACGGCAGAAATGCAAATGAACTGACCAGCCAGCGCCTGACTGACATGGGGCGTGCGCCCACTTTCTACGACGTGCTTGTTCAGGTCGAGAAAGCCCAACCCTCCTGAGAGGCGATTTGAAAACTACTGTGTTCCCCGAGTTCGATATAGCGATGCTCGCTGTACCCCTAGGTCGATGGCCCTTCTCCGGTCGAACTCGAGGCGCTCATGAAGTTGTCAATTCGACCCGGAAGACGGGCGGATCACTGAAGACGCATTTGCGCATCTTGTTCTGCGCTTGCCTGCTGATGGTGTTGGGTGGCTGCGCGCAGCTTGGGTACTACGCGCAAGCGATGCAGGGACAGATGTTGCTGCTGGCCAGTGCAAAGCCCATCGATGACTGGCTCGCCGACCCGCAGGTCGAAGAAAAGCTGAAGACGCGCCTGCGGCAGACGCGAGCCATACGTTCCTTCGCCGCCAGCGAACTCGCATTGCCCGACAACGGCAGTTACAAAAATTATGCTGATCTGAAACGTCCCTATGTGATGTGGAACGTGGTGGCTACGCCCGAGCTGTCGCTGAAACCGGTCAAATGGTGTTTTCCAGTCGCAGGTTGTGTCGACTACCGCGGCTATTACAACCACGAAGCGGCACAGGCCTTTGCCGACGGGCTGCGTGCGCACGGGCGTGACGTGCGGGTGTCCGGTGTACCGGCCTATTCGACGCTGGGCTGGTTCAATGATCCGGTACTGTCCACCTTCATCGATTATCCCGAGGCCGAGATCGCGCGTCTGGTATTCCATGAGCTGGCGCATCAGGTCGCCTATGCGCCCGGTGATTCGCAGTTCAACGAATCCTTCGCGACCGCTGTCGAGGAATTGGGCGTCGCACGCTGGCTTGAGCAGCACGGTGATGCCGCGATGCGCGAGCGTTATAGCCAGTACCGGGTGCGCAAGGAAGATTTTCTCGCATTGCTAAACAGCCATCGCCAACAGCTTGAGGCCAATTTCAGCCGAGATGCGTCGGATGCCGAGAAGCGAGCGCGCAAGCAGCAGATCTTCGCGTCGATGAAGCGGCAGTACGAGACGCTGAAAGCGGAGCGCTGGGACGGTTACGGGGGTTACGACCGCTGGTTCGGTGACGCCATATCGAATGCCCATTTCGCGCTGGCTGCCACCTACCACGACCTGGTGCCTGGCTTTCGCGGACTGTTTGCGCAAGAGGTTGATTTGCGCCACTTCTACGCGCAAGTGAAAGCCATGGCAAAACTGGACAAGAAGCAGCGCCGAGCCGCGCTGGCCGTTTACACCCCGATGGGGTCGCCAGTGCCGGCCGCACCGGCAACGCAAACTGTTGCGGCTCAGTAAACAGACAATACGCGCGATTTCCGCTAGCATCCCCGACAGAAGAAGCCTGCCTGTCCGCTTTCGGTGGACGGTCCTCATACCGCGCCGTGATTGCAGGTCGTCCTGGCGCCAAAACATCATTCGGGGTGCTGCATGGACAAGTTTTGGTTGCGGTCATATCCGGCCGGCGTGCCAGCGGAAATCGATCCCGCATGTTATCGATCGCTGGTTCACCTGATGGAAGATGCGTTCGCAAAATATGCGAAGCGCAATGCCTATGTCTGCATGGGTCGCTTTATCACCTATGCGGATGTGGAGGCTATGTCGCGCCGGCTCGGTGCCTGGCTGCAAGCGCAAGGGCTGACGCCGGGTGCCCGCGTTGCGCTGATGATGCCCAATGTGCTGCAGTATCCGGTGGCGCTGGCGGCAATATTGCGCGCCGGTTTTATCGTCGTTAACGTCAATCCCTTGTATACGCCGCGCGAGCTGGAGCATCAGCTAAAGGACTCGGGAGCCGAAGCGATCATCATTCTGGAAAACTTCGCGCATACGCTGCAAAAGGTGATCGCGCATACGCAAGTCAGAGTGGCCGTGGTCGCGAGCATGGGCGAACTGCTGGGCGGAATGAAGGGTACCCTCGTCGATTTCGTCGTGCGTCACGTGAAGAAAATGGTGCCGGAATTTGATCTGCCCAGCGCTATTCGTTTCAATCATGCGCTGAAGGAGGGGGCCGCGATGCAGCTTCAGGCATCGACGCAAAAACACTCGGATATCGCCTTCCTGCAGTACACCGGGGGCACCACCGGGCTGTCGAAAGGCGCCATGCTCAGCCATCGCAATGTGATTGCCAACCTGCTGCAGAACGAAGCCTGGCTGCAGCCAGCGCTCGATAAAGAGCCGAAGGTCGATGCGCTGACCTTTGTCTGTGCGCTGCCGCTTTATCACATCTTCGCGCTGACAGTTTGCTGCCTGATGGGCACTCGGCTGGGTGGGCTGAATATCCTGATCCCCAATCCGCGCGACATCCCCGGATTGGTGAAGGAACTGGGCAAATACAAATTCAACATGCTGCCTGCGGTGAATACGCTATACAACGCCCTGTTGAACAATCCGGAATTCGCCAGTCTCGATTTTTCCGCGCTCAAGCTTTGCAATGGCGGTGGCATGGCCGTGCAGAGAGCCGTCAATGATCGCTGGCGCGCGGTCACGGGACGCAGCATTATTGAGGGTTACGGGCTATCGGAAACTGCGCCGGTCGCCACCGCCAATCCCGCCAATTCGGATGAGTTCAGTGGCACCATCGGGTTGCCGTTGCCCTCGACCGACATTGCCATTCTTGATGAGGCCGGAAAGATTCTGCCGCCAGGCCAGCCAGGGGAGATTGCCATCCGCGGTCCACAGGTGATGGAGGGCTACTGGCAAAAACCGGACGAGACAGCGCGCGTGATGACGCATGATGGCTATTTCCGGTCGGGCGACATCGGTGTGATGGACGAGCGCGGCTTCGTGACCATCGTCGACCGCAAAAAAGACATGGTGCTTGTTTCCGGCTTCAATGTGTACCCGAGCGAGATTGAAGCCGTTGTCGCGACGCATCCCGGTGTGCTTGAGTGCGCCGTGGTCGGTGTCGCCGATGAGAATACCGGCGAGGCCGTCAAGTTGTACGTCGTGCGACGTGACCCCTCGCTCACGGCCGATGATTTGATGGACTATTGTCACGAGCAACTGACCGGCTACAAGCGTCCGAAGCTGATTGAGTTCCGCAACGAATTGCCAAAATCGAATGTCGGCAAGATCTTGCGGCGCGAACTGCGCGAAGCCGGGCCGTTGCCGACCTCGGCCTGACCGGTCACTCCGCCGGCAACGGCGGCAGGGGGCGTGGCTTGCGATCGTCAGCAACCGCCACATAGGTCAGCGTTGCCTCGGTCACCTTGACGACATCAGCCTGCAGCCGATTGCGCTCGGCGAAGACCTCCACATTGACCGTGATTGATGTCGTGCCGGTCTTTACGATTTTCGCGTAGAACGACAACAGGTCGCCGACAAATACCGGCTGCTTGAAGACGAACGAGTTGACCGCCACTGTGCCGACGCGACCGTTTGCGCGCCTTACCGCCGGCAATGCGCCCGCGATATCGACCTGTGCCATGATCCAGCCGCCGAACACGTCGCCATGGACGTTTGCATCGGCAGGCATAGGCATTACGCGCAGGGTAGGCATGCCTTCGGGAAGGCGGGTAATTTCAGTGTGACTCATGGTTGTGTTTCCCAGCGCAGAGGCAATTAAATGCTTCTCAAGCCGCAGGCGCTAAAATCACGCTGCGGCGACAGCCGTACAGAATAACCCAGCAGCCATTCTCCGTCCGGATCTCCATGCGTCGATACGCCAGTCATAACTCCGAACCACCCGCCAATCAGGGCACCCGCAATGATTGGGCGACCCTGAAGATGCTGTTTCCCTACCTGTGGGCGTGGAAGTGGCGTGTGCTGTTTGCGTTGTTCTGCCTGGTGCTGGCCAAGGTGGCGAACGTGGCGGTGCCGATGTTGATGAAAGAGCTGATCGATGGCCTGACCATCACGCCGGAACGCCCGGCAACCCTGCTGATGCTGCCGGCCGGCTTGCTGGTCGCCTACGGTTTGCTGCGATTGTCGACGACTGCGTTTACCGAACTGCGCGAATTTTTCTTCGCCAGAGTCACGCAGCGTGCAGTGCGCAACATTGCGTTGAAAGTGTTTCGTCATTTGCATGCGCTGTCATTGCGCTTTCATCTGAATCGCCAGACTGGTGGCGTGACGCGTGATATCGAGCGCGGCACGCGCGGGATTTCGTCGCTAGTGTCGTACACCTTGTTCTCGATCCTTCCGACGCTGGTTGAGATCTCACTGGTGCTTGGCTATCTGTCCATCAAATATGACCTATGGTTTTCAGCGATTACCGTAGTCGCCCTGGTCGTCTATATCGGATTCACGGTGGTCGTCACCGAATGGCGCACGCATTTCCGGCGCACCATGAACGACCTGGATTCGAAGGCTAACGTCCGTGCGATCGATTCGCTGCTGAACTATGAGACCGTCAAATATTTTGGCAATGAAGAATACGAAGCACAGCGCTATGACGAAGGCCTGCAGCGCTATGAGCAGGCGGCTGTACGCTCGCAGAACTCACTGTCGCTGCTCAACACCGGGCAGTCGCTGATCATTGCGACGGCGGTATCGATGATGCTGTGGCGGGCGACGTTGGGAGTAATCAATGGCAGCATGTCGCTTGGCGATCTGGTGCTGGTCAATGCCTTCATGATCCAGCTTTACATACCACTGAACTTCCTCGGCGTGATCTATCGCGAGCTCAAGCAGAGCATGGCCGACATGGAACGAATGTTTTCTCTGCTCGACCAGCATCGCGAGGTGGCCGATGCGACGTCAGCTCTGCCGCTGAAGATCGCCAGTGCCGAACTACGTTTTGAACATGTCGATTTCAGCTACGAAACCAAGCGCCAGATCCTGTTCGACATCGATTTCACCGTGCCGGCCGGCACGACGACCGCCGTAGTCGGACACAGCGGCTCGGGCAAATCGACGCTCGCACGCCTGCTGTTCCGTTTTTATGACGTCAACAATGGCGCGATCCTCATCGACGGGCAGGACATCCGGCAGGTCATCCAGACATCCCTGCGCCAGTCGATTGGCATTGTTCCGCAGGATACGGTGCTCTTCAATGACACGATCGAATACAACATTGCATACGGTCGCCCCGGGGCCAGCCACGACGAGGTCGTCGCCGCTGCTCGGGCAGCATACATCCATGATTTCATCGTCAGCCTGCCTGACGGCTATCAGACCACCGTCGGCGAGCGCGGTCTGAAGCTGTCCGGTGGCGAAAAACAGCGCGTGGCGATCGCGCGCACGCTGCTGAAAAATCCGGCAATCCTGGTGTTTGACGAAGCGACATCTGCTTTGGACTCGCAGGCTGAGCAAGCGATACAGGCGCAGCTAAAAGAGATTGCGCGCGACCGAACCACCCTGGTGATCGCGCATAGGTTGTCGACGATCGCTGACGCGCAGCAGATCCTGGTGATGTCCAAGGGGCGCATCGTCGAGCGCGGTAACCATGCGCAACTGCTGGCGGCACGTGGAATGTATGCCGACATGTGGGAGCGCCAGCAGGCGCGGCAAGACGAGGTCGATGCTGACGGCGAGGGCCACGTCGCCGAAGTTGCTGCTGCCGCACCCTGAACCAGTACCGTGCCGGGTCCGGATCCGGCACCGTCGCCGTCCTGTAAAATTTCATCCCGTTCGCAACCAATCTCGCCACTTCACGCTATGTCCAGTCCCACCACGATGACCCTTACGCGCCCCGATGACTGGCATGTCCACCTGCGTGACGGCGCCGTACTCGCGGACGTAGTCCCGCATACTGCGTACCAGTTTGCTCGCGCGATCGTGATGCCAAACCTGAAACCCCCGGTCACCACCACCGAGATGGCGGCGGCGTATCGAGCACGTATCCTCGCTGCCCTGCCTGCCGGCATGCGTTTCGAGCCGCTGATGACCCTGTACCTGACCGATAACACCAGCGCCGATGAAATCCGGCGCGCGGTTGGCAGTGGTTTTGTGAAGGCCGTGAAGTTGTACCCGGCAGGCGCCACCACCAATTCCGACGGCGGCGTCACCGACCTCAAGCGCTGCATGGGCGCACTTGAAGCGATGCAGGCACTTGGCTTGCCGCTGCTGATCCACGGCGAGGTCACCGATGCCGACATCGACCTGTTTGATCGCGAAGCGGTGTTCATTGAACGGGTGTTGCAGCCGCTGCGCAAGTCGCTGCCGAACCTGCGCGTCGTGTTCGAGCACATCACGACCAAAGATGCCGTCGATTATGTACGCGATGCGGACGGCGACATCGGCGCGACCATCACGGCGCACCACCTGCTGTACAACCGCAATGCGATCTTCAAGGGCGGCATTCGTCCCCATTACTATTGCCTGCCCGTGCTCAAGCGTGAGACCCATCGTCAGGCTCTGCTGCAGGCGGCTACCTCGGGCAATCCTCGTTTCTTTCTCGGCACCGATTCGGCACCGCATCCGAAAGGATTGAAAGAGCATGCCTGCGGCTGCGCTGGCTGTTACACGGCGCTGCACGCGATGGAGCTGTATGCGCAGGCGTTCGAATTGGCCGGCGCACTCGACCGGCTGGAAGCATTTTCCAGCTTTCACGGTGCTGATTTCTATCGCCTGCCGCGCAATGCCGACAAGGTCACGTTGCAGCGCGCCGACTGGGTCATTCCGGACGAAATACGTATGGGCGATGACACGCTGGTGCCACTCGATGCAGGGCAATTGCTGCACTGGAAATTCGCCTGAGCGATGGCGGGAGGCGATGACGTTCTGCACAATTGACTGGGAGCAGCCCTGGCTGCGCTGTCTGCGTGAACTCGGCGAGCCGCTCGCGCGGCGGGAGGACTGGATGGCAGCGGCAGGCGAGTTGGCGGCGGAGCGTAGCCTGCATAACCTGAATGGCCAGGGGGTTCGTTTTCTGCCGCACGATCAGCTGCCGGCTGGTGCGCCCTATGAGGCGCATATTGCCGCCACCGGTGAAGTTCCTACCCGTGACAATCTCCACGATTTCTTCAATGCGCTGGCTTGGTTGCACATGCCGCGCATCAAGCGCGAACTGAATGCCTTGCACGCGCATGCGCTCACGCAGGCAGCAGCGGCCGGAACGCGCGGCAGCCAGCGCGATGCTGCGACCTTGTTCGACGAGAATGCCGCACTCTTCATTAGCAGCGATGCGGCCCTGTTGCAGGCGCTGCGCGAGCATGACTGGAAGGCGGTGCTGCTGAAATCGACGAGCGTATTTTTTTCAGTTTGCGATGTCGTGCTCTTCGGGCATGCGCTGATCGAAAAATTACTGGTGCCGTACAAATCCGTCACCGCGCATGTCTGGACCGTGCAGGTGGCGCCGGCATGGTTCAGCCTGTCACCACCGGAGCGGACTACCGACCTCGACCACAGGGTGGCAACCCGAATTCACGACGGCTTTCGCAGCGCTGATTTTTGCCATCTGCCGGTGCTCGGTGTGCCCGGCTGGTGGCCCGGGCAAGACCTTGCCTTTTACGAAGATGCCGAGGTGTTCCGGCCGAAGCGCATACGCCAGCCGCCATTAACACGCTGACCGATCGCCCGGCACACGCCGGGCGTCTGCCTGCTGCGCTTCGTTCAGAAGCCCTTCTGTATCCCCAGAATAAAGGCGTTCGATGAGCCCGCCTGGGCCAGACTTGCGTTCGTACCCGCGTCGACGTTCCCGGAGTAGGACGACGGCACGCCTTCACTCGCACGGTTGAACGCTGCGTAGAGGTTGGTCGTCTTTGACATCGAATACACCGCGGACAGGTTGATGATGTCCGGATTGCCGGCACTATCATTGCGTGCATAGTTAACGCCGACGCTGGTGCTCGGGATGACTTTCATCTGCGCGCCAATGATGTAAGTGTTGCTGGATGTACCGATGACGGGATTGAAGCGCACGTAATTGGCGGCCAGCCTGACCGGCCCGATCGGTACGCTGGCGCCGATCAGGTATTGCCTGTACTGCTCGTCCCGATCAGAGCCGGCGATCACGAGATTCAGGTCGCCGAATGCATAGCCGAGATTGCCCGATACGAAGCGGTTTTGTCGCGACGACCCTGGCACTCCGCCCAACGCATACATCACACTGCCCGTGACGCCCGCGATCATTTCCGACGGCAGACTATAGGTAAATGAGTTCGGAATGAAGAAGCCGCCGGTCGTGCCCAGCGAAGGATCGGCATCGGTACCGCCGGGGAAGGCGGCAATCGGTGAGCCAGCGGTTATGCCGGTACCACTAATTACGCTGCCATCGCGATGCATCAGCAACGCGGGCACGTAAAAATTATTGCCTGCCAGCCCCAGTGTCGACGTATAGGCTGCGATGAAAGGCGACAGATTCAGGCCGGCAGTGACCGAGCCGAAGGGGCCGCTGATGCCTGCGTTCGCCATCCTGCTGAATATGCCGGTGGTGCCACCATTGGCGATCGCGCCGGTGCCGGCATTGAGGCCACCCTCCAGCCGGAAGTGAGCCTTCAAGCCCCCACCGAGGTCTTCGGTGCCTTTTAGGCCCCAGACCGACGGCGCCCAGTTGCCTTCGCCGAAGCTCACGCGGCGATCCGACGTGGTGCCGATTCCTGTCGCTGTCACGAGTGATGCGTCGACATTTCCATACAAAGTCAGCCCAGACTCCGCAATCGCCGATCCGCTCGCCAGTAGTCCCAGAACCGCACAGGCAAGAAGCCTTTTGTTCATCGCATTTCTCCAGTGGTTGATAAAACTCTGACCAGTCTGGTGATGCGAGGTTTTTTCAGGGCTTCGCAACACAAGCATGCGATGCGAAAGATTTGTGACGGCTCAATCGAGGCGAACTTTCGCGGCAATCGCGGTTGGGCGATCTGTACGCCGCCCGCAAGAACCATCTTGCCGGCTGGCGTCGCGCGTATTCGCTCGCGCGGACTGTCGTCTGTGGCATGGCAGCAGACGACAGTCCGCGACGGACGCCTAGTGATTGACCAGGCGAGACGGCAGCTTCAGTACCAGTACGACGCTGACCAGCAGCATGCCGCCGAACAGGATCAGGCTGTTCTGCGCGTTGCCGGTCAGGTCCGTGATCCAACCGACGACCGAGGTGCTGACCATTCCGCCGATATTGCCGACCGAATTGATCAGCGCGAGGCCGGCGGCGGCAGCGGCGCCATTCAGGAAGGTCGGCGGTACGCTCCAGAACGCAGCCTGCGTGGTGGACGCAGCCGCAGCCGTCACAGTGAGGATCAGCATGGTCAGCACCAGGCTGTCGAAGTGCATGCCTGCCAGCGCGAGGCCCATCGCTGTAATCGCACAAGGCACGGCGGTATGCCAGCGGCGCTCGCGATGCTTGTCGGCCATCGCGTTGTTGTAGATGGATGCGACGACCGCGGCAAAGTAGGGAATCGCGGTCAGCAGGCCAATATGCACCGGGTCGTTCACGCCGTTCTGCTTGATCAGCGTCGGCAGCCAGAAGATCAGCACATACACGGCGCTGACGATGCAAAAATAGGCGGCGGTCAATTGCCAGACGATCCCGCTCTTGAAGGCGCTGGCAAAGCTTGAGTGCGACTGGTTGCGCGTCGCTTCGGCTGCAATGTCATCGTTCACCATGGCGACTTCTGCAGGACTCAGCCAGTGCGTGCCTTCCGGCTTGTCACTCAGCATCCGAATCACCGCATAGCCGAGCAAGACCGACGGAATGGTTTCGAGCAGGAACAGCCACTGCCATGCGCGAAAGCCGCCAATGCCCGTAAATGACGATAGGATCCAGCCGGATAACGGACCGCCGATCACGCTCGACAGGGGTACGGCCGCCAGCAGCAGCGCAATGACCTTGCCACGCCGCTCAGAAGGAAACCAGCAGGACAGAAAGTAGAGCACGCCGGGAATGAAGCCCGCCTCGGCGACGCCGAGCAGGAAGCGCAGCACATAAAATTGCGTCGGCGTTTTCACGAAGGCCATGCCGGCACCGATCACTCCCCAGGTAATCATGATGCGGGCAATCCACAACCGGGCGCCTAGCTTGTGCAGTAACACATTGCTGGGAATCTCGAACATCACGTAGCCGATAAAGAAGATGCCCGCACCGATTCCATAGACGGTATTGCTGAAACCAAGATCGTCAAGCATCTGCAACTTGGCGAAGCCCACATTCACCCGGTCGAGGTAAGCGGCGACAAGGCAAAGACAGAGCAAAGGGAGGAAGCGCAGGGCGATTTTTCGGTATAGCGCTTCGCGCGCGCGATCGGCCGCACCGGGCGCGAGATCATGATGGGCTTGCAAGGGACTCTCCTGGTGTCGTGCGTATATTTTATTTTCTGGGTGCCGATGGCTGCGGAGGGCGAATCCGGCGCTGCGGATGGTAGCAGCGAACTCTGCGGTCGGATATAGGAGGAGCGAAAATGAGAAGGTATTGCGAGTTGCATTGCCATGCCGGGTACGTGTGACGTAGCATCAACCGATGAGGGCAATAATGTTTCCTGCTTGTTCTGAATCCTTTGGCCAGGCAGGATAGATTACGGATACTACGGCAAGCCAGAAAAATCCCTATAAATAATTTCCTTATGCCTGATAAACACCTGTTTCTGCACATCGGTACCCACAAAACCGGCACGACATCGATTCAGAGTTTCTTGCAAACCAATCGCGTGGAAATGGAGAGTCGAGGCTTCTATTATCCTGCCGACGGGATGTATTACTTATCTGCCGAGTCTTCCCAGAGCCTGTTGGCCCATGCTGTCCTTGGTCGGCGGCCAGCCTACATCGGCGATGTCGAGTTCGATCTCGATACATGTGTTGCCGATATCCGGAGGGACATTGGAAAATCGTCATGTCCCAACGTGATTGTCTCGTCCGAGCATTTTTCGTATGCATCGACTAAGGATGATGTGCGGCGGATCCTCGACGTGTTTACTGGTCTCGTCGGCAAGATTACTGTGATCATTTATCTGCGCAGGCAGCACGCCCTGATTGAGTCAGGGTGGTCGCAGCAGATAAAGACGGGATTAATCACTTCTAGCCTCAACGAATATCTTGAGGCAGGAAGAGACTGGGATTATTTTCAGCACGTGGAATTATTTGCCAGTGCGCTCGATCGCGAAAATGTCATCGTCCGGCCGTATGAGGTCGGGCAACTGCATAAGCGTGATGTCGTCTCGGATTTTCTGAACACAATCGGGTACAAAATTCATCGTATCCCAGGGATTCGAATTAACGAGTCCCCGCCGACCGAGATGCTTGAGTTGATGCGGTATTTTGGAAAGTCCTTCAGTATCGACCGAGAGCGAATTACCTTCAATCGGATTTTGCAATCTTTGCCGATAAAAATCGATAAGGCAAGATATACCCTGTTTTCGGAGCAGATGCGTTCGGCCTTAATTGATCGCTATCGAAATTCGAATAGTCGCGTAGCACAGGAATATCTCGGACGAGCAGATGGGGTGCTGTTTTTCGACAGCGAAATCAGTGCATTGCCTGTATATCCCGGGATGACGATTGAGCGATTTTCGGCAATATCTGCGCAAGTCATTACGCTGCTATTAAACACAAACAACCAACTCGCCCGGAAAATTCGAGACGCAGAGTCATCTGCGCATTGAGGGCGCCGCGCGTTCGGGGGAGGCGGGAATCCCGTTTTTATTATGCCGCTTGATCTGGACGGATGAAGTATCGGTGGTCGTCAGCATTCTCATGCTTATTCGTTAGCTTGCCTGTCAGCCGAGGTTGTCCTGAGCATTGCGCCTACTCGTCTCCATCCGGTATCACGGCATCCGCGACGGCGCCGACCGTCTTGGCGACAACCTTCACGCCGGTGGCTGCAACCGTGATTGCCGCGTCTGCAACGGCGATGACAGCGCACCCGCTCAGGCTGCAAATCAGACCAAACAAGATCGTGAGTCCGAATAATTTCATGGGAATGAATCCGAGTAGCGGGGGGCGATATGGTTGTCATATTGCCGAAGTGGTTGCAAAAAGCAAAAAACCTTGCCTGACGCGTTGAGCGAATCCGGCAAGGCTTTGCGGACTCCGTGCCATTTCCCATGAGGATCTCCGAGAACGAGTCAGGGACGCAAGAAAAACAGGAAATGGGAGGAAAGGAATTGGTCGGGGTGAGAGGATTCGAACCTCCGGCCTCTACGTCCCGAACGTAGCGCTCTACCAGGCTAAGCTACACCCCGATTCGGCAGTATCGGCTGCGTTACCCGCGAAGAGTAAGACACCTGAACCGCGAAAGCGCATCATTATAACAAAATTCGGGCGATGGCGATGCCAAATTTCAATTAATGATTTCGATCGACCGCAAAGTCGGCCAGCGCCAGCAACGCATCCTTGAAGGGACTGGCGGGCAGCGCCGTCAGGGATGCTTTCGCGCGATCGCGCGTCAGGGCCGCCTGTTCGCGGGTGTACTGCAGTGCGCCCGACGCCGTGATGGCGGCGAGAACTTCATCGAAGTGGACTTCGTCGCCGGAAGCGATGCAGTTGCGTACCAACTCGCGCTGCCGAGGCGTACCGTGCTGCATCAGGTAGATCAGCGGCAGGGTCGGTTTGCCTTCGCGCAGATCGTCGCCGACATTCTTGCCGATGTCCGCCGAATTCCCTGAGTAGTCAAGCACATCGTCGATCAGCTGGAAGGCGGTGCCCAGGCAGCGGCCGTATTCTGCTGCGGCGGTAATCGAGGGTTCCTGCGCGCCGGCGAGCAGGCTGCCCAGTTCGGTGGCAGCCTCGAACAGCTTGGCTGTCTTTGACCGGATCACCTGCAGGTAGCGCTCCTCGGTAACGTCAGGGTCATGCATATTCATTAACTGCAGCACTTCGCCTTCGGCAATCACATTGGTCGCATCGGCCAGAATCTGCATCACTCGCATGCTGTTGACGGATACCATCATCTGGAAGGCGCGCGAATAGACGAAATCTCCGACCAGCACGGATGCGGCGTTGCCGAACATGGCATTGGCGGTCTCCCGGCCGCGCCGCAACTCGGATTCATCGACGACGTCATCGTGCAGCAGCGTCGCGGTATGAATGAATTCGACCACGGCCGCCAGCTTATAGTGATCTTCGCCCCGATATCCCCAGGCATTGGCCATCAGCAGTACCAGCGCGGGACGAATGCGCTTGCCGCCGGCGCTGATGATGTAGTCCGCGATCTGGCTGACCAGCGGAACATCCGAATGCAGCTGCGAGCGGATGGCTGCATCGACGGCCTGCATGTCGCTGGCGATCACTGACAAGGGGTGGTTCTCGGCGGGCTTGGGGACGGGCACGGTGGATGGCGGTTCGGTTAAAGGCCGGAATTATACGATGCACCCGTCCGCAGCCAGCAGCAGATGGCAGTTCGGCTGCGTCCGACGAGGCGTAAGCTCTGCTTTGACTGCGGATATAAGTCCATGTATAATTTGAGGTTTTCCTTGTTTGGCAATCTTTTTCGGTGCCTCGCAGGATAAAGCAGTATCCCGTGGCTTCAGGTTCGGGCGTTTTTTCAAAACTCAATTGATGAGGTTCCCATGTACGCGGTCATAAAAACCGGCGGCAAGCAATACAAAGTTGCTGCTGGCGAAAAACTTAAAGTAGAACAGATACCGGCAGACATCGGCTCCGAAATCACCCTGGATCAAGTGCTCGCAGTAGGCGCTGGCGATACCATCAAATTTGGTACGCCACTGGTTCAAGGTGCAAAGGTGCTGGCTACGGTAGTGGCGCATGGTCGTCACGATAAGGTGAAAATATTCAAGATGCGCCGTCGCAAGCACTATCAGAAGCGTCAAGGCCATCGCCAGAACTACACCGAACTGCAAATCGTCTCGATCAACGGCTAAGTCCGGCGAGATCCAACACCGAATCAGGAGCATCAAATGGCACACAAGAAAGGCGGCGGCACTACGCGCAACGGCCGTGACTCTGAGTCGAAACGACTTGGCGTGAAAGTCTATGGCGGTCAGGCTATCAATGCAGGCGGCATCATTGTTCGCCAGCGTGGCACGAAGCTGCACGCCGGTGAGAATGTCGGCATCGGCAAAGACCACACCCTGTTCGCACTGATCGACGGCACCGTCAAGTTTGCGACCAAGGGTCTGCTCAAGCGTCACTTTGTGACGGTCGTTCCGGCCTGATAAGCTGTACCCGTCCTGCGGGAAGAAGGGCTCTGCCGCAGGCAGGGCCTTTTTCATTTGAATACCTGGAATATCGAAGCGGCAAATCATGAAGTTCATCGACGAAGCACGAATCGAGATCGTGGCCGGCGACGGCGGCAACGGCGTGGCGTCGTTTTGCCGTGAGAAGTTCCGCCCGTTCGGCGGTCCGGACGGCGGCGATGGCGGTAAAGGCGGCAGTATCTATGCAATTGCCGATCGCAATATCAATACGCTGGTGGACTATCGCTACGCGAAGCTGCATCGCGCCAAACGCGGTGAAAATGGCCGCGGCTCCGACTGCTATGGCAAGGGGGCGGATGACATCTATTTGCGCATGCCGGTTGGCACCCTGGTCACGGACCTGAACGATGGCGCCATCATTGCCGACCTGACTGAGCATGGTCAGGTGGCATTGCTTGCGAAGGGAGGTGAGGGCGGCTGGGGCAACATCCATTTCAAGTCATCGACCAACCGCGCGCCGCGACAGAAGTCCGACGGCAAGGAAGGTGAGCGGCGCGAGCTTCAGCTTGAGCTCAAGGTGCTGGCCGACGTTGGCCTGCTCGGCATGCCGAATGCAGGCAAGTCGACGTTCATCGCGTCAGTCTCGAATGCGCGCCCGAAAGTCGCCGACTATCCGTTCACCACACTGCACCCGAATCTCGGCGTTGTGCGCGTCAGCCACGAAAAGAGTTTCGTCATCGCCGACATTCCCGGCCTGATCGAAGGAGCCGCCGATGGCGCGGGCCTTGGCGTGCAGTTCCTGCGCCACTTGCAGCGCACTCGGTTGCTGCTGCACATCGTCGACCTGGCGCCGTTCGATGCAAACGTCGATCCGGTCAAGGAAGCGAAAGCGATCGTCAAGGAGCTGAAGAAATACGACGAAACCTTGTTCGAGAAGCCGCGCTGGCTGGTGCTGAATAAGCTCGACATGGTGCCGGAAGACGAGCGCGAAAAGCGGATCAAGGACTTCGTCAAACGCTTTGGCTGGAAGGGACAGGTGTTCCGGATTTCTGGCCTGACGCGTGAAGGCTGTGATGATCTCGTGACCGAAATCTACGACTACCTGGCCACGCAGCGCGGCCAAGAGCAACGTGAGCAGTCTGGTATTGCCGAAGAGGCGATCGGCATTGCGAGCATTGACGCCGACGATCCTCGCTTCAAGGCGGTCGATTAAGCAGGACACAAAAAATAACGATACCTACCGGGCATGCCGATGCAATCCGTTATCAAGCAAGCGCAGCGCGTGATCGTCAAGGTGGGCTCGTCGCTGGTCACCAATGAAGGCAAGGGGCTGGATCACGCGGCAATCGCGAAATGGGCGGACCAGATCGCCCAGCTGCGTCGGATGGGCAAACAGGTAGTGCTGGTAAGCTCGGGGGCGATTGCAGAGGGCATGCAACGGCTTGGCTTCGACAAGCGTCCGACCGGCATTCATGAGCTACAAGCCTGCGCTGCCGTTGGTCAGATGGGGCTGGCACAGATCTACGAAACCAGCTTTCGCGTACATGGTTTACGCACTGCACAGGTCTTGCTCACGCATGCCGATCTGGCGGACCGGGAGCGCTACCTGAATGCGCGTTCGACCTTGTTTACGCTGCTGGGACTGGGCGTCATCACGGTGATTAATGAAAACGATACTGTCGTAACCGATGAGATCAAGTTCGGTGACAACGACACCCTGGGCGCGCTGGTCGCCAACCTGATTGAAGCCGATGCGCTCGTCATCCTGACCGACCAGCGCGGCCTGTATACCGCCGATCCGCGCAAGGATCCGGCGGCCGAGTTTGTCCGGGAGGCGACGGCAGGCGATCCTAAGCTGGAGGCCATGGCGGGCGGAGCCGGTACCGGCATCGGCAGCGGCGGTATGTTGACCAAGATTCTCGCCGCGCGCCGCGCGGCCAGCTCCGGAGCCCATACCGTGATCGCTTGGGGGCGCGAAGATCAGGTACTGGTCCGGCTGGCGCAAGGCGAGTCTATCGGTACGCAACTGACTGCGCAGACCGCAAGGCTGACCGCGCGCAAGCAATGGATGGCCGATCATCTGAAGACGGCAGGAAAACTGGTGCTCGATGCCGGAGCGGTGCAGAAACTGAGCCGCGAGGGCAAGTCGCTGCTGCCGATCGGC
Source organism: Burkholderiaceae bacterium (assembly GCA_030158675.1). Lineage (GTDB taxonomy): Bacteria > Pseudomonadota > Gammaproteobacteria > Burkholderiales > Burkholderiaceae_D > Pernthalerella. The sequence continues at coordinate 64,087 of JAOASL010000008.1, read as the reverse complement.
GTGACCGAGGTGGCCGGGGAGTTTGGCCGCGGCGATGTGGTCACTTGTGTCGACGATGAGGGTCATGCGATTGCTCGCGGCATCACCAATTATGCGAGCGCCGAGGTGCGCCGTATCCTGCGTCGGCCCTCATCGGAGATCGCCGCCATTCTCGGTCACATCGACGAGGAAGAGCTGATCCACCGCGACAATCTCGTGCTGCTGTAATCAGCCGCTTTCAGGGGCGGCTCTCCCCCGCGCATTACCGTCACGCTTTACTGCCATTGCCCCGGATGAGGCAGCGGCTTTTTCCGACGCAGCCGATCGACGATGTTCTCCGCGCTGCCGGCAGGCGTTCCGGCACCGCAGAAATAATCAGTCACCAATATTGCGTGATACCGGTTGGCTCCGGTGTCGCGGATGGGGCGCCACGCATCATCCGAAGCCGGCGTCCAGCTACCGTTCGCACGACCGGTGGCGTACAGCTTTTTTTCGAGCGTGTCGCAGCGAATGCCTTCATGGCTGATATTAGTCGCGCCGCTCGGGCTGCGGATCACGCTGGTGAAGCGGACCACGACCCGGTCCGTCACGCTGACCGAGCGAGCATCCACCGCGAACTCCATCGTGGCTATCGGGCTGACCTCATAGCGCAGCAGCTTGTCCATGGCGGGTGGCGCTGGCAGCACGAGCGGGCTTTCCACCAGTTCTGCGAGCGGTCCGTCGCCGAGAAACGCTGCGTTCGCGGGCAACGCAAACAGCGTTACTGCAGCGAGGGTCACCAGCTTGAGAGCAAGGGTCATTTCTGTTCCGGTTCTGCGGCCACGGCCGGCGTTTCTGTTTGCGCGGCCGGCTGGCTTTCCGGTTGATGAGGGCCATGATCGCGCGGCCGTCGCGTCAGGCCATGCGGCGGGCGCAGGAAGCGTGATAGTTCCTGCAGTGCCCTCGTATAGACATCGCGCTTGAATTCAATCACCACGTCCAGCGGGACCCAGTAGTCATGCCAGCGCCAGGCATCAAACTCGGGATGGTCGGACATGCGCAGGTTGACATCGCAGTCGCGGCCGATCATTCGCAGCAGGAACCAGATCTGCTTCTGCCCCTTGTAATGGCCACGGATCTCGCGCTTGATGAAATGGTCGGGGACTTCATAGCGAAGCCAGTCGCGCGTGCGCCCGATGATTTTCACATGCTCGGAGCGCAGTCCGACCTCTTCCTCGAGCTCGCGATACATAGCCTGCTCGGGCGTTTCGCCGTGCTTGATCCCGCCTTGCGGGAATTGCCACGAATGTTCTCGCACCCGCTTGCCCCACCAGACCTCATTCTGGTGGTTCAACAGGATGATGCCGACGTTCGGGCGATAGCCTTCACGGTCCAGCATGATGCACCTCGGTTTTCCTGCGGTTCGCGCGGCGGGATAGCGGCAGTGTCTTGCGCGCGCGGCCAATCGGCGCGCGGCCAGTGCATGGGTGCTGCGATCCGGAGGCGCGGAGCCGCGAATACTTTAAAATTGGGATTGATTATAACCCTCTATTTTTCAAAAATTCCCCTTCATGCGCGCCTCCCGATTTTTTGTTTCCACTCTCAAAGAAGCCCCTTCCGACGCCGAGATCGTCAGTCACAAGCTGATGCTGCGCGCCGGGATGATCAAGCGCCTGGGCTCGGGCATCTACAACTACATGCCGATGGGCCTGCGCGTGATCCGTAAGGTCGAAGGCATCGTGCGCGAGGAAATGGACCGCGCCGGTGCGATCGAGCTGCTGATGCCGCTGGTGCAGCCGGCCGAGCTATGGCAGGAAACCGGCCGCTGGGACAAGATGGGGCCGGAACTGTTGCGCCTCAAGGACCGCCATGGCCGGGATTTCGCGTTGCAGCCGACCTCTGAGGAAGTCGTCACCGATATCGCGCGCAGCGAGATCCGCTCCTACCGGCAGCTGCCGATCAACTTCTATCACATTCAGACCAAGTTCCGCGACGAGCGCCGTCCGCGTTTCGGGCTGATGCGCGGACGCGAATTCACGATGAAGGATGCCTATTCGTTCGACCGCGATGCGGAAGGCCTGAAGCATTCCTACCAGCTGATGGTTGATGCGTACACCCGGATCTTCACGCGCTTCGGACTGAAATTCCGGGCGGTTGCGGCCGACAATGGCGCTATCGGCGGCTCCGGTTCGCAGGAATTCCACGTGATTGCCGATACCGGCGAGGACGCGCTGGTGTATTGCCCGACCTCCGACTATGCGGCCAACATCGAGGCTGCCGAGGCGCTTGCACCGGCCGCGCCGCGAGCGCAACCGGCTCAGGCGCTGGTGAAGGCTGCGACGCCGGGCAAAGAGCGCTGCGAGGACGTCGCTGCGCTTTTGGGCGTGCCGCTGGTCCGGACCGTGAAGTCGATCGTGCTGTCGGTCGAACGCGACGAGGGCACACGCGAGATCTGGCTGCTGCTGCTGCGTGGCGATCACGAGCTCAACGAAGTCAAGGCCGGCAAATTGCCCGGCATCGGTCCGTTCCGTTTCGCCAGCGACTCAGAGATCGTCGAGCACTTTGGCTGCAAGCCCGGTTACCTGGGCCCGATCGGAACGGCCAAGCCGGTCAAACTGATCGCGGACCGTAGCGTGGTCGCCATGAGCGATTTTGTCTGCGGCGCGAATGACGAAGGTTTCCACTACACCGGCGCCAACTGGGGGCGTGATCTGCCGGAAGCGGAGGTCGCCGACATCCGCAACGTCGTCTCAGGCGACCCGTCGCCGGACGGCAAGGGTGTGCTGGAGATCCAGCGAGGCATCGAGGTGGGCCATGTGTTCCAGCTGGGTACCCGGTATTCGGAAGACATGCGGGCGACTTATCTCGACGAGAAAGGACAGCCGCAGCTGATGCAGATGGGCTGCTACGGTATCGGCATCACGCGCATCCTGGGCGCCGCTATCGAGCAGAACTATGACGGCAAGGGAATCATCTGGCCGGCTTCGATCGCGCCGTTCCAGGTCGTGCTGTGTCCAATGGGCTACGACCGCAGCGCCGCAGTCAAGGACGCCACGGATGCGCTGTATGCGTCGCTGCAGGCCGCCGGCGTTGATGTCGTGCTCGACGACCGTGGCGAGCGCCCCGGCGTGATGTTCGCTGACTGGGAGCTGATCGGAGTGCCGCACCGCGTCGTGGTTGGCGAGCGCGGACTGAAGGACGGCATGCTCGAGTATCAGGGGCGCCGCGACGAGGTGGCCACGCAAGTGCCACCCGGCAGCATGGTCGAGTTCCTGCAAGCGCGGCTCGTCGCCTGATAGTGATGTCAGCATATCGGTCAGCCAGCCTTTGTCGTCGCTGGTTGCTGGTGTTGCTGGCGTTGTGCTCCTTCTCGTCGGCCTTCGCCGGAAATCAGAAGGAAGAGGCGCTGGCCGATTCGGTTCGTCTGGCGCTGGCCCGCGCCATTACCGATCCGCGGCCACCGCAACAGCGCTTTTCCAGCGATGCCGATCAAGCCGAATGGCAGCGCTGGTTTGAATCGATGTCCGTTCGCCTGCACAGTCGTATGCCCGACGCCATGGTGCGCAGTGAATTCCTGCAGACCGTTTGGTACGAGGCGCGCCGAGCGGGGCTGGAGCCGGCGCTGGTGCTGGGCTTGGTGCAAGTGGAATCTGGTTTTCGCAAGTACGCGATATCGAAAGCCGGCGCGCGTGGCTATATGCAGGTGATGCCGTTCTGGACCAAAGTGATCGGCGATGGCGAGGCGCCGAAGCTGTTCAAGATGCAGGCGAACCTGCGTTATGGCTGCTCTATACTGCGGATGTATATCGACATGGAGCGGGGCGACCTGTATCTCGCGCTCGGTCGTTATAACGGCAGCCGCGGCCGCCCCGAGTATCCGAATGCGGTGCATGCTGCGTGGAAGCGCTGGCAGCATCCTTGAAAGCCTCAGGAGAAATCAACATGAAAAATCTGCTGTTTTTTATCATCGTTGCCAGCCTTGCTCCTTTCGCGCTCGGCAACCCGGGCATGACCACGCCGCTCGCCAATAACCAGAATGCCGATTTCGTCGCCGGCAAGCAGGCAATTGACCGCAAGGACTGGCGGTCGGCGGTCGACTCGTTCTCGAAGGCTGAGAAGAGCATGCCGGGCAATGCGGACCTGCATAATTTCCTCGGCTATGCCTACCGCCACCTCGACGATCTCGACAATTCGTTCAGGCACTACAAGGAAGCACTGCGCCTTGATCCCAAACACCGTGGTGCCCATGAGTACATCGGCCAGGCTTATTTGAAGGCGAAGCAACCGGAGAAGGCCGCTGAGCATCTGGCAGAACTGGAAAAGATTTGCGGTAAGGGCTGCGAGGAGTACAAGGATCTCGCGAAATCGATCGCGAATTACGGCAAGGCCAGGTAATCAGCCGCGGCGTCGCGGTCACAATGGCCGTGTCGCAGGATCGGTGTAGTGCCGAATGTGCTCACGACCTGCAAACAAAAACGCCCGCATCGTTGCGGGCGTTTTTGTTCGGCACCTGAAAATTACTTCAAGTGGCCAGAGATCAGCTTGGTCATTTCGAACATCGAGACCGTCTTCTTGCCACCAAAAACGACTTTCAGCTTGTCGTCTGCATTGATGTTGCGCTTGTTGACGCTATCCTGCAGTTTGTTCTTCTTGATGTACTCCCAGACCTTCTTGGTCACGTCGGTACGCGGCATCGGGTTTGCACCGATGACGGCGGCCAGTGCCGGCGACGGAGTCATGGGCTTCATGAATGCTGCGTTCGGCTTGCGTGCAGTCTTGACTGCTACCTTTTTCGCTGGCGCCTTTTTCGCTGCCACCTTTTTCGCCGGTGCCTTCTTCGCTACTACTTTCTTTGCGGCGGGTTTCTTCGCGGCGACCTTCTTGGCCGGCGCTTTTTTCGCGACGGGCGTCTTCACTGCGGCTTTCTTTGCTGCGGGTTTCTTCGCGGCCGGCTTTTTCGTAGCGGCTGCTTTCTTGGCTGTAGCCATTGTTGAACCTCCTATGCTGTCATGGTGAAAAATTGCGCCGATTCACGCACCGCCAATAGTCTTAGGGTTTTGTTCGGGATGCAAGTGTTTTTAGAGGGAATTTTCGCTTTTTCCCCTCTGGCGGAGTTGTCCGGGTCGCTTGCGATACAAGGCCCGTACGGAGGTCGGCTGACGATACGCCAGCAGGCGGAATGACGAAAGAAGAGGGGGCAAGGAGCGTCTGGCAATGCGAAAGGGTGTGACTATCGGGACGCTCCCGTCGAGAAAACAGGTCAGCGCAGGCCGGGCATCATGCCCTTCATGCTGCGCATCATTTTCAGCATGCCACCGCCCTTGAACTTCTTCATCATCGATTGCATCTGCTCGAACTGCGCCAGCATGCGGTTCACTTCCTGTACCTGTACGCCGGCGCCAGTGGCTATACGGCGCTTGCGTGCGGCCTTGATCAACTCCGGCTTTGCGCGTTCCAGCGGGGTCATCGAATTGATGATGCCTTCCATGCGACGCACCTGCTTTTCGGCCTGGCCCATGTTGGTGCCGTTGGCTGCCTGCTGCAACTGCGCGGGCAGCTTATCGATTAGGCCGGACAGTCCGCCCATTTTTTTCATTTGTGAAAGCTGTGCCTTGAAGTCGTTCAGGTCGAATCTGCCGCCACCCTTGATCTTTTGAGCCAGATCTTGCGCGGCCTCCATGTCGACGCCCTTCTTCGCCTCTTCGACCAGCGCGAGAATGTCGCCCATGCCCAGAATGCGGTTCGCCATCCGGTCCGGATCGAAGGCTTCCAGGCCGTCGAGCTTTTCAGCGACGCCGGCAAATTTGATCGGCTTGCCAGTCACGTGCCGTACCGACAGCGCGGCACCGCCGCGCGCATCGCCGTCGAGCTTGGTCAATACAATGCCGGTCAGCGGTAGTGCGTCATTGAACGCCCGGGCGGTATTGATGGCGTCCTGGCCGAGCATCGCATCCACGACGAACAGGGTCTCGATCGGCTTGACTGCCGCATGCAGTGCGCTGATCTCTTGCATCATCGCTTCGTCGATGCCGAGGCGACCGGCGGTGTCAATCAGGAGCACATCATGGTGGTGCCGCTTGGCCCAGTCGACGGCGGCGAGCGCGATGTCGACCGGCTTTTGCGTGGGCTCCGACGGGAAAAAATCCGCGCCGACCTGTGATGCGACGGTCTGCAATTGTCCTATCGCAGCCGGTCGGTAGACGTCGGTCGATACGGTCAGCACTTTTTTCTTTTTCTGCTCCTGCAGGAATTTCGCGAGCTTGCCGACGGTGGTGGTTTTGCCCGCGCCCTGAAGACCCGCCATCAGGATGATCGCCGGAGGTTGGGTCGCAAATGACAGCTGCGACGCTTCAGGGCCGAGATCGGCGCCCATCAGCTTCGCCAGTTCGTCGTGCACCACGCCGACCAGTGCTTGCCCTGGCGACAGCGAGCCAACTACCTCCTCGCCGAGCGCTTTTTCCTTGACCTTGGCGATGAAGTCGCGCACGGCGGGCAACGCGACATCGGCCTCGAGCAAAGCGAGGCGTACTTCGCGCAGCATGTCGGCCGTATTTGACTCGGTGAGCCGAGCTTCGCCGCGCATGGTTTTGACAACTTTAGACAGGCGTTGCGTGAGATTGTTAAGCATGATCTTGATGAATCCGGGCAGGAGGTGGGGCGCGCAAAGATGCGTAGCCGCAGAGGGAAATCGACACATGATTTTACCGCACCCCCACCCGGTCGCGCCGGGGCCTTGGTGTACACTAAAACGATGCCATCCTTTTCATTCGTCGCCGCCAGTTTCCTTTATCTGATCTGCGCGCTGCTGCCTGAGCAGCGCCGCCAGTCGGTCGCCATTGGCACGGCGCTCGCGTGGACATTGCATGGCGCTGCGCTCGCCAGTCTCGTGATCGCGCCCGATTTTCTGCGACTGGGTTTTGCAGCGATGCTGTCGGCTGCACTGTGGCTCTCGGTCGCCGCTTACTGGTTTGAGAATCACAACCGTGCTGTCGAGGGACTGCGCCGGCTGGTTCTGCCGACTGCGGCGTTGGCGACATTGTTGCCTTTGCTGTTTCCAGGCAATCTGATCCCGCTGGCCGGCAAATCGGCACTGTTCTCCTGGCATATTGCATTGTCGATGCTCGCGTACGGTTCGCTGACGATTGCCGCGTTTCATGCGGTGCTGATGGCAATGCAGGAGTCGCGCCTGCATTCCTTGTCGAGCGCGGCTGCGCATCGCAGCTGGCTGTTGCTTGCGATCGACCGCCTGCCTGCATTGCTGACAATGGAGCGGCTGCTTTTCAAAATGATCGGTATCGGGTTTGCATTGTTGACCCTGACCGTGCTGTCCGGTGTGTTCTTTTCCGAGCAGCTGTTTGGCAAGCCATTCCGCCTGGAGCATAAGACGGTGTTCACGATGCTGTCATGGGGGCTGTTCGGTGTGTTGCTGGCCGGGCGGCAGTGGCGTGGCTGGCGTGGCAAGACTGCGCTGTCGTTTACGCTGACAGGCTTCATGACGCTGCTGCTCGCGTATGTCGGCAGCCGTTTCGTACTTGAAGTCGTGCTGCATCGGGGCGTGGCATGAAGTACTTGCTGCTCGGATTGCTGGCCTATGTGGCTTGGCACTGGTACTCCGCGCAGCGGCAAAAAGATCAACCGACGGCACAGCCGCCGGAGTCGGCACCGCCGGCCGGTAGCGGCGCAGAACGAATGGTCAGTTGCGCTGAATGCGGTATTCATCTTCCGCAGTCCGAATCGATCGATGGACGGGGGGCGCTGCATTTTTGCAGCGATGAACATCGGCTTCGGCACAAGCTTTCGCAGTTGTCCTGACGCGAGCCTGCGTCGGGCGGCTTGAGGTGCCAGGACGGTGTTGCGTTTGCCCCCACCCTGCTCCGCTGCAGGGCGCCATGCAGTACGCTTGCGCGTTCTCTTGCTCCGACCTGTTTTCCCATGTTCACTGCTGCCGCGTCCTCGCTTGAACCCGGCTTTCGCCTGCTCGGCAACTCTCCGCAAATGGGCGAAGTGCGACGGCAGATTTTGCGGATCGCGAACAGTGATGCTGCGGTCGCCATCGTTGGCGAATCCGGCAGTGGCAAGGAGCTGGCGGCGCGCGATCTGCATGCGCATAGCCCTCGTCGCGCGGAGCCTTTCATCGCCGTCAATTGTGGTGCTATTCCCGAGACCTTGATGGAATCCGAGTTTTTCGGCCATCGGCGTGGCGCGTTCACCGGGGCGCATGAGGAGCGTAGCGGATTTTTTCAGGCAGCTCATCGCGGCATCTTGTTTCTCGATGAAGTGGCCGAACTGTCGCCGACAATGCAAGTCAAGCTGCTGCGCGCCTTGCAGGAGCGCAGTGTGCGCCGACTTGGGGGCCAGCGCGAGGAGCCGGTTGATGTGCGCATCGTGTCAGCTACCAACTGTGATCTGGCCGGCGCAGTGCGGCGTGGCGTTTTCAGGCAGGATTTGTATTTTCGCCTGCAAGTGATCGCGCTCCGGCTGCCGCCACTGCGCGAGCGCCGGGATGACCTTCCGCTGTTGTGCGACGCGCTGCTCGCACGCCTTGGTCGCAGCCCGCACGGGTGTGGCATACGCTTGTCACAGGCGGCGATCGAGCGCCTTCGCATGCATGATTTTCCCGGTAATGTGCGCGAGCTGGAGAATGTCATCGAGCGCGCGCTCGCACTGGTGAGTGGCACGCTGATCGAGGCCGACGATCTGCAATTCGAGCCCGGTCTGTGCAGTGTCGACATCGGCAGCGAGGGGTTGCCGGTCGCCGCCGGCCCGTCCTTGCCGCTGTCGCTGAATGAACATCTTGCCGCTGTCGAGCGCGAGCTGGTGGGGCGCGCGCTCCGGCAGGCGCGCTATTGCCGTCGGCGCGCGGCAGCCCTTCTTGGGATAAGCTTGCGTCAGTTGCGCTATCGGATACAGCGCCTCGCGATCGACGACCTTGACTGACGGACTACTTACCCTGGATGCCAGCGGCTGGTGCAGTGAAGCACGGCGCGCGACCTGCACGAATTTTGACCAGCGGCCTGAGGGCACGGAAGTCAGTCTGCTAATCGTGCACAACATCAGCTTGCCTCCCGGAGAGTTTGGGGGCGACCACATTGAAGATTTATTCGCCAACCGGCTTGACTGCGATGCGCATCCGTACTTCGACCAGTTGCGCGGACTGCGCGTGTCGTCGCACTTCCTGATTCGACGTGACGGCAGCGTGGTGCAATTCGTGTCGACTGACGCACGTGCGTGGCACGCCGGTGTGTCCCACTTTAATGGTCGTGAACGCTGTAATGATTTCTCAATTGGCATCGAACTCGAGGGCAGCGACTCCATCAATTTTTGCGATGCGCAATATGCCAATCTCGCCCGATTGACGCATGCGTTGATCGCGCACTACCCGATTTCTGCCGCGCGCGGCCACGAACATGTGGCCCTCGGACGCAAGACTGATCCCGGCCCGCATTTCGACTGGTCGCGTTTTCGCGGTGAGCTTGCGGCGCTGCAAACAAGTGATCGGAATCCTCTGGCGGAATGTCAACAGAAATTGAGTTTCCCTGCCTAAAAAACCGGTTGCAAGTTGTCCGGTCGGGCACTAGAATTAGTGTCAATTACTGCTCTATCTACTAGATATAGTGTCAGAGCATCCCAATTGATCTGATCAGCCAGTGCATGTGCGAAAGCGTTTTTCGGAAAATTCCGAGAAGTTTCGGGTCTGGTCAGGGCCCATCGGCAACAAGCAATTTCCATTTCGTGCCCACGTAAGGACGCGTGCGGTTCGGTAGCAAGGAAGCAAAATCAATAGCAGCGTCGGAAGATATTCCGGCGTGTATCAGATAACAGGGCAATTACGCCCGGAGCTTTGCCATCAGGAGGCGCAGTGCTTACTACTCAAGAATCGTCAGGTCAGGCCACCCGCGAATTTGCGCCAATCGTATCGACCCTGTCGCCGTCCACGGTCGCCACCGCGGCCGACATCAGTGAATACAAGATCATTCGCCGCAATGGTGCTGTCGTCGGTTTTGAGCCGTCGAAGATTTCCATCGCAATGACCAAGGCCTTCCTTGCAGTGAACGGCGGCCAGGGCGCAGCCTCTGCGCGTGTACGCGAGCTGGTCGAGCAGCTGACCCAGATGGTAGTTACCGCGCTGATCCGGCGGCAGCCTGCCGGCGGCACTTTCCACATCGAGGATGTGCAGGATCAGGTAGAGCTCTCGCTAATGCGCTCGGGCGAACATGACGTTGCGCGTGCTTACGTGCTGTATCGCGCAAAGCGACAGGAAGAGCGCGCGCAGCAGCAGGCGGCGAAGGGCGCAGCCGAGCCGCATGTGGCGTTGCACATCATTGTAGATGGCCAGCGTGTGGCGCTCGACCTCGACAAGCTGAAAAAAATGATCACTTCTGCCTGCATCGGCGTGGAGCAGCATGTCGACGCCGATGCGATCCTGCAGGAGACCGTACGCAACCTGTACGACGGCGTGCCCGTCGAAGAACTGTACAAGTCGGCGATTCTGGCGGCGCGTGCTCTGATGGAAAAAGACCCAGCCTACAGTCAGGTCACCGCGCGCCTGCTGATGCACACCATTCGCAAGGAAGTGTTCGGCCAGGAAGTCGCGCAGGGCGATGCGAAGGAACACTACATCGACTACTTCCCGAGATTCATCAAAAAAGGCATCGATGCTGATCTGCTCGATTCTAAGCTCGCGCAGTTTGACCTGAAGCAGCTGGCCGAGGCGCTGGTGCCGGATCGCGACCTGCAGTTCGGCTATCTCGGCCTGCAGACGCTGTACGACCGCTATTTCCTGCATATTCAGGGCACCCGCATCGAGATGCCGCAGGCGTTCTACATGCGTGTCGCGATGGGTCTCGCGCTGAACGAGGTCGAGCGCGAGGCGCGCGCGATCGAGTTTTACAACCTGCTGTCGACCTTCGATTTCATGAGCTCGACCCCGACGCTGTTCAACTCGGGCACGCAGCGCTCGCAACTATCATCGTGCTACCTGACCACGGTGTCGGATGATCTCGACGGCATTTACGAAGCAATCAAGGAAAATGCACTGCTGGCAAAATTTGCCGGCGGCCTTGGCAATGACTGGACTCCGGTGCGCGCGCTCGGCGCCCACATCAAGGGCACTAATGGCAAGTCGCAAGGTGTGGTGCCATTCCTGAAGGTGGTCAATGACACCGCCGTCGCGGTCAATCAGGGTGGCAAGCGCAAGGGCGCGGTCTGCGCTTATCTCGAGACCTGGCACATGGACATCGAGGAATTTCTCGACCTGCGCAAGAACACTGGCGACGACCGCCGCCGCACACACGACATGAATACTGCGAACTGGATTCCGGACCTGTTCATGAAGCGCGTGATGGAAAAGGGCGAGTGGACGCTGTTCTCGCCATCGGATGTGTCCGATCTGCATGACCTGGTTGGCAAGAAATTCGAGGCAGCCTACCTGCGCTATGAGGCGAAGTGCGCCTCTGGCGAGCTCAAGCTGTTCAAGAAGGTGGCAGCCAGTGACTTGTGGCGCAAGATGCTGTCGATGCTGTTCGAGACCGGCCACCCGTGGATCACATTCAAGGATCCGTGCAACATCCGCTCACCGCAGCAGCACGTCGGCGTCGTGCATAGTTCAAACCTGTGCACGGAGATCACGCTCAATACCAATGATTCCGAGATTGCTGTCTGCAACCTGGGTTCGGTGAATCTGCCGGCGCACATGAAGGATGGCCAGCTTGACCAGACCAAGCTGCAGAAGACCATCCGTACCGCGATGCGGATGCTCGACAACGTGATCGACATCAATTACTACGCGGTGAAGAAGGCGCGCGACTCGAACCTGCGCCATCGGCCGGTCGGCCTCGGCATCATGGGCTTCCAGGACGCGCTGCACGAGTTGCGCGTGCCGTATGCGTCCGATGCGGCGGTCGACTTCGCCGACCGTTCGATGGAGGCGGTCTGCTACCACGCCTACTGGGCATCGACCGAGCTGGCCGCCGAGCGCGGGCGCTACTCCAGCTACCGCGGCTCGCTGTGGGATCAAGGCATCCTGCCGATCGACTCGCTCGATCTGCTCGCCGAGCAGCGCGGCGGCTACGTCGACGTCGATCGCAGCAGCACGCTCGACTGGAGCTTGCTGCGCAGTCGCATCGCAGAACATGGCATGCGCAATTCCAATTGCGTGGCCATCGCACCGACCGCGACGATCTCCAACATCGTCGGTGTCAGCGCATCGATCGAACCGTCGTTCGGCAACCTGTCGGTCAAGTCGAACCTGTCGGGAGAGTTCACGGTCCTCAACGAGTACCTGGTGCGTGACCTGAAGAAGCTCGGCCTGTGGGACGACGTGATGGTGATGGACCTGAAGCATTTCGACGGCTCGCTGCGCCGCATCGACCGGGTGCCCGAAGACCTGAAGGTGCTGTACGCCACCGCGTTCGAGATCGACACCGAGTGGCTGGTCGAGGCTGCTGCACGCCGCCAGAAGTGGATCGACCAGGCGCAGTCGCTGAACATCTACATGGCCGGCGTGTCGGGAAAGAAGCTCGACGAGACCTACAAGCTGGCCTGGCTGCGCGGCCTGAAGACCACCTACTACCTGCGCACGATCGGCGCGACGCACGCGGAGAAGTCGACCACCAAGGCCGGCGCCCTGAATGCCGTATCGTCTGACATGACTGCGGCCGCAGCGGCAGCGCCGTACAGCGCTGCGCCGGTGCCGGCAGCGGCTGAAGGTGCGGCATGCTACCTGCGTCCGGGCGATCCGGGCTTCGAGGAGTGCGAGGCCTGCCAGTAAACGACAGTGGCCGGCCGGCGATCGACAGGAGTTCGATCAATTCGGCTGGCATCCAAAGAACTATCCTCACTAATACAAGCAACAAAGGACCACACCATGCTTTCATGGGATGACGAACCCGCAGCACCCGCGCCTCGTGCCGCCCAGCCCGTACCCCAACTGCAGCCTGTGATGCCGTCGGCGACGTTCGCAACACACGCCGACGCCGCGCTCGACCCAGGCATCCTTGCTCGTCCGGCCGCGCCCGTCGATGCCATCAACCGAGTTAAGGCAGTCGACAAGCGCATCATCAACGGCACCACAGATGTCAACCAGCTCGTGCCGTTCAAGTACAAGTGGGCATGGGACAAATACCTCGCCGGCTGCGCGAACCACTGGATGCCGCAGGAAATCAACATGCAGCGCGATATCGAGCTGTGGAAGAATCCGAACGGCCTGTCAGAAGACGAGCGTCGGCTGGTCAGGCGCAACCTCGGCTTCTTCGTCACCGCCGATTCGCTGGCCGCGAACAATATCGTGCTGGGTACTTACCGCTTCATCACAGCGCCGGAGTGCCGTCAGTACCTGCTGCGCCAGGCGTTCGAAGAGGCGATTCACACGCACGCGTATCAGTACATCGTTGAGTCGCTCGGTCTGGACGAAGGCGAGATATTCAATGCGTACCACGAGGTTGCATCGATCCGTGACAAGGACGAATTCCTGATCCCGTTCATCGACACACTGACCAATCCGGAATTCAAGACCGGCACGCCGGAGACTGACCAGCAGTTGCTGAAGTCGCTGATCGTGTTTGCATGCCTGATGGAAGGGCTGTTCTTCTATGTCGGCTTCACGCAGATTCTCGCGCTGGGTCGGCAGAACAAGATGGTGGGTGCCGCCGAGCAGTATCAGTACATCCTGCGCGACGAGTCCATGCATTGCAATTTCGGGATCGATTTGATTAATACAATCAAGCTAGAGAACCCGCATTTGTGGACGCCGGCATTCAAGGAAGAGATAAAAACGTTGTTTTTGCAAGCCGTGGAGTTGGAATATCGCTACGCTGAGGATACAATGCCGCGTGGCGTGCTTGGCTTGAATGCACCAATGTTCAAAGGCTACCTGCGATTCATTGCGAATCGCCGCGCAACGCAGATCGGTTTGGAGACGCTGTTTGAGCAGGAAGAGAATCCCTTCCCTTGGATGAGCGAAATGATCGATCTGAAGAAGGAACGCAATTTCTTCGAGACCCGCGTCATCGAGTATCAAACCGGTGGTGCGCTGAGTTGGGATTGAGTTCGAAAGTGGTCGCGCATGCGCAACCACCCGAAGTTTCTAAAGGGCGCCGGTGGAGCCGGCGGTCGCTGCAGAGAGGCTGAACGAGGAAAGGCAGAAGCTGTACTTGATGGACAGTACCCGACCTAACCCGACTTTTTTGACTACGCAGGCCCGCCAGATTTTGTCGGGCATGGCTGCGTATTCTTCGAAAAAAGATTTGGCTTTTCTGAAAATAGATTCCGACGCCGGCATTGCTGCCGGCGTTTTTTTTAGCCAGCTCGAGAGGTACGTGCTCGTCTGAAGCGAGGGCCTCGCTCCGGCGAATGCCGTGGCAGTGTCCGTGGCGAGTGGTGCCGAACGCTAGCGTCGTCGCAGTGCAGCTGCGATGGCGGCATGGCGTCAGACGGCTGGCTGGATTAGCTGAAGTGCTGCATCGACGAGGAGATGCAGCAGTTCAGCTGGTGCCGCATTCATTAGCGCAAGCAGGAGAGAAATGCTTGCGCCGATGAATAATCCGCCTAGGCCTCGAGCCCGGTCGGGTTTCCTACTTGTACCTTGTGATATCACGTCACGTGAAGGAGAACGAAATGGCAACAGCTAAGAAAAAACCTGCAGCTAAGAAAAAGCCGGCGGCCAAGAAGCCGGTAGCAAAGAAGGCAGCGGCGAAAAAGCCGGTAGCCAAAAAAGTCGCTGCCAAGAAGCCGGTAGCGAAGAAGGCCGCGGCGAAGAAGCCGGCAGCCAAGAAAGTCGTCAAGAAAGCCGTAGCGAAGAAGCCAGCGGCCAAAAAGGTCGCCAAGAAAGCCGTAGCGAAGAAGCCAGCGGCCAAAAAGGTCGCCAAGAAAGCCGTAGCGAAAAAACCTGCGGCCAAAAAAGTCGCCAAGAAAGTCGTAGCGAAGAAACCGGCGGCTAAAAAGGTCGCCAAGAAAGCCGTAGCGAAAAAGCCGGTCGCCAAGAAGGCTGCTGCGAAAAAGGTAGCGCCTAAAAAAGCGGCACCAAAGAAAGCGGCACCAAAGAAAGTAGTCGCAAAAAAAAAGTCGGTAGTTAAGAAGCCGGCAGCGGCACCGGCAACGGCCGCCAAGACCGTGTTGAGTCCGGCAGCCGCCTGGCCGTTTCCGACTGGCGTGCGCCCGTAAGCCTGCCCGGTTTGGCGGCCTGACTCGTTTCAGGCAAAATCACCGCTGCATGCCCGCAAGGCTGCAGCGGTTTTTTTGCGTGTACTTCAATGCAGATAAGCGGTGAAAGCGTGATCCATTCCATTTTTAATCTCGTTATAGATACTGTCGCGAGCATTCTGGCCGGCCTGCTGCTGATCCGTTTCTGGATGCAGGCGGTGCATGTGCGCCCGCCGTTCTCGCTCGGACAATTCATCTTTCGATTGACCGACTGGCTGGTACTGCCGCTGCGTAAGGTGCTGCCCGGTGTGGGGGGCTATGACTGGGCGAGTCTGTCGGGTGCCTGTCTGGTGTTACTGATATCGATTGCCGTGCAGTTGGGAGTGCGGTCGTCTTTTGTCATCAGTACCTGGCTGATGCTGTCATTGCTGGCGCTGATCCATGCGGTTGCTTACGGATTGATTGGACTGATCATTCTGGAAGTCATACTGAGCTGGGTGAATCCAAATGCACCAATTGCACCGATCGTGCGCGCTCTGACCGATCCGCTGCTCCGGCCTTTTCGGCGCTTGGTGCCGTCGATCGGCGGCATCGATTTGTCGCCCATCTTCGCGTTTCTTGCGCTGCGCATCCTGGTGTTTGTCGCCGAGAGCCTGGTCTACGGCGTGTACTGATCTCGTGAGCGATGATGTGCGCCGGACTGCCAGACCACGCCATGCCCGGTCCGGCGGTTCGTCAGAATCGGTATCCGAATTCCTTCTGGAAGCGCTGCTCGATTTGCTCAACTGTGGGCGCATGGTTTTGTCCCCCCTGGCTTTCGATCTTGAGTGCACCCATCAGTGATGCGAGGCGACCGATCGTCATCCAGTCGAGGTCGCGCGTCAGTCCGAACAGCATGCCCGCGCGGAAGGCATCGCCGCAACCGGTGGGGTCGACGACCTGATTGACTCGCACCACCGGTATGTCGATTTTTCCGCTGGCGGTAAAGATTTCTGCGCCCTGTTCACCGCGGGTGACCACCAACGCTGATACGCGTTCCGAGATTTCCGGCAAGGTCAGTCCCGTCCGCTCGGTCAGCAGCTCGGCTTCGTAATCGTTCACCGCGACATAGGTGGACAGTTCGATGAATTCCTTCAGCTCGCCACCGCTGAACATCGGTAGTCCCTGACCCGGATCGAAAATAAAGGGAACGCCGACGGTGGCACAATCGCGTGCATGCTCGACCATGCCGTCGCGACCATCAGGCGCGATGATCGCGAGCTTCACGCCACCGGCGTCTCTGACCTTGTTGTGATGTGAGTTCGACATCGCGCCCGGATGAAAGGCGGTGATCTGGTTATTATCCGCATCTGTGGTGATGAAGGCCTGCGCGGTGTAGGCATCGTCGTAAGAGCGAATGCAGCGGGTCGCGATGCCGAGTTTTCCAAGCCGGTCGAGATAAGGCGCGCCATCCTGCCCCAGGGTGGCCATGATCAGCGGATCGCCACCCAGCAGCTTCAGGTTGTAGGCGATATTTCCGGCGCAGCCGCCGTACTCGCGACGAATGTCGGGCACCAGGAACGCGACATTGATCTTGTGCAGCTGGTCTGCCAACAGCGCTTCGGAAAAGCGGCCGTGGAAAGACATGATGGTGTCAAAGGCGAGCGAGCCGCAGATCAGGGAAGTCATAGGGCAAAAGCCAGCATGGGGGATCAGTGATAAAAGAGGGCCGCTTCAAATCCGGCAGGCGCATCGCCGGCCAGTTCGAATGAAATCCGTATTTCCGTTTCGGAGTGGGCCAACAGGCCAGCCTCGATGTCGTCGGCGCGCAGATATTGCGCTGGCAGGAAGGACTTGCGCACGATGACTTTGCCGTCGGCCGTTTTCAGTTGCAGATCAATCGACGGCCAAGCTTGCGCGGTATCACCCCGGTTGCGTAGCAAAGCCACCAGTGTCAGGCGTTGTGCAAGCGGCTTGTCCGCCGTAGCGTCTGCCTGGCTGTCTGGCTCAGCAACGTGTGTTGGCAGCGGCGATGCGTCAAGCTGGGTCGCATCCAGCGACAGTTTGTCGAGGTGCATTGGCAGCCGAATCGCGCAACCCAGCTGGATGCACAGCGCGCGCAACTGCTGCGCTGCCTGGGGAGAGCGTGCAGCGATATCGTTGCGGAAGTAGTAGACGAGTTGCGCGGCCAGCGCCAGCGTCAGCAGCGGGACGAAAATCCACAGCAGCACCTTCCACACACGTCGGCCGCGCGAACGGCGACGGGCAGACTGAATGAAGGGCGGCACCCGTATGTCGCCGTCAAAAGCAAGTACGGGCTCGGCGCCGTGCGAGTCGAAGTCCACATCGCGCTCTTCCAATGCCGGCTCAATAGTGGCGGACTCTATTTGCGCTGTTGACAGCGGCTCGGACCAAGGCTTGGCCTGCAGGCCGGCAATGGCCTGCGACAGGGCATCCAGTTCGGCCTGCATGGACGAACCAGTCGGCCTGCCGGACGCATTCTCCGCCAGGCCGAAGTTGATGGCGGTCATGCGGTCGGTCGGATCGCTGGCCAGGCTTACCGGCACCAGATTGAAATCAAGCGCGGACGCCGGCGAGCCGGTCACGGTTTCTGTTCGGGGTAGCGCCAGCGTTTCACCGTGATGATCGATTTGCTGCGCAATGCCATCGAAGCTTTCCCGGCAGACGCCACAGCGGACTTTGCCCGCGCGCAGCCTGAGCTGCTCCTGAGTCACGCGGAATGTCGTCTGGCAATGCGGGCAGCGAGTGGCGAGCTGTTCCATCGTCATGATTCCTTGCTGCCAGCCAGCGCGACCCAGCCTTCGCGTTCGGCCCAGACCGACAATGCGATGTGGGGCGCGTAAGCGGCAATGACTTCGTCGGCCTGCCGTGCCAGCACGCCCGACAGCACCAAGGCGCCGCCGGGGGCGACCCGGCCACACAACATTGGCGCCATCAGCTTGAGCGGACCGGACAGGATATTCGCGGCCACGACGTGGTAAGAGGTCACTGCGTGCTCCGCGCCGAATGGCTCGGGCAGGAACCAGTGGATGTCATTGCAGTGATTGCGCTCGCCGTTGTCCTGCGCAGACAAAATCGCCTGTGGATCGATATCGACACCATCGACCGGCGACGCGCCCAGCTTGCGACCGA
The DNA here is from genome assembly GCA_030158675.1 of Burkholderiaceae bacterium. Classification (GTDB taxonomy): domain Bacteria; phylum Pseudomonadota; class Gammaproteobacteria; order Burkholderiales; family Burkholderiaceae_D; genus Pernthalerella. The sequence goes on along the minus strand of JAOASL010000008.1, from coordinate 45,859 downwards.
GCATCGCGAGGATGCCCGAGCCGCAGCCGTAATCGAGCAGCGACTGGCCGGCGACGACGTTCTGCTCCAGCCATTCCATGCATAGCCGTGTTGTCGGATGGCTGCCCGTGCCGAATGCAAGTCCCGGGTCGAGTTCGAGCACCAGAGTGCCGGGCTCGGGGACATCGTGCCAGCTTGGCACCACCCAGATGTTCTGGCCGATGTGGATGGGGTCGAACTGCGATTGCGTCACGCGCACCCAGTCCTGTTCGGCCACGTTGCGCAGCGTGAACGGCAGTGGCTGCTCGATGCCGCACTGTTCACAGGCTTCGCGCAGAATCACCTCGGCATCAGCGCCGGCATCGATCAGGGCAACCACTCGGCTGCGGTCCCATGCGTGCTGCTCGGGCTCCATGCCCGGTTCGCCGAACAGCGGGCGTTCGGCTTCGGTGCCTTCGTCCGCGTCTTCCACCGATACCGACAGGGCGCCAGCTTCCATCAGCGCATCCGACAGCTGCTCGGCATGCGCGTGCGGCGCTTCGATAACGATCTCAGTCCAGCTCATTCAGGTCACTTCTTGTCGGCGAGCTTCTGCTCAAGGTAATGAATATTGGTACCGCCTTCGGCGAAGCGGCCGTCCGCCATCAGTTCGCGGTGCAGCGGAATATTGGTCTGGATGCCTTCGACCACCATTTCCGACAGAGCAATCTGCATGCGGCGGATCGCCTGTTCACGCGTTGCTCCGTACGAGATGACCTTGCCCACCATCGAATCGTAATTCGGCGGCACGTAATAGCCAGCATATGCATGTGAGTCAACGCGAATGCCTGGCCCGCCCGGTGCGTGCCACGCCTGGATGCGACCTGGCGACGGAGTGAACTTAAACGGATCTTCCGCGTTGATCCGGCATTCGATGGCATGGCCCTTGAGCACGATATCGCGCTGGCGGAAGCGCAGTTTCTCACCGGCCGCAATGCGGATCTGTTCCTGCACCAGGTCGATGCCTGTAATCATCTCGGTGACCGGATGCTCGACCTGAATGCGGGTGTTCATTTCGATGAAATAGAACTCGCCGTTTTCAAACAGGAATTCGAAGGTGCCGGCGCCGCGGTAGCCGATCTTGCGGCACGCTTCGGCGCAACGGTCGCCGATCTTCTCGATCAGCTTGCGCGGGATGCCCGGTGCCGGCGCTTCCTCGATCACTTTCTGGTGGCGGCGCTGCATTGAGCAGTCACGTTCGCCAAGCCAGACGGCGCTCTTGAATTCATCGGCCAGAATCTGGATTTCCACGTGACGCGGATTTTCCAGATATTTCTCCATATAGACTTCCGGATTACCGAAGGCGGCACCCGCTTCGGTCTTGGTCATCGTGACGGCATTCAGCAATGCAGCCTCGGTGTGTACCACGCGCATGCCACGGCCGCCACCGCCGCCGGCAGCCTTGATGATGACGGGATAGCCAATGCGTCGCGCCGTCTGCACGATCACTTTCGGATCGTCCGGCAGCGCGCCATCCGAACCCGGCACACAAGGCACGCCAGCCTTGATCATCGCCTGCTTAGCCGACACCTTGTCGCCCATCAGGCGGATCGAGTCGGAGCGCGGGCCAATGAACACGAAGCCGGATTGCTCGACGCGCTCGGCAAAGTCTGCATTCTCGGACAGAAAACCATAGCCCGGATGGATCGCTTCTGAGTCGGTGACTTCGGCCGCACTGATGATGGCCGGCATCGACAGGTAGCTTTGCGCGGACGGCGCCGGACCGATGCAGACCGACTCGTCGGCCAGCTTCACGTATTTCGCTTCGCGGTCGGCTTCGGAGTGGACGACGACCGTCTTGATGCCCATCTCGCGGCACGCGCGCTGAATGCGCAACGCGATTTCGCCACGGTTAGCAATGAGGATTTTTTCGAACATTTTGAGGGACGCCGATAGAAGCGTGACTGCGGCGGCCAGCGCCGCAGTCACGCTCCGGATTAACCGATAATGAATAGTGGCTGGCCGTATTCCACCGGCTGCCCGTTCTCGACGAGGATCTGCTTGATCGTGCCACTTGCGTCGGCGTCGATCTCGTTGAGCAGCTTCATCGCTTCAATGAGACACAGCGTGTCACCTTCCTTCACGCTCGAGCCGATATCCACGAAAGGCGCAGAACCCGGCGCGGACGAACGATAGAAGGTGCCGACCATCGGTGACTTGACGACATGGCCGACCGGCGCCGCTTCTGCGGCCGGCGCCACTGGTGCTGCTGCCGGTGCTGCTGCGGCTGGTGCCGCCATGGCCTGGGGTGACGGCATCATGACGACCTGGCTCTGCTGGGCCTGGGCGCTGTTCTTCACGATGCGGACCTTGCTTTCGCCTTCAGTGACTTCCAGTTCCGAGATGTCGGATTCCGCCACGAGGTCGATCAATGTCTTGAGTTTTCTTAGATCCATGGGAGGTCTGCCTGCAAGGTTAATAAATACCGGCGCCGTTTATGCTCGCTCTGCCTGTGGAGAGCCGACGCGTGGTGCCGGTGGATGTCGGGTGTTGCCTAAATTCTGTGTAGCGTGAAGTCGATCGCATGGCGGTAGCCATCGATGCCGAGCCCACAGATCACGCCTGCCGCGAGTTCCGACAGATAGGAATGGTGACGAAAGTGCTCACGCCGGTGAATATTCGAAATATGCACTTCCACGAATGGAATCGCTACACCGACCAGCGCATCGCGCAGCGCAACGCTGGTATGCGTGAGACCACCAGGATTGATCACGATTGCATCGACACCTTCGCTGCGCGCTGCATGAATGCAGTCAATCAGTTGCCCTTCGTGATTGCTCTGAAAATGAGCAAGTGACGCACCCGCCGCCTGCGCCTGAGCGACAGCGGCTTGCTCAATCTCGGCAAGCGTTGTCGATCCGTAGACTTCAGGCTCACGTGTCCCTAGCAGATTCAGGTTCGGGCCGTTCAGCAGGAGCAGTTTTTTTGCCATCGAATGAACTGCGTTTTGACGAAGAAGGGGGCATTTTCCTGCAAAATGCAGATCAATGGCAAGTGGAAACGCTTTTCGGCCTATAGCGCGGCCAAATCGGCGCGGACTTTTTGCATATCCAGTCGACCCATATATGTCTTGCGAACGGTACCATCGGCCGCAATCAAAATCGTAAATGGCAGTCCGCCGGTGTCATTTCCGAATTGTTTCGATACCGATGTGCCTTCCATTCCGCCCACGAGCAGCGGGTAACTGATTTGGTGTTTCTTGGCGAAGTCCTGAATGTTGGTCGCGGAATCGATGCCAATGCCAATGATTTGCAGGTTTTTCCCTTCCAGATCTTTTTGCAGTCCGACCAGTTCGGGCATTTCGGAAACGCAGGGCGGACACCAGGTGGCCCAGAAATTCAGCAGAATCACCTTGCCTTGCCACTCTGATATCTTGCGGCGATTTCCTTGGGTGTCAGCAAAGGATGCCTGCATCAGTGCGCCAACCGCAGTTGCGGCAGGGGGCGCCGGTTCAGTGTGTTTAAGTCCAAAATAAGCACCGATAGCGGCAAATAAAATGGCAAAGGCGACGAGAGCGAATATTTTTTTCATGTGTTCTCATTTTCCAGCAGGCCGCGCACAGTATTTATATCAGCGCGCTCCGGATTTTTCCGACCCGCGCCGCGCAGGTCACCAAGATCATACAGTGTCAGGTGAACGGCTTCTTTTTTCCACATGAAGGATAGTGTTTCGACCGCCCGATCAGGATGGCGGAAATGCGGCGATTCCGTCACTTCGTAATTAATGCCGGCATTAAGCAGAAATACCGCTACGTCTTTGCCGTTGTCGGCAAACAGCTGCAAGTGGATATCCGAATGTTCGGTCGCCGTGCCCTTTAGCACCGCGCCGGTCAGCCAGGGCTTGAATTCAGCCAGCTTCTCCATCAGCTCGACGGCCAGCCGCCGGAGGTGCAGCAGGTGCTGCGCGTGCTCCTCGCCAAAAAACAGCGCTTGGTATTCGCGTACCTCATCCTCGATTTGGGCGTTGTCCGGCAGGATGTTGCCGCCAATCCGCTGGTTGCCCAAGATCAGCCGGGCCGCCTTGCGCTTGGCAGTGCCGTAGTCGGCACCATCTTCGGCAATCATGCGAGCGGCAGCGGCGGCGATTTCGGCGCGCAGCAGCTCGGCGTCGCCCGGGTAATGAATGGTCATTGGGAAAGATGTGGTTGAAAGTGCGCCGGCGCGACGGTGGTGCCACAACCGGATCGAACGATGCGCGTGCCGGACCGTGAATCGCCGAATGAGCGTCGGTAGCGTCAGGTAAAATCCCGCACTTGTCCAAGCGTTCGCGCGACTCAGATTATATGCACATTCACATTCTCGGCATCTGCGGCACCTTCATGGGCGGTCTTGCTGTGCTTGCCAAAGAAGCAGGGCACAAGGTTACCGGCTGTGATGCCAACGTCTATCCGCCGATGAGCACGCAGCTGCGCGCACAAGGCATTGAGCTGATCGAGGGCTTCGGCCCGGAGCAGCTGACCCTGGAGCCTGACCTGTATGTGGTGGGCAACGTGGTCTCGCGCGGGAACCCGCTGATGGAAGCGATCATGGATCGCGGGCTTCCTTATGTGTCCGGTCCGCAGTGGATCGGCGAGCACATCCTGCGCGACACCTGGGTGTTGGCGGTGGCCGGCACACACGGCAAGACCACCACCTCGTCGATACTTGCCTGGATCCTGGAAGATGCCGGTTACCATCCCGGCTTCCTGATCGGTGGGGTGCCGATGAACTTCGGCATTTCCGCCCGCATCGGCGGCGAGGATGGTGGCGGCGGCAGCTTTTTCGTGATCGAGGCTGACGAGTACGACACCGCCTTCTTCGACAAGCGCAGTAAATTCGTGCATTACCGTCCGCGTACCGCGATTCTGAACAATCTCGAGTACGACCATGCCGACATCTTCCCGGACCTGGGTGCGATCGAAACCCAGTGTCATCATCTGGTGCGCACGGTGCCATCATGCGGGCGGCTGGTGGTCAATGGCCGTGAAGCATCGCTGGCGCGTGTGATCGGGCGTGGCTGCTGGAGTGAGGTCGAATGGTTTGCCGGTGTGACGGGCTGGGCTATGGACGAGCACGCGGATGGCAGTTTTGACGTCAGTCTGAATGGGGAGTTTGTCGGCGTCGTGCGCTGGTCGCTGACGGGTGAGCACAATCGCTGGAATGCGGTCGCTGCAATTGCCGCCGCGCGCCATGTCGGCGTGCCGCCGGCGCAGGCAATTGCATCGCTGGCAGCGTTTGAGAACGTCAAGCGGCGCATGGAAACGCGTGGCGTTGCCCATGGCGTGACGGTGATCGATGACTTTGCACATCATCCGACCGCGATCGCCACCACGGTTGCCGGTTTGCGTAAAAAAGTCGGCGGCGCGCGCATTCTCGCGGTGCTGGAGCCGCGATCGAACACCATGAAGCTGGGCACGATGAAAGATGCGCTACCGGGCAGCCTGGCAGATGCCGACCTCGTCTTTGGCTACGGCGCCAAGGGAGGCGGCAAGGACGCGCTTGGCTGGGATCTCGGTGCGGCGCTCGCGCCGCTCGCGGAACGGGCGCGCGCATTTGATGACTTGCCGGCGCTGGTCGAGGCCGTTGTTGCCGCCGCGCGACCGGGCGATTCGGTGCTGGTGATGAGCAATGGCGGTTTCGGCGGCGTGCACCAGAAGCTGCTGGACGCCCTGGCTGCGAAGTCCTGACATCTTGCGTACGGTTCTTTACCTGCACGGTTTCCGTTCGTCGCCGGCATCATTCAAGGCGCGCCGGTTGCAGGCGCATTTCACGCAGCGCGACCAAGGGCAGCGCTTGATGTGTCCGCAGTTGCCACCGTCGCCGCGCGAGGCGATGGTGCTGATACGCGAACTGGTGCGTGAATACATTGCCGACCAGCCCGCTGACGGGCTGGCCGTGATTGGCTCCTCACTCGGCGGTTTTTACGCCACCGCCTTGGCCGAGGAGACCGGCTGCCGCGCGGTACTGATCAATCCGGCTATCTGGCCGGCGCGCGACCTTGCCAAGTATATTGGCGAGCAGAAGGCTTGGCATTCCGACGAACGTTTCTGGTTTCGACCCGAGTACATCGGTGAACTGGAGATGCTGACGTCGGCCCGCATTACCCGGCCACAGCGTTATCTGCTGCTGGCGGCCACCGGCGACGAAGTGCTCGACTGGCGCGAGATGAGCGCGCGTTACCTTGGCGCCCATCAGCATGTGATCGAAGGCAGCGACCACGGATTGTCCGATTTTGACGACTACCTCGACGAGGTGGTCAGGTTTTGTGAAGAAGAATGAATTTATTTTTTGAAGAATCCGGCGATTTCAAGGTCGGCACCGTGCTGAGCCAACAGGGCGAAGCATTCCAGGTCGAGACACCGACTGGCAAGCGCACCAAGGTGCGCTTGCGCGACGTGCTGCTGCAGTTCGACACGCCATCGGCGGCCGATATGATCGCGAGCGCCAATCGCCTGTCCGGCGAGATCGACGTGTCCTTCCTATGGGAAGTGGCCGGCGAAGAAGAGTTCGGTTTTGCCGAGCTCGGCAGCGAATATTTCGGCCATGCGCCGAAGCCCGATGAGGCGGCCGGCTTGCTGCTGAAGATTGCCGCCTCGCCGATCTATTTCCACAAGAAGGGCAAGGGCCGTTACAAGGCCGCGCCGGCCGCCACGCTGCAGGCCGCGCTCGCTGGCATCGAGAAAAAACGACTGCAGGCCGAACAGCAGGCCGCGATGGCCGGCGAGCTGAAGGCCGGTCGTCTGCCCGATGCCATCCGCGCGGTGGTCCGCCAGCTGCTGTACAAGCCTGACAAGAACAGTCTCGAATACAAGGCGCTCGACACCGCTTGCGCAGAACTGCAGACGACGCCGGCGCGACTGCTGCTGTCGGTAGGCGCGATCGCCTCGGCGAAAGAGCTGCACATGGCGCGCTTCCTGACCGAGCATTTCCCGCGCGGCACGGGTTTTCCCTCCATTTCGCTGCCGGCCTTGCCCGATTTGCCGACTGCTGACGTGCGCGCCTTTTCGATCGATGACGTGACCACCACCGAAATCGATGATGCGCTGTCAGTGCAGCATCTGGCCGATGGCATGGTGCGGGTCGGCATTCATATTGCGGCGCCGGCGCTTGCTATCGCCCGCGACGACGCGATCGACGCGATCGCGCGCGACCGCATGAGCACGGTCTATATGCCGGGCGACAAAATCACGATGCTGCCGGATGAGCTGGTCGGGCATTTCACGCTGGCCGAGGGGGCGCCGCGTCCCGCGCTGTCGCTGTATGCGACGCTCGATCCCAAAGACTGGACTATCGTGTCTACGCAGACGGTTGCCGAGAACGTGAACATCGCCGCCAACCTTCGCCACAACGACCTCGACGAGCACGTGACCGAAGAGGCGCTGGCTGCCGGCAGCGGCGACTATCCGCACAAGAATGAGATCGCGCTGCTATGGCAATGGGCGCAGGCGCTTGAGTCGGGGCGCATGGCCAAACGCGCGGCCTTCGGCTTGAAGCCCGAACAGAACAATCGCGTCGATTTCAATTTTTATGTCGATGACGATGTCGTCACCATTACGCGGCGCAAACGCGGCGCACCGCTCGACAAGATCGTCGCCGAGCTGATGATCTTCGCCAACAGCACCTGGGGAAAGCTGCTGCATGACCATGGCGTGCCCGGCATCTATCGGGCTCAGGGCGGCGGACAAGGCTGGGCGACGCGCATGCAGGTGCGCATGCTCACGCATGCCGCGCCGCATCAGGGCCTGGGTGTCGACCAGTACGCATGGAGCACATCGCCGCTGCGGCGCTATACCGACCTGGTGAACCAATGGCAGATTCTTGCGTGCGTGAAGGGCGGCGTGACCGCGCCGTTGGTCGCGCCGTTCAAGCCGAGGGACGCCGACCTGTTCGCCATCGTGTCAGCGTTCGACAGCGCTTACTCCGCGTACGCGGACTTCCAGTCGATCATGGAGCGCTACTGGTGCCTGCGCTGGCTTGCACAGCAGGACGTGCGCCAGGTCGATGCGGTGCTTCTGAAGGACGAGTTGCTGCGGCTGGTCGACATACCGCTGGTGCTCCCGATGACCGGCGTCAGGCATGCGCGCGGCACCCAGTTGCGGCTTGAGCTGATCGACTGGGACGATGTCGATCTCTCCGTGCAGGCGCGTGTGCTCGAAGTGACGACGGTGTCGCCGGCACTGGCCGACGAGATCGAGCTGGAGGAAGCCGATGTCGCCGACGAAGCCGAACAGGCCGCCGAGCAGGCGGTGGAACAGTCGACCGAAGCGCCCGCGCAGCTGCCCGTCGAGGATGCCGGCGGCTCGGCCGACGCGGATCACGAAGCCTCCGGAGACCCGCTCGCGTGATACGCGCGGTCGTGAGCGGCAGGCCCTTGATGGCGACGGCGATCGCTGTTTCGCTGGCCATTCACGCAACTCTGCTCGCCATCCGTTTCATTCCGCCTTTGCCGGAGCGCGCGCCGCCTTTTGACAGCCGGCTGCCGGTCATCCTGGTGAATTCGCGCAGCGATGTCATGCCGCTGAGGGCGGAGGCGCTCGCACAGACGAACCTCGACGGTGGCGGCCATACGGACGCAGGCCGGGCGCGTTCGCCGCTGCCCGATCTGGGGCGTATGGCGGACGGCAGCTCGCTCGATGCGCAGCGCCGGCAAGTCGCCGAACTCGAACAGCAACAGCACCGCATGCTGCAGCTGCTCAGGCGCAGCCTGGCCGGTGCCGCGGAGGGTGGTACGCCGTCGCCGCCGGAAGCACGCGCTGACAAGCCGGTCGATCCGTTGCCCGAGCTGGCGCGACGCCAGGCCGAGCTGGCGCGCGACATTGCCGACTACAATATGCGCCCGCTGAAGCGGCAGCTGACGCCGAGCACGCGCGAAGTACCGTACGCGTTGTATTACACTGCCCTCCGGAAAAAAATAGAACAGACCGGTGCGCTGCATTTCCCGCAGAGCGGCACAACGAAGATCTACGGTGACCTGATCGTCTACATCCCGCTGCGGCAGGACGGCTTCCTGTATGAGCGCGACGGTGGCCCGCGCGTCGAGCGCAGCTCCGGCAATCCGGCACTGGACGCGGCGGCGCTGGCGATCGTGCGTCGTGCCTCTCCTTTCGGCCGACTGCCTGCCACACTGCCGCATGACGGCCGTGAGCAAGTATGGGAGATCGTCGCTCGTTTCTCGTTCACGCGCGAACAGCAGCTGGAAACGCAAGCCCTGGGTGGGAGCAGAGAATGACCGACCATTACGTCGTGATCGGCAACCCGGTCGCACACAGCAAATCCCCGCAGATTCATGCGCGCTTCGCGCAGCAGACCGGGCAGGACATTGGTTATGAGCGGCTGCTGGCGCCGCTGGACGGATTCGAAGCCGCCGTGCACGCTTTCATTGCCGGCGGCGGGCGCGGCGCGAATGTCACCGTGCCATTCAAGCTCGATGCATTCGCACTGGCCGACGAACGTAGCCCGCGTGCGCAGGCTGCCGGTGCGGTCAATACACTCCGGTTCGACCGGGGCCGCATCTTCGGCGACAACACCGATGGCGTTGGACTGGTGCGCGATATTGTCTCCGGTGGCGTTGCGATCACGGGTGCGCGCGTGCTGCTGCTGGGCGCGGGTGGCGCTGCACGCGGGGTCATGTTGCCGCTGCTCGAGCAACAGCCTGAACAGATCGTTATCGCAAACCGCACTCTGGCCAAGGCGGAAATGCTGGTCGGGGAATTTCCGCAAGCCGGCGGCCAGCTGTCCGCGATGCGCTTTGAAGCTTTGTCCGACGCCTGTGACATCGTCATCAACGCGACCTCGGCCAGCCTGTCGGCCGAATTGCCGCCGGTGCCACCTTGTGTGTTTTCTTCGCAGACCTTCGCCTACGACATGATGTACGGTCTGGCGCCGACGGTGTTCATGCAGATGGCAGCGGCGCATGGCGCCCGTGTACGTGATGGCCTCGGCATGCTGATCGAACAGGCCGCCGAGTCGTTCTTCGTCTGGCGCGGCGTGCGACCCGACACGGCACCGGTCTACCAGTGGCTGCGGGAGCAGCTGTGAGCCGGCGACGCAAGTTTTTGCTGTGGTTTGCCGGCCTGCCGCTGGCACTGGTGCTGCTGCTGCAGTGCTGGTACTTCATCCACATTTGCTGGTGGGTCAACCATAACCCGATCTCGACGTCTTTCATGCGCGCGCAGCTAGAGCAGCTGCAGCAGAAAAATCCACATGCCACACTGAAGCACCAGTGGGTGCCGTACCAGCGAATCTCGAATCACCTGAAGCGCGCGATCATTGCGGCCGAGGACGCCAACTTCGCCGAGCACGAAGGGGTGGACTGGGCCGCGCTGCAGAAAGCCTACGAAAAAAACGCAAAAAAGGGCAAGGTGGTGCGCGGTGGGTCCACAATTACCCAGCAGCTGGCGAAAAACCTGTTCCTGTCCGGCGATCGCAGCTACCTGCGCAAGGCGCAGGAGATGGTGATCACCTTCATGCTGGAGTCGATGATGGACAAGCGCCGCATCTTCGAGATCTACCTGAACGTGGTCGAGTGGGGCAACGGCGTGTTCGGTTGCGAGGCGGCATCCCGCAAGTATTTCGGCAAGCCTGCCGCGGCGCTGGGTCCGGACGAGGCGGCCCGGCTGGCGGTGATGCTGCCGAACCCGCGCTTCTTTGGCCGCCACCTGGATTCGAATTACCTGGCGCGGCGCTCCTCGCTGATCCTGATGCGGATGAACAGCGCAGATCTGCCCTGACCACGTCGGCCGCGCGTTGCGCACAGAGATTCGGCGCGCGCAGCGCAGCGCTTGCCGTATCAATCCTTGCCTGTCCCCGCGCAAAAAAAGTAAACTCTCGGTGTTTTGAACAACGGAGACACCCCTTGGGCAGTCCCACCTCACCTCGACAACCGTCGACCGACGGTCCTTGCGCAAGCTGACGCACCCTCTGTAGCGTGCCGCTTGCCTGGTCCATCGACGGTAAGCGGGCGCATGGCCGGCATCGGCCGCGCTCCCTGAAAAGTAATGAATTGATATCTGCGCGCGCATGCGCCGCAGGCATGCCGCAAACTTGCGGCCGGGAGAGCTGATGATCAATGTATTCGTACTGCAGAATGGCCGGCTCAGCCAGGTCAACATTGAGACCCGTGCGGATCTCGAGCGGGCCGTGCCGGTCTGGGTCGACCTGACCGACCCAAGCGACGAAGAGCGCGACTGGGTGCGTGGCATCTACGGTGTCACGTTGCCGGACGAAGATGATGTGAAGGACATCGAGGCGTCTGCGCGCTATTACGAAGCCGATAAGGGCGACCTGCACCTGCGATCCGATTTCCTGCTCGAGGAAGACGAGGGCGAGTCACGCGTAGTGACGGTTGCTTTCATCCTCGCGAAGGGCATGCTGTTCTCGATGCACAGTGATGATCTGCCGGTATTCCGGCTGGTGCGCATGCGCGCGCGTTCGCGTCCCGGATCGATCGGCGACTTCAAGGATGTGCTGCTGGATCTGTACGCGACCGATGTCGAATATTCAGCCGATGCGCTTGAAGGGATTTACCAGAACCTCGAGGAAGTCAGCCGCAGCGTGTTGCAGAAGGAATTCAGCGATGCGGACGCGGCCGAGTCGCTGTCAGCGATGGCGCGCGAGGAGGACCTGAACGGTCGGATCCGTCGCAACATGATGGACACACGCCGTGCAGTCAGCTTTCTGATGCGCGGTCGCCTGCTCAATTCAGACCAGTTCGACGATGCCCGTCAGATCCTGCGTGATATCGAATCTCTCGACGGCCACACCGCCTTCCTGTTCGAAAAAATTAACTTCCTGATGGATGCGACGGTCGGTTTCATCAACATCAACCAGAACAAGATCATCAAGATCTTTTCGGTCGCGTCGGTCGCGTTCCTGCCGCCGACGCTGATCGCCAGCATCTACGGCATGAACTTCCGCGTGCTGCCGGAACTGGACTGGTCGTTCGGTTATCCGTTCGCGCTGGCACTGATGGTGGCCAGCGCGATCACGCCGTTCTGGTATTTCAGGCGGCGCGGGTGGCTGACGTAGATTCCGGGGTGCTCGGGTAGAGACGGACTCTTACCCGTTCAGCTTCGCGAACGCGTCGCGTCCCGCAGCAATCGTTGCGTCGATCACGGCGTCCGTATGCATCGCTGACACGAAGCCTGCCTCGAAGGCGGACGGTGCCAGATACACGCCGGCATCAAGCATCGCGTGGAAGAACAGATTGAAGCGCTGTTTGTCACAGGCCATCATCTGCGCATAATTTTCCGGCAGCTGCGCGGAAAAATAGAGCCCGAACATGCCGCCGATTGCATCCGCGCAGAACGCTTCGCCGGCGTCTTTCGCCACCGCCGACAGGCCATCGGTCAGTTTTTTCGTCTGCGCTCCCAGCTGCTCATAGAAACCCGGTTGCTGGATGATCTTCAACGTGCTCATGCCTGCGGCGACCGCCACCGGATTGCCCGACAGCGTGCCGGCTTGGTACACCGATCCGAGTGGCGCGAGATGCTTCATCAGGTCGGCGCGTCCGCCGAAGGCGGCTACCGGCAGGCCGCCGCCGATCACCTTGCCCAGTACGGTCATGTCGGGCCGGATGCCGTACAACGCCTGCGCGCCACCGAGCGCAACACGGAAGCCCGACATCACTTCGTCAAACATCAGGATCGCGCCGTGCTTCGTGCATTGCTGGCGCATGGTCTGCAGGAATTCGGGCGTGGCGCGCAGCAGGTTCATATTGCCCGCAACCGGTTCGACGATCACGGCAGCGATGCGGTCGCCCATCTGGCCGAACACTTCGCTCAGTTGGTTGCTGTCGTTATAGTCGAGCACCATCGTGTGCTTCGCAAAATCCTCGGGCACACCGGATGAAGTCGGATTGCCGAAGGTCAGCAAGCCGCTGCCGGCCTTCACCAGCATCGAGTCGGCATGGCCGTGATAGCAACCTTCAAATTTGATCACGAGATCGCGCCCGGTCGCACCGCGCGCGACGCGCAGCGCGCTCATCACGGCCTCGGTGCCGGACGATACCAGCCGCACCTGCTCGATCGACGGCACCAGCTTGCAGATTTCCTCGGCCATCAGGATCTCGCCTTCGGTCGGCGCGCCGAATGACAGGCCGTTTTCTGCCGCGGCCTGCACCGCCCGAATGACGTCGGGATGCGCATGCCCGACGATGGCCGGGCCCCAGGATCCGATGTAATCGATGTAACGTTTTCCGTCGGCGTCCCAGAAATGCGCACCTTCGGCGCGGGTGATGAAGCGCGGCGTGCCGCCGACCGAGCGGAAGGCGCGCACGGGAGAATTCACGCCACCGGGCGTGCTGCGTTGTGCGCGGGCGAACAGGGTATCGTTGTGGGACACGTTGGCCTCTCTTGTCTCTGAAATCTTGGGGATGGGGTCAGGGTTCGGCGCTGCCGTTGCCATTACCGGCTTCGGGGTCGCGTGCCCAGAAATAGCGATCGGGCACCAGTTTGCCCATGCCCAGCCGCTGCGCATTGCTCAGCGCGGCGTTGGTGAATTCTTCCGCTTCCAGCACTGCTTCCGGCACGTCGAGGCCGTTGGCGAGCATCGCCGCAATGGTCGCCGACAGCGTGTTGCCGGCACCGATGAACGGGCCGGCCTGGCGTGGCCAGCTGTCCTTGCGCACCAGCCCGTCGCTGCTGAACAGCGCATTCGAGACGTCATGCGCGTCGCCCGGCATGCCGGTGACGAACACGAATTCGCAGCCGAATTCAATGAGCTGCATCGCGTCGATATCCAGCATTTCTTCGTCGCTGGCATCGCGCCAGGTTTCTGCCAGCCGCTCCAGCTCGTCGGCCGACACCTGCAGCAGCGTGGTCTGCGGCACCAGCAGCTCGCGCAAGGCCAGCAGCAGTTCCTCGTCGACATCTTGCTCGGGCAATGTGGTTGCGAACGGAGCGAGCACCAGCGGTATTTCGGGATAATCGGAGACGATTTCGGCGATCACGGAAATGGTTTCGATATTGCCCACATAACCGACCTTGAATGCCGCCACTGGCATATCCTCGAGCAGCGCACGCGCCTGGTCCGACACCCATTCTGGGTCGATGGCCTGCAGGTCTTCGGTGCCCGTGGTGTCGCCGAACGACAGCGCAGTCAGCACGGACAGGCCATGACAGCCCATCGCTGCGACTGCGGCAAGGTCGGCCTGTATGCCGATCGCGCCGACCGGATCAGCGATGCCGAAGGTCAGCACGAGCGGGGAAGTTTGGTTTTGCACAGGGAAAGCATTAAGATAGCTGGCTGTGCATTTTACTTTAAGGGCTGTACCGTGAGTGACAACAAGACAACCGGACAAGAATTCAAGACCTGGATGTGCCTGATTTGCGGCTGGGTCTACGACGAGGCCGCCGGCCTGCCGGAAGAGGGCATCGCCCCGGGCACGCGCTGGGATGACGTTCCTATGAACTGGACCTGCCCGGAGTGCGGTGCCCGCAAAGAAGATTTTGAGATGGTTGCCATCTGATCGTCAGAAAGTATTTTTCCGCGGACCGTTCCAGGTCCGCGTTTTGTTTTCCCTCTCTCTGAACGGTTGAATGAATACTGGTTGCAGTGTTCGGCATCCGCTTCTCTTCCCGCTTTGATAGCGCTATTGAGCCCGCGTTGCTCTTGCTGCCAAATCGCGGCAATCGTGGTCGGATTGTGGTCAAAACACCGACGCGACACGAAGTTTGATTTTTCATCGTTTTAACAAGTTGCCATTTTTGTTACATTGCGCGCCTTTGCTTGACTTCGTCCAATGGGTGCGGCAATGGCAGCTTCGCAACTAGCTTCGGAAGTACTGGTCATCGATGACAGCAGCACGATACGTCGCTCTGCTGAAATCTTTCTGTCGCAGGCGGGTTATCCGGTGATTCTCGCCGTCGATGGCTTTGCCGCGTTGTCGGTCATTGTCGAACGACGGCCTGCACTGATTTTCTGCGACATCCTGATGCCCCGGCTGGATGGCTTCCAGACCTGCGCGCTGATCCGTGCCAGTCCCGCCAGCGCGCATATTCCGATCGTCCTGCTGTCGTCGCGTGATGGCTTGTTCGATCGGGCGCGTGGCTTGCTGGCTGGTGCCACCGCCTATCTCACCAAGCCGTTCACCAAGGACAGCCTGCTGCGGGCAGTGCGCGACCACGCGCTGACACCGCAAGCGGCCACCTGATCCCGCTCATCTCCAGCCACTTCCAGCCACCGATTCCGCCGTGGACTTCTCATGCCGATCAAGCACATTCTCGTGGTAGACGACTCGCCGACCGAGCGCCATTTCCTTTCCGAACTGCTGACGCGAAACGGCTATGCCGTCAGCACGGCCGATAGCGCGGAGGCAGCACTGCAGCTGGCGCGGAAAAATCCGCCGCAGCTGATCCTGATGGATGTTGTGATGCCTGGCCAGAACGGATTTCAGGCGACGCGCGAGATCTCCCGCGATCCGGCGACCTGCGCGGTGCCGGTCATCATCTGCAGCAGCAAGCAGCAGGAAACCGATCGCATCTGGGGGTTGCGCCAGGGCGCGCGCGATTACCTGGTGAAACCGGTCGATCCTGAGCGGCTGTTGCAGCGTATCGCGACCTTGTCGCGTACCGGTACCTGAGCGGCGCATGGATCCGACCGCGGCCGTTTCGGCCACCGCCTTCGTTTCTGCGCGCCATGCCGGCCTGCGCGATTTTCAGCAGCAGCTCGCGCATCGCCTGCAACAAGCCGCGACGGTGCGTGGCCAGATCCAAGACTGCATTGCCGCATCGACTGGTACGCGGCACTGGCTGTTCGAGCTTGCGTGTGCTGCCGAGGTGATCGCCGTGCCCGCGCTGACCGCCGTCCCTTTCACACGCCCCTGGTATCTCGGGCTGATCAATCATCGCGGCGAACTGGCCGGTGTCGTCGATCTCGATGGTTTGTCCGGCGCGCCTGTGCAGCCATGGTGCGCGACCGATCGTCTGCTGGTGTTGTCACCGGCGTTGCCGCTGCGCTGCGCGATTCGGCTGTCTCATCTGACAGGCATCGTCGATCGCACGGCCATGCGTGAGGCAGGCCGTGATCACGACCTGCCGGACTGGTCGCCGCTGAGCCTGGAAGGCGCCGATGGCGTTCGTCGCGCGTGGGTCGATATCGACGCATTGATGCGCGATCCTGTTTTCATCGACATCGGCTGCCGCTGATGTCCGGCCAATTCATCTTTTCCGGAGTCTCGCATGCAACCAGACCAGCGCCATGAACTGATGGCCGTGTCCGACCCGTCACGTTTCGAATGGCTGCAGCGCTTGCGGTCGGTATGGAAAGAGCGGTTGCGCCTGCATATCACCGTGGCGCCGGGGCGCTGGTCGCTGCTGATGGCGCTGCGCATCTTGCAGTCTGCGCTCGCGCTGTCCCTGCTGTCGCTGGCCGTGCTGGCATGGCTGTATGCGGACACCACGGTGACGGCTGCACTGAAGACGCAGATGGCAGGCGAACTCGTGATGCATTCGCAGCGGCTAGGCAAGGCGGCGCCCAATGCGATCCAGGGCAATCGCGACGCCTTCCGGCAGCTTGAGCAAAGCCGCACCGAAATCAATCGGGCGCTTGGCGTGCTCGTCGGTGGCGGCGAATGGGCTGGCCGCACGTTGCCGGTGGCCGATGACGCGTTACTGCGCAGGGTGGAGCAAATCCGGCGTGCATGGCGGCAGTCCGATCAGTCGGCAGCGCAGATACTCTCGCTCGAGAAACAGTTAACTGGTTTTCGCGGCACGCTGAAGACACTGAATACGCTCAATCCGGTGCTGCTTGAGCTGGCGGAGCAGGTAGCCACGCTGTTGGCACACAACGGCGCATCGCCGCGCGAAGTGGCGGCGGCGGGCCAGCTGGTGATGCTGACGCAGCGGCTGGGGAAAAGCGCCAACGAATTCCTTACGCCGGATGGCATCAATCAGGACACCGCCTTTCTGCTCGGGCGTGACGCCAGCACCTTCCAGGACATCATGAACGGCTTCATTAGCGGCAGCGCGATATTGCGGCTACCACCTATTTCTAACGCCGATGCACGGGCGCGCCTGACCGAGCTGCAGGCCGCCTTCGCACGTTATCAGCGTGAGCTGTCCGGCATACTCGGCAATCTGAAACAGTTCATCGCCGCCAAGGAAGCTGAGCGTCGCATCTTCGATGACAACGAGGCGCTACGGGAAAGCCTGCTCGGGTTGCAGCAGGTCAGTCGGGCCGGCGAAAGCGGCGGCTGGATGCGCTGGGGTCTGGCGGCACTGGCCACGCTGGCGCTGCTGCTGGCGCTGCTGTGGGCGGTGCTGCATTTGCGCCACGGGTGGCAGCGCACGGCGGCGGCCGAGCGCGCGCGCATAAAAGCGGAACAACAGCGCCAGCAGGCGCTGGCCGATGAGGAAGAGGCGCGCCGGCTGAACCAGCAGAACCAGGCCGCCATCCTGCGGCTGATGAATGAGCTGCAGGCCGTCGCCGAAGGTGACCTGACGGTACAGGCAACCGTTTCCGAAGACCTCACCGGCGCAATCGCTGATTCGGTCAATTTCACGCTGGAAGAATTGCGCCGGTTGCTCGACAAGGTGCGCGGCACCGCGCAGCACGTCAGCGCGTCCTGCGCCAGTGCACGCAATATCTCGGACGATTTGCTGGCGCTGACGGCGCGCCAGTCAGACGAAATCCAGCAGACCGGTGACGCCGTGCTGCGGATGACGGAGCAGATCCATCAAGTGTCGCGCGCGGCCAGCGAGTCGGCCGATGTCGCGCAGGCTTCGGTGCATGCCGCCGAACAGGGCGAGGCAGCGGTTCAGGAAGCCATTGCCAGTATGCGGCAGCTGCGCGAGCAGGTGCAGGAAAGCGCCAAGCGCATCAAGCGGCTGGGCGACTCTTCACTGGAGATCGGCGACATCATCGACCTGATTGCCGGCATCACCGAGCAGACCCATGTGCTCGCGCTGAATGCGGCGATCCAGGCGGCCTCGGCCGGCGAGGCCGGGCGTGGCTTCGCCGTGGTGGCCGAAGAGGTGCAGCGCCTGGCCGAACGCTGTGGCGACGCCGCGCGCCAGATCGCACAACTGGTAAAGACCGTGCAGGTCGACGCGCAAGAGGCCGTGGCCGCGATGGAGCGTTCGACTCAACGCGTGGTCGACGGTGCACGCCGCACCGACAGCGCCGGCGCTGCGCTGGCAGAGATACGCCGGATTTCGCAGCACCTGGCCGACCTGATCCGGGGAATTTTCACTGCCGCTGGCGAACAGACCGCGTTGGCCGATCATGTCGCGCATAACATCGACAGCATCCTGACCGTCACGGAACACACGCGGCAGGGGACGCAGATGACGGCCGCTTCCGTGCAGGAACTGGCAGCGCTGGCGATCGATCTGGCGGGTGCGATCGATCGTTTCCGCATCGAACGCTGACGGCCGGTGCGGCCCATGCAAACTGCCAATGAAAGAATGATCGCAGCGCGCTCGGCGCTGCTTGCGCTGGGTGCGGCGATTGATTCCGTGCTGGCGCAGTTGATCGAAGTGTTGCGCACCCCCGTACTCGATGAACCGGCCGACGAGCGCATCGAAGATATCCTGCAACAACTGACTGAAATTGAGGGTGCGCTGGCTCATGCCGGCCAATCCGGATTGCGCGCGCTGGTAACGCACGTGCGCACGCAGCTGCGGTCCCTGGAGACAACCAATGCCGTCGATACCGTGCGCGCACTGGCGCACGTCGTCGCCTGGGCGTTCGAGCGCCTGATGCAGCGGGGCGAAGTGCTTGCAGCAGATTTGCTGCGCTGCTGGCAGCGGCATGCGCGACCCGGCGGCGCAACCGATCCTGCGGTGGCGCACTTGCTGTCGTTGCAGCTCCCGGAGGGCGCGGTGCTGCCCTTGCTGCCATTACCGCCGGCACCGCCGGGCGCGGATCCGCTGGCTGACGGCGAGCGGGCCTTGCTTGCCTGTCTGCGCGCGGACGATGACAGCGATCGTGTCCGTGCCACGCGTTCCTTCGCCGATGTGCTGGCGGCTATGGCAGCACAGGCGTCACACAGAGACGCGGGTCTTTGCTGGCTGATCCTGCATGCCTACCTGCTGGAGCTTGCACAGACAGCGGGTTCGCTTGCGGTCTCCGACAAAAAACTGCTTGCTGCGACCGTCAGGGCGCTGCGTCATCGCCACGGTGCCGATCTGATGACGGTACTTGAGCCGCTTGCCCGCGACGCGTTGTTCGCACTGTCGGCACCGTGCTTGCAGACTGAGGTCGCGCTTGCCGTTGCACGATTACTCCGTCTTGACATCCAGCTGGCGGGGCTGCCGGAAGATGAATCTCCCGCAACGGATCAGCCCGATGCGCGTGTGTCGTTCGGTTTGGCGGTGGCGAAAAAAATTGCAGTGCTCGATGGCGATCCCGAGCGCATCGGCGATCCGGCAATATGGTGCGAACTTGCAAACGAAGCAGGGCATGCGCCACATATGCAGGCACTTGCCGACGCGCTTCGACGACTTGTCGTACAGGTGCCAGACTCGTATGAAGCGCCACAGCGCGAGCTGTTGGCGGCCTTGCTCATTGATCTTCATGCGTGGTCAGCAGACGGCGCGACCGATGCCGGTGCGATGGCTGCGGTGCTCGATCTGGCGTGTGACGGTGACATTGCGTTTGCACGCAATGCGCTGGTCAGACAGGTGCAATCCTGCAGCGCACGTCGGCGTCTGGCGTGCTTCTGCGACACGATAGCCACGGAGCTGAGCGCTGCGGAACAGGTGCTCGAAGCCGCGTGGCAGTCGGGCGATACCGATCCGGCACTCTCTACCGTAGACGGTGTGCTCACGCAAGTGGCCGGCGCACTGGCGCTGTACGGGCTGCAGGATGACGGAGATGACGTCGCGGCGTTGAAAGCCTTGGTGGCGGGCGCATCGATTGACGCCGACCCGCGATTGGCGCTGCATTCGGCGGCGGCTGCCTGGGTGACGCTGGCGGCATCGATTGCATTGCTTCCGTCGCAGCTGACACCATCGCAGCTGAAGCCCTTGGCCGATCCCACGCGTACCGATGGCCCGCCGGTGCTGACCATGCCGGCCGGACCTTTCACGCAGGCAGTGGCGGTGGGCAGCCGGCTGCATGCGATTTTCCTTGACGAGGTCGCCGAGCATTTGCGTAGCCTGCGTGCGTTGGCCGCTGGCGATTGCGCGGAGTACGCCAGCGCAGTGGCGCTGCGCGCGGTACACACGGTGGCCGGCTGCTCGGCGACCGTCGGCCAATCGGAGATGGCCGGGCTGGCGCTAGCACTCGAAAACTATCTGATGGCCGCAGGCTGGCGACCCGGGGACGCGCTGCTTGCCGATGCAATGTAT
Organism: Burkholderiaceae bacterium; assembly: GCA_030158675.1. GTDB lineage: Bacteria > Pseudomonadota > Gammaproteobacteria > Burkholderiales > Burkholderiaceae_D > Pernthalerella. The sequence continues at coordinate 25,572 of JAOASL010000008.1, read as the reverse complement.
GCGCTTGAGCGCATGCTCGACGATTTCGCGACAGCCGGACAGTGCGCAGCGCCGACGGCGCTGATTGCGCGCCTGCAAGTGACCTCGCCCTTGGGCGACGGCCACGCTGACGCAACACCGGACGCATGCCAAAGTGAAAGTGAGCATGCCGAAGCGGTCGATGAGGCTGGCGACGACGACCCATCCGCAGCAATTGACGATGTGTCGGTGCCTGCGCTGACATCGCTTCCGGCCGACATCGACGCGGCGCTCATTCAGGCGCCTGATACGGCACTCACTGCAGAGCCGCTGATGCCGTCCATCGCGTCATTACCTGCGCTGCCGTCTCCCACTGCGACCGATGACGGCTCTGCCGGAGAATTGCTGGCGATCTTTGATGAAGAGGCGGCCGATCTGCTGCCACAACTCGAGACGGCGTTATTGGCGTGGCATCAGCATCCGGACGGCCGCGAGCCGCCGAGGCAATTGCTGCGCGTCCTGCATACGCTCAAGGGCGGTGCACGCATGGCAGGTCGGCAGGCGCTGGGCGAGGAATTTCACGAGGCTGAAGCCGAAGTTACGGCGCTGGCGCAGCAGTCTCCTGCTGCTGTGCTCCAGGCCTTGCCGGCGCTGCAGGAGCGGATGGACCGCTGGATGCAGGGAAGCATGCCTGTGCTGCCGACTGTCGGCGCGTCGCCCTTGCTGCACGACGAATGCGCTGGCGCGGCAACCAGCGCGTCCAGCGGAGCGGGTGCTGCCGGCGATGCGGGCGTGACGGAGGCTGCAGTTGCAGATGCCAATGCTGCCGTCGCTCGGCTGGCCAATGCCAATCCAGCGGCCACACCTCAATTGCGAGTTGCCGCTGGCCAGCTCGCGCGTGTCGCCGATGCTGCTGCTGCACTATGGGTCGGCAATGCGTGTATCAGCGATGTCGTGCAGGATCAGCGACATGCGATCGCTGCGCTATCCGGCGATCTGTCGCGGCTGCGCGTGCAACTGCGCGAGCTCGAGATCGAATCCGAGTCGCGCATCCTGTCGCGTGCATCGCATGGCAACGACGCCGGCTTCGATCCGCTCGAGTTCGACCGCTACACCCGATTGCACGAGCTCACGCGCATGATGGCCGAAAGCCTCGCCGATCTGTCGGGAGTGCAGCGCGGGCTGGCGCGACAGGTTGAGCGGCTGGCTCTGGCTGCGTCCGCGCAGGCGCGCGATATGCGCCAGTGCCAGCTGGATGTGCAGTCAATGCGCTCGCAGCCCTTGCGCTCGATCGAGCCGCGGCTGCGCTATCTGTTGCGCCAGGCAGCGCGCGAGGCCGGGCGCGAAGCAGGGCTGGTGCTGACAGGAGGCGACGTCGAGATCGAGCGCAGCCTGCTGGATCGCCTGATAGGCCCCTTCGGCCATCTGCTACGCAACGCTGCCGTACACGGCATTGAACCGGCCGTACAGCGTGTGGCACTCGGCAAGCCGCGCGCGGGGACAGTGACGATAGCGGCAGCACTGGCCGGCAACGAACTACGGCTGTCGCTACATGATGACGGCCGGGGCCTTGATCTCGGCCAGATGCGCAGCCGTGCGCTGTCTGCCGGTCTGCTCGGCATGGATGAGCAGACCGATGATGCCGCGCTGACCGCGCTGATCTTCGCTCCCGGATTTTCAACGGCAGCTACAGTCACCACGCTGTCCGGGCGCGGTATTGGCATGGATGCCGTACGTGCCGGGCTGCAGGCGCTTGGCGGCCGCATCGAGGTCGACAGCGCACCGGGGCAAGGCTGTCGTTTCACGATCACGCTGCCGCTTGCGCTGGTCAGCTTGCCGGTGCTGCTGGCCAGCGCCGGCACCCGCCGCGTCGCGTTGCCGGTGGCGCGGGTGCGCCAGATCGTGCAGCCGGGGCCGGGCCAGATCGAACATCATGCTGACGGCCAGCAGATCCTGTGGCGGGGAAAGTGGCTACCCTTGCGGCATCTTGGCCGGGCACTGGGCGACGCCGTCAAAGTCAGCGACGACGAGGCAGCCAGGCTCCCGGTCGCGATCGTGCAGGAAGGCGAGCGCCTGCTGGCGCTCCGGCTTGATGCGGTGGCGGGTCAGCGCGACGTGATGGTCAAACATGCCGGGCCGCAGCTGGCGCAGGTGCCGGGCATTGGCGGGGCGACGGTGCTTGGCGACGGCGGCATCGTGCTGATCATCGACCCTTTCCGTCTGCCGGCAACACCGGTGGCGGCAGAACCTCCCGTGCCGGAACGGCCGCTGGTGCTGGTGGTCGACGACTCGCTGACCGTGCGTCGCGCAAGCCAGCGCCTGCTCGAACGCCATGGTTATGCAGTCGTCCTCGCGCGCGACGGTGTCGAGGCACTGGAGCGCCTGGGCGAGCGCCGGCCTGCCGCGCTGCTGCTCGACATTGAAATGCCGCGAATGGATGGATTCGAACTGCTGGCCGCTCTGCGCGCCGATGTGGCGCTCTGTGGACTGCCCGTCGTCATGATCACATCGCGCATCGCCGATCGGCATCGCGAACGGGCGCAACAGCTCGGGGTACTCGCTTATCTGGGCAAGCCCTTCGATGAAGAGGTGTTGCTGGCGCTGCTGGCGGACTTGCGCACTGAGGCGCCGCTGGCTGCCTGATCGGGCAGCGCGTACCTGCGTGACATCGGCCGCCTGTTTCAAAAATTTTTTCCACAGAGCGGAGGCGAGATGAAAGTTGAATGGAAAGCCAACCGGAAAAACACCGCGCTTCGGCGCGCGCATGACCGGATCGCGCTAGTGCTGCAGGGCGGTGGCGCGCTCGGTGCCTATCAGGCGGGCGCGTTCGAGGAACTCGCGGCCAGCGAATGCGAGCCCGACTGGGTGGTCGGCGTGTCGATCGGCGCGGTCAATGCCGCGATCATCGCAGGCAACCCGCCGGCCAAACGGATCGAGCGGCTGACCGATTTCTGGCACCGGATCTCGTCGGGGACGCCGCAATTCACTGACCCGACCTCACTGATGCCCTGGCTGCGCGCGTTGACCGAGAACGGCGAACAGCGCGGCCTGCTGAACCAGTTCAGCGCATGGCACGCCGCGTGGGTCGGCATTCCGGGTTTCTTTCAGCCGCGCCTTCCGCCAGCGCCGTTCCAGCCGCCTGGCAGCGTCGGCGCGCTCAGCCTGTACGACACGGCGCCACTGAAATCAACGCTCGAGTCCCTGATCGATTTCGACCTGATCAACGATGGCGGTATTCGCTTGTCACTGGGTGCGGTGCATGTGCGCACCGGGAATTCGCATTATTTCGACAATACCCAGGTCCGCATCGGGCCGGAGCATGTGATGGCCAGCGGCGCGCTGCCGCCGTCTTTTCCTCCGGTCGAAATTGACGACGAACTCTGGTGGGACGGCGGCATCGTGTCGAATACGCCGTTGCACCATGTGCTGGACATGCGCGACAACGATCAGAGCTTGCTGGTGTTTCAGGTCGATCTGTTCAGTGCGCGTGGCGATGTGCCGCGTAATTTCGATGATGTGCTGAAGCGGCAAAAGGACATCATGTACTCAAGCCGCACACGCTACAGCAGTAACATGGTCGCCGAGCTGACCAATACCCGCTGCGCCGTTGCGGAACTGCTCGCCGCCTTGCCCGCTAATTTGCGCGGCCTCGCTGCCGTGCATTATCTGAAAGATTTCGCCGACGTGGCACCACTCGACATCGTGCACCTGATCTACCGGCAGGGGCCTTTCGAGGGCGAGTCGAAGGATTACGAGTTTTCGCGTGCCTCCGTGCTCGAACGCTGGGAAGCCGGTCGGCGCGACTTGCGCGACACGCTGGCGCATCCGGACTGGCTCAAGCGCGCCGGCCAGGACAGCGGCGCAACGCAGTACGATCTGACCCGACATAGCCGGGCAGTCAGCGGGTTCGCCGAACACTGACAGACGGCTCTCACGCAGCGGCGCTATTTTTTCACCACCGCATAGCGCTCCAGCGTGCGCTTTCGGGCCGCATCGTGTGCGACGACAGGATGCGGATACGTTTTACCGAGTTCAACGCCGGCCATCTGCCGTGTCAGCTCCGGCGCCAGCCATGGCGCGTGCAGATATTTTGCGTCGAGCCTGGCGAGCTGCGGCAGGTAGCGCTTGATGAACCTGCCGTCCGGATCAAATTTTTCCGACTGCGTGACCGGATTGAAGATGCGGAAATACGGCTGTGCATCGCAGCCTGACGATGAAGCCCACTGCCAGCCGCCATTGTTGGCGGACAGATCGAAGTCGTTCAGCTGGCGCGCGAAATAGGCTTCACCGCGTCGCCAGTCGATGCCTAGATCCTTGATCAGGAAGCAGGCGGTCACCATGCGCAGCCGGTTGTGCATGTAGCCGCTGCGATTGAGCTGAAGCATCGCCGCATCTACCAGCGGGTAGCCGGTGCGCCCCTCGCACCAAGCGGCGAATGCGGTCTCGGCCTCCGGTCCCTGTTCCCATGCGATGCGATCGTAGTCCGGCTTGAACGACGCGCCTTCCGCGACTTGCGGATGGTGGTGCAGGATCATGAAATAAAACTCGCGCCAGATCAGCTCTGACAGCCAGATCGGCGCGCCTTCGGCGCCGTTGCCCGAGCGCATCGCGTCCATCGCGTACCTTGCCAGCGCGCGTATCGACACCGTGCCGAAGCGCAGATGCACCGATAGATACGACGGTCCCTTCAGTGCCGGATAGTCGCGCGTCTTGCCGTAGCGCGCGATGCGCGGCAGGAAGTCGTCGAGCAGCGCCTGCCCGCCCGACATGCCGGTCGGCAGATTCAGTGCGGCGAGATCACAGTCTTCGAACCCCAGTTGCGCCAGCGTCGGTAGCGCGGCTTCAGAGGGAGGCGCGGCGAACTGCCCGGCGGCCGGCGAACAATCGAAATACGGCAGCCGGCTGCTGTCGAGGTCGCCGGCTGCCAGCTGGAATTTTTTCAGCCACGCATTCTTGTACGGTGTGAATACCGAGAATGCCTTGGCCGCTTGCGACAGCACTTCGTCTCTCTCGAAAATCACCTGATCCTTGAAGCTGAAAAATTCTCGCCCGGCCTGTGCAAGCGACTGCTGTATCGTGCCATCACGTGCCACCGCGGCCGGCTCGTAGTCGTGGTTGCAGAACACCGCATCGACGCCCAGCGCCTGCGCAAGCTGCGGGATCGCGTCAGTCGCACGCGCATGGCGGACGATCAACCCGCCGCCAGCATCCTGCAGCTCTGCGTCCAGCTCCTGCAGGCTCGCATGAAGAAAGGCCACGCGCCGATCCAGCGTGCCGGTGGCGAGCAGCGGATCGAGAATGTCCTTGTCAAAAATGAAAGCGCAATACACCTGCCGGCTGGAAGCCAGCGCATGATGCAGCGCTGCGTTATCGAAATGGCGCAGGTCGCGTCGCAACCAGACCAGTGCGCGGTCGAATTTTTTCATGATGATTAGCCTGCCGTAGTGCAATCCGGGAAGCCGGCAGTGTAGCGGCGCTTCGGAATGCCTGTGCAATGCTGCTAAAATGTCTCCATGGCCAAGCAAGGCAAGCCACCCTCCTCTTCGTCTACCGCGCCCGGCGCGGAGGCAACTGATTTTTCCGCAAATACGCCCGAACTCCAGCTCACCGACCATTTCCTGATCGCGATGCCGTCGATGCTCGACCCGATTTTCGGCGGCACCGTGGTCTACATCTGCGAGCATCACGCTGGCGGCGCGCTGGGGATGATCATCAACCGTCCGACCGACATGACGATGGACGTGCTGTTCGAACGTCTTGAACTGTCGCTCGAAATCAGCCCGCACCTCCCGTCGTCCGCGCGCCAGCCCGTGCTGTTCGGCGGTCCGGTGCAGGTCGAGCGCGGTTTTGTCCTGCATGCGCCGGATGACAGCTTTACGTCGTCGCTGAAGGTGTCCGATGAGGTCGCGCTGACCACCTCGCGCGACGTACTCGAGGCGGTATCCGAGGGTCGCGGGCCGGAACGACTGATCGTCACCCTCGGGTGCGCCGGCTGGAGTGCCGGTCAACTCGAGGAAGAGATCCTGCGCAACGGCTGGCTGACGGTACGCGCCGATCCGACCATCATCTTTGACACGCCGATCGAAGAGCGTTTCGTAGCGGCGATGCACTTGCTCGGGATTGATCCGAGCTACCTGACCGGAGAAGCGGGCCATGCGTGAGGACGCCCGGTTTCTTCTCGCATGAGCACGGTGATTGCATTCGACTTCGGCCTCAAGCGCATCGGCGTTGCCGTCGGTAACTCACTGTTGAGGCAGGCGACGCCGCTGGCGCTGATTGACGAGCCGACTAACGAGGGCAAGTTCAAGGCGATCGGCGCCCTGCTCGACGCATGGCAGCCTGGCACCGTGGCGGTGGGGCTGCCGCTGCATCCGGATGGCGCGGAGCATGAGATGACCGTGCGCTGCCGCCGTTTCGCGAACCAGATTCATGGCCGCTATGGCCTGCCCACCGTGCTGGTCGACGAACGTTATACCTCCGCGGTGCTGTCGCAGCAGCGCGGCCAGCACGTCGACAGCGAGGCAGCGGCACTGATACTTCAACAATATTTTGACCAACATGATCCATCCTGAACTTGATGCCGAAGCGCTGTATGCGCAGCTGGAACGTGACATCGCGTCCGCACTCGGCGGCACTGACAAGCTGGCCGTGGTCGGCATCTACTCCGGCGGCGCATGGCTGGCGGACCGGCTCGCGCGGGCGATGGGCGTGGCCGATGTCGGCTATGTCGATGTGTCTTTCTATCGTGACGACTTCGCCGAGCGTGGGCTGTCGCCCGAGGTCAAGCCGAGCCAGATACCGTTCGACGTGAACGGCGCCACTATCTTGCTGGTCGATGATGTGCTGTACACCGGCCGCACCACGCGTGCCGCGATCAACACGCTGTTCGACTACGGACGTCCGGCGCGCGTGATGCTGGCCGCGCTGGTCGACCGCGGCGGTCGCCAGCTGCCGATCGCCGCCGACTTTGTCGCACGCACCGTTTCGCTGGCAGACAATGAACTGCTGGTTTTGCAGAAGGCCAACGACGGCCGCCTTACCCTGACGATCGACCATGCATAACCCGCAACTGAACAAGCACGGCGAGCTGCAGCACCTGCTCACCCTGGAAGGCCTGCCCAAGCCCATCATCCATCGCATCCTCGACACCGCCGCGTCGTTCGTCAGCGTCAGCGACCGCGAAGTGAAAAAAGTCCCGCTGATGCGCGGCAAGAGCGTGTTCAACCTGTTCTTCGAGAACTCCACGCGCACGCGCACCACATTCGAGATCGCGTCCAAACGCCTGTCGGCCGACGTGATCAATCTGAATATTTCGGCCTCGTCGGCCAGCAAGGGTGAATCGCTGCTCGACACCATCGACAATCTGTCGGCGATGCACGCCGACATGTTCGTCGTGCGCCACGCGCAGTCCGGCGCGCCTTACCTGATCGCCAAGCACCTGACCGAGACCGGGCAGGACCATGTGCACGTGGTGAACGCCGGCGACGGCCGGCATGCGCATCCGACGCAGGGTCTGCTCGACATGTACACGATCCGCCACTACAAGAAAGATTTCAGCAAGCTGACGGTCGCGATCGTCGGCGACATCCTGCACAGCCGCGTCGCGCGTTCCGACATTCATGGACTGACCACGCTGGGTGTGCCGGAAGTGCGTGCGATCGGCCCGCGCACGCTGCTGCCGGGCGGGCTCGAGCAGATGGGCGTACGCGTGTTCACCGACATGAACGAAGGTCTGAAGGATGTCGACGTGATCATCATGCTGCGTCTGCAAAATGAGCGCATGACCGGCGCGCTGCTGCCCTCCGCACAGGAATACTTCAAGAGCTATGGCCTGACGCCCGAGCGCCTCGCGCTGGCGAAGCCGGATGCGATCGTGATGCATCCGGGCCCGATGAACCGCGGCGTCGAGATCGATTCGGCCGTGGCCGATGGCGCGCAGGCGGTGATCTTGCCGCAGGTGACCTTCGGCATCGCGGTGCGTATGGCCGTGATGAGCATGCTGGCCGGCGCCTGACGGATCAGGCCCGGAACGAGACAAGACAATGAGCATGAATCTGCAAATAAAAAATGGCCGTGTGGTCGATCCGGCGAACAAGATCGACGCAGTGCAGGACGTTTATGTGGCTGACGGCCGGATCGCCGCGATCGGCGCTGCACCGGCCGGTTTCACGCCCGCACAGGTGATCGATGCCAGTGGCCTGGTGGTCGCGCCGGGGCTGGTCGATCTGTCAGCGCGGCTGCGCGAGCCCGGTTACGAGTACAAGGCGACGCTGGAATCCGAGTTGAATGCCGCGCTGGCCGGTGGCGTCACTTCGCTGCTGTGCCCGCCCGATACGGACCCGGTACTTGACGAGCCGGGGCTGGTCGAGATGCTGGTGCACCGCGCGCGCATCCTGAACCAGTCGCATGTGTATCCGCTCGGCGCGCTGACGGTCGGCCTGAAGGGCCGCGAGCTGACCGAGATGGCCGAGCTGACCGAGGCTGGCTGCGTCGGCTTTTCTCAGGCCGAAAACACCATCGAAGACAGCACCGTGCTGCTGCGGGCGATGCAGTATGCAAGGACCTTCGGCTACACCGTCTGGCTGCGCCCGCAGGATCCGCATCTCGGCAAGGGCGGCGTTGCGCATGGCGGACCGCTGGCGTCGCGGCTGGGCCTGTCGGGTGTGCCGGTGATCAGCGAGACGATTGCCTTGCATACAATTTTCGAACTGATGCGCACGACCGGCGCACGCGTGCATCTGTGCCGGCTGTCATCCGCCGACGGCATTGCCCTGGTACGTGCCGCGCGCGCCGATGGCCTGCCTGTCACCTGCGACGTCGGTGCGCATCATGTGCACATGACCGACCTCGATATCGGCTTCTTTGACTCGAACGCGCGATTAGTGCCGCCGCTGCGCAGCCAGCGCGACCGTGACGCGATCCGCCAGGGCCTGCGCGACGGCACCATCGACGCGATCTGCTCCGATCACACGCCACTGGACGACGAGGAAAAACTGCTGCCGTTCGGCGAAGCGTCCCCCGGCGCCACTGGTCTTGAACTGTTGCTGTCGCTGGCGCTGAAATGGGTCGATGAATGCCTGCCGGGCAAGGATGCCATTCCGACGGCCGTCGCGCGTGTCGGTTGCGACGCCGCCCGCGTGGCCGGCCTGGCTGCCGGCACGCTGTCGGTCGGCAGCGTCGCCGACCTGTGCGTTTTCGATCCGGCCGTGCGCTGGAAGGTGGAAGCCGCCGCGCTGCGCAGTCAGGGCCGGCACACGCCCTTCCTTGGTTATGAACTGCCGGGGCAGGTCAGGTATACCATCGTTTCCGGTCGCGTCGCGTTCACGCGCTGAGTCATGCCCTGGTTCGGACTTGCGCGGCTGGCCGTGCATCTGGTGGTCGGCCTGTGGAAGGTCGCCGTGCTGTTCCCGCTGCTCGACGCGGCGGGACGGGAGCGGCGCGTGCAGCGCTGGTCACGGCAACTGGTCGGGATCTGCGGCGTGAAAATGATGTTCGATCACACGCGGCAGGCACAACCGGCGTCGCCGGCGCTGGTCATCTGCAACCACATCTCGTGGCTCGACATCTTCGTGATCAACACGCTGCATCCATCCCGTTTCGTCGCCAAATCAGACATTCGCAGCTGGCCCCTGATTGGCTGGCTGTGCGCCCACACCGGCACCATCTTCATCGCACGCGGCAAGACACGCGATGTGCGCCGCATCTTTGAAGGTCTGGTGACAAGCATTCACGGCGGCGAGCGGGTTGCCTTCTTCCCCGAAGGCACCACCGCGCCGCAAGGCACCGTACTGCCCTTCCATGCGAACCTGTTCGAGGCGGCGATCGATGCGCACGTGCCGGTGCAACCGTATGCAATTCGCTATGTGGACGCCGGTGGTCGCCTGCACACATCGGCCGACTTCATTGACGATATGAGTTTCGTCGAGAGTGTGATTGCGATCATGAAGAGTGGCGGCATGACTGCCGAGCTGATCCGTCTGCCGGCAATCACTACCGAAGGTGCGCACCGGCGCGAACTGGCACAGGTAGCGCATGATGCGGTCGCCGGTGTGCTGCTGGCTAACCTGGCGCCTGATGCTGCGGACAATCCACCTGCAGCAGCCAGCGGTCCCGCAGCCGCATTGCACTGAGTTTTCCACCCCACACGCAACCGCTGTCGAGCCCGATCAGGTTCGGTCGCTCTACCAGTCCCAGCGTCGACCAGTGGCCGAATACGACCGGCACCCCGTCCGTGCGCCGGTCCGGCACATCGAACCATGGCATGAAGCCGGGCGGCGGCTGGCCCGGTCCTTCCTTGGTCGCGAATTCCATCGTGCCGTCGGCCGCGCAAAAGCGCAGCCGTGTCAGCGCATTGACGATACAGCGAAACCTGTCTGCGCCGGCCAGTGCATCGTCCCAGCGCGCCGGTTCATTGCCGTACATCGTACTCAGAAAGGCCGGCCAGTCATCGCTTTGCAACTGGGCTTCGACCTCGGCCGACAGCGCCAGCACCTGTGCCGCGCTCCATTGCGGCAGCACACCCGCATGCACGACCAGATGCCCGTCGGCCAGCAGCGCCAGCGGCTGCCGGCGCAGCCAGTCAAGCAGGAAGTTGCGATCGGGCGCGGCCAGGAGGTCGGCGATCGTGTCACTGCGGGACGGCGCACGTACGCCGTGCGACACGGCCAGCAAGTGCAGGTCATGGTTGCCCAGCACGGTGCGCACGCGCTCACCCATGCCCGCCAGCAGGCGCAAGGTGCGCAGTGATTCGGGGCCGCGGTTGACGAGGTCGCCGACAAAGATCAGCCGGGCGTCGGGTGAGACCGCGTCGATGCGCTCGAGCAGCAAGGTGAGCTGGGCGGCGCAGCCCTGCAGATCGCCGATGGCAAACAAGTCCATTTCAGAGTGAAAATAGTGGGCAGTCGCCATTGTAGTTCGCAGAATGGGAGGGGCGCGCGGGTAAAATGCGGTCTTCTCCGTGTAACGAATTGGCGAACGTGCAAGGTCCCGAATGATTCTCGTCACTGGCGGTGCCGGCTTCATCGGCGCCAATTTCGTATTGGACTGGCTGGCCCGTGGCGGCGAGCCGGTGGTCAATCTCGACAAGCTTACTTACGCCGGCAACCCCGACAACCTGGCGTCGCTACAGGACGATGCGCGCCATGTATTCGTGCAGGGCGACATCGGCGACAGGCCGCTGGTCGCCGCGCTGCTCGAGCGTCACCGGCCGCGCGCGATCGTGCACTTCGCTGCTGAAAGCCATGTCGACCGCTCGATCCATGGTCCTGCCGACTTCATTCGCACCAATATCGACGGCACCTTCAGCCTGCTGGAAGCGGCGCGTGGCTACCTTGGCACGCTGGATGCGCCGGGCCGGGCCGCGTTCCGCTTCCTGCATGTGTCGACTGACGAGGTGTATGGCTCGCTGTTGCCAGGCGACGCGCCGTTCTCCGAAAGCACGCCGCATGCGCCGAACAGCCCCTATGCGGCCTCGAAGGCCGCGTCCGACCATCTGGTGCGTGCCTGGCACCATACCTACGGACTGCCTGTCCTGACGGGCAACTGCTCGAACAATTACGGTCCGCTGCAGTTTCCCGAGAAGCTGATTCCGCTGATGATTGCCAATGCGCTGGCCGGCAAGCCGTTGCCGGTGTATGGCGACGGCCGCCAGGTGCGCGACTGGCTGTATGTCGGCGACCATTGCGCAGCGCTGCGATGCTTGCTGGCGGCCGGCCTGCCCGGCGAGACTTACAACATCGGCGGCTGGAACGAAAAGACCAACCTCGAGGTCGTGCACACGCTGTGCGCGCTGCTCGACGAGCTCCGGCCGACTGCCAAGTCCTATCGCGACCAGATCGCCTTCGTGACCGACCGGCCGGGCCATGACCGTCGCTACGCAATTGATGCGCGCAAGATCGAAAGCGCGCTCGGCTGGCGTCCGGCCGAGACCTTCGAGACCGGACTGCGCAAGACCGTGCAGTGGTACCTTGACCATCAGGACTGGGTGCAGAAGGTGCAGTCGGGCGAGTACCAGCAGTGGATCACCAGGAACTATGCGCAACGCGCAGGGAGCAGCACATGAACCGTCGCGGCATCATCCTGGCCGGCGGATCCGGCACCCGGCTGTATCCGGTCACCACCGCCGTGTCGAAGCAACTGCTGCCGGTGTATGACAAGCCAATGATCTATTACCCGCTGACCACGCTGATGCTGGCTGGCATACGCGAGATCTTGCTGATTTCGACGCCGCAGGACACGCCCCGCTTCGAGCAGCTGCTCGGTGACGGCAGCCAGTGGGGCATCGATATCCGCTATGCGGTGCAGCCGTCGCCGGACGGCCTCGCGCAGGCCTTCCTCATCGGCCGCGAGTTTGTCGGCGAGCATCCGTCGGCGCTGATCCTCGGCGACAACCTGTACTACGGGCATGAACTCGACGCGAAGCTGAACGCGGCCAACGGCCGCACGCAAGGCGCCACCGTGTTTGCTTATCACGTCAATGATCCTGAGCGCTATGGCGTGGTCGGTTTTGATACCCAGCGGCGCGCAGTCAGCATTGAGGAAAAGCCAGCGCAGCCACAGTCCAACTATGCCGTCACCGGCCTGTATTTTTATGACACGCAGGTATGCGACATTGCCGCATCGATCAAACCGTCCGCGCGTGGCGAGCTGGAGATCACCGACGTGAACCGCGTCTATCTGGAACGGGGTCAGTTGCAAGTCGAGGTGATGGGGCGCGGCATGGCCTGGCTCGATACCGGCACGCACGAGTCCATGCTGGAGGCAGGGCAATTCATCGCGACACTGGAAAAGCGCCAGGGACTGAAGGTCGCGTGCCCGGAGGAAGTCGCTTTCCGCAAGCGCTACATTGACACGGCGCAGCTTGAACGGCTGGCTGAGCCGATGAAGAAAAATTCCTACGGCCAGTATTTGCTGCGCCTGCTGAACGAAACCGTGTTCTGACCCATGAATGTCCTGCGTACCGCGATTCCCGACGTACTGATCCTTGAGCCGGCCGTGTTCGGCGATGCGCGCGGCTTTTTCTTCGAAAGCTACAACCAGCGTCGCTTTGCGGAGCTGACTGGCGTTACCACGTCGTTCGTGCAAGACAATCATTCGCGTTCGGCGCGCGGCGTGCTGCGCGGCCTGCATTATCAGCTCCGGCAGCCGCAGGGCAAGCTGCTGCGTGTGCTGGCCGGTGAAGTGTTCGATGTCTGCGTGGACCTGCGGCGCAGCTCGCCGACCTTTGGCCAGTCCGTTTGCGTGACGCTGTCGGCCGATAATCACCGCCAGGTCTGGGTGCCGCCGGGTTTTGCGCATGGCTTTGTTGTCACCAGCGGGTCCGCCGATCTCGCCTATAAAGCCACCGACTACTACGCGCCTGAGCATGAACGCTCGTTACTGTGGAGCGATCCGGCGCTCGCCATTCCGTGGCCGCTCGAATTCTCTCCTTTGCTGTCTGTGAAAGATCAGGCTGGCCTGCCGCTCGCGCAGGCTGAAACCTACGCATGAGGATCGTCGTCACCGGTCGCCACGGACAAGTGGGCGACGCCTTGCTGCATGCGCTGGACGGGCTGGGCGAGGTGATTGCACTTGGCCGCGATCAACTTGACTTGTCAGAACCGGCGGCGATCCGCACCGCGTTGCGCGAATTGCAGCCGACCCTTGTGATCAACGCCGCCGCCTACACGGCGGTGGACGCCGCGGAATCCGACCAGGCCATGGCTTTTCGTATCAATGCCGATGCCCCGCGCGTGCTGGCCGAGGAGGCCGAGCGGCTGGGTGCGGCGCTGATTCATTATTCGACCGATTATGTTTTCGACGGCAGCAAGGAAGGCTCGTGGCTGGAAGAAGATACGCCGGCGCCGCTGTCGGTCTATGGCCGCAGCAAGCTGGCCGGCGAACAGGCGATTGCGGAAGTCGGCGGCACGCATCTGATCTTGCGCTGCAGCTGGGTGTACGGACTGACTGGTAAGAATTTCCTGCTGACCCTGCTGAAGCTAGCTGAAACGCGCGATGCCCTGTCCGTCGTCGATGATCAGGTCGGCGCGCCGACCTGGAGCCGGACCATTGCCGATGCGACTGCAGGTATCATCCGCAACGCAGGTGAGCCGGCGCAGCTTGCGGCGCGCTCGGGCATCTATCATCTGTGCGCGGGCGGTCACACCAGCTGGTTCGGTTTTGCGCAGGCGATCTTTGCGCATCCGTCGGTGATCCGGCGGCCGGCGCTGCACCCGATAACGACGGCCGGGTATCCGACGCCTGCAACGCGTCCGAAAAACTCGATGCTCAATACCGATAAATTCCGCCGCATCTTTGGCGACTTGCCGGCGTGGGACGATGCGCTGGCCGACTGCCTGCGACGGCGCGGCGAACTGATGACGAAAGCTTGATTCGATGACAAACGCAACCCTGACTCCCGGCATCTTCAAGGCCTATGACATTCGCGGCGTGCTCGGCAGCACGCTGGACGAAGCAATCGCGCGGCAGATCGGCCTGGCATTTGGCTCGACCGCGCTGGAGAAGGGCGAGAAGACGGTCGTCATTGGCCGCGACGGCCGGCTGTCTGGCCCTGGACTGTCCGCAGCGCTGGGCGCCGGCCTGCAGGCCGCGGGCGTGGACGTAATCGACATCGGCATGGTGGCCACGCCGATGCTGTATTTCGCCACCCATGCGCTGGGCGCGCCGAGCGGCATCATGGTCACCGGCAGCCACAATCCGCCGGACTACAACGGTTTCAAGATGGTGCTGGCCGCTGAGGCCATTTATGGCGAGGCGATTCAGCGGCTGTATCGCCGCATCGTCGACAGCGATTTCAAGAGCGGCAGCGGAAGTTACCGGCAGCACGACGTGCGTGCCGCGTATCTGCAGCGCATCCTGTCCGATGTGAAACTGGCACGGCCGCTGAAGATTGCGATTGACTGCGGCAACGGCGTGGCCGGCAGTGTCGCCGGCGATCTGTATCGTGGCCTCGGCTGCGAGGTGACCGAGCTGTTCTGCGAGGTCGACGGCAATTTTCCGAATCATCATCCGGATCCGGCGCATCTGGAGAACCTCGAAGACCTGATCCGCACTCTGGCCAGCGGCGACGCCGAGATCGGCCTCGCCTTCGATGGCGATGGTGACCGTCTCGGCGTGGTCACGAAGGACGGTCAGGTGATCTTCCCGGACCGCCAGCTAATGCTGTTCGCGCAGGATGTACTGACCCGTCATCCGGGCGGCACGATTTTGTACGACGTCAAATGCACGCGCCACATTGCACCCGTGGTGGCGGCAGCCGGCGGCCAGCCGCTGATGTGCCAGACAGGTCATTCGCTGGTGAAGGCAAAGATGCGCGAGACCGGCGCGCCGTTCGGCGGTGAGATGAGCGGCCACCTGTTTTTCAAGGATCGCTGGTACGGTTTCGATGACGGCCTGTATGCCGGCGCGCGCCTGCTCGAACTGGCCAGTCGCATGCGTGACATCACGCAGACGCTGAATGCGCTGCCGCAATCGAAGTCCACGCCGGAGCTGCAGGTGCAGCTGGCCGAGGGAGAGAACCACGCGCTGGTGGCGCGGCTGCAGAAAGAAGTGCAGTGGCCGGGCGCATCGCAGGTGCTGACCATTGACGGCGTGCGCGTCGAATACTCTGACGGCTTCGGGCTGTGCCGCGCGTCGAACACCACGCCGGTGCTGGTGCTGCGCTTCGAGGCCGAGGACGACGCGGCACTGGCGCGCATACAGCAGGCGGTCGGCGATGCGATCCTGCGCGTCAAGCCGGACGCGGCGCTGCCGTTCTGAGACGCGACATGCCAACGCTGTCGCTGCGCCTGTATTCCCTGCTGTGGTGGGGCATGCTGCCTTTCGTGCTGTGGCGGCTGTGGTGGCGCGGGCTGCGCGAGCCGGGTTATCGCGCTGGCATCGGCGAGCGCCTCGGGCGCTGTGCTGGCCAGCCGGCAATGCCCCTGATCTGGCTGCATGCCGTGTCGGTCGGCGAAACACGCGCGGCGGAGCCGCTGGTGCACGCGCTGCTGTCCGCGTATCCCGAACATCAGCTGCTGCTGACCCACATGACAGCCACCGGACGTGCGACCGGCAAGGCCTTGTTCGCCAGGGAAACCCGCGTCATGCAGGCCTGGCTGCCGTATGACACCTTGTCGATGACGGCGCGTTTCCTGCGCCACTTCCGGCCGTGTATCTGCATCCTGATGGAGACGGAGGTCTGGCCCGCGCTGATCGCGTCTTGCGCGACGGCGGGTGTACCGGTGGCGCTGGTCAATGCCCGGCTATCCGAGCGTTCGCTGCGTCGTGGTCAGCGTTTCGGCGGCTTGCTTGGCACTGCGGCACGCCAGATCACGCTGGTGGCGGCGCAAACCGATGCCGACGCCGCGCGGCTGAAGGCCATGGGCGCAGGCGATGTGTCCGTCACGGGCAACCTGAAATTCGATGTCGAAGTGCCCGAGGCCATGCGCCGGGCCGGTCGCGCATTGCGTGAGCAAATCGGCGCGCGGCCGGTGCTGTTGTGCGCGAGCACGCGCGAAGGGGAAGAAGCCCTGCTGCTGGCGGCTTACATGAAGGCCACGCTGCCGTCCGATTTTCTGTTGATGATCGTGCCGCGCCATCCGCAGCGCTTCGAGGAAGTGGCGAAGCTGTTTACCGATGAAGGCCTGCGCGTGCAGCGCAAGTCACAGCTCGACGGCGATGGCGTGCGGTCCGATGCGCAGCTGCTGGTCGGTGACACGATGGGCGAGATGTTCGCCTATTACACCGCATGCGACTTTGCATTTATCGGTGGCAGTCTGCTGCCTCTGGGTGGACAGAACCTGATTGAGGCCTGCGCGTGCGGCAAGCCGGTGCTGCTGGGGCCGCACACCTTCAATTTCGCGCAACCGAGCGAGGAGGCGCTGGCTGCCGGGGCTGCGCTGCGTGTGGTCGATGCAGGCGAGCTGTTTGCGCGCACCTTCGATCTGCTGGTCAATCAAGAGCAATTGGCGACGATGTCGGACGCAGCGCTGCGTTTCGCGCAGCATGAGGTGGGCGCGACGCAGAAGACGATGGCGTTGCTGGGGCGTTGTTTGCAGTAATCCGATGCCGCCGGTCCGGTAAGGCCGCGCGTGCTCTACCGAAAGGCCCGACCCTGAAATGCCAGGGGCCAGTCATTCGACTGGCCCCTGATTTGACTACGTTGCGCGGTTTATTGCGCGCTGGTTTCTTTCAGTCCGCCGCCGAGTGACCGATACAGATCGACCGCATTGGTCAGCTTCAGCAGGCGCGTCTGCAACAGCTGCTGCTCGGCGCTGTACAGGTCGCGTTCTGCATCGAGCACGTCGAGGTAGTTCGCGACACCATTCTTGTAGCGTGCCTGCGCCAGCTCCAGCCGTGCGGCCTGTGCATTGCGCACGGCCTCCTGCGCGTTGATCTCCTCGACCAGCGTAGCGCGCGCTTCCAGCGCATCGGCCACTTCGCGGAAGGCGACCTGGATCGCCTTTTCGTAGTCGGCCACCGCGATATTGGCACGCACTTTCGCCAGATCGAGGTTCGCACTGTTACGGCCGCCATCGAAAATCGGCAGTACCAGCTGCGGCGCAAAGGTCCAGGTACGCGTCGGGTTGTCGAACAGGTCGGACAGCTGCGGGCTGGCCAGGCCGATCAGTGCCGTCAGCGAAATCCGCGGGAAGAAGGCCGCGCGCGCAGCCGCAATGTTGGCTTGGTTGGCACGCAGTCTTTGCTCGGCCGCACGGATATCCGGACGGTTCGCCAGCAGATCCGACGGCAGACCGGCGCCGATGTCAGCCGTGATCGACTGCGCCGACAGCGTCGCCTTCTGTTCCGGCAGCTTGGCTCCGTTGCCGACCAGCAGGCCGAGTGCGTTGACACTTTGTGCGTGCTGCCGTTTTAGTACCAGCGCCGAAACGCGCGCCGACTGCACCAGCGTTTCGCTCTGGCGCAGCTCAAGCGCGTTTGCCACGCCGGCGTCAAAGCGCTGCTTCACCAGGCCATATGACGATTCGCGCGCCTTCAGCGTTCGCGCGGCGATCTGCATCTGCTCGGCCAGCGCACGTTCGCTCAGCCAGGCTTTGGCAACCTCGCCGACCAGCGCGATTTGCATCGAGCTGCGTGCTTCTTCAGTGGCGAAGAATTGAGCAAGCGCGGAATCCGACAGGTTCTTCACCCGGCCAAAGAAATCCAGTTCGAATGCGGTCAGGCCGAGGCCAACCTGATAGACGGTCGATTTGAACTGCTGCCCGCGCAGCAGCTGCTGCGAGCTGATGCCACCGGCAGTCGCATTCACCGTCGGCAGCTGATCAGCGCGCTGGACATTGTAGATCGCGCGCGCTTCCTCGATGCGCAGCGCGGCGACCTTCAGGTCACGGTTGTTGGCTACTGCCTGTGCGATCACTTCCTGCAGTTCCGGATTCTGGAAGAACGCACGCCAGCCGGTCGCGGCCGCCGTCTTCGCGCCGGCGCCGTCGGCCGGAAACTGTCCGGGCACCGGTGCCGCCGGCTTGTCATAGACCGGCGCGATCTGGCAGCCGGACAGCGCGAGCAGCGCGGCGGCGATCGATGGGTAGAGGATCTTGGTTTTCATTTATTTTGCCTCGTTGCCTTCAGTGCCTTCGATGTGTGCAGCGTGCAGCCGGCGCTGGCGCTCGCTGCCCTTGAAGATGCGGCGAACCACTACGAAGAAGATTGGGACGAAGAACACGGCCAGCACGGTGGCGGTGATCATGCCGCCCATCACGCCGGTACCGATCGCGCGCTGGCTCGCCGAGCCGGCGCCGCTGGCGATCACCAGTGGCAGTACGCCGAGGATGAACGCGAGCGAGGTCATGATGATGGGACGGAAACGCAGCCGCACTGCGGTCAGCGTTGCCTTCATCAGGTCCATGCCGCTGGCCTGCAGATCTTTCGCGAACTCGATGATCAGGATCGCGTTCTTCGCCGACAAGCCAATAATTGCGATCAGGCCGACCTTAAAGTACACGTCGTTCGGCATGCCGCGGAACATCGTGAAGGAGACTGCGCCCAGCACCCCCAGCGGCACTACCAGCAGCACCGAAATCGGGATCGTCGTGCTTTCGTACAGTGCCGCCAGCACCAGGAAGACTGCCATCAGCGCAAGCGCGAACAGCAGGGTCGCGGTCGAGCCGGCCGCTTTTTCTTCCAGTGACTGGCCTGCCCATTCGTAGCCGATGCCCTGAGGCAGTTCGGCCATCAGGCGTTCGACTTCGGCCAGCGCATCGCCGGACGATTTGCCCGGCGCGGCGTCACCCTGGATCTTCATCGCCGGATAGCCGTTGAAGCGTACCAGTTGCACCGGACCGTTGACCCAGCGGCTGGTCGCGAAGACCGACATCGGCACCATTTCGCCGCGGCTGCTGCGCACGAAGATCTTGTCGAGGTCTTCCGGCATCAGGCGCTTCTCCGGCACTGCCTGCACGATCACGCGCTGCTGACGTCCGAGGTTTGGAAAGTCGTTTACATAGGTCGAACCGAAGGTGCCCGACAATGTCGCGTTGATGTCGGCCAGCGTCAGGCCGAGTGCATTGGCCTTGTCGCGGTCGATGTCCAGCCGCAGCTGCGGCGAGTCTTCCATGCCCTCGGGGCGCGCGCTCTTGATCGCCGGGCTCTTCGACATCATGCCCAGCAGCTGATTGCGAGCGGCCAGCAGTGCGTCATGGCCTAGGTTGGCGCGATCCTGCAGGCGCAGCGAGAAGCCGGTGGCGTTACCCAGCTCACGGATCGCCGGCGGGTTCACCGTAAACACGATCGCGTCGCGGATGATCGCCATCAGCGACAGCGCCTTCTGCGCGATGCCTTCAGAGCTGAGTTCCGGGGTCTTGCGTTCTTTCCAGTCCTTCAGCGGCACGAACAGCAGGCCGCCGTTCTGGCCGTTGCCGGAGAACGAATAGCCCAGCACCGATACGATGGCCTCCACGCCCGGCTGCTTCATGAAGTAGGCCTCGGCCTGCTCCATCACCGACAGCGTGCGTGAAGTCGATGCGCCCGGCGGCAGCTGCACGTTGGCCAGCAGGTAGCCCTGATCCTCAGCCGGCAGGAACGAGGTCGGCAGGTGCGACGCCATCCAGACCACGGCGGCAACGATGACACCGTAGATCACCATCCAACGGCCAGTCGTCTTGAGCATGCGCGCGACGAAGCTGGTATAGCCGTCGGACGTGCGGCGGAACAAGCGGTTGAACGCGCCGAAGAAGCCGCGGCGCTCGTGATGTCCTTCCGGAATCGGCTTGAGGATGGTCGCGCACAGCGCCGGCGTCAGCGTCAGGGCCATCACTGCGGAGAACACCATCGCCGACACCATCGACATCGAGAACTGCCGGTAGATCGCGCCGACTGAGCCGGTGAAGAAGGCCATCGGCACGAACACTGCGATCAGCACCAGCGTAATGCCGACGATGGCGCCGGTGATCTGGCCCATCGCCTTGATCGTCGCTTCGCGCGGCGGCAGGTGTTCCTCGCTCATGATGCGCTCGACGTTTTCGACCACCACGATGGCGTCATCCACCAGGATGCCGATCGCCAGCACCATGCCGAACATGGTCAGCACGTTGATCGAGTAGCCGAACATGGCCATCGTCGCGAACGTGCCCATCAGCGACACCGGCACCACGATCGCCGGGATCAGCGTGTAGCGCAGGTTCTGCAGAAACACCAGCATCACAAGGAACACAAGCGCCACGGCCTCGAGCAGGGTCTTGACGACTTCCTCGATCGAAATCTTCACGAACAGCGACGTGTCGTACGGGATGACGTACTCAATGCCCGGCGGGAAGAATTTTTGCAGTTCGGCCATCTTCGCCCGCACCAGCGCGGCGGTCTCGAGCGCGTTCGCCGTCGGCGTCAGCTGCACGCCGACGGCTGCGATCGGCTTGCCGTTCAGGCGCGCCTGGAAACCGTACGACTGGCCGGCCACTTCAACGCGGCCGATGTCGCGGATGCGCACGGTCGCGCCGCCTGGCAGCGCACGCAGCACGATATTGCCGAACTCTTCAGGCGAGGCCAGCTGGCCGGTCACGATGATCGAGGTCGCAATGCGCTGATATTCCGGTGCCGGCAGGTCGCCGAGAATACCGGCGGAGAACTGCGCGTTCTGCTGCTTGATCGCAGTTACAACGTCGTTCGGCGTCAGCTTGAAGCCCATCAGCTTGTCCGGGTCGACCCAGACACGCATGGCGCGCTCGGTACCGAACAGCTGCGCGACACCGACGCCCGGCACGCGCTTGATCTCGTTGATCACGTTGCGCGCGATGTAGTCGCCCAGTGCGACCGGGGAGATGTCATCGCGCGTCGCCCGCAGGTTCACGAACATCAGCAGGTTGCTGCGTGCCCGGGTGATCGTCACGCCCTGTTGCACGACAGCCTGCGGCAGGCGCGCCTCAATGCGCTTCAGGCGGTTCTGCACGTCGACTGCGGCCAGCTCCGGGTTGGTGCCGGTTTTAAACGTCACCGACACCGCCGAGCCACCGTCGGACTGGCTCTGCGATTCGATATACAGCATGTTCTCGGCGCCGTTCATCTCCTGCTCGATGAGACTGGTGACGCTCTCGTCGACGGTCTGCGCGGACGCGCCCGGGTAGTTGGCGTTGACGATCACAGTCGGCGGCGCGATCGTCGGATACTGCGAGATCGGCAGGTTGGGCACCGCCAGAACGCCGGCTAGCAGGATGAACAGCGCGATGACCCATGCGAACACGGGCCGGTCAATGAAAAACTTTGCCATGTCGGGCTTTCCTTATTTTTTTTCTTGCGCGGCAGGCGCAGCCGGAGCGGCTGGCTGCGCTGCGGGCTGCGGCGCGCCTGCGGCTGGCTGCGCTGGTGCGGCGCCGGCCGGTTGCCACGGCAGCGGCTTGACGGTCGCCCCCGGCTTGGCTTTCTGCAGGCCTTCAACAATGATGGTGTCGCCTTCTTTCAGGCCCGAGCTGACGATCCATTTCTGGCCGTAAGCGCCATCGGTCTTGACTGGACGCGGCGTGACCTTGCCGGCGCTGTCGACTGTCATTACCAGCGAGCCGTCGACGGTACGCATGACGGCCTGTTGCGGCACGGCGATGGTGCCCGCGCGCACGCCCTGTTCGACGCGTACGCGCACGTACATGCCCGGCAGCAGCGTGAGCTGCGGGTTCGGGAATTGGGCACGCAGAATCACTGAGCTCGATTGCGGATCGACCACCGCTTCAGAGAACAGCAGCTGCCCCGGCAGCGGGTAGGGGCGACCGTCCTCGGTTACCAGCGTCAGCTTCGCTTTCACGCCGTGCTGGCCTGACTGCGACATGATGTCGCGCAGGCGCGCCAGTTCGACTGACGACTGCGTCAGCGTCACGTAGATCGGATCCAGCTGCTGGATCACGGCCAGTGCCTTGGCATCGTTCGTGGTGACCAGCGCGCCTTCGGTGATCAGCGTGCGGCCGATGCGGCCCGAAATCGGCGCCGTGATCGTCGCATACGACAGGTTCAGCCTGGCCGAGTCGAGCGCTGCGCGCGCGGCCGCAACGTCGGCAGCGGCCAGTTTTTGCGCGCTCGTGAGGTCGTCAAATTCCTGCTTGCTGATCGCATTCGTCTCGACCAGGCTTTTATAGCGATTGACCTTGGTGGTCGCCAGCCCGAAATTGGCTTCGGCGCGTGCCAGCACAGCTTCTGCATTGTTGGCAGCGGCCTGGAACGGCGCCGGATCGATCTGATACAGCGGCTGACCGGCACGTACTTCGCCGCCTTCGTTAAATAGGCGCTTCTGCACGATGCCGCCGACGCGCGCGCGGACTTCGGCCGTGCGCACTGCTTCGACCCGGCCCGGCAGTTCACTGATATTGGAGACCTGCTCGGCGGCGACGGTAATCACCGACACCATGGCCGGCGGCGGTCCGCCGGCACCGGCTGCCTTGGCAGGGTCTTCCTTCTTGCCGCAGGCGGCCAGCGCCAGCACGATGCCGGGGAGAACGAGGTTGCGTGCAGTCTTGTATGTATTCATAGGTATTCGCACCAGTAAAAATCAATCGTCCGCGGACGTGGCATCGTCGGCGGCTAAGGGCAGGGCACAAGGCCCGGGAATCGACGAAGCGACTCAGAGACAGTTTGAAAACGACTGCGCGTCCCAATTGGACCCCGCGATGCGTGCCGTACGCGTTGTACGACGGCGCTTCTCGGATCGAACTCGAGGTGCCCACTACGTTTTTCAACTGTGTCCGGGCCGTCCCCGAAAAACACACAACGATAAAGCGACCGGAACGCCTGCGCATCACCTGCCGCTTTTAAATTGCTTAAGCGCCGCTTCAGCGCATACCCAGCAGGGTATTCAGCTGGACGAGATCAGCCTCGGCCAGGGTGCCGGCGGCAGCCTTCAGCTTCAGCCCGGCCAGCAGCGTGTCATAGCGCGCTTTTGCCAGGTCACGGCGGGTCGAGTACAGCTGCTGCTGGGCATTGAGCACGTCGATATTGATGCGCACGCCGACGCCATAACCGAGCTTGTTGGCGTCCAGCGCCAGTTTGCTCGAGGCCTCAGCGGCTTCCAGCGCGCGCACTTGCGACAGACCGCTCTGCACGCCCAGGAAGGCGCTGCGTGCGCCCTGCGCCGCATTGCGGCGTGCGGTGTCGAGATCGGCACGTGATTTTTCCTCGAGCGCCAGCGCCTGCGTCACTTGGCTGCTGGTGGCGAATCCGGAAAAGATGGGCACGGTCAGCTGCACGCCGATGGCGGTGGTAGTGGTCGTGATCGGCGACATGAAGAAGCTCTTTTGCCGTCCGTGGCTGGCGACCGCATCCAGGGTCGGGTGGTGGCCGGCACGCGCGCGCTTGACGTCCAGCTTCGCAATCTCGGCGCCGATCCCCTGCGCGACCACGCCGAGGTTGCCGGATTCGGCTTGCTGCACCCAGCTGTCCATCGATGCCGGCTCTGGTGAAACGATCTTCACGCCGGCTTTCAAGCCGCTGAGATCGGCGGCTTCCTTGCCGATGATCTGCATTAGCGCATGGCGTTTGACCGCGAGATCATTCTGCGCGGCGATTTCCTGGGCCAGCGCGAGGTCGTAGCGTGCCTGTGCCTCGTGGGTGTCGGTGATGGTCGCGGTGCCTACCTGGAAATTGCGCTTGGCAGACGCGAGCTGCTCACTGATGGCGACTTTCTGCGCCTGGATGAAGCTGATGGTGTCATACGCCGCCAGTACGTCGAAATAGGCCTGTGCCACGCGCAGCGCAAGGTCGACGCGTGCCTGCTCGAACTGCGTGTCGCCGGCGGTGGCCTGCAGCTTGCCCTGGTCATAGGCGGTCAGGCTGCCGAGGTTGTACAGCGGTTGCCGCAGCTGCAGCTGGTAGCTGTCGGCGGTGTAGGCAATGGGGATGGAGCCTTGCGCGGTGGCGGCATCGCCGTCGATGCGGTTGACCGCCGCGTTCAGGCCGACCTGCGGCAGCAGTCCGGCGCGACCCTGCACCTCGCGTTCACGGGTGGCATCGCGCTGCAGTCGCGCGCTGATGAACTGGCTGTCGTAGGCCTGCGCGTCCTGGTAGGCCTGCACCAGATCCAGCGCGGCTACATTCCCCGCCAGCAGCAGGCCGGTGATCAGTGTCGCCAGGGGAGTCTTTCGCATGCTTTTTTCCTTATAGAAGTCGATACGTCGGGACAATCCCTGATGCCTGCCCCGGCAGGGCGCCGCCGGTGATGCGCCGTGCCGCGTCTTTGCCGATGCAGGCACTCAGTAGGTCGGCATACTGCCGTCGACCTGTAGTGCCCAGCCGTGAATGCCACTGGCCAGGTTGATTACTTGTTCGAAGCCGGCGCGCTCAAGGAAGGCGCCAACTGCCATGCTGCGCGCGCCGTGGTGGCAGATGCAGACCACCGGCTGGGTCGGGTCGAGCTCTTCCTGTCGCGCCGGCACTGCCGCCATCGGCATCGGCAGCGAACCCGCGATGTGGCAGGTCTGGAATTCCCAGGGCTCGCGCACGTCGAGTAGCACCGGCTGCGGCCGGCTGTTGTCAGCCAGCCAGGCGGCCAGTTCGGGAGGTGTCATTTGCTGCATCGTCGCCTCAGAAACGGAAGGCCGAAGGGCGGGCCGCATTGCGCAGTGGCGCGATGCTGGTTTCGAACAGCTTTTTCGTGTCCCAGGCGTCCTGCGCGGTGCGGGTGACCAGGCAGGCCGACATCGCCGGCGCCTCGCCGATGACCGCGAGCAGGCGGCCGCCGACGCGCAGCTGCGTCAGGAAGGCTTCGGGCAGCACCGGGACCGAGCCTGACAACAGGATCACGTCATAGGGTGCAGACTGCTTGCCGTGGCCGGTCCAGCCACGCGCGCCGTCACCAAGTTCGACCGTGACATTGTCCACGCCATAGGATTTCAGATTTTTCTCGGCCAGCGCCTGCAGCTCCGGCGCCAGTTCGACCGTCACCACATGCCGTGCGTGCTGCGCGAGCAGCGCGGCCATGTAGCCGGAGCCGGCGCCGATCTCGAGCACCAGATCGTCCGGACCGAGTTTCGCTTCCTGCAGCAGTCGGGCTTCGAGTTTCGGTGACAGCATGTTCTGGCCGCAGGGCAGCGGTATTTCGGCATCCACGAAGGCCAGGCTCTGGTAGGCCGGCGGCACGAAGGCTTCGCGGCGAACCGCGACGAGCGTTTGCAGCACGTCGTTGTCCAGCACATCCCAGGTGCGGAT
>JAOASL010000007.1 GCA_030158675.1 Burkholderiaceae bacterium | reverse complement strand
TCGCGACCCCTTGCACCCCATGCAAGTGCGCTACCAGGCTGCGCTACGCCCCGACGTAGCCGGCGATTATAGCAGAGGCAGCCCGTATTGCCGATACCTCAATGCAAATGCCCGGTGTTCTGGCCAGCATCTTCTGGCATTTCTGCATGCACCATCTCTTCGTTCGAATCGGAAAACAGCGGGGCACCGCAATCTTCGCAATACTCGGGCGGCAATACGCCTTCGATTTGCTGGATGCGGATGATGCCGGTTTCGCGCAGCACGCCGACAATCTG
Source organism: Burkholderiaceae bacterium (assembly GCA_030158675.1). GTDB lineage: Bacteria > Pseudomonadota > Gammaproteobacteria > Burkholderiales > Burkholderiaceae_D > Pernthalerella. Next base: position 19,393 of record JAOASL010000007.1, on the reverse strand, counting down.
CTGAATCGGCGTCATGGTCAGGCTGCTGCCGGGACGCTGATGCACCATCGATGCGATGACTTCGTCCGCGCTTTCCTCGTCATACAGCGGCCAGACCACACCGTACACCACGTCCTCGCTGTCTGCGAGGCTGTAGCTGATGCGAAACTCATCAATGCGAATGTCGCTGGTCTCGTCGCCGACGGCGGCAATCACGACCGACAGTTGCGCTGCTTCCACCGCCAGCGTATGGGTCAGGTAATGCGCCGCCGCGCGCAAGGAGATGGGGCGGATCGCCTTGTCTGCCTCTCGGCAGGCAACGTAATAAGCGGCGGGCAGCAGCAGTTCGATGCCGCAGCCGGGCAACAGCGTCTGCAGATTGGGGCCTGCCTGTAGTTGCCATTGGGTCAGCGCAGTCTGCGCGAGTGCCTGCCGGTTGTTGCTCGCTTCCTCTTCCTGCCAGCGCAGTAGCGGCTGCCCGGATTCGGCCGTCACGGCCAGTATCAGATAACGTGTATCGGCAAGGAAGGGTGCCGTTTCCGACAGGGCGGCCGGAACCAGTACGGGTTTTCCGGACAATGCGGCGTCGGCCATCTGACGAGTCATCTCGTAGTTGTCGCAGTAGCTGCGCGGCAGCTGGTCGATCGAGAACAGCACCGGCGCGACGGCTGCGCGCGTATTGCTGGCCAGGATATGCCCATACAACTGCGTCGTGATGGCCTGCAATGCAGCCGGATTGATCTGTCCGGACGGAATGCTGAAACGGGTCCACGCCAGGATAGGCACGGCAACCAGCAGCGCATCGATGCGCTTGCCTTCGTGATCGAGCGTGCAGCTGCTGCTGATCGCTTCGACCGAATCGAGCAGCGCATCGTAGGCATCCAGGTCCGTATGGAACAGGTGGTCGAGCGAGTTGTCGATCGCCTGCTGCTGCTGATGGGCGAGCTGTTTTTGCAGCAGCGCATCAAGACGTGCTTCCCAGCTGCGTGCTTCGATGCGGCTGGAGGCGCGCACCATCGATTGTGCGAGCGAGGCTAAGCGCTGGCTCTCTGCAGAAAATTTTCGGACAGGGTTTTTGGGTGTGCGGCGCATGGTGGGGGAGGGGTCAGCGGAACTACCGATTGTACCGGATGCGCGTTCCCTGACGGAGGACTGTCTCAACGCACGGACTGAAAGCGTCAGCCCATGAAAAAGGCCCGCCGGGGCGGGCCTGTGCGGTAAAGCAATGCCGATTACTTCTTTTCGGCCTCGCCCGCTGCCGGAGCAGCCGCTGGCGCTGCGGCCGGTGCGTCTGCAGGAGCCGCTTGTTTGGCCACTTCGCCTGACTCATGTTCGCCCGACTCGCCTTGCATACTGGCCTTGTCGCCCATCTGGAATACGACGGTCAGCGCGATGATCGCGAAAATGATGAAGCCTACGAGAATTTTCCACATGTTCTTGTCTCCGTTAAGTTATCTGTCGGACAGACGCAGCCGGCGAGAAAATCTCGGCCGACTGCGCGGTCATCAGGCTGCGAGCAGCTGGCGCAGCACGAACGGCAGGATGCCGCCGTGGCGGTAGTAATCGACTTCGATCGGCGTGTCGATACGGAGCAGCAGCTTGACTTTCTGGCTGTCGCCGTTTGCACGCTTGATCACCAGCGTCACTTCTTGCTGCGGCTTGATGTCTTTCTCCAGGCCGAGCAGGTCGAAGGTCTCGCTGCCGGTGATGTTGAGCGACTGCACGCTGTCGTTGCCGAGAAATTGCAGCGGCAGCACGCCCATGCCGACCAGGTTCGAGCGGTGAATGCGCTCGAACGAACGCGCCACGACTGCCTTCACGCCGAGCAGCTGGGTGCCTTTGGCGGCCCAGTCACGCGACGAGCCGGTGCCGTACTCTTCGCCGGCGAAGATCATTGTCGGAACGTCGTCCTTGACGTACTGCATTGCGGCGTCGTAGATCGACGTTTCCTTGCCGCTTGGCTGATGGATGGTGATGCCACCCTCGACACGTGAGCCGTCCGGCTTGACCGGGATCATCAGGTTCTTGATGCGCACGTTGGCGAAGGTGCCGCGCATCATGATCTCGTGGTTGCCACGGCGCGAGCCGTACGAGTTGAAGTCTGCCTTCAGTACGCCATTCGCAAGCAGCCACTGGCCTGCCGGGCTGCTGTCCTTGATCGAACCCGCCGGCGAGATGTGGTCGGTCGTGATTGAGTCACCGAACACGCCCAGCGCACGTGCGCCGGAGATGCCGGTCGCGGCCGCTTTCGGCTGCATCTCGAAGCCTTCGAAAAACGGCGGCTCGGCAATATAGGTCGACTTCGGCCAGTTGTAGACCTGACCCTGGGCCACGCCCTTGATCTGCTCCCACAGCTTGCCCGGCGCGCCTTTGACGTCGGCGTAGTTCGCCTTGAAGGTGCGCGCGTTCATGGCGTATTTCATCAGCTTGTTGATCTCTTCCGAGGTCGGCCAGATGTCGCCGATGAACACGTCGCGGCCTTTCTTGTCTTTGCCGAGCGGCTGCGTCATCAGGTCGACGGTGACATTGCCCGCAATCGCGTAGGCGACGACCAGCGGCGGCGACGCGAGGAAGTTGGCGCGGATGTTCGGATGGATGCGTGCCTCGAAGTTGCGGTTGCCCGACAGCACGGCGGCGGCGACCACATCGTTCTTCACGATCGCTTCGTTCATTGATGGTGTCAGGTCGCCGGCGTTGCCGATGCAGGTGGTGCAGCCGTAGGCGGTGACGCCGAAGCCCAGCTCTTCCAGGTAGGGCAGCAGACCCGCCGCTTCCAGGTACTTGGTGACCACGCGCGACCCTGGCGCCAGCGATGTCTTGATGTGCGTCGGCACGGTCAGGCCCAGCTTGACGGCTTTCTTGGCCAGCAGGCCGGCGGCCAGCAGCACGCTCGGGTTCGAGGTGTTGGTGCACGAGGTGATCGCAGCGATCAGCACGTCACCGTTCTGCAGCTTGATGTTGTCCGACGTGGTGTACTCGGCGTCGAGGTCTTCAGCCTTCTTGTTGAAGCCGTTCTCGGCGACCGGCTTGGCGAACAGATCGCGGAAGCTCTCTTTCACGTTGCCGATCTCGATACGGTCTTGCGGACGCTTCGGGCCGGCCAGTGACGGCGCGACTTTCGACAGGTCGAGCGAGAGTTCCTTGGTGTAGTCGATCTGGCCCTTCTTCGGGATGCCGAACAGCTTCTGTGCCTTGAAGTAGGCTTCGAATGCGTCGATTTCCGCTTTCGTGCGGCCGGTGCCGTGGAAGTAGTCGATGGTGGCCTCGTCGACCGGGAAGAAGCCCATTGTTGCGCCGTATTCCGGTGCCATGTTCGCGATGGTGGCGCGGTCCGTCAGCGACAGCGATGCGGTGCCTTCGCCGAAGAATTCGACGAACTTGCCGACCACTTTTTCCTTGCGCAGCATCTCGGTGATGGTCAGCACGAGGTCGGTTGCGGTCACGCCTTCGCGCAGCACGCCGGTCAGGTTCACGCCAACGACGTCCGGGGTCAGGAAGTAGACCGGCTGGCCCAGCATGCCCGCTTCGGCCTCGATGCCGCCCACGCCCCAGCCGACCACGCCGATGCCGTTGATCATCGTGGTGTGGGAGTCGGTGCCGACCAGCGTGTCAGGGTAGAACACGCCGTCCTTGTTGTGCACGCCGCGCGCCAGGTACTCGAGGTTCACCTGGTGCACGATGCCGAAGCCCGGCGGAACGACGCCGAAGGTGTCGAATGCCTGCATGCCCCACTTCATGAACTGGTAGCGCTCGTTATTGCGCTGGAATTCCAGCTTCATGTTCAGATCGAGCGCGTTCTTGTCGCGGAAATGGTCGATCTGTACCGAGTGGTCAACCACCAGATCGACCGGCACCAGCGGCTCGATGTTCTTCGGGTTCTTGCCCATCGCCGAAGCGATGCCGCGCATGGCTGCCAGATCGGCCAGCAGCGGCACGCCGGTGAAGTCTTGCAGCACTACACGTGCGACGACGAACGGAATTTCGTCGGTACGGGCCGCTTTCGGCTTCCAGTTGGCGAGCTGGCGCACGTGCGCCTCGGTCACCTTTTTGCCATCGCAGTTGCGCAGGACGGACTCGAGCACGATGCGGATCGACACCGGCAGACGGTCAATGTGGATGCCCAGTGATTTCTGCAGCGCCGGCAGCGAATGGAACTTGCCTTTCTTCGTTGCCGAGATCTTGAATTCTTTGAGCGTTTTAAGCGTGTTGTTCGACATAAGCTCTCCTTGTTTTTTGAATAACCTGAAAATCTGTTGTTGCCCGTATGGCTCGGGACCGCACGCCTTTGCGCAGTCTCTTGCCTTTACCTGAGGACCTGATCTGCGTTGTCGGCCCTGCATTCATTTGCCACCGGTTCGCCGCGCACGCTGTCAAGCAGCATCGCCTTGCTCGGGATGCTGATCCAGACCAGTCCGCTGTCCTGGTCTTCGAAACGCTGCGCGCCGGTGGACGTATTCACGCGCTGCATGCGGTACTGCCTGCCTTTCCAGTTCAGGTCGATCGCGCTGTCGAGTTGCACATCGCCGGCGACCGACACATGGCGGCCGAGTTCGCAGTTCAGGTCGACCGCCCTGGCCTGGGCCAGCTGCGGAAGCAGCGCGGCGGCGCAAAGGGAGATTAGGGTCGGAATTCGCATGGTGTTTCCTGATGTTCTTTCATGTTGCGTATTTAGACCAGCGTCACCGCCGCTGGCGGAAGGGTCTGGCCAAGGCGGCGCGCCCGCTGCAGCACCGTCCAGTAATAACGGTAGCTCGCGCGGTCGTGCAGTTTGCCTTCGTGTTGTATGGGACCCCAGTCGTTTCGCTGGGCGGCGTACAGTATTGCGACAGCTTCATCGATTTCGCTTCCGTCCGGCGCAAAGGCACTGAGAATCGGACGGACCTGATCCGGATGAATGCTCCACATGCGGCCGTAACCCAGCTGCCGCGCGGCTTGCGCCGCGTCGTGCCCAACAACCGACAGATCGCGAATTTCGGTGCAGACATTATGCGACGCCACAATGCCGTACGCATGGCAGGCGGCGGCGATTTCCAGTTTGGCACGTATGACCAGCGGATGACTGAACTGGCCCGGACTCTTCATCGCCGTCGCCGGTATGCCGCCGAAGTGCGCCGAGACAAAGTCCATGATGCCGAACGACAGGCACTCGACTTCCGGCAGCGCTGCGATGTCCCGCACCTCATGCAGCGCGCGATGCGTCTCGATCAGCACATGTACCGGCAGGTCGGTGCGCCCGGCTGCGCTCGCATGATGGTGCACGGTGTCGATCGCTGCGCTGAGCTGCGCCGCACTCTCGACTTTCGGGATCGCGATATAGGCGAGTCGCTGCGCCGCACGCGTACAGATGGCAGCGACGTCGGATTCGAAGTGCTCGCTGTCGGGGTCGTGCACGCGCGCGCCGATGCGGTTGAACCAATTGGCGTCGCCCGCGATCAGTTCGCCGACCAGCGCAGCATGCGCGCCTTCATTGCCGGCAGCGGCGCCGTCTTCGCAGTCGAAGGTGATGTCAAAGAGCGGGCCCAGTTGCTGCTGCAGCGCGAGCGATTTGCGCATCAGCTTTTCCGATCCTGCATAGTGGTCACAGGCCGGCAGCGATACCGGCTGGTGCATGCCCTGAAACAGGATGTCGGAAGGATGCATGGGCAGGGTAGGGAAGGGTCTCGAAACACGGCGGCAGGACCGGCCTGCCGCCGCTTGCAACGGGATTACGGCAGCAGATGCTTCACGCCGTCGCGCTCGTCGGTCAGCTCTTTCAGCGTGACGTTGATGCGCTCGCGCGAGAAGGCGTCGATCTCGAGGCCCTGCACGATCGTGTATTCGCCGTTCGCGGTCGTGACCGGGAAGCCGAACATGACGCCCTCAGGAATGCCGTACGAACCGTCGGACGGGATGCCCATCGTGGTCCACTTGCCGTTGGTGCCGAGCACCCAGTCACGCACGTGGTCGATGGCCGCGTTCGCAGCGGATGCGGCAGACGACAGGCCGCGTGCGTCGATGATGGCCGCGCCGCGCTTGCCAACGGTCGGCAGGAACACATCCTTGTTCCATGCTTCGTCATTGATCATGTCCTTGACCGACTTGCCGTCGATGGACGCGAAACGGTAGTCCGCATACATGGTCGGTGAATGGTTACCCCAGACGCACAGCTTTTCAATCGACGACACTGGCTTGCCGGTCTTGGTGGCGATTTGCGATGCGGCGCGATTGTGGTCCAGGCGCAGCATGGCGGTGAAGTTTTTGGCCGGCAGGCTCGGTGCCGATTTCATCGCGATGTAGGCGTTGGTGTTGGCCGGGTTGCCGACCACCAGCACTTTCACGTTGCGTGAAGCGACGGCGTCAAGCGCCTTGCCCTGCACGGTGAAGATTTGCGCGTTGGCGGCGAGCAGGTCGGCACGCTCCATGCCGGGGCCGCGCGGACGTGCGCCGACCAGCAGGGCAACGTCAGCATCCTTGAACGCCGTCATCGGATCCGCATGCGCTGTCATGCCGGCCAGCAGCGGGAACGCGCAGTCGTCGATTTCCATCATCACGCCCTTCAGCGCCTTCTGTGCCTTCTCGTCCGGAATCTCGAGCAGCTGCAGGATGACGGGCTGGTCCTTGCCAAGCATGTCGCCGTTCGCGATGCGGAACAGCAGGGAATAGCCGATCTGGCCAGCGGCGCCGGTGACGGCAACGCGCATGGGGGCTTTAGCCATGATGAATCTCCAAAAGGGTCAAGTAAGTGAAACACTGGCCGGCCTTCTGTTGAAGGTCCGGAAACTTGCACGCGAGTTTAGGCGTGACCCCTCGCGCTGTCAATCTGCATCTTATATCTTATATAAGACATATTACTTAACAATTTTCTGGACGTTAAACAGCGACTGTGGTGAAATTGCCTGCCATGAACCAGACCGTTTTCCCGACTGCCGCCCCCGGCCCGGCCACTCCCGGCGGTGCAGGGAGCGCTTCGCCCACTTTCAGCCCGCTGTACCAGCAGATCAAGGCGCTGATTCTGCAGAGTTTGCAGTCGGGCGAATGGAAGCCCGGCGAGCTGATTCCCAGCGAGGTCGAGCTTGCGGTGCGCTACAAGGTCAGCCAGGGCACGGTGCGCAAGGCGATCGACGAGCTGTCGGCCGAGAACCTGGTGGTGCGCCGGCAGGGCAAAGGGACGTTTGTCGCTACCCACCATGAGGCACGCGTTCAGTTCCGTTTTCTGAAGCTGATGCCGGACGCCGGTGAAGCGCAGCAGCCCGAGAATCGTATCGTCGAGGTCAAGCGTCTGCGCGCACCGGCGGAAGTGGCGCGTGTGCTGGACATCAAGGCCGGCGATTCTGTCGTCTATATCCGTCGCGTCCAGTATTTCGATGCAGTGCCGACGATTCAGGAAGAGATCTGGCTGCCGGGAGCGCTTTTCAAAGGCCTGACTGCGGAGCGCCTGGCCGAATACAAGGGGCCGATGTACGGGCTGTTTGAAACCGAGTTCGGCACGCCGATGGTTCGCGCTACCGAAAAGCTGAAGGCGCTGGCTGCTGACGATAGTGCGGCGGCCACCCTGAACGTGGCTGCGGGTGTGCCGGTGCTCGGGGTTGAGCGCGTCTCTTATACCTATCGTGATCGCCCGGTCGAATTGCGGCGCGCCATCTATGTCACCAGCGCCCACCATTACCACAATGAACTGAGCTAGCGGCGCAGCCTATGCAGTATTCGTTAAAAAAATTGGTAATGGGCTTAATGCAATGCCGTCCATACGGACTTAAGCACGTACGGATAAAATCTGAAAGATTTGTTGAAAAAATGCAGTAACCGCAGAATCAACCGTTGGAGAAGAAGCTCATGCCCGAAGTGACCACGCCCAGACGTTTTACCAACATTCATGTAATGCAGATTATCCGCTACCGGCTGCCGGCAGCGGGCCTCGTGTCGATCCTGCACCGGATCAGCGGCGCTCTGTTGTTCGTGCTGCTGCCGTTCATCCTTTTCCTGTTCGACAAGTCGATCACGTCCGAAATTTCCTTCGGTTTCCTGCAGGGCTACGCCAGTCATCCGCTGGTGAAGCTGGCGATTCTCGTGGTTGTCTGGGGCTACCTGCAGCATTTCTGCGCGGGCATTCGTCACCTGATCATGGATCTGCATATCGGTCTTTCCAAGGAAGGGGCTGCCAAGTCCGCGAAGTCCGTCATGGTCGTCAGCCTGGTGCTGACTGCGCTGATCGCATTGAAACTGTTCGGAGCATTCTGAAATGGCAAACAATAATATCGGACCGAAGCGCCTGGTCGTCGGCGCGCACTATGGCCTGCGTGACTGGCTCGCGCAGCGCGTGACCGCTGTGGTGATGGCGGTCTTCACCCTTGTCACGTTGGTGCTGTTCCTTGGCGGATCGGATTTCAGCTATGAAGGCTGGGCCGGGCTGTTTGCGCAGCAGTGGTTCAAGCTGCTGGCCTTCGTGACCTTCCTCGCGCTGTACTACCACGCCTGGGTCGGCATGCGCGACATCTGGATGGATTACGTCAAGCCGGTCGGCATTCGTCTCGCATTGCAAGTATTCACCATCCTGTGGCTGGTCGGCTGTGCCGGCTGGACCGTCCAGATTCTTTGGAGAGTGTAACTGTGGTAGCCATCAAATCCTCCATTCCCAGCCGTCGTTTTGACGCCGTTGTCGTCGGTGCCGGCGGTTCCGGCATGCGTGCGTCGCTGCAACTGGCCGAGGCCGGCCTGAACGTCGCGGTCCTGTCGAAAGTTTTCCCGACGCGCTCACATACGGTCGCCGCACAGGGTGGCGTCGGTGCGTCGCTCGGCAATATGTCCGAGGACAACTGGTACTGGCACATGTTCGATACCGTCAAGGGTTCGGACTACCTCGGTGATCAGGACGCGATCGAATTCATGTGCCGTGAGGCGCCGAAGGTCGTCTACGAGCTTGAGCACTTCGGCATGCCGTTCGACCGCAACCCGGACGGCACGATTTACCAGCGCCCGTTCGGCGGCCACACTGCGAATTTTGGCGAGAAGCCAGTACAGCGCGCCTGTGCCGCAGCTGATCGTACAGGTCATGCGATGCTGCATACGCTGTATCAGCGCAACGTGCGTGCGAAGACGCATTTCTTCGTCGAGTGGATGGCGATCGACCTGGTGCGCAACGAAGACGGCGACGTGCTCGGCGTGGTCGCGCTCGAGATGGAAACCGGTGACGTGATGATCCTCGAGGCGAAGACCACTGTGTTCGCCACCGGCGGCGCTGGCCGCATCTGGGCCGCATCGACGAATGCCTTCATCAACACCGGCGACGGCATGGGTATGGCAGCACGTGCCGGCCTGCCGCTGGAAGACATGGAGTTCTGGCAGTTCCATCCGACCGGTGTGGCCGGTGCCGGCGTGCTGATCACTGAGGGCGTGCGCGGCGAGGGTGGCATCCTGATCAACAGCAACGGTGAACGCTTCATGGAGCGCTACGCACCGACGCTGAAGGACCTGGCGCCACGTGACTTCGTGTCGCGTTCGATGGATCAGGAAATCAAGGAAGGCCGCGGCTGCGGTCCGAACAAGGATCACGTACTGCTCGACCTGCGCCACATCGGCGCGGACACCATTCGCAAGCGCCTGCCGTCGATTCTCGAGATCGGCCACAAATTTGCGAACGTCGATGCGACCAAGGAACCGATCCCGGTCGTGCCAACGATCCACTACCAGATGGGCGGCATACCGACCAACATCCATGGCCAGGTGGTCGCACCGAAGAACGGCTCGCAGGAAGTGGTCAAGGGCATGTACGCCATCGGTGAATGCGCTTGCGTGTCGGTGCACGGCGCCAACCGCCTCGGCACCAATTCGCTGCTCGACCTGCTGGTGTTTGGCCGCGCCGCGGGTAACCACATCGTGGCGTCGAACCTGAAGGCCCAGAGCCATCAGTCGCTGCCGGCCGACGGCGCTGAGCGCGCACTCGACCGCCTGAACAGTCTGGAAACGTCGACTGGTTCCGAGCGCGTGCAGGACGTCGCCAACGACATCCGCAAATCCATGCAGCAGCACTGCGGCGTGTTCCGTACGCAGACGCTGCTGGACGAAGGCGTCAGGAAGATCATGGAGCTCGACGAGCGCCGCAAGCACGTTTCGTTCAAGGACAAGTCCAAGGTGTTCAACACGGCGCGCGTCGAAGCGCTCGAGCTGGACAATCTGATCGAGACTGCGAAAGCGACCATCGTCTCGGCTGCGGCGCGCAGCGAATCGCGCGGCGCGCATGCGCACAGCGACTTCCCGAATCGCGACGACGACAACTGGATGAGGCACTCGCTGTGGTTCTCCGAGGGCAATCGCCTGGACTACAAGCCGGTCGTGACCAAGCCGCTGACCGTCGAGACCTTCAAGCCGAAGGCACGTACTTTCTAACCGCAGGACACCGAACACCATGCCACGTACAGTCAAATTCCAGATCTATCGCTACGATCCGGACAAGGATGCGAAGCCCTACATGCAGGACCTGACGGTCGAACTGCAGGACACCGACAAGATGCTGCTCGACGCGCTGCAGCGGATCAAGGCCGACGTTGACGACTCGCTCGCGCTGCGCCGGTCCTGCCGCGAAGGCGTGTGCGGCTCGGACGCGATGAACATCAATGGCAAGAACGGGCTGGCCTGCACGACCAACCTGAACGAGCTGGCTGAGCCGATCGTGCTGCGTCCGTTGCCGGGCCTGCCGGTCATTCGCGACCTGATCGTCGACATGACCAACTTCTTCAAGCAGTACCACTCGATCAAGCCGTTCCTGGTGAACGAGTCGATCCCGCCGGAAAAAGAGCGCCTGCAATCGCCGGAAGAACGCGAAGAGCTCGACGGCCTGTACGAGTGCATCCTGTGTGCCTGCTGCTCGACATCGTGCCCGTCGTTCTGGTGGAACCCGGACAAATTCGTCGGCCCGGCCGGGCTGCTGCAGGCGTACCGCTTCATTGCCGACAGCCGCGATCAGGCCACCGGCGAGCGCCTCGACAATCTTGAGGATCCGTATCGTCTGTTCCGTTGCCACTCGATCATGAATTGCGTCGATGTCTGCCCGAAGGGATTGAACCCGAACAAGGCGATTGGCAAGATCAAGGAACTGATGGTTCGCCGCGCAGTTTGATCATCATGGAACACGCAAGGCACCAGGACGATCCGGCGAAACGTGCGCGACTGCGCTGGCGCAGTCGCCGCGGACTGCTGGAAAACGACCTGATTCTCACGCGCTTCCTGGATGCGCATGAGGTTGATCTGACGGATGAAGAGGTCGATGCGCTGACACGGCTGCTCGACCTCTCCGACAACGATCTGATGAGCCTGTTGCTGGGCCGCAAAGAGCCCGAGGACGGGCTCGATACGCCGCATGTGACGACCTTGCTGGCGCGCCTGCGGCAGGCTTGACCGGCAGCGCCGCATGGCATCGTGGCCGCTCATGGAAACAGACATCCGGTACTTTAATTTTCTTCATTCGAAGGTAGAGTCATGACCCAATCCGACGCAAAAGCCACGCTATCCTTCTCCGACGGTTCGCCCTCGGTGGAATTCCCGGTCTACAAGGGATCCATCGGTCCGGATGTGGTCGACATCCGCAAGCTGTACGGCGCGACCGGAAAGTTCACCTATGACCCGGGCTTCATGTCGACCGCAGCCTGCAATTCGTCGATCACCTACATCGACGGTGACAAGGGCGAGCTGCTGTATCGCGGCTTCCCGATCGAGCAGCTGGCGGTGAACTGCGACTTCCTCGAGACCTGCTACCTGTTGCTGAACGGCGAGCTGCCGAATGGGGGGCAGAAGAAGAAATTCACCGATACCGTGACCCGTCACACCATGGTGCACGAGCAGATGCAGTTCTTCTTCCGCGGTTTCCGTCGCGACGCGCACCCGATGTCGGTACTGGTCGGCACCGTCGGCGCGCTGGCATCGTTCTACCATGACTCGCTCGACATCAACGACCCGCACCACCGTGAAGTGTCCGCGATCCGGCTGATCGCGAAGATGCCCACGCTGGTCGCGATGGCTTACAAGTATTCGGTCGGCCAGCCGTTCATTTACCCGCGCAACGACCTGTCGTACAGCGCGAATTTCATGCGCATGATGTTCGCCACGCCGGCCGAGGACTACAAGGTCAACGATGTGCTGGTGCGCGCGCTTGACCGCATCCTGATTCTGCACGCCGACCACGAGCAGAACGCATCGACGTCGACCGTCCGTCTGGCCGGTTCGTCGGGCGCCAATCCGTTCGCCTGTATCGCTGCCGGCATCGCCTGCCTGTGGGGCCCGGCGCACGGCGGCGCCAACGAAGCGGCGTTGACCATGCTGCAGGAAATCCAGCGCAATGGTGGCGTCGAGAAGATCGGCGAGTTCGTCAAGCAGGTGAAAGACAAGAATTCGAATGTCAAGCTGATGGGCTTCGGTCACCGCGTGTACAAGAACTACGACCCGCGCGCCAAGCTGATGCGCGAGACCTGCCATGAAGTGCTGAGCGAACTCGGTCTCGAGAACGATCCGCTGTTCAAGCTGGCAATGGCGCTGGAAAAAATCGCGCTGGAAGACGACTACTTCGTGCAGCGCAAGCTGTACCCGAACGTCGACTTCTATTCGGGCATCGTGCAGTCGGCGCTGGGTATCCCGGTGTCGCTGTTCACCGGCATCTTCGCGATGGCGCGTACCGTCGGCTGGATCGCGCAGTGGAACGAGATGATCTCGGATCCGGAGCAGAAGATCGGCCGTCCGCGCCAGCTGTTCGTCGGTTCGCCGCAGCGCGACGTACTGCCGATCGGCAAGCGCTGATTTGCCGGAGGCTTCAAGGAAAGCGGGCTGCGGCCCGCTTTTTTGCTTCTCGGGTCAGGCACTGCTTCAGGTGCTGGTGCTGAGCCGGGAGTTTGCCGAAAAGGCAAGCAAGAAAACGATTATTCGAATCAGCTCTGATGTTACACTCCGATGTCGTTCGTACGCAGAAGCCTACGTGCGCCTGAATCAAGCCCTTCCCGCAAATGATTTGCAATCCGCTAACCGGCGAGGCCGTGTCGCGGAAGGTTTATGAACCCGCTATTTGCTTCGCGAAACGCGAAGAAAGGTGAGCAGCGATGATGCAGCAATTTTTCTCCAACTCTTATCTGTTTGGAGGCAACGCCCCGTACGTCGAGGAATTGTACGAGGCCTATCTCCTGAATCCCGGCGCCGTCCCGGACAACTGGCGCGCCTATTTCGACGCGATGCAGCATGTGCCTGCCGTCGATGGCTCGGACCGGCCAGATGTCCCGCATGCCAGCGTGATCGCCTCCTTCGCCGAGCGTGCGAAGCTTGGCCCGATCCGCACTGTGACCGCGTCGGGCGATGCCGAAATGGGCCGCAAGCGCGTGGCCGTCACGCAGCTCATCGCTGCCTACCGTTTCCTCGGCACGCAGTGGGCCAACCTGGATCCGCTGCAACGCCAGGAGCGTCCGAATATTCCTGAACTCGAACCGTCGTTCTACGGCTTTACCGATGCCGACCTCGACACCGTGTTCAACATTAGCAATACCTACTTCGGCCCGGATACGGCAACGCTGCGCGACCTGCTGCAGGCGCTGCGCGATACCTACTGCCGTTCGATCGGCGCCGAATTTCAGTACATGACCGACCCCGCGCAGAAGCGCTGGATGCAGGAGCGGCTGGAGTCGACCCGTTCGACCGGCAATTTCACGCGCGAGCAGAAGAAGCACATCCTCGACCGCCTGACGGCAGCCGAGGGCCTTGAGCGCTACCTGCACACCAAATACGTCGGCCAGAAGCGCTTCTCGCTGGAAGGCGGCGAAAGCTTTATCGCGTCGCTCGACGAAGTGATCCAGCGCGCCGGTGACCAGGGCGTGCAGGAAATCGTGATCGGCATGGCCCACCGCGGCCGTCTGAACGTGCTGGTGAACATTCTGGGCAAGATGCCGTCCGATCTGTTCGCCGAGTTCGAGGGCAAGCATGCGGACGACCTGCCGGCCGGTGACGTGAAATACCATCAGGGCTTCTCGTCCGACATCTCGACTCCGGGTGGCCCCGTCCACCTGTCGCTCGCATTCAATCCGTCGCACCTCGAGATCGTCAACCCGGTCGTCGAAGGCTCGGTGAAGGCGCGCATGGATCGTCGCGGCGACAAGGAAGGCCGTCAGGTGCTGCCGGTGCTGGTGCACGGCGATGCCGCATTCGCCGGGCAGGGCGTCGTGATGGAAACCCTGAACCTCGCGCAGACCCGTGGCTACGGCACGGGCGGCACGGTACACATGGTGATCAACAACCAGATCGGCTTCACCACCTCTGATCCGCGCGACACCCGTTCGACGCTGTATTGCTCGGACGTGGTCAAGATGATCGAGGCGCCGGTGCTGCACGTGAACGGCGACGACCCCGAGGCGGTAATTCACGCGACCCAGATCGCGCTCGACTTCCGCATGCAGTTCCAGAAGGACGTGGTGGTCGACATCATCTGCTTCCGCAAACTCGGCCACAACGAACAGGACACGCCGGCACTGACGCAGCCGCTGATGTACAAAAAGATCGGCCAGCATCCGGGTACGCGCAAGCTGTATGCGGACAAGCTGGCCACGCAGGGCACGATCGAGACCGACAGCGGTGACCAGCTGGTCAAGGATTTCCGGCAGGCGATGGACGAGGGCCGGGGCACGATCGATCCGGTGATCTCGAACTACAAGAACAAGTACGCAGTTGACTGGATGCCGTTCCTGAACCGCAAGTGGACCGACGCGGCCGATACCTCGGTGCCGGCGGCCGAGCTGAAGCGGCTGTCCGAGCGGATCACCACGGTGCCCGAGGACTTCAAGCCGCATCCGCTGGTTGAGAAAGTGCTGGCAGACCGCGCGGCGATGGGACGCGGCGAGCTGAACGTCGACTGGGGCATGGGCGAGCACCTCGCGTTCGCCACGCTGGTGTCGTCCGGCTATGCGATCCGCATCACCGGCCAGGACGCCGGCCGCGGTACCTTCACCCATCGTCACTCGGTGTTGCACGACCAGAATCGCGAAAAGTGGGATGCCGGCATCTATATTCCGCTGCAGCATGTGTCCGAGCAGCAGGCGCCATTCAGTGTGATTGACTCGGTGCTGTCGGAAGAGGCGGTGCTTGGTTTCGAATACGGCTATTCAACCGCCGAGCCGAATACGCTGACCATCTGGGAAGCGCAGTTCGGCGATTTCGCCAACGGCGCGCAGGTCGTCATCGACCAGTTCATCAGCTCCGGTGAAGTGAAATGGGGCCGCGCATCCGGGCTGGTGATGATGCTGCCGCATGGTTACGAAGGCCAGGGACCGGAGCACTCGTCAGCGCGTGTCGAACGCTTCCTGCAGCTGTGCGCCGATAACAACATGCAAGTGGTGCAGCCGACCACCGGTGCGCAGATTTTCCATCTGCTGCGCCGCCAGATGATTCGTCTGTTCCGCAAGCCGCTGGTGATCTTCACGCCGAAATCCCTGCTGCGTAACAAGGACGCCGGTTCGCCGCTGTCGGAATTGATCAAGGGCTCGTTCCAGACCGTGATTGGCGAGGTGGACGAGAAAATCGATCCGAAGAAGGTCAAGCGCGTGCTGGCCTGCTCGGGCAAGGTGTACTTCGACCTCGTGAACGCCCGCAAGGAGCGCGACGCGACCGACGTAGCGATCATCCGTGTCGAGCAGCTGTATCCGTTCCCGCACAAGGCATTCTCGTCGGAGCTGAAGTCCTTCGCGAACGTGGCCGAGGTGGTGTGGGTGCAGGACGAGCCGCAAAACCAGGGCGCGTGGTTCCAGATCCAGCACAATATTTTCGAGAACATGGCAGACGGCCAGAAACTGGCCTACGCCGGTCGTCCAGCTTCCGCATCGCCTGCTGTCGGCTACTACGACAAGCACTATGCGCAACAGAAGGCGCTGATCGATACCGCATTTTCGAAGCTGAAGGGCTTCGTGCTGACCAAATAATGACCCCGCATTGCGCCGGATGCCGGCGCTCTGCGCGACAAACCCGAAACGGAGAATGTGATGGCAATTCTTGAAGTCCCGGTTCCGCAACTGTCGGAATCCGTCGCCGAGGCGACCCTGCTGCAATGGCACAAAAAAGTCGGCGAGGCTGTGGCCCGCGACGAAAACCTGATCGATATCGAGACCGACAAGGTCGTGCTCGAGCTGCCTGCGCCGGCGCAGGGCGTGATCGTCGAGATCCTGAAGGCCGACGGCAGCACGGTTGTGGCTGGTGAGATCATCGCGCGTATCGACACCGAGGCGACGGCATCGGTCGCCGCGCCTGCTGCGGCCCCGACACCGGCGGCCGCACCCGCAGCAGCACCGGCCGCCGCGCCGGCTGCCAGCAGCGGTGCGATCGCCATGCCGGCTGCAGCGAAGATGCTGGCCGAGAACAAAATGTCGGCAGACGCCGTGCAGGGCAGCGGCCGCGACGGTCGCGTGACCAAGGGCGATGTGATCAATGCGCTGGCGCAGCCGGCCGCGAAAGCACCGGCTCCGGCGGTTGCCGCTGCGCGTGCTGCCTTGCCGGCCGTTCCGGTGCCGGTCGGCGTTGATCTGGGTGATCGTCCCGAGCAGCGCGTGCCGATGAGCCGCCTGCGCGCGCGCATCGCTGAGCGTCTGCTCGAGTCGCAGGCGACCAACGCGATCCTGACGACCTTCAACGAAGTCAATATGCAGCCGGTCATGGACCTGCGCAACAAGTACAAGGACAAGTTCGAAAAAGAGCACGGCGTGAAGATGGGCTTCATGTCCTTTTTCGTGAAGGCCGCCGTGGCCGCGCTGAAGAAATATCCGGTGCTGAATGCGTCGATTGATGGCAATGATGTGGTCTACCATGGCTACTTCGACATCGGTATCGCCGTCGGTTCGCCGCGCGGCCTGGTGGTGCCGATCCTGCGCAACGTCGATCAGATGTCGATCGCCGAGATCGAAAAAAAGATCGGTGAATTTGGCCAGAAGGCCAAGGATGGCAAGCTGACGCTCGACGAGCTGACCGGTGGTACCTTCTCGATTTCCAACGGCGGTGTGTTCGGCTCAATGCTGTCGACCCCAATCATCAATCCGCCGCAATCGGCGATCCTCGGCGTGCATGCGACCAAGGAGCGCGCGGTGGTCGAAAATGGTCAGATCGTTATCCGTCCAATCAACTACCTTGCGATGTCGTATGACCATCGCATCATCGACGGCCGCGAAGCCGTGCTCGGTCTGGTCGCAATGAAGGAAGCACTGGAAGATCCGGCGCGCCTGTTGCTCGACCTGTAAGGAGCGGCCATGGCAAAGAATTTTGATGTCGTCGTCATCGGCGGCGGTCCCGGCGGATATGTCGCCGCGATCCGTGCAGCCCAGCTCGGCATGTCGGTGGCATGCATCGATGACTGGAAGAACGACCAGGGCGCTCCGGCATTGGGCGGTACCTGCACCAATGTCGGCTGCATTCCATCGAAGGCCATGCTGCAGTCGGCCGAGCACTTCGAGCATGTGCAGCACGGTCTGGCCGAGCACGGCGTCGAAGTGAAGGGCGTGAAGCTGAATCTCGCGCAGATGCTGGCGCGCAAAAATGGCGTGGTCAGGCAGAACAATGACGGCATTCAGTACCTGTTCAAAAAGAACAAGGTCACCTTCCTGCACGGCCGCGGTTCGTTCGTGAAGGCAGACAGCGACGGCTACGAGATCGCGGTATCCGAGCCGGCCAG
Organism: Burkholderiaceae bacterium; assembly: GCA_030158675.1. GTDB lineage: Bacteria > Pseudomonadota > Gammaproteobacteria > Burkholderiales > Burkholderiaceae_D > Pernthalerella. The sequence goes on along the minus strand of JAOASL010000007.1, from coordinate 1,764 downwards.
CGAATCGGTGAAGGGCAAGCACATCATCGTCGCCACCGGCTCGAATCCGCGTGCGCTGCCGAATGCGCCGTTCGACGAGAAGCTGGTGCTGTCCAACAGCGGTGCGCTGGCCATCGAGTCGGTGCCCAAGCGGCTCGGCGTGATTGGTGCCGGCGTGATCGGTCTTGAGATGGGCAGCGTCTGGCGCCGGCTGGGCGCCGAGGTCACCATTCTCGAGGCACTGCCGAATTTCCTGGCCGCAGCCGATGAGCAGGTGTCGAAGGAAGCGCACAAGCTGTTCGTCAAGCAGGGTCTGGCGATCGAGATGGGCGTGAAGATCGGCGACATCAAAAAAGGCAGCAAGGACATCACCATTGAGTACGCCGACGCCAAAGGCGAAGCGCACAAACTGGTGGTGGACAAGCTGATCGTGTCGATTGGCCGCGTGCCGAACACGAATGGCCTGAATCCGCAAGCGGTCGGCCTGAAGCTCGACGAGCGCGGCTTTATTGCGGTCGACGACCATTGCCGCGCCAGTCTGCCGAATGTCTGGGCCGTGGGCGATGTCGTGCGCGGCCCGATGCTGGCACACAAGTCGGAGGAAGAGGGCGTGGCGGTCGCCGAGCGTATCGCCGGCCAGCACGGCCACGTGAACTTCAACACCATCCCCTGGGTGATCTACACCACGCCGGAAATTGCATGGGTCGGTCGCACCGAGCAGCAACTGAAGGCCGATGGCGTCGCCTACAAGGCAGGCAGCTTTCCGTTCCTGGCAAATGGTCGCGCACGTGCGCTTGGCGATACCTCGGGTTTCGTGAAGTTCCTCGCAGATGAAAAGACCGACGAGATTCTCGGTGTGCACATCATTGGCCCAATGGCTTCCGAGCTAATCTCGGAAGCCGTGGTGGCAATGGAGTTCCGTGCGTCCGCCGAGGACATCGCGCGTATCTGCCATGCGCATCCGACATTGTCCGAGGCGACGAAAGAGGCTGCCCTGGCTGTCGACAAGCGCGCACTCAACTTCTGACGGCGCGCGCAGCATGAAGCGCAGCGGCGGTCATCAACACAGGAATGACATGCGATGTAGCGCCGTTGTGTTGTGCAGCCTGATACTTGCGGCCTGCGCCAGCGGGCCGCAGCGTCCCGAGGGCTTGGTCGATATCCTGTCCACTGCGCGCGGGCAACCGCTGCCCGGTGCCGACTGCACGGTACAGACTGATGCGGGCAGCTGGCGCTTGCAGACGCCCGGCACGATCAACGTCGGCGAAGCCAACGGTGACTTATGGGTGGTCTGCAATCGCGATGGCTATCGCACTTCCGAAGTGATCATCCGTGCGCCGGGTAGGGGTCGCATGCCTGGCGGTGCCGGTGTGGGCGTCGGTGTGGGTGGCGGCTTTGGCGGCAGCCGCAGCGTCGGTCTCTCGCTAGGCTTTGGCTTTCCCGTCGGCCTGGCTCGGCCGCATTATCCGGCGCAAGTCGTGGTCGATATGAGCCCGCTGTCTCCTTCGCAATGAACGCTCTCGAGTATTACCAACATGCGCTGAAAGAGCGCGGCTATCACTCCGATCCGGCACAGCTGGCCGCCGTCTTGCGTTTGCAGCAGTCCTCTGACGAGTGGGTTGCGTACCGCGCCAAGCGCTCTACCCGCATCACCCGTCTGATCCGCCGTCCGGATATTCCGCGCGGCGTCTATCGGTGGGGTGGTGTCGGGCGCGGCAAGTCCTTCCTGATGGATAGCTATTTTGCGGTCGTGCCGGTGACACGCAAGACCCGTTTGCATTTCCA
>JAOASL010000006.1 GCA_030158675.1 Burkholderiaceae bacterium | reverse complement strand
TGGCGGAGAGGGTGGGATTCGAACCCACGGTACCTTGCGGTACGCCTGATTTCGAGTCAGGTACATTCGACCACTCTGCCACCTCTCCAGGTTCGAAAACTTCGTGGTCATTTCCGAAAGACGAAAATTATAGCAGAGTTCCCCAGCTGAAAGTAAGCCCCTTTTTTCAGAGGGCGCTCAATTAAGCCTGCAAAACCCGCATCCCGCCCGTATAAGGCCACAGCGCTTCGGGGATGGCGATACTGCCATCGGCCTGCTGGTAATTCTCAAGAATGGCCACCAGCGTGCGGCCCACGGCCAGGCCAGAACCATTGAGCGTGTGCAGCAGCTCGGGCTTGCCCTGCGCATGACGGAAGCGCGCTTGCATGCGGCGGGCCTGGAAGGCTTCGCAGTTCGACACCGATGAAATCTCGCGATAGGTGTTCTGCGCGGGCAGCCAGACTTCGAGGTCGTAGGTCTTGGCGGCGCCGAAGCCCATGTCGCCGGTGCACAGCGTGATCACGCGGTACGGCAGGCCGAGCTTTTTGAGGATGTTCTCGGCGTGGCTGCACATTTCTTCCAACTGCTGATACGACTGCTCGGGCGTCGCGACCTGCACCATCTCCACCTTGTCGAACTGGTGCTGGCGGATCATGCCGCGCGTGTCGCGGCCGTAGCTGCCGGCCTCGGAACGGAAGCACGGCGAATGCGCGACGAGCCGCATCGGCAGCTGATCACCGTTGATGATCTCGTCCCGCACAAAGTTCGTCAGTGTGACTTCGGCGGTGGGTATCAGGTACAGCGATTCGCCCTCGCCTTCTTGTCCGCCTTTTTTCACGGCGAACAAGTCGGCTTCGAACTTGGGTAGCTGGCCGGTGCCGCGCAGGGTGTCAGTGTTGACGATGTAAGGCGTGTAGCACTCGGTATAGCCATGCTCGGCGGTGTGAGTGTCCAGCATGAACTGGGCAATCGCGCGATGCAGGCGAGCGATGCCACCTTTCATGACGGTGAAGCGCGCGCCCGAGAGCTTGGCGCCGGTGTCAAAGTCCAGCCCGAGTGGTGCGCCGAGATCGACGTGATCTTTGACCTCGAAATCGAACTGGCGCGGGGTGCCTACCTTACGCACTTCGACGTTGCCTGACTCGTCGTGACCGGCGGGGACAGACTCATGCGGAATATTAGGTATGGCCAGCATGAATTCAGACAGCTTGGCCTGAATGACTTCCAGCTGATCCGCCGAGGCCTTGAGTTCATCGCCTATGCCTGCCACCTCGGTCATGACAGCGGCTGCGTCTTCGCCCTTGCCTTTGAGGATGCCAATTTGCTTGGACAGGGTATTGCGCTTTGCCTGCAGATCTTCAGTACGGGTCTGGATAGTCTTGCGCTCGGCTTCGAGTGCGTTGAAGGCAACAACGTCAAGCGTGAACTTGCGCTGTGCCAGGCGCGCGGCAGCAGCGTCGATGTCCTTGCGGAGGAGTTGGATGTCGATCATGGGGCAATTCCGGTCCAGCAGTGGCAAAGGCGGAATTGTACCAATTGAGGCGCAACGCGCCCCCGGCTGCGTCTCCTTTTCGTCGCTGGCACGCGCACGCCAGATAGCGCAATGCACACGCAGCTGCGCCATTGGCAGCCGTCCTGGCACAGCCTAACTTGTATCGAAAGTCATGGCCCGAACGCCGGCCACGCCCATATATTTATTCAAGGACCCATCATGAATCGTGCCTACAGCCTGGTCTGGAGTGACCGTCTTCAATGCTATGCAGTGGCTTCCGAAACCACGCGCCGGCGCGGCAAGTCCGCTGGCCTGAAGCCTTTGGCAGCCGCTTTGCTGTCGACTTTCTCGCTGTCTGCATACGCGCTGCCAGAGGGCGGACAAGTCTCAGCCGGCAGCGGCACCATCGCCACCGCAGGCACGACCACCACCATCACGCAGGGGTCACAAAACATGGCCATCAACTGGCAGCGTTTCGGCACTGCTGCTGGCGAATCTATTGTCTTCCAGCAGCCGAACACTTCGGCCATTGCACTCAACCGCGTCACTGGCAATGAATCCAGCACATTTCTCGGCAGCCTCTCCGCCAACGGGCAGGTCTGGGTGCTCAATCCGAACGGCGTGATGTTTGGCGCCGGCTCGCAAGTCAGTGTCGGCGGCTTGCTGGCCACCACATTGCAACTGTCCGATGACGATTTCATCAGCGGCAAACGCAGCTTCAGCGGTACGGGTGCCGGTGGCCCCGTCACGAACCGGGGCAACATCACAACAGCCGATGGCGGCTATGTTGCCCTGCTCGGCGGCCAAGTCTCGAACGAAGGCATCATCACCGCCCGTCTCGGTACCGTCGCACTGGCTGCCGGTAACCGCATGACGCTCGATTTTTCGGGGGACAAATTGCTGAATGTGCAGGTCGAGGAAGGCACGCTCGATGCGCTGGCGCAGAACAAGCAAATCATTAGCGCCAACGGCGGCACGGTGCTGCTGACGGCCATAGGTGCGGATGCACTCTTCAACGCGGTTGTCAACAATGAGGGCTTAGTTGAAGCGCGCACGGTGGGAAATAACAAGGGAAAAATCACCCTGCTCAGTGACATGCGGGGCGGCACCACCACCGTGGCCTTCACTCTTGATGCTTCGCCCGTGCTGAGTTCAGGTGAGGGCGGCATTATTGAAACTTCGGGTCGACATGTGCAAATTGTCGATAACACCCTTATCAGAACGAACACATTCTTCGGCAAGATCGGCGAATGGCGGATTAACTCGAATGACTTCACGATTGCAGCCAGTGGCGGCGATATTTCGGGTGCCACATTAGGATCTAACCTAAACCGGAACAACGTGACCATCAACACCGTCAACCAGGGCACGCTTGGTGGCAATGGCGACATTCATGTCAATGACGCAGTCAGCTGGAGCGGCAACACTAAATTAAGCCTCAATGCCCAGCGCAATGTGAACATCAACGCCGACATCACGGCGACAGGCAAATCTGCCGGGCTGAGCATGACGCCAGGTACGGGCGGCAGTTATGCGTTGAGATGGGGTTCGGCAATCACGCTATCGGGAGACAACGCCACGCTAGATATTGCCGGTCAGGGTTATACGCTGATACGGGATGTGGCTGCACTACAGGCTATGAAAGATAATTTAGGTGGGCATTATGCATTAGGTACAGATGTGGATGCGAGCGCTACATCTTCTTGGAATAATGGGGCGGGATTTAGTCCCGTCAGGTCGGATACAGCAATGTTTACTGGCGTGCTGGATGGCTTGGGTCATTCAGTCAATAATTTATATATATACTCTCCACAATTATTATACGGCACTGGCCTAATTGGCAACAACAAAGGGATCATGCGTAATCTTGGAATTGTCGATGCAGACATAACAGGAGGAACATATGTTGGAGCAGTGGCAGGACAGAATATCGGCTCTATAAATCAAGTTTATGTATCGGGGAAAGTGTCCACAAACGATCGAATTATAGGCGGGCTGGTCGGCAATAATTCTGGAGAAATTACAAACGCCTACTCGACAGCTAACGTAGCTGGAAAGATAGGTGTTGGCGGTCTGGTCGGCACAAATAATGGCATTATTAAAAATGTATTTGCAACTGGCGCCGTTAGTGGCGAGCAAGTTGTCGGGGGCTTAGTCGGGGGAAATTACGAAAGCCTCTCCAATGCTTATGCTAGCGGAACGGTAACTGCTTCCGGGATGGACTCAATTGGCGGTTTGGCAGGATACAACCAAGGAACAATTAGTCAAACATATGCAACTGGCACAGTTACTTCCCAATCTAACGGAACAATGGGCGCATTGATTGGAATTGGTAATGGAATAATCAATAATTCCTATGCAAGTGGCACAGTTAATGGCACGGCAGCTGACAGTAGCAATCTTTTTAATAGTATCAGTAATGGCATAACAACCAACACAAGCGCCCTCGATTCAACCCAGGCAAAACAGCAAGCAAGCTATGCCGGCTTTGATTTCGATAACGTCTGGCGCATCTACGAAGGCAACACCACGCCCCTGCTGCGCTCGCTGCTAGTACCGCTGACAGTCACCGCCAGCAATTCCAGCAAAACTTATGATGGCCAGGCCTACAGCGGCGGTTATAGCTATACATCGTCGAATACAACTGCCGCCCTTTCAGGTTCGGCTACTTACGCTACTTACTCCGGCACTGCGACTGTGCAAGACGTCGTGAATGCAGGGTCCTATATCATCAAGCCCGGTGGACTTTATTCAGACCGATACGACATCAGCTATGTAGACGGCTCATTAACAGTGAATCAAGCGCCACTCACTGTGACTGCCAATAACCAAAGCAAAACCTATGGCCAGACGCTCAGCTTCAGCGGCCAAGAATTCAGCAAATCAGGTCTGGTGCCAGGCGAGACTATCGGCACAGTCCAACTGGCCAGCGCAGGCAGCAGCGCAACGGCCAACGTGGCCGACAGTCCGTATCTGATCACGGCCAGCGCGGCCAGTGGCGGCACCTTCAATCCCTCGAACTACACGATCAGCTATGTGAACGGCAACCTGACAGTGACAAAGGCGCTCTTGTCCATCACGGCCAACAATGCCACCCGCACCTATAACGGCACGGCCTTCACTGGCGGCAATGGCGTGACCTACACCGGCCTGGTCAATGGCGATACCGTCACCGGCACGCCAGTCTACGGCGGTACTTCTCAAGGCGCCGTCAACGCCGGTACCTATGCCATCACGCTGGCTGGCCTGTCGGCCTCACCCAACTACACCGTCAGCTATACCAACGGCAGTCTGTTCATCAATCCCAAGCTGCTTACCGTCAGCATCATCAACACGCCCACCAAAGTCTATGAAGGCAATGCCAGCGCGAACCTGACCCCGTCCAACTACAGCATCGCCGGACTGGTTGGCACCAACAAGATCACGATCAACCAGACTTATGGCTCCTACAACAGCCAGCACGTGAGCCTGGCCAACAGAGTGGAAGCCAAGCTGGGTGCTGACAACATCGTCGCTGCTGCCGGCACCCTGGCGTCGAACTATCTGCTGCCCACGCTAGCCTTTGGTGCCGGGCGCATCACGCCAGCCACGCTGACCTATCTGGCTGACTTGCGCACGCTGTCCTTTGGCTCAAGCATTCCGCTGCTGACCGGCACCCTCACTGGCTTTGTCAATGGCGACAATCTTTGGAACGCCACCACCGGCACCGCCGTATGGAAGACAGCAGCGACCAGCAAATCCTTACCCGGCAAATATGCGATCAACGGCAGCGGCCTGACAGCCAATTACGGCGACTACAAGTTCGTGCAGGCGGCCAGTAATGCCACGGCACTGACGATCACTTGCCCGACCAAGACCTGCAAATAAAATCCGCCTTAAAAACGGATGACGATAAAAAAACCAGGTCGACCTTGCAAAGCCGCGCGGCTGTTGCTGCCGCTGCGGCTGTCTTTTTTCATGCTCGGTGTATCGGTGGCGGCAATGGCAGAGGCGCAATTTGTCCGGCCTGATGCCGGACAATTGCTCGAGCAGCAGCGTATCGTTCCTCTGATGCCCGCGCCTTTGGAAACGCCATCGCCGGCACCTGCCACGCCCGCCGCTTCGCCAGAAGAAGACGTCAAAATTCCGGTGAGCCAGTTACGCATTCTGGGCGCGACTGCTTTCAGCGCCGAGTCCCTGCATGCGCTGGTGCAGGAAGGCGAAGGTCGTTCCTTGTCGCTGGCCGCGCTGCAGGCGCTGGCCGCCCGCATTACGCACTACTACCGCGAGCGTGGCTACATTCTGGCGCACGCACTGATTCCCGCGCAGGAGCCAACGGATAACGTCATCGACATACGCGTGCTAGAAGGCCGCATCGGCGAAGTCAGCGTCACCGAGCAAAAGATAGCAGGCGGTGCCGCGCTGGCGCCGCTGGCAGATCTGAAATCCGGAGATGTGGCGCAGATTGGCAATCTTGAGCGTGCTTTGCTGTTGCTCTCTGACTTGCCGGGCATGAGCGTCAGTTCAACACTGAAGCCGGGTAGCACGCAGGGCACGTCGGATCTGCAAGTCGATGTCACACCGGGGGCATGGATGACAGGCCGCATCGACGTGGACAGAAACGGCGACCGCTTCAGCGGCAAGAACCGCATCGGCACCACGTTGAATTTCAACAACCCGCTCCAACTCGGCGATCTGGCCAGCCTGCAGGCGCGCGCCAGTGACGAGGGCATGCACTTCGTGCACGGCAGCTGGCAACTGCCTGTCAACCGCTACGGCACGCGCATGGGCATCTCGGCTTCGACACTGCACTATGCGCTGGGCGATACGCTGGCGCCACTGGGGCTAAAAGGCGACGCCAAAACGGTCAGCCTGTCTGTGCTGCATCCCTTGCTGCGCAGCCGTCGCGCTAACCTGAATGCCGAGTTCAGCGTTGACCATAGCGAGATGGAAGACCGCGTCACTGCATCCGGCGTCAGCATCAACAAGAGAGCCGATGTGTGGAATGCAGGCCTCTCGGGCGACTGGCTAGACCGCTGGCAAGGCAGCACGGCATGGTCGGTGAAGTTCACGCAAGGCCAACTATGGCTGGATAAGGAAACGGCGCAAATCGATGCCGTCAGCGCCGGCACGGCCGGCAGCTTCAGCAAATGGAGCTGGGCGCTGCGCCGTCTGCAAGCGCTGACAACGACGACGGAAGTGCTGCTGTCCGTGAGCGGACAACTGGCGAATAAAAATCTGGACAGCTCGCAAAAAATGGGACTGGGCGGGTTTTATAGCGTGCGCGCTTATCCGCAAGGTGAAGCGGTAGGCGACCAGGGCTATCTGGCCACGATCGAGCTGCGGCACACACTGGCCTTTGTGCAAGGCTGGCAGGGGATCGTATTTGCAGACCATGGACATATCGCCATCAGTCGTCAGCCTTGGATAGTCGGCAATAACAGCCGCACACTGACTGGCGCCGGGACCGGGCTGAATTACAGAGGACAGCATGGCTGGTCATTCCAGACGGCGATTGCGTGGCGCATTGACAGCGGAAAACCACTTGCAGATCAAGACCGCATGCCGAGGTTGTGGCTGCAAATTGGGCGGGAACTGTAGAGAGGCTGTTGGTTGACTGAGTAAAGTCACCGGATCCCGGCGACTTGTGTAATGAACCCTCAACTCAGCACCGCTGAATTATTTTCCACCGTTCTTGCGTGCCGCATCATCGAGCTCCCTCAGCCGGGCCAGCTTCTCCCCAATCTTCCCCTCCAGCCCGCGCGGCGTGGGTTGATACCAGCCGGGCTCGCCCAGGCCTTCGGGCAAATAGGTCTCGCCGGCCGCGTAAGCCCCCGGCTCGTCATGCGCGTAGCGATACAGCTTGCCGTAGCCCAGTTGCTTCATCAGCCTGGTGGGTGCATTGCGCAGGTGCTCGGGCACCGGACGGCTTTTGTCTTTCGCGATGAAGGCGCGTACCTGGTTGTAGGCGTTGTAGACGGCGTTGGATTTGGCGGCGCATGCGAGGTAGACGGCGGCTTCGGCCAGCGCGAGTTCGCCTTCGGGCGAGCCGAGCCGCTCGTAGGTTTCGGCGGCATCGAGCGCGAGCCGCAGCGCGCGCGGGTCGGCCAGGCCGATGTCTTCGGCGGCCATGCGGATCAGGCGGCGCGCCAGGTAACGCGGGTCGGCACCGCCGTCGAACATGCGCACCAGCCAGTACAGCGCAGCGTCAGGGTTGGAGCCGCGCACGGACTTGTGCAGCGCGGAGATCTGATCGTAAAACGCGTCGCCACCTTTGTCGAAGCGGCGCAGCGCATCGCCGAGCGTTTGCTTCAGCAGGTCGGTGTCGATGGCGGTCTGCTTCTGCTGCGCGGCGGCGCGCAGCACGATCTCGGTGTTGTTCAGCAGCTTGCGACCGTCACCATCGGCGCTGGCCGCAAGCATTGCCCGGGCGTCGTCGGCGATGGTGACGGCGCCTTCAAGTGCGAGCGCGCGGTCGATCAGCCGCGACAGGTCGTCTTCAGTGAGTGGCTTTAACACATAGACCGCCGCACGCGACAGCAGCGCGCTGTTGACCTCGAACGACGGGTTCTCCGTGGTCGCGCCGATGAAGGTGAACAAGCCGCTCTCGACGTGCGGCAGGAAAGCGTCTTGCTGGCTCTTGTTGAAGCGGTGCACTTCATCAACAAACAGGATCGTGCGGCGGCCGGAAGCGGCCTGCAGCAGCTGCGCGCGCTCGACCGCTTCACGGATATCCTTCACGCCGGACAGCACGGCCGAGAGTGCGATGAATTCGGCGTTGAAGCCTTGCGCCATCAGCCGCGCCAGTGTGGTCTTGCCGACGCCGGGCGGGCCCCACAGGATCATCGAATGCGGCTCGCCGGATTCGAACGCCACGCGCAGCGGCTTGCCGGGGCCGAGCAGATGCTGCTGGCCGAAGACATCATCAAGGGCGGACGGGCGCAGGCGCTCGGCTAGTGGGCTGGTCATGCTCGCGGCGATTGAGAGTGACGGTCTGTCGGTTGGGACGAAAGTCGCTGGATTCCGGCCAGACTACTGCTGCAGCACATCGGCCCCCTTCGGGATCACGAAGCGGAACTGGGTGCCCGACAGCGGCGGGTTTTTCTCGAAGCGGGTAAAGCTCAGCACCGACACCTGGCCGAAGCTGTCGCGCAGTTCCATCGCCACCGGCACGCCATCTTTCAGGCCAATGCCGATCTTCTCGAATTGCGTGTCTTTGGCCTTCGGTATCGCCTGCAGCCATTCAATGCCCTCGCGGGTGCCGCCCTCGGAGAGCGCGAAGTTTTTTTCGAGGTCGTTGCTGCCGAACAGAATCGCCGCAGGCGACGAACCGATCGCATCACCGAGCGCGCGTATGGTCACCTGATTGAGATCCTTGTCGTGGATGTAGAGCTTGTCGCCATCGGCCTGCAGCAGTTGCTCATAGGGCTTCTGGTAGGTCCAGATGAATTTACCCGGACGTGCGAACAGGAAGGTGCCGCTGGCCGCGTTGGAGGTGCGCAGCTTGCCGTTTTCTTCCTTCACCATGCGCTGTACGAAATCGCCGCGCGCGGACCGGGTGTTGGCGACGAAGGCCTTGAACTGCTCAAGCGCGGCCGCACCGGCCAGCAGCGGGAAACACAGCAGCAGCGGCGCGGCGATCCTGCCGGCCAGCGAAACGTTGAAACGCATCAGGCTTATCCTTCCGGGTTGGTATTGGGCACGAGTATCTCGCGGTTGCCGTTGGACTGCATTGCCGACACCATCCCGCTCTGCTCCATCTGTTCGAGCAGGCGCGCAGCGCGGTTATAACCGATGCGCAGGTGGCGCTGCACCAGTGAGATCGATGCGCGGCGGTGCTTGAGCACCACGGCCACGGCCTGGTCATACATTGGGTCGGCTTCGCTGACGGGTGCGTCAGCGCCCGTACCGCCTTCGCCACCTTCGGCCACGCCGCCTTCGAGAATGCCTTCGATATAGTTCGGGTCGCCCTGCGCCTTCAGGTGTTGGACCACACGGTGCACTTCGTCGTCGGCTACGAAGGCGCCATGCACGCGCATCGGCAGACCGGTGCCGGGCGGCATGTAAAGCATGTCGCCCATGCCGAGCAGCGCTTCGGCGCCCTGCTGGTCAAGAATGGTGCGCGAGTCGATCTTGGACGACACCTGGAATGCGATGCGGGTCGGCACGTTGGCCTTGATGAGGCCGGTGATCACGTCCACCGACGGCCGTTGCGTGGCGAGGATCAGGTGGATGCCGGCCGCGCGCGCCTTTTGCGCGATGCGCGCGATCAGTTCTTCGACCTTCTTGCCGACCACCATCATCAGGTCGGCCAGCTCGTCGATGATGATCACGATCGTCGGCATCTTCTCCAGAGGTTCCGGCGCGTCCGGTGTCAGGCTGAACGGGTTCGGGATCTTCTCTTCCTTCTTGGCCGCATCGGCAATCTTCTGGTTGAAACCGGCGAGGTTACGCACGCCGAGCTTGGACATCAGCTTGTAGCGGCGCTCCATTTCGTTGACGGCCCAGTTCAGCGCATGGCCGGCCTGGCGCATGTCGGTGACGACCGGCGCCAGCAAGTGCGGTATGCCTTCGTAGATCGACAGTTCGAGCATCTTCGGGTCGATCAGGATCAGGCGTACCTGGTTCGGATCGGCCTTGTACAGCAGTGACAGGATGGTCGCGTTGATGCCGACCGATTTGCCCGAGCCGGTGGTGCCGGCCACCAGCAGGTGCGGCATCTTCGCCAGGTCAGCCACGACCGGGTTGCCGGCAATGTCCTTGCCGAGGCCGATGGTCAGCAGCGACACATTGTCGTTGTAGACCTTGGAACCGACGATCTCGGAGAAGCGCACGATCTGCCGCTTCGGGTTCGGCAGTTCCAGGCCCATGTAATTCTTGCCCGGGATGGTCTCGACCACGCGGATCGAGGTCAGCGACAGCGCACGCGCCAGGTCGCGCGCAAGGTTCACGATCTGGCTGCCCTTGACGCCGGTGGCCGGCTCGATCTCGTAGCGCGTGATCACCGGGCCCGGATACGCGGCCACGACCTTCACCTCGACGCCAAAGTCGCCGAGCTTTTTTTCGATCAGGCGGCTGGTAAATTCCAGCGTCTCGACGCTGACGGTCTCCTGCGCGGCTGGCGGCTCATCGAGCAGCGACAGCGGCGGCAGGTTGGTGTCGGGCATGTCGAGGAACAGCGATACCTGCTTTTCTTTTTCCACCCGCTCGGACTTCGGCACATTGACCACCTGCGGCACGATTTGTATCGGCGGCGCCTCGACGCTCTTGCCGCGCTCCTTGACCACGGCTTCTTCACGCTTGACCACCGCTTCCTCGCCGATGCGCCGGTCTTCGCGCGCACGGTAGCGCTGCACTGCCCACTGCACGCTGTCTTCGATCGCGCCGCCGAGCTTTTCCGCGACTGCCAGCCACGACACATGGAAGCACAGCGAAAAACCGAGCAGGAACAGCATTAACAGGATCAGCGTGGCGCCATTGAAGCCCAGTGCCGTTTGCGCGGCCGCGCCAAGCAGTTCGCCGAGCACGCCGCCGGGCGCGCGCGGCTGCAGCACCTTCAGCGAGTACATGCGCACGAATTCGAGCGCTGAACTGCCGAGCACCATCAGCACGAAGCCGGCGGCGCGGATGCCGCCCTCGAAGCGGTGGCGCTTCTCGGGCTGTCGTTTCAGCAGGAAACGGTGGGTCAGCTGCCGGTAGCTGCTCCAGACCAGCGCCAGCAACGCCACGCAAAACCACCAGGCGGAAAAGCCGAAGATATAGAGCATGAGATCGGCCAGCCAGGCGCCGACAGTGCCGCCCCAGTTCTCCGCGCGCGGTCCGATGCCGGCGTGCGACCAGCTGGAATCGGTCGGCGTGTAGGTATAGAGCGCGAGCGTCAGAAAGACGCCCAGTACCGCAAATGCGACCCAGCGCGCCTCGACCAGCAGCCGGATCAACCGGTTGGGCAAGGGTTCGGGCGGGGGCGGCGGCGGCGTGCGGGTGTAGGGAGCGGCGGTTCGGGTCATGGAGTGCGGGCGTTCGTGCAGCCCTGAGTCGATCGGGCAGTTCCTCTATAATGAGCGTTCGTTTTGCGCGGCAATATCGCTCGGTTCAAGGCAGGATGATACTCCCTCCGCCCGCCTTCCCCTGTTGAAAACCAAGGCCGTCGCCAGCCTGCTTTTTTATTATTTTGTTCACTCCAGAAAATTCCCCATGTCCAGCTCCAAACATGCACGCGTCCTGATCATTGGTTCCGGCCCGGCCGGTTACAGCGCAGCCGTCTACGCGGCACGCGCCAACCTGAAACCGGTGCTGGTCACCGGCGTAGAACAGGGTGGCCAGCTGATGACGACCACCGATGTCGAGAACTGGCCCGGCGACCCGATGGGCGTGCAGGGTCCGGAACTGATGCAGCGTCTGTTGCAGCATGCGGAGCGCTTCAACACCGAGATCATTTTCGATCACATCCACACCACGCACCTGAACGAGCGTCCATTCCGCCTCGAGGGCGATGCCGGCAGCTATACCTGTGACGCGCTGATCGTCGCCACCGGCGCATCCGCGCAGTATCTCGGACTGCCATCGGAAGAAGCGTTCATGGGCAAGGGCGTATCGGCCTGCGCGACCTGCGACGGCTTTTTCTACAAAAACCAGGACGTGGCCGTGGTCGGCGGCGGCAATACGGCTGTTGAAGAGGCGCTGTACCTGTCGAACATCGCAAAGAAGGTCACTGTCATTCACCGCCGCGACAAATTCCGCGCCGAGCCTATCCTGATCGACCGCCTGATGGCGAAGGTCGCCGAGGGTCGCGTCGAGATCAAATGGAATCACACGCTCGACGAGGTAACGGGCGATACCAGCGGTGTCACCGGCATCAACATCAAGTCGACCGCCGACGGCGCGATCACGGCAGTGCCGGTGCATGGCCTGTTTGTGGCGATCGGCCACAAGCCGAACACCAGCATCTTCGAAGGCCAGCTGGAGATGAAGAACGGCTACATCGTGACGAAGAGCGGCATTGAAGGCATGGCAACGATCACCTCGGTCGAGGGCGTGTTTGCCGCCGGCGACGTGCAGGACCATGTCTATCGTCAGGCGATCACCAGTGCCGGCACGGGCTGCATGGCGGCGCTCGATGCGCAGCGTTACCTCGAATCGCAAGAGTAAGAACCCGGCGGGCCATTGCGCCCGCTTTTCCCGGAGGCCGCCGCAATGAAAGATCTGGCCGATCTGAAGACCCTGCAGCAAAGGCTCAAGGAACGCGCTGCCGCCACCGCCGAGGCCGAACGGCAGCGGCGCGAACTGGCCGCACAACGCGAACGCGAGGCGAATGTATTTCGCGACGCCATAGGTCGCATCACGCCACTGAATGCGCCTGCGCGCGTGCTGCCCGAGCCGCCACGGCCGGAACCGGTCGCGGTACAGCGTATCGCTGACGATAAAGCGGTGATGCGCGAATGCCTGTCCGACGAATTCAGCGTCGACACGCTGCTTGAAGTCGATGAAACGCTTAGCTACGCGTGCAGCGGTATCGGTCCGGATGTGCTGAAAAAACTGCGTGGCGGCGGCTGGGTGGTGCAGGATCAGCTCGATCTGCACGGGCTGCGCGTGGATCAGGCACGCGAGGCGGTCGGGCAGTTTCTGCGCGACGCCGGCAAGCGCGGCATTCGCTGCGTGCGGGTCATCCACGGCAAGGGGCTGGGCTCACTGGATCGCAAGCCGGTACTGAAAAGCAAGGTAAGGAACTGGCTGATACAGAAAGAGGAAGTCATCGCCTTCTGTCAGGCACGCGCTGCCGATGGCGGCAGCGGTGCGTTGATGGTGCTGCTGAAGGGGTGAATCTACCGATGGGGCGGTGACGGTCGGGCTGGTTGCCCGCCGCAGGTTCCCGCCACAGCCCCTCCGTAATCAGACCGCTTCTTCGCCGGTCTCGCCGGTGCGAATGCGGATCACTTGCTCGACCGCAGTCACGAAAATCTTGCCGTCGCCGATCTTGCCGGTGCGCGCAGCCTTCACGACCGCTTCAACGGCATGGTCGACCACCTCGTCAGCGACCACGAGTTCGATCTTTACTTTCGGCAGAAAATCGACCACATACTCTGCGCCGCGATACAGCTCGGTATGACCTTTCTGGCGGCCGAAGCCCTTCACCTCGGTGACGGTCAGACCGCTGACGCCGACGGCGGCCAGCGCCTCGCGCACCTCGTCGAGCTTGAATGGTTTGATAACAGCGGTGATCTGTTTCACGACAACTCCTCTTTCGAACTTATATAGGTAAACGGCTTACTCTTTGAAGCGGGAGGTGATCGGGTAACGCCAGTCGCGCCCGAATGCGCGATGCGTTACCCGCGGCCCCACCGGCGCCTGGCGGCGCTTGTATTCGTTGAGCTTGATCAACCGGGTAATCCGGTCGACATCGTCCCTACGATAACCTGCGGCCAGCAGTTCCGCAACGCCCTGCCCTTCCTCCATGTACAGCTTGAGAATACCGTCGAGCACGTCATACGGCGGCAGCGAATCCTGATCGACCTGATTGGGTCGCAGCTCGGCCGACGGCGCCCGGGTCAGAATGCGCTCGGGGATCACCTCGGACAGGCTGTTCCGGTAATCACACAGCCGATAGACCAGGGTCTTCACAATGTCCTTGATCACTGCATAGCCACCGGCCATGTCGCCGTACAAGGTACAGTAGCCGGTCGCCATCTCGCTCTTGTTGCCGGTGGTGAGCACGATCGCGCCCGTCTTGTTCGACAGCGCCATCAGCAGCGTGCCACGGATGCGCGCCTGCAGGTTCTCTTCGGTGGTGTCCGCAGGCAAGCCGGCAAACAGGGGAGACAGCGAACGCGTGAACGCATCGAAGCAGTCGGCGATGGGAATCTCGTCATAGCGCACGCCCAGCCGCGCGACCATGTCGCGCGAGTCGATCCACGAGATCTCGGCGGTATAGGGCGAAGCCATCATTACTGCGCGCACCTTGTCCGCGCCGAGCGCGTCGACGGCGATGGCCAGCGTCAACGCGGAATCGACACCACCGGACAGGCCGATGAGGGCGCCGGGAAAACCGTTCTTGCCAACGTAATCGCGCACGCCGAGCACCAGCGCCGAGTAGACCTGCGCCTCGAGCGATTGCGGCTCGGGCAAAGGCTGCGGCAGCGGCTGTCCGTCATTGAACTGGACCAGCGCGAAATCTTCGTCAAAGGGCTTTAACTGCGCGCACACCGTGCCGGACGCGTCGAGCACGAACGACGAGCCATCGAACACCAGTTCGTCCTGCGCGCCGACCAGGTTCGCGTACACCATTGCCATTCCCCGGCTGCTGACGTTCTCGCGCATGGTGTCGACCCGCAGGTGCTGCTTGTGCATGTGGTACGGCGACGCATTCGGCACCAGCAGCACTTGTGCGCCGGATTCGCGTGCCTTGCGCGGCATCTCGGCATACCAGGTGTCCTCGCAGATGTTGAGCGCGAAACGCGTGCCTTTCACGTCAAACACGCAGACATCGTCGGCCGGCATGAAATAGCGTTTCTCGTCGAACACCGTGTAGTTCGGCAGCGCATGCTTGCGGTAGGTGTGGATCACTTCGCCGTCGCACAGCACCGAAGCGGCGTTGTACTGCGCGTCACTGCCGTCGGACAGCGGATGGCCGACGATCACACGCAAGCCCTTCAGGCCGGCCAGCGCGACGGCCAGCTCGCGCAAGGCCTGCTGCGATTTTGCGTAGAATGACCGGCGCAGCAGCAGATCTTCCGGCGGATATCCGACCAGTGACAATTCGGGCGTGATCAACAGATCGGCACCGGCGGCGGATGCGCGCCGTGCCGCATCGGCGATGCGCGCGCTGTTGCCGGCGAGGTCGCCGACGGTGCTGTTGATCTGGGCTATTGCTACGGTAACGGGCATCGCGAATGTACTTCCTTGAGCTTCAGTGAGGCCGATTCTGCAAAAAACGAATTATCGCACGCGCATCCTTTCTTCCCTGTCAGAAGCCGGCCCGTCCGCATGGGATCGGCTGGCGAGCCTGCAGGTCGACACCAACCCTTTCCTGTCGTTCGCGTTCCTGCATGCGTTGCATGAGTCCGGCAGCGCTTCGGCCGACACCGGCTGGCAGCCGCACTACCTGACGCTGTGGGCCGGGGACGAGCTGGCCGCCGCGCTGCCGCTGTATGCGAAGTTCCACTCGTATGGCGAATACGTATTCGACTGGGCCTGGGCCGACGCGTACAAGCGCAACGGGCTCGACTATTACCCCAAGCTGCTGTCAGCCATCCCGTTCACGCCGGTGACGGGAGCGCGGCTGCTGGCGACCGATGAAGCCGCGCGCGCTGCGCTGGTCGATGCACTGACAATGCTGCAGGAAACAAACGGACTGTCATCCACCCACGTGCTCTACCCGCCCGAAGCCCAGGCCAGGCAATTGCAGGAAGCCGGCTTCCTGTTGCGCAAGGGCGTGCAGTTTCACTGGCAGAACGATGGCTATGACCATTTCGAGCAGTTCCTCGGCACGCTGGAGCAAAAGAAGCGCAAGAATATCCGCGCCGAACGGCGCAAGGTGGCCGACGCCGGCATCACGATGCGGCGAATCATGGGGCGTGATGCCAGCGAGGCTGACTGGCACTTCTTCAAGCGCTGCTATGACCACACCTATCGTGCGCATTATTCGACGCCGTATCTGAACCTCGATTTCTTTCTGCGCATTGCCGCGGCCATGCCGGACAACTTGCTGCTGGTGGTGGCGGAACGCGACGGCCGGCCGATTGCGTCATCGCTGCTGGTCTATGACGCGCATGCGCTGTACGGCAGATATTGGGGCTGCATCGAACAGCATCCCTGCCTGCATTTCGAGACCGCGTATTACCAGCCGCTGGAGTTCTGCATCGCGCAGAAAATCACAGCATTCGAAGGCGGCGCGCAGGGCGAGCACAAAATGGCACGCGGCTTTCTGCCGCAACAGACCTGGTCAGCGCACTGGCTGGCGCATGCGGGTTTCTATGATGCGGTAGAACGTTTCCTTGCGCAGGAAGGCCAGGGAATGGATACGTACGTAGATGAGTTGAACGAGAGGAACCCGTTCAAATAAAGCGGGAGGCCGATTCGGGAAGTAAATTCGGCCGGTCGCTCGCATGAGGCACAAGGAGGGACGGCGATGGATCCCGGACTGCGCCGGGATCCATGGTCAGACAGGCACTGCCTGCTTCCAATGCGGTTTACTTCGCCAGCTTGCCGTAAGCCTCGATGCCCGACAGGATTTCCTGCTTCGCATCTTCCGGGCCATACCAACCGTCTACCTTCACCCACTTGCCCGGCTCCAGGTCTTTGTAGTGCTCGAAGAAGTGCTGGATCTGCTGCAGGCGCAGGTCGTTCAGGTCTTCCGGCTTTTGCCAGTGCGTGTAGATCGGCAGGACTTTATCCACCGGCACCGCCAGCACCTTCGCGTCGCCGCCGGACTCGTCGGTCATTTTCAGCACGCCGATCGGACGGCAGCGCACCACCACACCCGGAATCAGCGGGAAAGGCGTGATCACCAGTACATCGACCGGATCGCCGTCGTCGGCGATGGTCTGCGGCACATAGCCGTAATTGCACGGATAGTGCATCGACGTGCCCATGAAGCGATCCACGAACAGCGCGCCCGTGTCTTTATCAACTTCGTACTTGATCGGGTCGGCGTTCATCGGGATTTCAATGATGACGTTGAAATCGTTCGGCACGTCGCGGCCGGGCGAGACGTTGTTAAGGCTCATCGTATTCCTCGGATAGCGTTTGAAAAATTCAAAAGCCGCGATTATAGCCGCAGCGGCTTGCCGCACCCTTACGGCAGCGGCGTCAAACCGCCTTCGGTCGTTCTGCGGGCTGGATAGTCAGCGCGCACTCGCGATAGTGCATGGCGGCGGCTTCCTGCTGGTCGAGTGCCTCGTGCATCTGCGCGAGCCGCAGATGGGCTTCCTGCCGCGTGGCGCGTTCCGTGGCGCCGAGCACTGCCTGCTCAAGATGGCGCTGCGCCTTGCCCCACAGTTTCTGGCGCTGGCACAGCGCGCCGAGCAACAAGGCCAGCTCGGCGTCGTTCGGGCGCTCGCGCAGCCAGTGTTCGGCCTGCTCGATCTGTGCAAGCAACGCAGCCGAACCTTCAGGCGCGGCGCACTGCCGATAAGCACGCAGCAGCCGCACATCCCATTGCGCGGCCAGCGCGTCGCCGAGAATCCCGGCCGCCTCTTGCGTCCGGCCCGCGGTGACGAAAGCGTTGGCCGCCAGTGTCGCCACGCCCGGGCTCAGCCGGTCGGCATTGGGCACGGTCGACCACAGCTTGCGCAGGGCTTCCGGATCTCCGGCGACTTTCGGCAACAGGGCTTCATAGGCAAGGTCGCGCAGCCGGCGCGACAGCGCCGGATGCAATGCTTCGTGCTTGTCGAGCAGGCGCACCAGTCGCAGCACCTCAGGCCAGTTGCGGGTGTTCTGGTTGACTTTCAGCGCCAGCCGCAACGCCTGCGCATGACGGATGCCGTTCGCGTTCAGTTCGTGCAGCGCCGCCAGCGCGGCCTCAGCTTCCTTGTTGTCCTCGGAGAGCAGCTCGACCGTACTCATCAGCCGCGCCGTACGCACGCTGCTGTCTTCGGCAGCGACGGCCAGCCATTTGTCACGGCGTGCCGGCTCCTGTACGCGCTGCGCGGCGCGCGCGCCGATCAGCGCAGCCAGGCCGGCGTATTCAGGCGAGCCGGACGCACGGGTCGCGGATTTTTCGGCGCGTCCGAATCGCCCTTCGAGATACGAACGCAGCGCATCCTGCAAAGCGCTGCTGGACTCACGCAGCTGGCGTGTGGCCCGGTATTCCGCTACGCGACGCGGCAGTGCCATGGTCGCGCGCACCGCATTCACGATGGTCAGCAGCAGCAGGAACGCCGCGACCAGCACAACGACGAAGAAATTCAGTGACAGGTCGATCCGATAAGGCGGAAAGAAAAACACCACATTGCCCGGATTGAAGCGAGCCAGCACCGCGATGCCGATCGCAGTCGCGAACAGGGTCAGGATCCACAGGACGAAGCGCATGCTCACGGCAGCCCCCCGTTCATGGCCGCGCGCGCGTCTGGCGCACTGCCGCCAGGCTGTTCGACAGCGATGGCATGTCGATGCTGAGCACGCTCTCGCGCAGCTGGCGGATCAGCTCGCGCCCCGTCTGCGTGTGGCGGTCGGCCGTGTCGAAGTAGCGCTGCAATGCCTGGTCGGCTTCGGCGAGGTCGCTACGGAAAGCCGAGTCGTTGCGCGACAGCAGGGCGACGCGCGCGTTCAACAACCTGAGCTTGACGTTCTCACGCGCGAAGAAGGCTTGATCAGGCGTCAATAGCAGTGCCTCGGGCTGAGTGACGGTACGCACGCGCACCAGCTGACGAATGTCTGACCACAACTCTGCGCTCCACGCGCTCCAGCGTTCCTGCAGCTCGCTGCGCCAGGCGAATGCCGGCGCCGGCTTCTGCCCGGCCCGGGTCTTCGCGGCGGCACGCGACTTCGGCGGCGCGACGGCGGCCGGCTGCTCGTCGGACAACAGCGGCATGGTATCGACCTGCGCAATCAACGTATCGAGACGGACCGCAATGCCGGTCAGGTCGACGCTGGGCAGGCTCTTCAGTTTGTCGATGTCTTGCGCGATTGCACGACGGATTGCGATGAACTGCGGACGGTCGGTGCGCGTCAGTCGCGCATCAGCATTCTGCAAGGCGATCAGCGCGCCGCGCACGTTGCCGGCCAGCTGCAGCTGCTGGCTGGCGGTCGACAGCACTTGTTCGATCTCGGCCAGCGCCCAGTCGTCACGGTTTTTCGCGAGATCGCGATAGAGCTGTTCGAGCGCAATCTGCTGGCTCTGCGATTCGACCTGGCGCGCTTCCAGCATCATTAGCTTGGCCTGCATCGAACGCAATTCATCGTCGAGGCGGTCGGCAATCAGCTTGGTCTGGCCATTCAGGGTGTCGCCACTCTGCAGCCGCAGCGCGACCTCGCGGCGCAGCTCGGCAACGTCGGAACGTGCGCTCCACCACTGAGCGACAAGCAGCACTGCCAGTGCGCCGACGGCCAGCTTCAGGCGCGACCCGCTGCCGTCAAAGGCCAGGTGCAGGCGCGACCACAGTGAGCCGACCGGCGGCTGCGGGCCGGCTGGCGCTTGCGCGCCAGCGGACGCGTCGTTGCGAACAAAGGCGGCGCTGTCCCTGGCAGGTGCCGCTGGCGTCGGCTCGGTCGGAGCCGGCGCAGGCTGCGCGCCCGCCGCAGAAGGCGGCGTGTTGGCGGAGTCGTGTATGTCGCTCATGAACGCGATTGTATCGCGGCAAGCAAGGCCTCGTCCCCTGAATCCGTCAGCGTCACGCGGTCAAAGCCCATCGCCAGCGCAGTCTCTCCAATACGCTGGTGCGGAACGATCAGCCGGCATGCGCGCAGAGTGTCCCAACCAGACGAGCCGGCCAGCCGGAGCACGTCTTGCTGCAAGTTGCGCAAAGCTTCCGAGCTGGTGATCACCCAGGCATGTCCGGCAGCGAGCAAGGCCGTCAGCGCCTTGCTGCGCGTGGCGTCGAGCGGCGGCGCACCACGGCGGTAGGCGGCAATCTTGTCGACCACGATGCCCGCCTCGCGCAGGCGATCGGCGAGCAGCTCACGGCCGGTTTCGGCACGCACGATCAGCGCTTTTTGGCCACACAATGCGGCCAGGTCGAGTACATCGAGCAGAGTTTCGGAATCAGTGCGATGCGGATCGACGGGGAAAGCGATCTGCGTGTTTGCTTCGGTCAGCCCGTGCCGGGCCAGCGCCTGACGGCTTCCCTCGCCGACCACAGCGGCAATCACGCCGTCGGGCCAGGCGCGGATGAAGCGGAACGCGGCATCGACCGCATTCGGGCTGACGAACGCGACCAGCGCGTATTCATGCAACCGCGCCATCGCGGATGCTAGTTCCGTGGTGTCGGGCAGCGGCTGGATATCGAGCAGCGGGAAGATCTCGGCGGGAATGCCGGCAGCGGCGAGGCGCGCGGCCAGTGGCTCGGCCTGCGCCCGCGGACGGGTAATGACGACGCCCGCGCTCACTCGGTCTTGCAGGCCGCCAGGATCGCGTTCGCGTCCTGCGCCTCGAGCTCCCGCGCGACCTGCATGCCGAGCGCCTCGGGCGCGTCGACGGCGCCGCGCACTTCGGCCTTCGCGATGCGCTTGCCGTCGGGCGTGGCGACCATTGCACGCAGCTGCAGCGTGCCCTGGGTGACGGTGGCGAACGCTGCCAGTGGCACCTGGCAGCTGCCGCCAAAGCTGCGCGACAGCTGACGCTCCGCACGCACCGCATGCTCGGTGTCGGCATGGTTCAGCGGCGCGAGCAAGTCCACCAGCTCGGGACGGCCGGCGCGGATCTCGATGGCCATCGCACCCTGTCCGGGCGCGGGCAGACTGTCTTCGGGTTCGATGAAGGCGCGGATGCGCGACGCGAGACCCAGACGCTTCAGGCCGGCGGCGGCAAGAATGATCGCCGCGTAGTCGCCGCGATCGAGCTTGCCGAGCCGGGTATCGAGGTTGCCGCGCAGCGGCTGGATCACGAGGTGCGGATAGCGCGCGGAAATCAATGCCTGGCGGCGCAGGCTGCTGGTGCCGACCACGGCGCCGGCCGGCAGCGCGGCGAGGCTGGCGTGGTCATTCGAGACGAACGCATCGCGCGGGTCTTCGCGCTCAAGCACGGCGGCCAGCGCAAAACCCTCGGGCAGTTCCATCGGCACGTCCTTCAGCGAATGAACTGCGAGATCGGCGCGGCCTTCTTCCATCGCGACTTCGAGCTCCTTGACGAACAGGCCCTTGCCACCGACCTTCGACAAGGTGCGATCGAGGATCTGGTCGCCGCGCGTCGTCATGCCGAGAATCTCGACGGTACTGTGCGGATATAATTCGAGCAAGCGCGCGCGGACGTTTTCAGCTTGCCACATGGCGAGCCGGCTTTCGCGCGATGCGATGATCAGTTTCCCGGAAAATGAAGCGTTCAAGACTGGCTTTCGGTTCGAGGCCGTCACGAGCGCCGGACGACCTGCAGGGTTCGCTTGAAATGACTGGGAGGGCTTGGAACAGCCTTCCGACAGCGGCGAATTCTAGCATGCACCCTCGCCCTGTCCCCAGCGCTCACCCTGCTCCCTGACCTATGCCCGCCAGCAAAAAAACTCCCGCCCGCACCGCGAAGGCCACTCCCACGAAAACCACCAGACCGACCGACAAGGACGCGCCGCTGAAAGAAGATATCCGGCTGCTCGGCCGGCTGCTCGGCGAGGTGATCCGGCAGCAGGAAGGCGAAGCCGTGTTCGAGATCGTCGAGACGATCCGGCAGACGGCGGTGCGCTTCCGGCGCGAATCCGACCCGCAGGCCGGCGCCGATCTCGACCGTCTGCTGAAGAAGCTAACGCGTGACCAGACCAATGCGGTGGTGCGTGCCTTCTCGTATTTTTCGCATCTGGCCAATATCGCCGAGGACCAGCATCACAACCGGCGACGCCGCGCGCATCTGCTGGCCGGCTCGGCGCCGCAGCCGGGCAGCATCGCCGCGACGCTGTCGACGCTGGACGCCGCCGGCGTGGCGGGCAAGGCAGTGGCGCATTTTTTTGCCGACGCACTGATCTCGCCGGTGCTGACCGCGCACCCGACTGAAGTCCAGCGCAAGAGCATCCTCGATGCCGGTCGCGAAGTCGCGCGCCTGCTTGCACTGCGCGACCTGCCGATGACGCCCGGCGAGCGCCAGCGCAACACACAGTATTTGCATGCCGAAGTCGCGAAGTTCTGGCAGACCCGCATGCTGCGCTACCAGCGCCTGACGGTCGATGACGAGATCGAGAATGCGCTGTCGTATTACCGGATCACTTTCCTGCGCGAGCTGCCCGGACTGATGGAGGACATCGAACAGGAGACGCTGGCGCAGTACCCGAACCTGCGTCAGCTGTCGCTGCCACCGTTCGTGCAGATGGGCAGCTGGATCGGTGGCGACCGCGATGGCAACCCGAACGTGAATGCGTCGACGATGGCGCGCGCAATGGCGCGCCAGTCGACCACGATTTTCGATTTCTATCTCGATGAAGTGCATGCGCTGGGCGCGGAACTGTCGATCTCCACGCTGCTGGTGTCGGTCAGCGCCGATCTGCAGGCGATGGCCGACGCCTCAACGGACCAGTCGCCGCACCGCACCGACGAACCGTACCGGCGCGCGCTGATCCGCGTCTACGCCAGGCTGGCGGCGACGGCGCGCAAGCTCGGCGTGACCAATATTCTGCGCCATGAAGTCGGCACAGCCGACGCCTATGCGTCACCGCAGGAATTTATCGCCGACCTCGACGTGATCGGCGATTCACTACGTGCGAACCATGGTCTGGTGCTGACACGCCCGCGGCTGAACACGCTGCGGCGCGCCGCCGACATCTTCGGCTTCCATCTCGCCACGCTGGACATGCGGCAAAGCTCGGACGTGCATGAGCGCGTGCTGGCCGAATTGTTCGAGATTGCCGGCGTCACCACCGACTACGCACGCATGGCCGAACAGGACAAGGTGGTGCTGCTGCTGGGCGAGATCGCGCAGCCGCGGCTGCTGCGCTCGCCGTATTTGCGCTACTCGGATGAAACGGTGTCGGAGCTGGAAGTGCTGAAGGCGGCACGCCGCGTACGCGCCGACTTTGGTGAACGTGCGATCCGCAACTACATCATTTCCCACACCGAGACCGTGTCCGACCTGCTCGAAGTGCTGCTGTTGCAGCGTGAAGCCGGTCTGCTGCGCGTGCTGCCGGACGGGCAGCTGGAAGCTGAACTGATGGTGATTCCGCTGTTCGAGACCATTCCTGACCTGCGTAATGCGGCCAGCATCATGGACGGCTGGCTGGCGCTGCCACCGGTCCGCGTGCTGGTCGGGCAACAGGGCCGCCTGCAGGAAGTCATGCTCGGTTACTCGGACTCGAACAAGGACGGTGGCTTCCTGACCTCGAACTGGGAACTCTACAAGGCTGAACTCGCGCTGGTGCAGGTGTTTGCGCGGCACGACGTGAAGCTGCGCCTGTTCCACGGCCGTGGCGGCACGGTCGGCCGCGGCGGCGGTCCGAGCCATGACGCCATCCTGGCGCAGCCGGCGGGCACGGTGAACGGGCAATTCCGGCTGACCG
Organism: Burkholderiaceae bacterium; assembly: GCA_030158675.1. Classification (GTDB taxonomy): domain Bacteria; phylum Pseudomonadota; class Gammaproteobacteria; order Burkholderiales; family Burkholderiaceae_D; genus Pernthalerella. The sequence continues at coordinate 61,778 of JAOASL010000006.1, read as the reverse complement.
AACAGGGCGAAATCATCGCATCGAAATTTTCCAACCCCGAGATCGGCCGCCGCAACCTGGAACTGGTGGTGGCCGCCGTGATGGAAGCGAGCCTGCGCCCGCCGCTGGCCGATCGCAAGCGCGCGCAAAGACTGGCTGAATTCGAGCGCGTGATGGAGGTGCTGTCCGAGTACGCCTACCGGGCCTATCGCAACCTCGTGTATGAAACGCCGGGCTTCACCGATTATTTTTTTGCCGCGACCCCGATCGCCGAAATCGCCGAACTGAACATCGGCTCGCGCCCGGCGTCGCGCAAATCGACGCGCCGCATCGAAGACCTGCGTGCGATCCCCTGGGGCTTTTCATGGGGACAATGCCGACTGCTACTGCCGGGCTGGTACGGCTTCGGCAGCGCGGTCGACGCCTGGTTGAAGGATGATAAAACCGGCACACGCGCGAAGAAGCTCACGCAGCTGCGCGCGATGGCGAAAGAGTGGCCCTTCTTCTCGACGCTGCTGTCGAACATGGACATGGTGCTGGCCAAAACCGATCTGGCGGTCGCCTCGCGCTATGCCGGGCTGGTGGCCGACCGCAAGCTGCGTAATGCCATCTTCAAGCGTATCGCGGCCGAGCATGGACTGACAGTGGACTGCCTGTCGCTGCTGACCGGCGCGAAAGACAGGCTGTCGGCCAACCCGACGCTGGCGCGCTCGATCAAGAACCGTTTCGCCTACCTGGATCCGCTGAACCATTTGCAGGTCGAGCTGATCAAGCGGCATCGCAGCTGGAAGGAACAGGAGCGTGAGTCGGATTATCGCGTGCACCGCGGAATCCACCTGTCGATCAACGGGGTGGCGGCGGGGCTACGGAATACCGGGTGAGGAAGAGGATGCCGGGGCATCCTCTATAATCACGCTTTCGCTCATCCAGATGACCGATGCGCCGCTTCGCGACGCCGGATCCCGGCGCACACCGGGTCCACACCACGCCACTGGCGCCGTCATTACCGCAATCGACTTTCCATCATGACCGACCAATTCTCCAAAAAATCCGAAGCCTGGTCCGCCCGCTTTTCCGAGCCCGTGTCCGACCTCGTCAAGCGCTACACCGCGTCCGTGTTCTTCGACAAACGCCTCGCCCATGTCGACATCCAGGGTTCGCTCGCCCATGCGGACATGCTGGCCGCCCAAGGCATCATCGGCGCGCAGGACCTGGCGGACATCCAGCGCGGCATGACACAGATTTTGTCCGAGATCGACACCGGCAACTTCGAATGGCTGCTCGATCTTGAAGACGTGCACTTGAACATCGAGAAACGCCTGACCGAGCTGGTCGGCGACGCCGGCAAGCGGCTGCATACCGGCCGCTCACGCAACGACCAGGTCGCCACCGACATCCGCCTGTACCTGCGCGGCGCGATCGACGACATCCTTGGTCTGCTGAAATCGCTGCGCATTGCGCTGGTCGACCTGGCCGAACAGCACGCAGCGACCATCCTGCCCGGCTTCACGCACATGCAGGTCGCCCAGCCGGTGACTTTCGGGCACCACATGCTCGCCTACACCGAAATGTTCGGCCGCGACGCGGAACGCATGGCCGACTGCCGCAAGCGCGTCAATCGTCTGCCGCTCGGCTCGGCTGCGCTGGCCGGCACCACCTTCCCGATCGACCGCGAGCGCGTCGCAAAGACGCTGGGCTTTGACGATGTGTGTCACAACTCGCTCGATGCGGTGTCGGATCGCGATTTCGCGATCGAATTCTGCGCGGCCGCCGCGCTGGTGATGACGCATATCTCGCGGCTGTCGGAAGAGCTGGTGATCTGGATGAGTCCGCGCGTGGGCTTCATCGACATCGCGGATCGTTTCTGCACCGGCTCATCGATCATGCCGCAGAAGAAAAATCCGGACGTGCCGGAGCTTGCCCGCGGCAAGACCGGCCGCGTGAACGGCCACCTGATGTCGCTGCTGACGCTGATGAAGGGCCAGCCGCTGGCGTACAACAAAGACAATCAGGAAGACAAGGAACCGCTGTTCGATACGGTCGATACGCTGGTCGATACGCTGCGCATCTTCGCCGATATGGCCGGCGGCATCACGGTACGCCCGGAAGCCATGCGCGCGGCGGCGCTGCAGGGCTATGCGACTGCAACCGACCTGGCCGACTATCTGGTGAAAAAAGGCCTGCCGTTCCGCGATGCGCACGAGGCGGTCGCGCATGCCGTTCGCAGCTGCGAGCAGAAAGGCTGCGACCTGGCTGATCTGTCGCTCGATGAACTGCGCGCGTTTTCGCCGCTGATCGGGGCTGACATCCATGCCGTGCTGACGCTCGAAGGCTCGGTCGCGGCGCGCAACCATATCGGCGGTACCGCACCTGACCAGGTTCGCGCTGCAATCGCTCGCTTGCGCAAGCAACTCGGCTGAGTTTCTTTCCGCCGAAGCTGGCATCAAAGCACCCGCGCCGTTTTCACCGGCCCGGGTGCTTTTTTTCGGCCGTGCCATAGGTAACGCGACCGTCAGGCAACGGAAATTCCGACTGCGGAATGGACCGATCAATTGGCTTTTTTAAAAGCCCCTTCCAATTTTGAAAATCCTCGAGAGCAATTTACAGCCTTGATGTTGTGATAAAACGTCGGCCTTGGGAAAGATATAAACGACTCAAATAAGGTGAAGTTCGTTGTTGCATGGCAGCACGGGAATTTCTGGCTAACGGCGAATACATTCCGTCCCACACTCGCCGCACTTGTGCCCTTCCCCGGAGGACATCCCGCAGCGCAGTGACTTTCCCGGCAGCACAAAAGAAAAACCAAGGAGACCTGATTGATGCGTACGCGTTCACGTCAGTGGCCACAGCAAGTGTGGGCTGCCTAAACCTCTCGAGAGAACTTCACCATGCAATTTTTACTTTCCCTATCAAAGCGGATCGATGCGCTCAATGAGCGCATTGGCCTCGCCGTCAGCTGGGCTCTGCTGGCGGCGGTACTGATCTGTTCCGGCAATGCGCTGGTGCGCTACATGCTCAATACCAGCTCGAACGCGTGGCTGGAAATCCAGTGGTACCTGTTTGGCGCGATGTTCCTGCTCGCATCGGCCTACACCCTCAAACGCAATGAACATGTGCGCATCGATGTGGTGGTGGGCCGCTTCTCGAAGCGTACGCAGGTCCTGATCGACATCTTCGGTTTCGTGATCTTCCTGATGCCTGCCGCAGTGCTGATCCTGTACTTTGCGCTGCCGTTTGCGTTCGAGTCGATCCGCAACCAGGAAGTGTCGAGCAATGCGGGCGGACTGATCGTCTGGCCGGCCAAGGTGCTGATCCCGATCGGCTTCCTGTTGCTGACGCTGCAGGGTCTGTCCGAACTGGTCAAGCGTATCGGATTCCTGATGGGGCTGGTCGACGCGCGTGAATTCGACAAGCAGCAGGCAACGCCACAGGAAGAAATTGCAGCGATCGCCGCCGCCAACAACCTGGCGGCGCCCGCAACATCGCTGGCCGGCACGGCCAACACGACTGCGACGGAGGCCTGAGATGATCGAATTCCTCATTGCAAACATGGCACCCGTGATGTTCGCCACGCTGGTGCTGTTTCTGTTGTCCGGCTTCCCGGTGGCGTTTTCGCTGGCCGCCAATGGCCTGATGTTCGGCCTGATCGGCATCGAAGCCGGCCTGCTGAAACCCGAATTGCTGCAGGCCTTGCCGAACCGCGTGTTCGGCATCATGAGCAACGATACCCTGCTGGCGATTCCGTTCTTCACGTTCATGGGCCTGATCCTCGAACGCTCTGGCATGGCCGAGGATTTGCTGGACACGATCGGACAGCTGTTCGGTCCGCTGCGTGGCGGCATCGCCTATGCGGTGATTTTCGTCGGCGCGCTGCTGGCGGCAACCACCGGGGTGGTCGCCGCATCGGTAATCTCGATGGGCCTGATCTCGCTGCCGGTAATGCTGCGCTACGGCTATGACCGCAAGATCGCCTCCGGCGTGATTGCCGCATCGGGCACGCTGGCGCAGATCATCCCGCCCTCGCTGGTGCTGATCGTGATGGCTGACCAGCTCGGCCGCTCGGTCGGCGACATGTATCAGGCCGCGTTCCTGCCCGGCCTGGCACTGACCGTCATGTATGCGCTATACGTTCTGGCGGTATCGCTGATCCGTCCGACGGCGCTGCCGGCGCTGCCGCCGGAGGCACGCAACCTGCGCCAGGCCAATGGTTCCACCGGCCTGCCGTCGCTGGCGCTGGTGTTCGCGCTGGGCTGGGCCTCTGCCTGGCTGTTCAAGACTTTTTATCTGGCGGCCACCAGGCCAACCCTCGCGGCCGACGAGGTGTTGATGTATAGCGGCGTGGTCGGTGTGCTGGTCACCTACAGTGCCGCGCTGGCCAACAAGAAGCTCCGGCTAGGATTGCTGTCGAAAATGGCGGAGAAAGTGGTGCTGGTACTGGTGCCACCGCTGGCGCTGATCTTCCTCGTGCTCGGCACCATCTTCATCGGCATTGCAACGCCGACAGAAGGTGGCGGCATGGGAGCAATGGGTGCGATGATCCTGGCGATATCGAACCGGCGGCTGTCAAAGGATCTGCTGAAGCAGGCAATGAATTCGACTACGCGGCTGTCCTGCTTCGTGCTCTTCATTCTGATCGGCTCGAGTGTGTTCTCGCTGGTTTTCCGCGCCATCAACGGTGACCTGTGGGTCGAGCATCTGCTGACTTCACTGCCGGGCGGCCAGGCCGGCTTCCTGATTGTCGTGAACCTGCTGTTCTTCGGACTCGCCTTCTTCCTCGATTTCTTCGAACTGGCCTTTATCCTGGTGCCGCTGGTCGGTCCGGTGGCGGACAAAATGGGCATCGACCTGATCTGGTTCGGCGTCCTGCTGTCGGTGAATATGCAGACCTCGTTCATGCATCCACCCTTTGGCTTCGCGCTGTTCTTCCTGCGCTCAGTCGCACCGAAGGAGGTGAAGACAGGCGATATCTACTGGGGAGCCGTGCCCTTCGTTGGCATACAGATCCTGATGGTCGCGATGATCATTGCGTTCCCGAGCATGATTTCGGTCGGCAAGAAGACCGACATGAAGGAACAGCTGGAGCTGAACATCAACATGGACGACGGTCTGCAAGGGGGGGACGCATCGAATGTGGCATTCCCGGTCGAAGGTGACTCCGGCACCGACATGAAGCTGGAATTTTCGTCGGAGCCGGCGAAGTAAACGAAACGCCCGGTGCCAGACTGAAAAGCGCATCCTCAGCGATGCGCTTTTTTTGTGTGGTGCGGCCGCATGCTTGTGAAGAATTTCGCTGCCCCGGGTCCGGTTTACGGGCGCACCGCAATGAAAAAGCCCGCATCGCTGCGGGCCGAAGATTTTTAATTCAAGGCAGGACGAACTAAGTTCAGGACTTATGACTGTTCAGATAAACCTGCACTGGCGATTCGGCGACCGAGTACCACTGATTCTGATCCTGACGGAAACGACGCCACGGCTCCAGCACTTTTTTGAACTTCGGGTTCTTTGCTGCTTCATCGTCAATCACCTCCAGTGCGGCCTTGTAGCACGCATCGAGAATGGGCCGTGAGAAGGTGCGCAGCTTGGTGCCATTCTTCATCAGGCGTGCCAGCGCCGCCGGATTGCGTGCATCGTACATTGCCTGCATCGCGAGGTGCGCTTCGTAAGTCGCAACCTCGAGCGCATGCTGGTACTCCTTGGGCAGCTTGTCCCACTCCTTGCGGTTAACGTAAAACGACAGTTGCGCGCTCGACTCCCACCAGCCCGGCGTGTAATAGTACGGCGCAACCTTGTTGAAGCCGAGCTTTTCGTCGTCATACGGGCCGATCCACTCGGCCGCATCAATGGTGCCCTTCTCCAGCGCCGGATAGATGTCGCCACCGGCGATCTGCTGTGGCACGACGCCCAGCTTCTGCATGACGCGGCCGGCAAAACCGCCGACACGCATCTTCAGGCCGTTCAGATCCTGCGGCTTGTTGACTTCCTTGCGAAACCAGCCCCCCATCTGGCAGCCGGTATTGCCACCCATGAAGTTGATGATGCCGTACTCGGCGAAGAAATCGCGCATCAGCTGGCGACCGCCCCCCTGATCCATCCAGGCGGTCTGCTGGCGTGCGGTCAGGCCGAACGGTATGGCGGTATCGAACGCAAAGGTCGCGTCCTTGCCGAAGTAGTAGTACGACGCCGAATGTCCCATCTCGATGGTATCGGCCTGCACAGCATCCATTACCTGCAATGCGGGCACTAATTCGCCGCCCGGAAAGACGCGAATGTTGAACCGTCCGTCAGTCAGCTGCGCAACGCGCCTGGCCATTCCTTCGGCCGTGCCGAAAATGGTGTCGAGCGACTTCGGGAAGCTCGAGGCCAGACGCCAGTTGACCGTGGGATTGGACTGCGCTATGGCCGGTGCGGCGACGATGCCAGCGGCAACCCCGGCAGCGGCGGTGTGAAGAAAGCTACGACGTGTCATGAATATGTCCCCTATGCCTGATCTCAAATGTGCCGTCAGCCAGCCGACAGGCCTTGCGAGCCGACGCGGTTTTGTTAAAACCTTGGCAATTCTAGGAGCGCGTTTTCAGGCGGAGCAATAGCTATTTCATAACGAAATTCTCAATGTTGTGTTCGCGCACTACGAACAACATTGTCGAGGTGCAAACTAAAATTTCCTGATGCTATCTTGAAAAAAAATGGGGAAACGACCTGTTGCAGGGACGCTGCAAATTCAGCGGTGACAATTCAAATCACCAAGCATGGGACTGCAAGTGAGAGTTGCCTGCGGACGGCGCGCCGACGGCAGGACGATGCAAATAATTGCGAATACTCAGATTGGTCGAACGCAAAGCCGGCTGCTATGGCATGGGCTCATGCCATAGCAACATCAGGAGCCAGCAACAGTCATGGTGCCGATCAAGATGGAGCCGGTAGATTTGGTGCCGCGGATCAGAACATCGCTACCGATTGCGGCGATGTCGCGGAACATGTCGCGCAGATTGCCGGCGATCGTGATCTCCTCCACCGGATACTGGATCACGCCGTTTTCGACCCAATAGCCGGACGCACCGCGCGAGTAATCGCCGGTAACGTAATTCACGCCCTGCCCCATCAGCTCGGTGACCAAGAGACCGGTGCCAAGTTTTTTCAGCATCGTGACGAAATTGTCGCCCGGCCGTGTATGCGTCGAGATCAGTTGCAAGTTGTGCGAACCGCCCGAATTGCCGGTCGTCTGCATGCCGAGCTTGCGCGCCGAGTAAGTAGACAAGAAATAGCCTTGTACGACACCATCTTTCACCACGTCACGCTGGTGTACGCGCACGCCTTCTTCATCGAACGGCGTCGAGCCGACTGCGCCCGGAATGAACGGGTTTTCGGTCAGCTGGATGTCCGGGTTGAACACGGCCTTGCCGAGCACGTCCGTAAGGAAGGTGGACTTGCGGTAGAGCGCACCGCCGGACACCGCCTGAACGAAAGCGCCCAGCAATCCGGCCGCCAGCGGCGCTTCGAACAGCACCGGACATTTGCGGGTATCCAGCTTGCGCGCGTTCAGCCTGGAGAGCGCACGCTCCGCAGCGTAGCGGCCGACCGATTCAGGCGCGGCGAGCTTTTCCGGATTGCGGTCCGAGCTGTACCAGTCGTCGCGCTGCATGGTGTTGCCCTTGCCTGCAATCGGCGACACCGAGATCGAGTGGCGCGAGTACGGATAGCCGGCGAGGAAACCGCGCGAATTGCCGAGTACGAAATGGGACTGCTGCGCATAAGTGTTCGCGCCTTCGCTGTTGCTGATGCGCGGGCTGAGCTCAAATGCAGCCGCCTCGCAGCGACGCGCAATGTCGGCCGCGTCGGCGGCTGACAACAGCCATGGATGGCACAGGTCGAGATCACGCGGCGCGCGCTCGATCGTCTCGTCATCCGGCAGGCCGGCGCAATCGTCTTCGGCAGTAAAGCGCGCGATGTTGTAAGCCGCGTCGACCGTGTCCTTCAGCGACTGCAACGAAAAGTCCGATGTGCTCGCATTGCCGCGCCGCACGGCCCGCCCCTGACCGAGGAATACCGTGATGCCGATGCCCTTGTCCTTGTTCTGTTCGATGGTCTCGACCTGGCCCTTGCGCACGCTGACCGACAGGCCGCTGCCCTCGCTGATCTCCACCACCGCATCGGACGCCCCCTTGTCCTTCGCGAAGCGCAGCATGTCGCTCGCGATTTCTTTCAGTTGGTCCTGAGTATGGGTGAAGATATCTTTGTCCATCGGCGCGGTCTCTGGGCTGAGTCAAAGCGGGTATCATAGCAGCCGTTCAAGTTTTACATTGGTCGTCCATCATGCCTAACGCCAACCGCGGTGCGGTCGGATTCCAGTCCAGCGAATTCGAGCAACAATACGACCGTCCATCTAAATCCCAACTCAAGCGCGAAATGACGGCGCTGCAGAAACTCGGGGAAATTTTGGTCGAAGCGCCCCGTCATCGCGTCAAGAAAGTGCCGATGCCCGAGGACGTGCTTGACGCGATCCTCGCCTGCCAGCAGATCACCAGCCATGAAGGCCGGCGCCGGCAAATGCAATACGTCGGCAAGAAGATGCGCACGCTCGACGAAGCCGAGATCGCAGTAGTTCAGCAGGCAGTCGACAGCTGGCGCGGTGCGTCCAAGGCCGAAACAGCCGTGATGCATGCAGTCGAGCGGCAGCGCGAGCGCCTGCTGGCCGACGATGCCGCGCTGACCGACCTGCGGGCACTGCACCCGGAAATCGACGTGCAGCAACTGCGTACGCTCATTCGCAACGCGCGCAAGGAACAGGCGGAGAACAAGCCGCCGAAAGCCTATCGCGAAATATTCCAGATCCTGAAATCGCTGCAGGCCCCGGCCGCAGTAACCGACAACGACGATGCAGACAACGATGAAGAAGACGAGGACGCATCCTGACCAACTGATCATCGGTCTGGTGTCGGTTTCAGACCGTGCATCGACTGGTGTATACGAAGACCAGGGCGTACCCGCCCTGCGCGACTGGTTCGCGCAGGCGCTGGCCAGCCCATGGCAGATGGAAACGCGGCTGATCCCTGACGAGCAAGCCGTCATTGAAAAGACCCTGATCGAACTGATTGACGATATCGGTTGCGACCTCGTGCTGACCACCGGCGGCACCGGTCCGGCACGACGCGACGTGACACCGGAAGCGACGCTGGCGGTGGCAACGAAAGAGATGCCCGGCTTTGGCGAGCAGATGCGCCAGATCAGCCTGAAATTCGTACCGACTGCGATCCTGTCGAGGCAGGTCGCGGTGATCCGCGAGACCACTGGTCATGCGGCGCTGATCATGAACCTGCCGGGCCAGCCGAAATCGATCCGCGAAACACTCGAAGGCCTGAAGGATGCTGACGGCAAGTCCGTCGTTGGCGGCATCTTCGCCGCCGTGCCCTACTGCATCGACCTGATCGGCGGACCGTACGTCGAGACGCATGAAGCCGTCTGCAAGGTTTTCCGTCCGAAGTCGGCCATCCGCGCAAAGTAAAGCCTGCCGGCTGGCTTCGAAGAACCGGCAACGAAGCACCCGCTGCGAATCCCACCCCTCAAAGTCCCAAAAAATGAGCACCCTGCCCCTGCTGGAAACCATTGAGGTCTCGACCTCCGAAGAACCGACCGCCGCCGTCATCTGGATGCATGGCCTCGGGGCTGACGGCAATGACTTCGTACCCATCGTACGTGAGCTCGATCTGGCCGGCTGCCCGGGCATACGTTTCGTGTTCCCGCATGCCGAGGCCATACCGGTCACGATCAACAACGGCTATGTGATGCGCGCGTGGTACGACATCCTCGGCATGGACCTGGTAAAGCGCGAGGACGAAAACGGCCTGCGCGCATCGCAACTGCGCATTGATCAGCTAATCGAACGGGAAATTGCTCGCGGCATTCCGGCCGAGAACATCGTGCTGGCGGGGTTTTCGCAAGGCTGCGCCATGACGCTGCAGACTGGGCTGCGCTATCCGCAGAAGCTGGCCGGACTGATGTGCCTGTCAGGCTACCTGCCACTGGCCACCTCAACACCGACCGAGCGCAGCAACGCAAACCGGCACACACCGATCTTCATGGCGCACGGACGCGGCGACAACGTGGTGTTAATGAACCGCGCCGAGGCGTCACGCGACCTGCTGAACGAGCTGGGCTATGACATCGAGTGGCATGAATACATGATGCCGCACTCGGTGTGCGCGGAAGAGATGGACGACATCAGCGTATGGCTGAAGCGGGTGTTGAAAGCGGCCTGAGCTGCGGCGCAAGACGCGCGATCCCGGCCTGTGCCGGGATCGCTGAATGCAGAGTTACCACCATTGGAATCGTCCCCCCGGCGCAGGCCGGGGCACGGCGTCTTATCTGAAGATCACCGTCTTGTGCCCATTCACGAGAATGCGGTGCTCGACGAACCACTTCACCGCGCGCGCCAGCACCACGCACTCAACATCACGACCGATGGCAGTCAGTGTCTCCGGTCCCATCGCATGGTCGACCCGCGCAACGTCCTGCTCAATGATCGGGCCCTCGTCGAGATCGCTGGTCACGAAATGCGCGGTTGCGCCGATCAGCTTCACGCCACGCTCATGCGCCTGATAGTAAGGCTTGGCGCCCTTGAAGCTGGGCAGGAAGGAATGGTGAATATTGATCGCGCGGCCACGCAACGCGTCGCACATCTCCTTTGACAGGATCTGCATATAACGCGCCAGCACCACCAGATCGACACGATTCGCATCGACGAGCTCCACCACCTTCTGCTCCTGTGCACGCTTGGCCTCGGCCGATGCACCGGCCATCAGAGGGAAATGGTGAAACGGTATGTTGTAGCTCGCAGCGAGCTGATAGAAATCCGTGTGGTTCGACACGATCGCGACGATCTCCACCGGCAGCAGGCCGCTCTTGTAGCGGAACAGCAGATCATTCAGGCAATGCCCGATCTTCGAGACCATGATCAGCACGCGCGGCTTGCGTGCCGCATCATTCAGCTGCCAGTCCATGTCCATCGATTGTGCCAGTTCGGCAAAACCACCGCGCAGCTTCTCCTCCGACACGCCGGCGTCCTCCAGCGCGAAATACACGCGCATGAAAAACTGCTCCGCCTGCGCATCGCCGAACTGGGCCGAGTCGATGATGTTGCAGCCATGGTCAGCCAGGAAGCCGGACACGCGCTGCACAATGCCGCGCTGGTCTTTACAGGACAGGGTCAGGATGAATTCGGGGTGGGGCATCGGGCAAATCCTCGCGAAGAATGGTCAGACAGTACGCACAACAAACGACAAGCTGCAATGAATCTCCATCATTGTCGCATGGCACGGCAAGCTTCCCGCGCTGCGTTTATGATGAGCGCCGGCTTCGTTTTCCATTCCATCTGCCATGCACCGTACCCTGTTCACCGCCTCCTTCAGCCTCGCACTTTCACTGGCCTGCACGTCTGCCATCGCAGCAGGCGACCTGAACTGCACGATTGTCGGGGCATCTGAAGTCAGCGCCGACGGCCGGCTTGAGGCGCTCGAAGGCAGGAAAAATTACTACGAGACTGTGACCGGTGCCGAATTCATCGTCCAGCGCGACACGGGAATGATGATGGGTCGCTTCGTCAGCAACGCTGGCCAGAAAGTGACCGTGATCGATCCGGGTTCAGCGCAGAACTCGTACAAGGTATTGTCCGTGTCGGCGCGTGCCGGTGGCCGCGTGCAGTCGCAATACTTCGAAGTACGACTGCAAGAAAAAGGCGAGAAGAAAGCTTTCATCCTGGTCGCGGCCGAGCTGCTGCACGGCTACTGCACGATGTAAATATTCATCGGAATCCGGCGATCTTCGGGGCGCGGAAAGGGCCATGAGCCCAATTCCCGCACCAAGCGGGCCGGTATGTCCTCGGCTATACTGCGGCATCAACAACCTCGCGCGTGCGCGGGTTCCTTCCATGGTTTCCCCCGTACGCTTCCTGAAATCCGAAACGCCAAGGACATGCTCGTGCCCTATCTGGAAACACTCAGTCACATCATCGCCACGCAACTTGAAGCGCTCGCCCCTGAAACCGACCGCGACGGATGTTTTCCCCGCCCCGTCATCGATGCACTGGCCAAAGCCGGCCTGCTCGGCCTGATCAGCAGCAAGGACGTCGGCGGCATGGGCCTCGGCCTGGCCGAAGCCAGCAAGGTCGTGGCGGCGCTCGCGCAGCACTGCCCGTCGACCGCAATGATCGTCTGCATGCACTACTGCGCGACCGCCGTGCTCGAACAGCTCGGCCCTCTGAACGTGCGCCGCGAGATCGCCGCAGGCCGTCACCTGTCCACGCTCGCGTTCTCCGAAGCCGAGTCGCGCAGTCATTTTTGGGCGCCGGCCAGCACTGCCACCCGCACTGGCGACAGCATCTTGCTAAACGCACGCAAGAGCTGGATCACGTCGGCGTTCGAAGCTGATTCCTACGTGTGGTCGAGCAAACCGCTCGAAGCAGGAGGCGCAAGCAGTCTCTGGCTGGTCGATGCAAAAGCCGCCGGACTGACACTGGCCGCGCCGTTCAACGGCCTCGGCATGCGCGGCAACGCATCGTCGCCGGTAACGGCGACGGACGTGAGCATCCCGGCAGCCCATCTGCTCGGTGAAGACGGCAAGGGCTTCGACCTGATGATGGGCGTAGTGCTGCCATGGTTCTGCTCGCTGAACGCGTCCTGCTCGGTCGGCACGATGGAAGGCAGCCTTTCGCGCGCGATCGCGCATGTGTCGAACACCCGCCACCAGCATCTCGACACCTCGCTGGCCGACCTGCCGACCATCCGTGCTTATCTCGCCAAGGCGCGCATCAAGGCCGACATGGCCAATGCGCTGCTGCAGGACACCCTGGCCGCCATCGCCACCGGCCGCGCGGACACCATGCTGCGCGTGCTGGAAGTGAAGCCTGCCGCCGCCGAGGCGGCGCTGGAAGTGACCGATACCGCGATGCGCGTCTGCGGCGGTGCGGCGTTCCGCAAGGAAGTCGGCGTCGAGCGCTTGTTCCGCGACGCACGCGCCGCGCATGTGATGGCGCCAACGTCGGACGTGCTGTATGACTTCATCGGCAAGGCCATCACCGGCCTGCCTCTGTTCTGAGGACAATCATGACCAAACAAGTATTGGTGATGGGCGCCGTCGCGTACGCGCCGAAGGTCGTCACGATCTGGGAAGGCTTCAAGGCCTGGTTTCGCGAGCATGGGCTCGAATTCGACTTCGTGCTCTACTCGAATTACGAGCGGCAGGTCGAAGATCAGTTCAACGGCAGCTTGCACCTCGCATGGAATTCGCCGCTGGCCTGGGTGCGCGCCGAGCGCATCGCCAGGGCGAAGGGCGTGAAGGTGTCGGCCATCGCGATGCGCGACACCGACTGCGACCTGACCTCGGTGCTGGTAGTGAAGAACGGCAGTGGCATCGACAGCCTCGACGCGCTGCGCGGCAAGACCGTCGGCTCCGGCGCCATCGATTCGCCGCAGGCCACGCTGATACCGCTCGACCATCTGCGCCAGGCTGGCCTGGTGGCCGGACGTGATTACACCGCGCGGCGTTTCGATGTCCTTGGCGGCAAGCACGGCGACCATGTCGGTGGCGAGCTCGATGCCGCGCGCGCGCTGGTGGACAATCAAATCGACGCTGCATGGATGATCGACGGCAATCATCTGGCCTTCTCGTCGGACGGCACGCTGCCCTCCGGCCAGACCCGGGTGCTGGCGCGTACCGCGCCGTTCGACCACTGCAATTTCACGGTCAGTCCGGATGCGCCGCACGACCTGATCGCCCGCTTCACCGAGCTGATCCTCGGTATGCGCTGGGACGATCCGATCGTGCGCCCGCTGCTCGAACTGGAAGGGCTGCGCCAATGGAAGACCGGCCGCACCTCAGGCTATGCCGCGCTGGAACGCGCGGTCGACGACGAGAAATTCTATGACGCCCATGGAAACATCATCATTGAAAACTATCGCTATTGAGTCGCTCGGCCTCGACCAGGGCGCGCACCTGCTGATCAAGCGCGCGCTGGACGACGTGCCGGTCGGCAGTGTGCTGCGCGTCAGCGGCAGCGCGCCTGACCTGGACATGCACCTGCTCGCATGGTGCCGCTCGAACGGGCATGCCGTGTCGTTCGTCGGTGACCACGCGGACATTGTGCGCGGGCCATTCCAGCAGGGACGCTGGACCGGCGCGGTTCAGGGCGGCGATGCCGATCGCCAGCGGCCACACGCCGTCGCCGAACATGCCCATGCGCAGTGGGGCCTGGCCGCGCGCGGCGCGACCGTCGAGGCGGGCAGCCCCGGCTTCGATTTCCGCTTCAGCGACAAGACTGAAATCTGGGCCGAGACTGCCGACGAGCTGTACCGACAGGCACTGGCCGGCCAGTGGGACCCGGCGACAGCGATCGACTGGTCCGATGCCGGCGAGCTGCCGGACGAGGTCGAAAATGCGGTGGTGCAGGTGATGACGTACCTGATCGAGAACGAGAACGCCGCCTTGCTGGTGCCGGCGCGCCATCTCGGCCAGGTGCATCCGCATTTCCGTGAGGTGATGCAGCTGCTCGCGATCCAGTGCGCGGACGAAGCGCGGCATGTGGAAGTGTTCACGCGGCGCGCAACGCTGAAGCGGCCCAATCCGGCACTGTCCGGCGCGGGCGGACAGGCCTCGCTGAAGACCCTGTTCGAGACCAGTGATTTTTCCAGCAGCGCCTTCCTGCTGTCGGTGCTGGGCGAAGGCAGCTTCGTCAACCTGCTGAACTTCCTGCATGAATGCGGGCCGGACCCGCTGACGCGGCAGATCGCCAGGCTGGTCGCGCGCGACGAGGCGCGGCATGTCGCCTTCGGCATGGCGCATCTGGAATACCGGTTGTCTCAGGATCCGGGCTATCAGTCCGCGCTGAAAGCGGCGATCGAGCAGCGTTACGACACGCTGTCGGCCAGCGTGGGACTGAACGAGGAAGTCTTCGACGCGCTGATCCTGCTGGCCGCCGGCGCAACCGATGCGGCGTCAGTGCAGCGCGGGTTCGGGCGCGTGCAGCGACTGAAACAGGAGATGGCGACCGGACGCAAGGCGCGGCTGGTGCGACTCGGTTTTCCCGTTCACGAGGCCGACCGGCTATCCGGGCTGCATACGCGCAATTTCATGTAGGCGCGTTGCAAAGCGCAGGCTCAGCCGTGTCGCTCCATCCGCGACTCTGCCTGCGTGTCAGCCATCCGCCAGTACACCAGCAGCGACACGAAGATGCACGCGGTCGCATACCAGTAAAAGCCGCTCTCGTATCCCGCCTGCTTGAACGACAGTGCGACCGCATCGACCGATCCGCCAAACACCGACACCGTCAGCGCGTACGGCACACCGACGCCGAGAGCGCGTATCGAGGTCGGGAACAATTCGGCCTTGATGATGCCGGTGATCGCCGTATAGCCGGACACGATCATCCAGGCGACACAGATCAGCAGGAAAGCGACCCACGGGCTCTTTGTTTGCGACAGCAGCGTCAACAGCGGATAGGTGCCCAGCACGCCCAGAATGCCGAACCACAGCAGCAGCGGCTTCCTGCCAATGCGGTCCGACAGCGCACCGTACAACGGCTGCAGCACCAGCGCCACTGCCAGATAGCCCAGCACCACGGTCGTCACCTGCGTGTCGCTCAGGCCGACCGACAGCTTCAGGAATTTCTGCATGTATGTGGTGTACGTATAGAACGCACTGGTGCCGCCGATCGTGATGCCGACCACCAGCAGCAATTCGCGCCAGTGCGCCCGCAGCGTTGTCCATGATCCGGTCGCACCGGTCGATTTGGCCGCCTGATAATGGCTGGTCTCGTGCATGTCGCGCCGCATGAACAAGGCATACACCGACAGCAGCGCGCCGATCGCGAACGGTATCCGCCATCCCCACGCCTTCAATTCTTCAGGCGACAGAAATACCTTCTGCAACAACAGCAGCAACAGGATCGCCGCCAGCTGGCCGCCGATCAGCGTGGTATACCAGACGCCCGAATAGAAACCGCGCCGGTGCGGCTCGGCCATCTCCGCGAGATAGGTCGCACTCGCGCCGTATTCACCGCCCTGGCTGAGCCCCTGCAGCAGCCGCGCAGACACCAGCAGCACGGCCGCCCACGCACCGATCTGCGCATGCGTCGGACTGACTGCGATCAGCAGCGAGCCGAAACACATCAGCAGCACCGACAGCAGCAGCGAGCGGCGACGGCCATAGCGGTCGGCGACCCAGCCGAACAGCAGCCCGCCCAGCGGGCGCACGATGAACGCCGCCGCAAACACCGCCGCTGCCGACAGCT
Source organism: Burkholderiaceae bacterium (assembly GCA_030158675.1). Classification (GTDB taxonomy): domain Bacteria; phylum Pseudomonadota; class Gammaproteobacteria; order Burkholderiales; family Burkholderiaceae_D; genus Pernthalerella. Next base: position 45,523 of record JAOASL010000006.1, on the reverse strand, counting down.
GCTGCGCGACCGGATCGACGGACGGAAAAAAGGCCGGCGCGAAATACAGCGCAAACGCCGAATACGCATACACGTCATACCATTCGACCAGATTGCCGATCGATCCGACCAGGATCGCCTTCACGCGCGCGCGGCTGCCGGCGGCATCGCCGAGCTTGCGGACGTCGGCGGCGGCGGCGTCCGTGGGAGTGATTGTCGTTGTCATGGGTTGCATGCCAGGGAGTTCGTGGCATCATAAACCGCCTGGTGGCCGGCACGCACAACGACCATCCGGGCAAGCCGCCCCTGTTTCAGCCACCCGCGGACAGTCGTCGCCACAGCGTGCGCGCCGCGCCATACACACGCGGCCACTCTGCGCGCACATGGTTGCGCAGTCGCGCTGCACGCGTGCCGTCATCCGCGTGCAGCATCACCTCGACGCGATTGAAGCGGATACTGCGCTCGGACTTGCGCGAACGCACGTTCCATTTGTAGCGCTGCGATTCGGGCACATAGTGCGCGGTAAAGGAGCGACGTGACCAACGCTCGTCGGCGGTCGGCAGGCTGCCGTGAATCACCATCGACGACCAGATCAGCATGTCCCCCTGACGCAGTACCGGCGCGACGCAGTCCAGCGGGCCGTCACGCACGAAGTCGGCCATGCGTGCCTTGTACGCGGCCGAGTTCGGATCGACCTCTTCGCCGGGCACATGGATCCGGTGACTGCGTGGCAGCACGAAAAAGCGTCCCGCATCCGGATGGATGTCTTCGGCGGCAACCCAGACGCCGATCATGCCGCCATCATCGCCCGAGTCGATGTAATGACCATCGCGATGCGCCCAGGTCACCTGATTGCCGTCGAAGTACATCGTGTGCACACAGCGCGCCGGCTCGCCGGTCAGCGCCGCCAGCGCCCGCTGTATCGCCGGATGCGTGAGCACAGTCAGTCCCGCGCGTCGAAAGCCTGCATGCCTGCGGCTGGCCAGGTCCTGCAGGTTCATGATCGGGTATTTCATGTAGCCGGCCGGCGTGTAGTGATGCGGTTCAAACTTGCCCGATACATGGCGTTCGAAGAAACTGAGACGGTCGCCGATGACGTCGGCGCGAAATGCATCAATGCCCGCCTGGCACAGTCGCGCCGGAATCGCACCCCGCACCAGGACATAACCTTCGCGCTCGAACCATGCGCGGAATTCCTGCGGTCGCGACAGCGGCGGATAAGGATCGCCGCTGCATCCGGCCGGCTGCTCCAGCACCGTGCGGCGCGGCAGTACGCGCAGCGTATCGTCATGGTCGTCGCGTGTGCCGGACCGGTGCGCGCCGTCGTGCGCATTGTCGTGCGTGTGCTGTGTGTCCATCCGAGTCCCGTCGTGGTGGCAGTGCGCTCAGTGTAGCGAGCGCTTTTTGCGCGCCGTTGTGGCCGCACAAGGCGCTGTATAGAGCTGCACACAAAGCAGCACCGCCACCATCCGCAGATGCCGGCCAGGCCATCATTGCGACTACAATCGCCGGATGAAAAATTCTCCCGTGACAGCCGCGCGCCCCGTACAGATTGCGCTTACCGGCACCCTGTCGCTGGCCGTTGCCATGGGCATCGGCCGCTTCGCGTTCACCCCGCTGATGCCCATGATGCTGCACGACGGCCTGCTCGATCTCGAGGGCGCGAGCTGGCTGGCCAGCGCGAACTATCTCGGCTATCTGCTCGGCGCCATGCTGTGCACTTTCCAGCCGGCCCTGTGGTCGCGCCTGCGGCTGGCGCCGGTACGCGCCTCATTGATGGTGAAAATCGGACTGGCGCTGACCTGCCTGCTCACCGCGGCAATGGCGCTCGACCTGCCGGCCGCATGGCCGTGGCTGCGCTTTGCCGCCGGCATGGTGACGGCGCTGGCATTTGTCTACACGTCCACCTGGTGTCTCGGCCACCTGACGCGGCTGAACGTGCCATCGGCCGGCGGCATCGTCTATGCAGGACCCGGCGTCGGCATCGCCAGCAGCGGCCTGCTGGCCGGCCTGATGGTGCAGATGGACTGGCGCGCCTCCACCGGCTGGATCGCGTTCGCGCTGCTGGCCGCGCTGATGACGGCAATCGTCTGGCCGGTCTACCGCGACGACCACGGACTGCAGCCGGGTGGCGCAGCGCAGGCAGCCCGCGGCGCAGGTGGCGGCGTGACCGAAAAGGCTGCGCTGACGATCGCCTACGGACTGGCCGGCTTCGGCTACATCATCACTGCCACCTTCCTGCCGGTGATTGCGCGCACGGCGCTGCCGGGTTCGATCTGGCCCGATCTGTTCTGGCCGCTGCTGGGCGTCGGCGTCGCCTGCGGCGCGCTGCTGGCGTCGCGCATACCATCGCGCATCGACCAGCGGCTGTTGCTGATCGGCTGCTACCTGATGCAGGCGCTCGGCGTGGCGATCGTGATCTGGCTGCCGACCCTGGCCGGCTTCGCGATCGGCAGCCTGCTGGTCGGCCTGCCGTTCACCGCAATCACTTTTTTCGTGATGCAGCTTGCGCGTCAGCTGCATCCGCAATCGCCGGCTGCCATCATCGGCCTGCTGTCAGGCGCGTTCGCCGCCGGCCAGATCGTCGGCCCACCCGTGGCCGCCGCGATGCTGGCACGCGCGCCGGATCATGCGACCGGATTTTCCTGGTCGATCTACATCGCCTCGGCATCGCTGTTGGCTGGCGCAGCGATTTATGGCTGGATGGCGCGCCGCTTCCATCCACGCTAATGCCGATCAGACGGTGATCATTTCCCCGCCTCGCCGGTGAAGTGAATCCGGTAGATCGCGCCCGCATAATCGTCCGACACCAGCAGCGAACCGTCCGCCAGTGTCTTGACATCGGCTGGCCGACCGAGGAACTCATGTGTTGGCGTCAGCCAGCCCTCGGCAAACACTTCCGGCTTGCCGGCGTTGCCGTCGCTACGCACCGGCGTGAACATCACACGCGCACCGACCGGCGTTGAGCGGTTCCATGAACCATGCTGCGCCGAGAAAATGCCATTGCGGTAGCGTTCCGGGAACATCGCGCCGCGATAGAAGCTCATGCCGAGGTCGGCCGCATGCGGCGTGGTCTCGGCCTGCGGTGGCACCAGATTCGGTGGTGGCGTCTCATCCTTGTATTCATTGGTGCGGACCTTGCCGCCGCCATACCAGGGGAAGCCGAAATTCTGTCCCTTCTGCGTGATGCGGTTGATCTCGCCCGGTGGCTGGTCGTCGCCCATGCCGTCAACCTGGTTGTCGGTGAACCAGAGTGTCTTGTCCTTCGGGCTAAAGTCGAGACCGACTGAGTTACGCACGCCGGTCGCGACCACTTCGCGGTTCTTGCCGTCACGATCCATGCGCACGATGCCCATGATGCCGGTACGCGCATACAAATCGAGCTTCTCCTTCGGCGGCACATTGAACGGTTGCCCGAGTGTGATGTAGAGCTTGTTGTCGGGACCGATGCTGCAGGCGCGCGCGCCATGGTTGAAGCTCTCTTCCTCGGCCGGTATCAGCTGCCCCTGCGGCACCACCTGGCCGATTGCCACATCGCCACCTTCATAGAAAAATTCAGCGGCGGGAAACATCAGTACGCGGTTGTGCTCGGCGACGAACAGGAAGCCATCCGGAGAAAAGCACACGCCGTTCGGCACGCGAAAATCAATGCCCGGCGCGAACACCTTGACCTCGTCGGCCACTCGCGTGCGGGTACGGTCCGTCACGGCCCAGACGCGGTTCTTGCGCGTGCCGACGAACACGATGCCGGTCGACGGCCCGACCGCCATGTGGCGTGCATCAGGCGCCAGCGCATACAGGTCAATATGAAAGCCCGGCGGCAACTTGATTTTCTGCAGGTTGCGCCGGATCGCGTCGGCGCGAGGACCGGTCTGCGGCACGGTTTCCAGCGTCATCGGGCCGCCGGTCGAACGCATGGCCTCAAGCTTCTGCAGCGTGTCTGCCTTACCCTGCGCGCCAACCGTGCCGGCGACGCCTGCGGCGAGCAGCATAGTGGCCATCGTGATGCGCGAAAGAACCATCGTTATCTCCTGATAAAACCTGATCACTATCCTTCGACGCGAACGACGCAGCGCGCGAAGCCTGGGATCATTCGACCGCGCTGCGCGAGAATGTTCTCCGCAGCTTGAGCACCTTCATGCACGCGATGCAGCACGCTTTTGATCAAGCAGACAAACACCGGCGCCCTTGTGCGTGCTCAAGCGCTGCATAGCGCGAGCGTCTACGTTGGAGTCTTCACGACAGACCACCGGGACGGACAATGAGCCAACTGAAAAAATCGATGGCGCCCCTGCTGTGCGCCGCCACATTGCTGTCGGCCTGCAGTTCGATGGGATGGGGCCAGAAAAGTGCGGGCGGCACACATACGCTGACCGGTGGCGCCGAAGCCGCGCCGACCCAGGAGGCCACGCCGCAGCCGGCGCGGCCGCGTGGCGACACGCAGGGAGGAACGTCGGGGGGAACGTCGGGCGCAACGCAAAACGGAATGCCCGGCGAGACCCAGGGCACCCGTCAGCCTGGCAGCAGCGGTGCCGGCTCAACGCGCGGCGACATGACCACTGGCGGTGCGGAAGCCATGCCGAGCAGCGAAGGGACGCCGCCGGCAGGCAGCGGCGGGCCGGGCGGCACGGGCGGCACCTATCAGGCGCCCGGTACGATGCAGGTGCCGGCGCGTCCTTAAGACACCGCCCTCCACGTAACAGCCCGCTTGAAAGCGTCGCCAGCGGCGACGCGTGTCGCATTGCCTGAACGGCAGCGCAAAAGCCTGCCATTTCAATGCTTTATCCCTGAACCGACCGGCTGTTTCAATTTCACGAAGCAGGTGTTCCGGTTCGTCCGCGTCTGATGCCCGTCGCATACAATGAACCGCGCCGCTGGTTGCAAAGGCGAGCGCCATACAACAAGAAAACTTGGAGACACAGATGCAGAGACGCGATTTCATCGCCGGTGCCGCAGGCGCGGCCACCGCCTTCAGCGCTTCGGCTTTCGCCGGGGACAACCTGCCGACGGTGAACTGGCGCATGCCCTCCAGTTATCCCAAGTCGCTCGATGTGCTGTTCGGCGGCGCCGAACTGATCGCCAAGCGGGTCGCCGAGCTGACCCAGGGCAAATTCATTATCCGTACGTTCCCGGCCGGCGAAATCGTCCCCGCACTTCAGGTGCTTGATGCGGTCCAGACCGGCACCGTCGAGATGGGGCACACCGCGCTCTATTTTTACTTCGGCAAAGATCCGGCGTTCAGCTTCGAGACCGGCATACCGTTCGGCATGAACACGCGCCAGCAAACCGCCTGGTACACGGCCGGCGGCGGACGCGAGCTGATGGCCGATTTCCTGAAAAGCTACGGCATGGTCAGCTTCACCTGCGGGAATACCGGCACGCAAATGGGCGGCTGGTTCCGCAAGGAGATCAAGGGACTCGAGGACCTGAGCGGCCTGAAGATGCGCGTCGGCGGCATGGCCGGCCGCATCTTGCAGCGACTCGGCGTGGTGCCGCAGCAGATCCCGCCCGGCGACATTTATCCGGCGCTGGAGAAAGGCACGATCGACGCGGCCGAGTTCGTCGGACCGCACGATGACGAGCGCCTCGGTTTCGAGCGCGTCGCGCCGTTCTATTACACGCCGGGCTGGTGGGAAACCGGCTCACAACTGACCACCATCGTCGGTCGCCAGCATTGGGACAGCCTGCCCAAGCAATACCAGGCCGCGCTTTCCGCCGCCTGCTATGAAGCGCATGTGGTGGTGCAGGCGAATTACGACGTGAAGAATCCGCTGGCACTGGCGCGACTGATGAAGCGCGGCGTGAAGCTGCGGGCTTTCCCGAAGCCGGTGATGGATGCCTGCCTGAAGGCGGCCGGCGAAGTCATGGCCGAAGAGTCGGCGAAGAACCCGAACTTCAAGAAGCTGTTCGAGCACTACCGCCGCTTCCAGAACCAGCAGAACCAGTGGGCTTCGGTGGCCGAAGCCCGCATGCTGAACTACCAGATCAGCGCGGCGCAGTCGGGCCGGATGTAAGACGGAACACCCGGGTTCGGCCGGTTCAGCGGCGCATTCGCCGCGCCGCGACGAAACTGCATGATGATCTGTGCAATCTCGTCGGCCGACAGCGCACGCAGCGTCGGCACCGACCTTACCTTTGCGCGTATGTGCGACCACCTGCGGCTGCGCCACCGACGGCGTGACCGGCTGCTCGCCGCCGGTCAGACCAGGATGTGGGATGCCATAAAATGCGTATCGATGGCTCCGAATTGTCCCGATTATTTTGCGAAGGAAAAGCCTGATGAAATACCTGCACACGATGGTGCGCGTCAGCGATCTCGACGCGTCGCTGAAGTTTTACCGCGATGCGCTCGGGCTGGAGGTCGTGCGCGAATATGAAGTGCCATCCGGCCGCTTCACGCTGGTCTATCTGGCCGCGCCGGGCGACCCTGCCGCGCAGGTCGAGCTGACCTACAACTGGGATCCGGAAGCACTCGACGGTGCGCGCAACTTCGGGCACATCGCCTATGCGGTCGACGACATCTACGCAAGCTGCGAGCGGCTGCAGGCGCATGGCGTGACGATCCTGCGGCCGCCGCGCGACGGCCGCATGGCCTTCGTGCGCTCGCCCGACAACATCTCGATCGAACTGCTGCAGCACGGCCAGCCGCTGCCGCCAGCCGAACCCTGGGCGTCGATGAAAAATACCGGCAGCTGGTAACCCGCGTCGTTCGCAACACCCGCGACGGCGTCTCAGTCCGTCGCGTTCAGCGACTCGGCCAGCGCATTCACCAGTGAATCAAGCTCGGCGCGCGTCGAGATGAACGGCGGCGCCAGCTGTATCGTATCGCCGCCGTAGCGCACATAAAAGCCCTTCTTCCACATCGCCATCGCGACTTCATACGGCCGCTTCGCCGGCTCGCCCGGCGCAGGCGCCAGCGTGAAGCCGGCGGCCAGCCCGAAATTGCGGATGTCGGTGAGGTGCCGGCAGCCCTTGAGCGCATGCACCGCCGCTTCGAAATGCGGCGCCAGTGCGTTCACACGACCGACCGCATCTTCCTTCTGCAGCAGGTCCAGTGTCGCCAGCGCGGCGGCACAGGCGACCGGGTGCGCCGAATAGGTATACCCGTGCGGGAATTCCAGCAGATAGTGCGGACCGCCGTTCTGCATGAAGGTGTCGTAGATTTCCTTTTTCGCGACCACCGCGCCGAGCGGCTGCACGCCGTTGGTGATCTGCTTGGCGCAGTTCAGGATGTCGGGCGTGACGCCGAACGCCTCCGAGCCGGTCCATGCGCCGGCGCGACCGAAGCCGGTGATCACCTCGTCGAAGATCAGCAGGATCTGGTGCTGGTCGCAGAGCTGGCGCAGTCGCTGCAGGTAACCGGCTGGCGGCACGATCACGCCGGCCGAACCGCAGAAGGGTTCGACGATCACGGCGGCGATATTCGAGGCGTCATGCAGGTTGATCAGCCGCAGCAGCTCATCGGCCAGCTGCACACCCGCTGCGGGCATGCCGCGCGAAAACGCGTTCTGCTCCAGCAGCGTGTGCGGCAGGTGGTCGGCCTCGATGCCCTGACCGAACAGCTTGCGGTTGCCGACAATGCCGCCGACCGAGCCGCCGCCGAAATTCACGCCGTGATAGCCCTTCTCGCGCCCGATGAAGCGGGTCTTCGTGCCCTGTCCTTTGGCGCGCCAGTACGCGCGCGCCATCTTCAGCGAGGTATCCGCCGACTCCGAACCGGAGCCGGTGAAGAACACATGGTCCAGCCCGGCTGGCAGGAAGTCGCGCAGGCGGTTGGCCAGCGCGAACGACAACGGATGGCCGAACTGAAACGCAGGCGTGAAATCCAGTGTCGCCATCTGCCGGCTGACTGCCTCGACCAGCTCGGGCCGGCAATGGCCGAGGCCGGTGGTCCACAGCCCGGACAGGCCATCGAAGATCTTGCGGCCGTCGGCGTCGGTGAAGTACGCATCCTTCGCGCTGACGAACAGCCGCGGATTGGCCTTGAATTCACGGTTGCCGGTATACGGCATCCAGTGGGCTTCGAGCCAGTCGGCGTCGGTGCGCACGGCCGCCTCGGTCAGCGCATTCGGAGCAGGCATGTTCATCAGGAGATCCTTTCGGGAACGGGAATGCCGCATTCTGGCGGCTGGCTGATACTCTTATGAATAATCAATTATCCACGTCGGGTTGCATAAAAATGCAAGTAAAGAAAAAAGCCATGCTGGGCCAGCTCAGTGACACGGACATTCGTTTGCTGCGAGTGTTCCGCGCCGTGGTCGAATGCGGTGGCATGGCCGCCGCCGAGCTCGAGCTGAATATCGGCACCTCGACCATCAGCCGCCACGTCAAGGACCTGGAAACTCGGCTCGGGCTGACCCTGTGCCGGCGCGGCCGCGGCGGCTTTGCGCTGACCCCCGAAGGCGAACGCATCCATCAGGAGACCCAGCGCTTGCTGGCCGCAACCGACGCGTTCCGCGCCAGCGTCGACGATATTCATCAGCGTATCGCCGGCGAATTCCATCTCGCGGTGTTCGACAAGACCGCCAGCAATCCGCAAGCGCGCATCGCGCAGGCGATCGCGCTGTTCCGCGAGCGCGCGCCCGAAGTCGCGCTGAACCTGCATGTGTCGACCCTCAACGGCATCGAGCGCGGCGTGATCGGTGGCGATTACCACTACGGCATCATTCCCGAACACCGGCGCTCGGACAGCCTGGCCTATGATGAATTGTTCGGTGAAACCATGCTGCTGTATTGCGGCGCGGCGCACCCGCTGTTCAGCACCGACAACCGGCGGATGGGTTGGGCACAGCTGCGCCGGCACGACTTCGCCGGCCTCGGCTATCACTCTCCCAACATGGAAATCTCGCACCGCGAACGGTTGCGCCGCGACGCCACCGGCTTCGACCAGGAATCGGTCGCGACCCTGATCCTGTCCGGCCGCTTCCTTGGCTTTTTGCCCGACCACTATGCGCGCGGCTTCGTCGCCGACGGACTGATGCAGGCGCTCAAGCCCGCGCTGTTCCGTTATGCGTGCCGCTTCTCCGGCATCGCGCGCCGCTCGCCGGAGCCGTCACGGGTCACGCAGATGTTCCGGCAGTGCCTGGCCGAAGCCCACGCGCCGCAGCCGGCAAGCGCGAACGGCAAGCCGCCGCGCTGATCGTGCCTGCCGTGCCGGCTGCTTGCTTCTTTGCTGGTTTCTCTGCGCTGTTCGCTCAGGCTTCGGTGGCTTCGTCGTCGGTGACCCGCTGCGCGAACGGCAGCGGCTCCTTGACCAGCAGCACGGTGCACGGCGCATGCATTGCCACCTTGATCGGCACGGTCGCGACGAAGCGCTGCATTGACAGCCCATGTGTGGCCGCGCCCATGATAATCAGGCTGACGTTGTTGCCCTCGGCATAGCGCAGCAGTGCCTGCGCGACGTCACCCGACTCGAGCACATGAAATGACACCTGATGGCCGGACAGGTCGATGCCCTCGGCCCATTTGCGAAAGCTCGTCAGGTGATGACGCATCAGCCAGGTTTCGTTGTGGTCCTTGCCGCTGCTGGTGAAGCTGGAATTGACTACCGTCACCACCGCCAGCCGCGCGCCGGGGCGCGTGCCGAGCGAGCGCGCGGTCGCCTGCCGCAACGCATACATCGCGACATCGCTGACATCATGGTTCGGCACCGCGACCATCACGATCGGCACCTCGGCAATCTGCTGCGACGGCAAGGGGCTCGGCTCGTACTGCATGCCGGCCGCGCGCAACCAGCGCTTGACATGCCACCAGAAACCGCGCCCTTTCAATTTCTTGCCACGCTCAGTGAGGTTCACCTGATCGGGATGGCGCAAATCGAACATCAGGTGCGCAGCCGACGGATAGCGCTGCCCGGCCTGTGGCTCGAGACAGCGCAGGATCACTTCCTGCAACCACTCGGGCAGGTCGGCGCGACGCGCGCGTGGCGGCGTCGGGCTCATCCACAGCCGCTGCCGCAATCCGCCCCGGGTCGCCGGGAAGCCGAACGGCAGCTCGCCAGTGGCCATCTCGTAGAGGATCACGCCGATGGCGAACACATCCGAGCGCGGGTCGCCGCGCACGCCGACCACCTGCTCGGGCGCGATCCAGGCGGGCGAACCGACTGCCTTGCGGAATTCCTCGGCCATCAGATCCGGATAGTGCGCATGACAGGACAGGCCAAAGTCGAGCAGCACGATGCGACCATCGCCGTTAAGCAAGGCATTCGCCGGCTTCAGGTCGAGGTGGCAGACGTTCTGCTGGTGCAGGCTGTGGACCGCCTGCGCCAGCTGCGCGCCGACGCGCGCGATCTCGTCGACCGACAGCGGCTGGCCGGCATCGCTGTACTGCTTCATCCACGCCTCGAGCGTGACGCCCTGCAGGTATTCCATCACCAGATACGGCACACGATCGAGATCGCCGGCGGCGACGAAACGCGGCACATGCGTTCCCTGCAGTACCTGCAGCAGCTGATGCTCGATCTCGAAGCTGACGATATTCTCAGCGCCGTCGCCCTCCCGCATCAGCGGCACCTTCATCACCATCGGGAACGGCGGCACGCGTCCGTCCGCGTAGTCGACTTCATAGATACGCGCCATCGCGCCCGCATGGATGCGCCGGCCGACGCGAAAGCCGTCGAGTTCGCTGCCTTCCTCCAGACGGCTCATCGTCCGCTCTCCAGTCGCGAAGCGAGCAGTTCCGGCAGGCCGGCCGCGCGCATGTCGCGCACCACGGCGAGATGGTCGTAAGCCACACGATGAAAGGTCAGCTGCTTCGCGCCGACATCCAGCAGCGCATAGTTCGCGCGCGTATCGCCGTCGCGCGGCTGGCCGACCGAACCGACAGTGGCGACCCAGCGGCGGTGCGTGCTGACCGGAATGGCCACGCCGGCGCGCGGCACGAACGCCATCAGGTGACGGCCGGTGCCGCGGTAATACAGCGATTGCTGATGCACATGTCCGCCGAACACATAGCGTATGTCGGGGTCACGGCTGGCTGCATCGAGGCTGCGCTCGGCCAGGCGTTCATCGAGCAGGTAGCGCCATTTTTCCGGCGCATCAGCGGTCGCATGCACCAGGAAGACGCTGCCCAGCGAGGCCGTCAGCGGCAGCTGCGCGAGCCATTCGCGCTGCAGGTCGTCGAGGTGACGAAAGGTCCAGGCGGCGGTCATGTCGCCCCAGGTGGATCCGGTCAGTACCGGATTGACCGGCAACACATCATGGTTGCCGCGCAAGACAGTCGCGCCCTGCATTTGCAGCGCGCGGCAGCGTTCGACCACTTCGGACGGATGCGGGCCATAGCCGACGAGGTCGCCGAGCACGGCGATCGCGGTTGCGCCCTCCGCACGCGCATGCGCGAGGCAGGCCTCGAGCGCGGGCAGGTTCGCATGCAGGTCGGACAGCAGCGCAAGTTTCAACGAAGCTTCTCCCGAATGATGTGCCGTGTCGGCCGACTCATGCCGCGCTCGCGGCGCGGCTCCGGTGCATCAGATAATAAAGCAGCGGCAAGACCAGCAGCGTCAGTGCGGTCGACGACAGGATGCCGCCGATCACGACCGTCGCCAGCGGCCGCTGCACCTCGGCGCCAGTGCCCGTGGCGATCGCCATCGGCAAAAAGCCGAGCGACGCCACCAGCGCCGTCATCAGCACCGGGCGCAGTCGGGTCAGCGTGCCTTCACGCACCGCATCGACCAGGGCCATGCCCTGGTCGGCCAGATTGCGGATGAAAGTGATCAGCACCAGCCCGTTCAACACTGCGACGCCGGACAAGGCAATGAAGCCGACCGCAGCAGAGATCGACAACGGAATATCGCGCAGCCACAGTGCGAGCACACCGCCGGTCAGCGCGAACGGAATGCCGGTGAAGACCAGCAGCCCGTCCTTCAGGTTGCCGAACATCGCGAACAGCAGCACGAACACCAGGAACAGCGCGGCCGGCACCACCAGCTGCAGGCGCTGTGCGGCCGACTGCAGGTTCTCGAAGGTGCCGCCCCAGCTGATCCAGTAGCCGGTCGGCAGCGGCAGATCGGCCAGCTTCGCTTCGGCGTCGGCGACGAAGGAACCGACATCGCGTCCGCGCACATTGGCCGTCACCACCACGCGCCGCTTGCCGTTTTCACGGCTGATCTGGTTCGGTCCCGGTGCGACCGCGAAATCGGCCACCTCGGACAGCTGGATGAAACCGCCGTGCCCACCCGGCAGGTTTACCGGCAGCCGCCTGATCGCATCAATATCGGTGCGCAGTACCTCCGGCAGGCGCACCACGATATCGAAACGGCGGTCGCCCTCGAACAACGTGCCGGCGGTGCTGCCACCGACGGCAGCGGCGACCACTTCCTGCAGGTCCGTCACGTTCAGTCCGTAGCGCGCCGCGCGTTGGCGGTCGACCGACACGGTCAGCATCGGCAGGCCGGTGGTCTGCTCGACCTTGGCCTCGGCCACGCCATCAACGTGCCGCAACCGTGCCAGCACCTCATCGCCGAGGCGGCCGAGCTGATCCATGTCGTCACCGAAGATCTTTACCGCGACGTCACTGCGCACGCCGGAGATGAGCTCATTGAAGCGCAACTGGATCGGCTGCGAGAAATCGTAGTTATTGCCGGGGATCTTCCACACCGTGTCCTGAATCGCCGCCAGCAGTTCGTCATGCGTCTTGCGCGGCTCGGGCCACTGGTCGGCGGGCTTTAACATGATGTAGCCGTCGGACAGGCTGGGCGGCATCGGATCGGTGGCGATCTCGGCGGTGCCGATGCGGGTGAATACCCGCTCGATCTCGGGAAATTTTTGCTTCAGCGTGATCTCGATGTGCTTCTGCATGTCGACTGCCTGCGTCAGGCTGACCCCGGGCGCGCGGATGGTCTGGAAGGCCAGGTCGCCTTCGTTCAGGTTCGGCACGAATTCACTGCCAAGCCGCGTCAGCAGTAATGCGCATAGCACGACGACGACGGTCGAGGTCGTCAGCACCAGCGCCCTGGAATCCATCATCCAGTGGAACAGCGGCAGGTAGGCGCGACGCGCTGCGCGCATCAGCGCGTTCTCTTTCTCGTCGATGCGACCATTGACGAACATCGCCATCGCCGCTGGCACGAAGGTCACCGACAGCAGCATCGCACCGAGCAACGCGGCGACTACGGTAAAGGCCATCGGATGGAACATCTTGCCCTCGACGCCGACCAGCGTGAAGATCGGCAGATAGACCACCATGATGATGAACTGACCGAACAGCAGCGGCCGGCGCGATTCGCGCGCCGCCTCGAACACTTCGGCGAAACGCTCGTCGCGCGTCAACGGTCGCCCCGCCAGCTGCTGCGCATGCGCGAGGCGGCGGATGCAGTTTTCGACGATCACCACTGCGCCGTCGACGATGATGCCGAAGTCGAGCGCGCCCAGGCTCATCAGGTTTGCGCTGACGCGGTACTGCACCATGCCGGTCAGCGTGAACATCATCGACAGCGGAATCACCGCCGCCGTGATCAATGCCGCGCGCAGGTTGCCGAGGAAGTAGAACAGCACCGCGATCACCAGCACCGCACCCTCGAGCAGGTTTTTCGCGACGGTCGCGATCGCCTTGTCGACCAGGTTGGTGCGGTCATACACGGTCACCACGCGCACGCCCTTCGGCAGGTTGCGGTTGATCTCGGCCATCCTCTGGTCGACCGCCTGCGACACGGTGCGGCTGTTCTCGCCCATCAGCATGAAGACCGTGCCGAGCACGACCTCGCGGCCATTCTCGGTGGCCGCGCCGGTGCGCAGCTCGCGCCCGATGCCGACTTCGGCCACGTCGCGCACGCGCACCGGCACACCGCCGGCGCTCTTGATCACGATATCGCGGATATCGTCCATGCTGCGTACCTGGCCGGGCGCGCGCACCAGATATTGTTCGCCGCGCTTCTCGATGTAGCCGGCGCCGGCGTTCTGGTTGTTGCGATCCACCGCCGTCACCAGCTCGGACAACGATACGCCGACGGCGGCCAGCCGGCTCGGGTCGGGGGCAATCTGGTATTCCTTCACGTAGCCGCCGATCGAGTTGATCTCGGTCACCCCGCGCACGGTGCGCAGCTGCGGCTTGATCACCCAGTCCTGGATCTCGCGCAGGTCGGTCTCGGTGTACGGCGAACCATCGGGCTTGCGCCCGTCTTTCGCCGCCTCCACCGTCCACAGATAAATTTCGCCGAGGCCGGTGGCGATCGGGCCGAGCTGCGGCACCAGGCCGGCCGGCAGCCGTTCCTTCGCCAGCGCGATGCGCTCGTTGACCAGCTGGCGCGCAAAATAGATGTCGGTGCCCTCGTCGAAGATCACCGTCACCTGCGACAGCCCGTAGCGCGACAGCGAGCGCGTCTGCTGCAGGCTGGGCAGGCCCGCCATCACGGTCTCGACCGGATAGGTGATGCGCTGCTCGGCCTCCAGCGGCGAGTAGCCGGGTGCGTAGGTATTGATCTGCACCTGCACATTGGTAATGTCGGGCACCGCGTCGATCGGCAGGCGCTGGTAGCTGTAGACGCCGATCAGCGCGAGGCCAAGCGCGGCGAACATCACCAGCGCGCGCTGCGCGATCGCAAACCGTATCAGTTTTTCGAACATGGCCGCCCCGCTCAGTAACCTTCTTCGGACGCCAGCTTCGACATTTCCGACTTGATGATGTAACTGTTGCGCGCCGCATAGCGCGCACCGGCCGGCAGTCCCTGCACGATCTCGACCGATACGCCGTCGTTGCGGCCGAGCACGACCGGGCGCGCGACGAACTTCTGGCCGTCGCGCACGAACACCACCTGCTGCGTGCCGAGTGTCTGCAGTGCGTCGGTCTGCACCGCGACCGGCACTTCGGCGTCAGTCGCTTTCACCTCGACATTGACGAACAGGCCGGGACGCCAGGTGCCTTTCGGATTGGCGACCAGGATGCGCGCCTTCGCCATGCGCGTCTGCTCGCCGACCAGCGCGCCGAGGAAAGCCACCGTGCCGCTAGTCTGCGCATCAAAGGCGGTGGCGCGCAGCGTGACCTTGTCGCCGACATGGAACAACGGCACATCCTTTGCAGGAATATGTACCTCGGCCCAGACCGTGCTCATGTCGGCGATGGTGAAGATCGGCGTGTCTTCCTTCACCGCCTCGCCAATCGACAGGCTGCGCTCGACCACCAGTCCGTCATACGCGGCGCGCAGCTCGAAACGGTTCATCGCGCCGCCTTTGCCGACACCCTTGCCGACCCCGAGCGCGGCCAGCTTCTGCTTCGCATTTTCGAGATCGATCTCGCCCTCCTGCACCGAATGCTGTGCCTGCAGGTAGTCTTGCTCAGCCGAGATTTTCTGCTCCCATAGCCGCTTCTCGCGCTCAAGGATGGAGCTGGCGTGCTCGAGACGGCGCTCGGCCATCTGCAGGTTGCTGCGCTGTTCCGACACCAGCTGGCTGGAGAGCACGGCGAGCAACTGACCCTTCTTCACCGACTGCCCGGTCGACACCAGCACTGACTCGACAATGCCGGCCACACGTGGCACCACATGCACGGTACGGTCATCGTTCAGCTGTATCTCGCCGGAGAACTGCGCGAACGAATGAATGCGCGCCGGCCCGGCGACCTGCACATCGATCGCCGATGCCTTCAGTTGTGCGTCATCCATCGTCACATGTGCGGGTTGCATTGCTGCAGCGGCGCCGGGGTTGGTGTCGGCCTTGATGTCGGCCTTTGCGTCAGTCTTCGGATTGGCAGCAGCGTCCGCCGCGGCCGACTTGGCCGGCGGCGCGTTGTCATCGTCATCGGCACTGACATGCCGGCCTTTGTCCATGTTCAGGATCAGCGCGCCGAGCACGATGCCGGCCACGATCACGCCGGCGATAGCCAGCGGCCGCGCCCGCCCATACTGGCGGGAGAGAATGAAGGTACGAAACGTCATGGTGAGGTCCTGGAATTCAAGGTCTGCGCACGTCATTGCCGAGCAGGCTCTCCAGCTCGGCCTGCGCACGATGGAAATTTGCGAGCGCGTTCAGGTATTGCGACTTGACGGAAAACAGCGTGCGCTGTGCGTCGAGCACCTCGAGGAAGCTGAACTTGCCGTTCTCAAAACCGATGGTCGCCGCGTCATAGGCGCTGCGCGCGCCGGGCAGCACATCACGCCGCAGCAGCTCCGCTTCGCCGCGCCGTGCGCGCACATGCTCAATCGCCAGCTGCACGTCGCTGGCCAGCGCGACCTGAGTGGCCACCAGTTCCTCGCGTGCCTTGTCCTCACGCCGCAAGGCTTCGAGGATGTTGCCCTGGTTGCGGTTGGCGACCGGCAGCGGAATCTTCACGCCGAGCAGCGCCTGATTGCCCGGTGTCTCGATGCTGCGCTTCACGCCGACATTCACTATGAAGTCCGGCACCGCGCGGCTCTGCTCAAGACTGACCTGCGACTGGCGTCGTGCCAGCTCGTGCTGCGCGCGCTGCAGCAGCGGCGAACTGGCGAGCCGCTGCTCGATCTGCTCGGTGGCGGGCAGCTCGCCAAGGCGTTCGACCTCGCCTTGGGCAGCGCTGAATTGCGGCGACGGATTGCCCCACAAGCTGGACA
Organism: Burkholderiaceae bacterium; assembly: GCA_030158675.1. Classification (GTDB taxonomy): domain Bacteria; phylum Pseudomonadota; class Gammaproteobacteria; order Burkholderiales; family Burkholderiaceae_D; genus Pernthalerella. Next base: position 29,028 of record JAOASL010000006.1, on the reverse strand, counting down.
GACGCCGCCGCGCATTGCGCAGCTCGCTGTCAGCCTGCAACTGGCTGACGCGCACGCCAGCCTCAGCCACCCGCGCACGGGTTTCCTCGACCGGCGAGACTTTGCCGGCGGCGACCCGTTTAGTGGCAATGTCGGTGGCGCGCTGCGCCAGCCGTACGCTGTCGGCGGCCAGTGCCGCCAGCTCTTGCGCGGCCAGCACGTCAAAAAACGCCGCGACCACCGCCGCGCGCAGCCGCAGTGAGCGACTTTCGAGGTCAGACTGGGCGACCTGGCGGCCAAGGTCGGCGGTGCGCATGCGTGCATCGCGCTTGCCGGCAGTCTCGACCGGCACACCGATCTCAAGCATCGACGTGCGCGACAGCCGGCTGGCGTCGTCGGTCTGATAGGTCAATTCGGGGTTGGGCCGCAGTGAACCCTGCAGCACCTGCGCGGCGGCGGCCTCAACCTCGCTGCGCGCGGCGGCCAGCGCCGGGTTGCGGTCGAGCGCGAGCTGCAGCGCCTGTTCCAGCGTCAGGGAGACGGCCGGCTCGACGGCGGGCATGGGCTGCTGCGCATGCGCATGCCCGAGCGACAGCAGTGCCGCCAGCAGCGCTGCGCGCAGCGGGCGCATGCCGGAAAAAACAGTGGAAGGCATCCTTCTCTCCAAAGACGGCCTCCGCGCGCTGGCGGCGGCCGGAATGTCGATGACGGGAATCAAAATCCCCGGACCAAGCGCAGGGAGCGCCGACGCGAACAGCGTTGCGCCAGCGGCTCTCAGGCAGCGCCGACCCAGTTGGGGCGTTCCGGCCGCGCAGGCGGCGGCGGAGACAGATGGAAGGGCGAGTCGTTGGCGACGATGGCGGCGCCCTCAGGCAGAGCCGACCAATGCTGGCGCGCGGGCAAACCCGTCAGCGCATTCGCATGGCAAGTGGTGCAGTCATGATCCTGATCGAGGTCGCCGGCCTCGGCGGCCAGCGGATCATCGGGAGTCGCCGCGTGATGCTGGTGCGCATGGTGGCCGAGATGACGGGCGCCGTCATCGCGCTCGTGCAGGCAGGCGCTGCCTGCCGCCGCCAGGGCGGCCTGCAGTGTCAGCAGAGTGATCAGCAGGAAGACAATCAGCTTGCGCATGGCAGGCGTAGTTTAGCAGCAGCAGATGACAGCACCGTGTTATCCCTTCTTGCGCCGGCGGGTTTCCGATGCCGGCGCGGTCCCGCGGTCCGCCCCCTTGAGCAGCTGCTCGCGGAACACCGCCGCGATCGGCGACAAGCGCTTGCCCTTCGGGTGCACGACATGCCATTGCGAATGCACCGGAAAGCCGCGCACGTTCAGCACGGCCACCGGGTCGTCTGCCCGTCCCTCGCCGAGCGCATGGGCCGACAGCACGGCTACGCCGAGTCCGCCGGCCACCGCCTGGCGGATCGCCTCATTGCTGCCCATTTCAAGACGCAGCCGCGGCCGGAAACCCACCTCGCGAAACACCTGGTCGGTCGCCATCCGCGTTCCCGAACCTTGTTCGCGCAGGATGAAGCGCTCCTCTGCCAGCTTTTCCAACGGCAGGCTGCGCCGGCCAGCCAGCGGATGATTTGGCGGCGCAACCAGCAGCAAGGGATTCGGCATGAACACGCTGTCCTCCAGATCCATGTCGGCCGGCGGCATTGACATGATGTACAGGTCATCGCGGTTCTCGCGCAGGCGCGCGACCACACCGTCGCGGTTCTGCACCTCGAGCGAGATGTCGATCTCGGGATGACGCGCGCAAAATCCGGCGAGCAGGCGCGGAATGAAGTATTTCGCGGTGTTCACCACCGAAACGCGCAATCGTCCCCGCGTCAGGCCGTGCATCGCGCCGAATTTCTGCTCCAGCGCCTCCCATTCGTCCGCAATCGCGCGCGCGGTCGTGGCCAGTTCGCGACCGGCGTCGGTCAGGAAGACGCGCCGGCCGATCACTTCATGCACCGGCATGCCGATCGCCTGCGCGATCTCTTTCAGTTGCATCGACACGGTCGGCTGTGTCACATGCATCGCGCGCGCGGCGCTGCTGACACTGCCGGTGTCGGCGAGCGCGACCACCAGTTTCAGCTGACGGAAAGTGAGATTCATAGGTATAAATCTATGGATTTTTGCTTGAAAATTGATTTTACCTTATGCATTGAGATGCCTATGATTGCACCGCAACAAAGGAGCCCTCATGCAAAATTTTCTCGACCCAGCGATTCTGTTCTTCGTCTTCGGCATCATCGCCGGCCTGCTGCGTTCTGACCTCGAGATACCTGCCCAGATCGCGAAGTTCCTGTCGCTGTACCTGCTAATGGCGCTCGGCCTGAAAGGCGGCTTTGCGCTGGCGGCCTCCGGCCTCAGTCCGGCCATCGCAGCCACCCTGCTGGCGGCCGTGCTGATGGCCTTCGTCGTTCCCATGCTCGGCTACAGCTTCCTGAAAAACCGCGTGCCCCGCTTCGACGCCGCCGCGGTCGCCGCATCGTACGGCTCGGTCAGCGCAGTGACGTTCGTGACGGCGATGCAGTATGCCGAGTCGCAAGGAATTCCTGTCGGTGGCCATATGGCAGTGGCCATGGTGTTGATGGAGTCGCCCGCAGTCATCGTCGCGATCGTGCTGGCCAACCTGCTGCGCCGCCAGATCGCCGCCGCCGAACCCTTGCAGCCGGGCGCGCAGAATACGCTGGTTGCCGGTGGCGGATCGAGCATGTCGATCCGCGGCGTACTTTACGAGTCGCTGACCAATGGCACGCACCTGCTGCTGATGGCCTCACTGGTGATTGGCTTTGTCAGCGGCGACGCCGGCAAGGCAGTCATGAAACCCTTCTCGGCCGACCTGTTCAAGGGCATGCTGGCCTTCTTCCTGCTCGACATGGGACTGGTGGTGGCGAAAAACCTGCGCGAAATGCGCGGCAAGGCGCCGGTGCTGCTCGGCTATGCGATGCTGTCGCCATTCGTGCATGCAACGCTGGCACTGGCACTGGCACTCGTGCTGCGGCTGCCGGCCGGTGATGCGGCGCTGCTGATGGTGTTGTCGGCCAGCGCCTCCTACATCGTCGTGCCGGCGGTATTGCGCCACGCGGTACCGGAAGCGAACCCGTCGATGTATCTCGGCCTGCCGATCGGTGTGACCTTCCCGATCAATCTTCTGATCGGCATCCCGCTGTACATGGAGGCCGCGACCCGGTTCGCCGGCTGACACTGAGCGGCGCGGCGTGCTCACGTAATCAGCAGAGAATGCAAAAGGGCCGGCAGCTGCCGGCCCTGTGACATTTCAGGGGCTGAATCAACACAGAGCGCGTGCTCAGACGAAGCTGCAGCCCACCTTACCCAGCACGCCGAAATCGGCGCTGACGCGATCGCCCGGCTTCACCGTGACCGGCACGCGGCAGGTGCCAGTGGTGACGACCTGGTCCTGCTCGCAGCCGATACCCAGCGCAGACAGTTCATTGACCAGCCAGGTCAGGCCGACGCGCGGGTCGCCGAGCACATTGCGTCCGAAACCGGAACCTGTCGCCTCGCCATTCAGCGTCACCTGGATTTCCTCGTTCACATAGTCGAAGCCGCGCCAGTCATCGGCGCGCGGCCCGAGCACGAACAGGTTCGCGCAGGCATTGTCGGCGATCAGCTGCGGCGCGCCAGCCGTCACGAAGTCTTCATAGCGCGAGTCGGGCACTTCGATCGACGGATGCACGCAGGCGACGGCGTCCAGCACTTCGTCGATCGTGTACGGCTGCGCGCGCGGCGTCAGCGTGCGCGCAAAGCGGAACGCGAACTCGATCTCGGCGACGCGCATCAGGTTCTTGTCCAGCGTGACTGCCGCGCCGTCCGGCAGTACGCGGTCGGCAAACAGGCTACCGCCGAGCGGGCCATCGACACCGATATGACGTTGGCCGTCGACGCTGGTGGCGGCAATCTTCCAGCCGAACTGCGGATGCCCCTGCAGCACGCCCATCTGGCGCTGCACCGCATAACCGTCGGCGCGGCTGGCCGGCATCACCTCCTGCGGCATGGCGTCGCAACGTCCGCGGCCGGTCCACAGCCTGAACAAGAATTCGGCGGCGCCGGCGACCTTCGCTTCATCCATCATCGTTCCATCCTTTACAGATTAATGCGTGTCAATGCGTGTCAGGCGCGGCTGGCCAGCAGGCGCCGGATCATCAGCAGCGCGATCAGACTCATCAGCGCCATGCCGGACAGGTAGTAGCCGACGAACTGCAGACCGTGATTCGTCGCCAGCCAGGTGGCGATATACGGCGCGAACGACGCGCCGAGAATGCCGGCGATATTGAAGGCCAGCGACGAGCCGGTGTAACGCACCTCGACGGGGAACAGGTCCGCCATCAACGTGCCGAACGAACCGAAGCACATCCCCATCAACGCCATGCCGATCGACAGCGCGATCACCGTGGTCAGGCTGCCGGCCTGCAGCATCGGGCCGAGCACCAGGCCGAGTAGCACGATGCCGATGGCGCCCAGCTTCAGCGCGGCCGTGCGGCCGCGACGGTCGGACAGTTTCGCGGCGATCGGGATGAATATCGCGAAAAACACCACCGAGATCAGCTGCAGCACCAGGAAATCGGCGCGCGCATAGCCGAGCGATGTGGTGGCCCAGCTCAGCGTGAATACTGTAATCAGGTAGAACAGCACGAACTGACCCATGCCCGAGAGCATGGCGAGCAGCAGCGCGCGCGGATACTGGGTGACCACGGTCAGCATCGGCACCTTCACGCGTTCATGTTGGTGCAGTACCTTCTGGAATGCCGGCGTTTCGGCGATGTTCAGGCGAACGTACAGACCGACGAATACCAAGAGCGCGCTGGCGATGAACGGAATGCGCCAGCCCCAATTGAGGAAGTCGGTTTCGGGCAGTTGCGTCGTCAGCACGAGGAAGGCGCTGCCGGAAAGGAAGAAGCCGGCCGGGCCGCCGAGCTGCGGGAACATGCCGTACCATGCGCGCTTGCCTGGCGGCGCATTCTCGGTGGCCAACAGCACCGCCCCGCCCCATTCGCCGCCCAATCCCAGACCCTGGCCGAAGCGTAGTATGGCCAGCAGTACCGGCGCCAGTAGGCCGATCGATGCATACGACGGCAGCAGGCCGATGCATACCGTCGACAGGCCCATCGTCAGCAGCGACGCCACCAGCGTGGCCTTGCGGCCGATGCGGTCGCCGAAATGCCCGAACAGCGCCGAGCCGACCGGACGCGCGATGAAGGCCAGGCCGAAAGTGGCCAGCGATTGCAGCATCGCCATGGTCGGATCCGACGATGGGAAGAACAGCTTCGGGAAGACCAGCACCGCCGCGGTGCCAAAGATATAGAAATCGAAATACTCGATCGCGGTACCGATCAGGCTCGCAAACAAAATGCGGGCCGGCGAGTTGCCGGAGCGGCCTGCCGGGCCGGCCTGACTGGCGGACTCGGGGCCGGCGGACTGTGGCTGTTCTTGCATGGGTTGATCCCTTGTTGTGTCAGAGGCGCTGGCGTGCCTCCTTGTCTCCGTTGCGCGATTCCGGCCGGCGGCCACGGATCGGCGGTCGCTGATCATGCCAGCGCGCTTTAGGGCAGTCAATTGAAACGGGGACGGCCGGGCGCGACGCGGGATGGCCCGCTGCCTCGACCAGAACTCGCCTGCCGGGACATTCAGGCGAGCTGTCGCCTGCGGCCCAGTATTTCATTCGCGTTGATGATGGACTTGGCGATCTCTTCGGCGGTAACACGCTTCTGCATCGCCTGTTCGCGGATCACACGATAGGCCTCGTCCTTCGAGATGCCATGCTGAGCGCACAGGATGTCCTGCGCCTCGGCGATCTGACGCACGCCGAGCAGCTTGGCCTCGAGCTGCCCGATACGTTTTTTCTGCTTGCGCAGCGAACCGTGCAGTTCGCGCGCCAGCACCAGCACCGACAGCAGGCCGAACGAGCGCACCGGAGAAGCCACGGTCGCGATCGCGCCCAGCCGCAGCACTGCCTCGATGACGGTCGGATTTTCGTACGCAATAACGGCAATGACGGGCACGTCGTCGTCCGGCTGGTGCCAGCTGAAATCGGCATCGACCATATCCGGCGACAGCGCCATGAAGACCACGTCGACGTCGTCTGGCAGCTCAGGCAGCGGCGGCCAGAACGCCTGCACCTGGCAGCCGATACGTTCAAGCTGGCGTGTCAGGTCAGCGCCATCCTGATCGCGCGGATGGAATACGCAAACGCGCAGTGAGCGCAGGTCCCGCAGTATCTGCGGCGCCTCGCGCACTGCGCGCATGCCGGAACGAACCAGGGTGCGCGGCTTGTTCATCAGTCCTGCAGCGAATCGAGCGCCAGGGTCCAGTCCCCCAGCGAATGGGTCACGAGGTAGGGGTCCGGCGCAACTGCGGTCTTGGATGCCCGCACGATGGCAAACTCACCCTTCGAGTTCACCCGTCCGATGCGCGGGAACAGGTGGGTATGGTGATTGCCAGGCTCAATGCGCACCCTGCCCTGCGGCGCCGCAAACTCCGAGCCGAGCAGCGCGGGCATCAGCACGGGGACGACATCGCTGCCGGCGGCCCGCATCGCATTGGCGAACATATGCACCTGGAAGTAAGCCGCCTCCCAGCAAGCGGTCGGTTGCACCGCGTCGCCAAAGCGTGACCTGAAGCGCCCCACGACACGCAGGTTTTCCGGCGAGTCGATCGATGCAAAATACGGCGCTGCCGTGAAGTGACCAGCGGCTGCCGCAGCGCCCATCTGGTCTACCTCCACCTCGGATGTTGTCAAGCTGGATATCGGCATTTTTTTCGGGTTCAGTCCCGCCTCCGCGTAAGCTCGGTAGAAATGCTGCGTTGCATTACCGACTACGGTCGAAAAGATGAAATCGGGCTCCATTACCCTGATCTCTTCGACGATCTCGCTGAAATCCTCCGGACCGGCATCTAGCGGCACATAGCGCTGTGCCAGCGTGACGCCGCCGGGCCGCTGGTTGACCAGATCGGACATGATCCGGTTCGACTCATACGGATAAATGTAGTCGGAGCCTACCAGATAAACCCGGCCGCCAAATGACGACATCATGAAGTCGGCCAGCTGCACGCTGTTCTGATTCGGCGCGGCGCCTGTGTAAATTATATTGTTCGAAAATTCGAATCCCTCGTACAGGGTCGAGTAGAACAGCAGCCGGTTGTACTTCTCCACCACCGGGATCACCGCCTTGCGAGTGCTCGACATGTAGCAGCCGAAAATCACCTGCACATTGTCGGCCGCTACCAGGCGCTCGGCCAGTGTGCGAAATAGCGCCGGATTGGACGCCGGATCATATTCGACGGCCAGCAACTCGCGGCCGTCGATGCCGCCGCCTGCATTGATTTCCTCGATGGCCAGCAGCGTGCCGAGGTGTTGCGACGATTCGATTGCCGAGGTTGCGCCAGTCTTCGAGTACAGCACGCCGACCTTGACCGGATCTTTGTTCGCCATGGGGTATCTACCTTCTTGCCAGGGGACGATTGAACATTGCCGTACGCGCCGTTCAGCTCGCCGCTATCCGGGTCAACGCACGCGCCAGTTGCGCAGGCAGTGTCACCGCATTGTCGACGATCAGAAAATTGCGCGCACCGAAGATATTTTTCACATACTTGCCAGCCGACTTGTCGAGCGTCAGGCAGAACACCGCCACGCCTTTCGCGCTCAGCGCATGCACTGCATGGCGCGCATCCTCCGCCAGATAATCGCTGTCGGCCACATCGATGTCGGACGGCTCGCCATCGGTCACCAGCAGCAAGATGCGCTTCTCCGCCACCTGGCCGGCCAGTCGCATGCCGGCATGCCGCAGCGCCGCGCCCATGCGCGTCGACAGGCCACCCTGCTGGCGCTTCAGCAACTGCCGGCAGACTGCGTCATAAGGCTGATCGAATTCTTTCAGTCGCAGGTAGTGGACCTTCGAGCGGCCGTCGGAGCAGAAACCGTCGATCGCCAGGCGGTCATAGGCAGTATCGATCGACTGAGCGAGCAGTTCGGCCGCCTGCTTCTCGATATCCAGCACCGAGGTGAAGCCGGTAACGCGATCATTGGTGGATTCGGACAGGTCCAGCAGCAACAGAATCGCCGCATGGCGGCGGCGCTTGCCGGGACGCTGGAAGATGCGCGGGTCGGGCGTGATCCCGGCACGCCAGCCGATGCGGCTCTCGACTGCAGCATTCAGGTCGAGCGACTCGCCTTCTTGCTGCCGGCGCAGCCGGATTGCGCGGTCAAGCGTACGCGCACGCGTGTCGAGCGAGACCCCGCGCCCGCGATTGCATTCGCGCCCCGCTGCCGTGCCGGCGCGGGCAACGCGCGCCGACTGATCCAGCACCGTGACCCAGGCATCGCGCAGCAGATTTTCCCGATAATCCCATTCCGGATACTCGTAGCGCTGCCCCGGAGGCGATTCAACCGGCGACACGTGCATGGCGGTATCGGCTTCCTGGTCGGTTGCATCGATCTGCACCGACGTGCGCGCCAGGCTTTCTTCCGGCGGTGTGTCGGGCGGCGCATCAGCTTCGAATTCCCAGAGAAAGCTGTTGTCGTCGCGGTAGGCCGGCTGCACCACATACAGTTCGGTGACAAAGCGCACGCGCATCTGACCGAGATCATTGCCCAGGATGTTGCCAACCTCAGCGAAAGCCTCCGGATCATCAAGTGCGGTGGCGGCGGCAGCGTCGAACAGCTCGCGGCCCTTGTTCACCCAGTGATTCGGATCCTGGTAAGACGGATCGTGCAGCGCGCGCGACAGGCGCGCCGCGAGCGACGCGAACGTCAGTTCGTTCTTCTCGCCGCTGGCGCAGTGGAAGCGCCCCCACAAGGTGCGCAGACCGGGATAGCGCCGCGCAGCCAGTCGCTCGACGCGCGCATCCTCGACCAGCGAGCGTACCGCCAGCAGCAAAGGTTTTTTCTTTCCTGCCGGCTGATGGCGCGGCGAATAGTGCAGATGCGCCAGCGCATGCGCGACCGCGGCGCGGTAGATGTTGCCGCGCGACGCACCGTCCCACGCAAGATAATGATCGGGCAGCAGCAACGCCCCCTCGCTGATGACGGCACGCAGCGCCGGGCTGTTCAGCTTGCGCTGCCGACGGGCGCCAAGCACCAGGTCGCGCTGGCCGAATCCGGCCGCATACAACTGCAGCGCATGGCGCGCGCGTTCGAACGAAGTGCCGCTGCTTTCAGCGACGATCGCCTGGGCAGCCTGCGGATCTTCGAGACGGAAATAGGCGGCCAGCTTGCCGGGATGTTGCGCATGCAAGCGCATACCGGTCAGTATCCAGCGACGCAAGCCGCCGGTATCCAGCGAATTCAGCAGGAAGCCCAGCTGCGAAGCCAGCGCAGCCTCGCAACCGGGTGCCGCCTCCGCAGTTTCACTGAGCAAGGCTGACAATGCCTCCAGCACCGTCGCATCGCGCAGGCGCATGGCGACGGCGCCAAGCGCTGCACTGAAGGCCGGATGCAGCGCGCTGCCTGCGGGTTCAAACGTCGAAATAGGCATCGATGAATCCATCGAGCGCCGACAGCATGTCCGGATCATCCGTGATCGGCCGTGCCAGCGCCACGCGGCAGGCTTCGCGCGCGGCGATGCCGACATGGATCAGCGAGGCGGCATGGATCAGCATGCGCGTCGAGATGCCTTCGTCCAGGCCGCGCCCACGCAACGCGCGCGAGCGGTGCGCAATGCCGACCAGCCGGCCGGCCACGTCGGCGCCCACGCCACTCTCGTGCGCGACAATGTCGACTTCGATCTGCTCTTCCGGGTAGTCGAAGTCGAGCGCGCCGAAACGCTGCTTGGTCGACTGCTTCAGATCTTTCGTCAGGCTCTGGTAGCCGGGGTTATAGGACACCACCAGCTGGAAATCGGGGTGGGCGTGAATCAGTTCGCCGCGCTTGTCCAGCGGCAGCGTGCGGCGGTTGTCTGTCAGCGGATGAATGATGACGGTCGTGTCCTGCCGCGCCTCGACAACCTCGTCGAGGTAGCAGATCGCGCCGTAGCGGGCGGCGATGGTCAGCGGGCCGTCGTGCCAGACCGTGCCGCTGGCGTCGAGCAGGTAGCGCCCCACCAGATCGGATGCGGTCATGTCCTCATTGCACGCGACCGTAATCAGCGGACGCTTCAGCCGCCAGGCCATGTGCTCCATGAAGCGGGTCTTGCCGCAGCCGGTCGGGCCCTTCAGCACCATCGGCATGCGCAACCGGTAGGCCGCCTCAAACAATGTGATCTCGTTGGCCGAGCTGCGGTAATAGGGCTCGGACTCGATGACGTAAGGCTGGATAATGTCGTTCATCTGGCGTGGTCGTGGGTGACGCGCCCCGGCAGGGGCCGGGGCGCGCGGTCGGCGGCGTCAGGGATTACCGATGTGTGACGGCCTTGTTGGGAATGCCCTCGATCGGTGAATCCTCGGTGCCGGGGGTGTCGCGCGTGAGGGCCTCGACCATTTTGCGTGTGCCTTCCGGATCGTTGATCCACTTGCCGTAAAACTCATACGGGCACTTGGCCACGCCGTTCGGGTCTTCGCCCGAATTGATCTTGCCGGTGTAACCGCGATGCAGCAGCTTGTACAGGTGATTGTTCGACTGATTGTTCTTGCGCGCATCACGGATCAGGCTCACCGACAGCTCGGCAAACTGGATGCCCATTTCTTCTTCGGCACACTCGCCGAGCGTACGGCCGTCGAAGCCGATGATGGACGAGTGGCCAAAGTACGAGTACACGCCGTCAAATCCGGTGGCGTTGGCCACGGCCACATAACTGTTGTTGGCCCAGGCCATCGCCTTGGCCATCAACACCTGCTGTTCCTTGGCCGGATACATGTAGCCCTGGCAGCGAATGATCAGCTCCGCACCCTTCATCGCGCAGTCGCGCCAGATCTCGGGGTAGTTGCCGTCGTCGCAGATGATCAGGCTGATTTTCAGTCCTTTCGGACCGTCGGACACATAGGTGCAATCGCCCGGATACCAGCCCTCGATCGGCACCCACGGCATGATCTTGCGGTACTTCTGCACGATCTCGCCCTTGTTGTTCATCAGGATCAGCGTGTTGTAGGGCGCCTTCTTCGGGTGCTCTTCATGGCGCTCGCCGGTCAGCGAGAACACCCCCCACACGTTGGCCTTGCGACAGGCGGCGGCGAAGATTTCAGTCTCTTCCCCCGGGATGGTCGCCGCGGTTTCGTACATCTCTTTCGAGTCGTACATGATGCCGTGCGTCGAATACTCGGGAAAAATTACCAGATCCATACCCGGCAGACCCTGCTTCATACCGACGAGCATCTCGCCGATCTTGCGCGCGTTGTCGAGCACCTCCGCCTTGGTGTGCAGGCGCGGCATCTTGTAATTGACGACCGCGACGCCCACGCAATCCTTGCTGCTTGCTATGTCTCCGTGCCTCATGTTGCTCCTCCAGAAAAAAATTCCTGCCTAGACGGTCAGGTACGAACGAACCTCGTCGATGTCGACTGCGCTCTTGCTGGCCGAACGGACGATCCGGCCGAGGTCCAGCACGAGGATCTCGTCAGCCACTTCCAGCGCAAACGACAACACCTGCTCGGAAACCAGCACCGCGATCCCGAGCTCTTTACGCAGTCGGTTCAGCGACTGCGCAATTTCCTTGATGATGGAAGGCTGTATGCCTTCGGTCGGCTCGTCGAGCACCAGCACGCTGGGGCGCGACACCAGTGCGCGTGCGATGGCGAGTTGCTGCTGCTGACCGCCGGACAAGTTGCCTGCCTTGCGCCCGGCCATCTCGCGCAGCACCGGGAAAAAGTCGTAGATGAATTCAGGAATGTCGCCGTAGCGGCCGGTTTCCAGTCCCGACAGAATGTTTTCCTCGACTGACAGCAGCGGAAAAATCATCCGGCCTTGGGGCACATAAGCCATGCCGGCCTGCACGCGCTTAAAGCTCGGCAGCTTCGACAATTCGACACCATCGAGCTGTATCGATCCGGACGCCACGGGAATCATCCCGATCAGCGATTTCAACAGCGTGCTTTTGCCCATGCCGTTGCGGCCGACGAGGGCGACTGCCGCGTTGTCCTCCACCGTAAAGGAAGCGTCATGGATCACGCGACTGTCACCGTAGCTCACGTTGAGATTCGAGACTTTCAGCATCTTGTCCTCAGTGTCCGAGATAGACGTCGATTACGCGCGGGTCCGCCTGCACCTGCTCGATGCGACCTTCCGACAGCAGCCGGCCCTGGTGCAGCACGGTCACCTTGCTGGCGATCGACTTGACGAATTCCATGTCATGCTCGATCACGACGAGCGACTTGCCGAGCGAGATCGTGCGCAGCAGCTCGGCGGTCTGTTCGCGCTCACGCGGCGACATGCCGGCGACCGGCTCATCCAGCAGCAGCAACTCCGGCTCTTGCATCAAGAGCATGCCGATCTCAAGCCATTGCTTCTGTCCGTGCGACAGCAGTCCGGACTTGCGCTGCAGGTGATTCTTCAGATGGACCTGCTCGGCGATTTCTTCGATGCGGGCCCTGACGGACGGCGTGCGACGAAACAGAATCGATGCCCATACGCCATGCGACTCCGGGATCGAGATCTCAAGGTTCTGCGCAACCGTCAGGTCTTCGTAGATCGACGGATTCTGGAACTTGCGGCCGACGCCGGCGCGCACGATTTCATATTCCTGCATCGCAGTCAGCTCAATATCGCGGAAGCGAATGCTGCCCGAGGTCGGCCTGGTTTTTCCGCAGATCATGTCCAGCAACGTGGTCTTGCCGGCGCCGTTGGGCCCGATCACCACGCGCAGTTCGCGCTCGCTGATGCTCATCGACAGGCCGTCAACCGCCTTGAAGCCGTCGAAGGAGACCGTCAGATCCTCGATAGTCAGTACAGGGCGCTGGCCGATCGCTTCGGAGTCGAGGTCCCGCAGCGCCTGGCTTGGCACGGCGTTCATGCTGGCTCCTTGCGCGAAAAGATTCGATGCAGTCCGCCGGCCAGGCCGTTGGGCAGCAAACCGACGGCGACGATGAACATCAGGCCGAGCAGGAACAGCCAGGTCTGCGGAAATTGCTCGGAGAACCAGGACTTCATGAAGCCCACCGCCAGCGCACCGAGGATGGCGCCCGTCACCGACAGCCGTCCGCCCATCGCTGCAAAGATCACCATCTCCACCGACGCGACCGATCCGACCAGGGTCGGGCTCATCAGTCCGACCTGCAGCGTGTACATCGCGCCGCCCATCGACGACAGTACCGCAGCCACCGTGAACACGAAGGCCTTCACCATCGCTGTGTCATACCCGGAGAAGCGCACGCGGTCCTCGCGGTCGCGGATGGCGATCAGGATCTTGCCGAAGCGCGTGTGCAGTAATAGCGCTGCCAGGATCGCGACCACAATCACCAGGCCCGATTCCAGGTAGTAGATGCGGCGCCGCGCCTCCTCGGAAATGATGTCCATGCCGAGCAGAGTTTTGAAGTCGGTGATGCCGTTGGCGCCGCCGGTGTCGCCCTGCTGACCGATGATGAGCACCGTCATCGTCATCGCCAGTGCAATGCTGACGATCGCAAAATAAACGCCCGAGACGCGCTTGCGGAAGATCGCGTAAGCGAACGGAAAAGCGACCACGATCGGCAGCAGGAAAATTTCCATCAGCGTGAACGTGAAGTATCGCGACGGCTCCCACCACAGCGGCAGCACCTCGACGCTGCTCCATTCCATGAAGTCGGGCAGATTGGGCGCAGACGCTTCCAGCTTCAGGAACATCGCCATCGCATAACCACCGATGCCGAAGAAGATGCCCTGGCCAAGGGACAGGATGCCGCAATGGCCCCAGGCCAGCACGAGGCCGATGGCGACGAAGGCGAACGACAAATACTTGCCGGCGTTGCTCATCCAGAAGGGATCGAGCACTGCAGGCAGAACGAACAGCAGGAGCAGGGCCATCGCCAGATGCGCGGCAAGCTCGGGAGTGATCTTGAAGGCATTCATGTCAGCTGCGCACTTTCGACGAAAAGAGTCCGTTCGGACGGAAGTACAGGACCACGATGACGAACAGCAGCATCGACACCTTGGCCATCGAACCGCTCATCAGGAATTCGAGCGTGGTCTGGGTCTGCGCGATGATGAAGCCGGAGGCGGCTGTGCCGGCCAGGCTGGCGACACCGCCGAAGACGACCGTGATGAAAGAGTCGATGATGTAGGCTTGGCCGGTGCCGGGATTGGTCGAGCCGATCATCGTGAATACGGAGCCGGCGATGCCGGCCAGCCCGGAGCCGAGTGCGAAGGTGCTCGCATCGACCTTGTCGGTGTTGATGCCGACGGCCGAACTCATGGCGCGGTTCTGCGTCACGGCGCGGGCGCGCAGTCCGGCACGCGTGCGGTACAGCAGCACGTAGACACCGATCGCCACCAGGATGGTCAGGCCGATGATGAAGATGCGGTTCAGGGGAATCTGGATCTCGCTGGTGGCTTCCCACGCGCCTGTCAGCCAGGTCACCATCGGCACCGAAACCTCCTGTGCGCCGAAAATCGAGCGGTAGGCTTGCTGCAAGATCAGCGACAGCCCCCAGGTCGCCAGCAAGGTGTCGAGCGGACGCTTGTAGAACCAGCGCACAAAACCGCGCTCCAGCGCATAACCGAACACATAGGTCACGGCGAACGCGACGATGATTGCCGGGATCAGATAAAAATCCATCAGCGACGGCAGGTAATGGGAAAAGAAGCTCGCCGTCATATAGGTCGCATAGGCGCCCAGCGTCATCAGTTCCCCGTGCGCCATGTTGATCACGCCCATCAGGCCGAACACGATGGCCAGCCCGAGCGCCATCAGCACCAGGATCGTGAACAATGACAGCCCGTTGAAGAGCTGCATCACAAGAATATCGAATGACATGACCCGCTCCACAGAGATTGCCCCGACAGGCCACCCGCGCTCGCGGCGCGGGTGGCCCTGCTCACACGAATTGCGGTGAGGTTTACAGCTTCGGGAACGGGTTCGGCTCGATCACGCCCGTTTCATGGACGATGTCGAACTGGCCGTCGGCACGCGCGCGGCCGATGCGGACACGCTTGGCCACGTGGTGGTTGGTCGCGTGGAACTTGATCATCCCTTCGGGCGCATCCAGCTCCAGGCCTGACGAGGCGGCGATGACCTTGTCGACATCGAACGACTTCGCCTTCTCGACGGCCAGTTTCCACAGGTAGACGCTGTTGTAGGCCACCTGCATCGGGTCGCCGACCACGCGATCCTGGCCATACTTGGCCTTGATCGCCTTGACGAATTTCTCGTTGCGCGCGCTCTTGATGCTCTGGAAGTAGCCCATGCAGGCGAAGTAGCCGACGGCGTTTTCCTTGCCGATACCATCGATCTCGTTTTCCGACACCACGGTCGACAGCAGCTTCTGCTTGTCGCCGCCCAGGCCCGCCGCCTTCAGCTGCTTGTAGAACGCCACGTTCGAGCCGCCGACCACGGTCGAATAGATCCAGTCCGGCTTGGCGGCCTTGATCTTGTTGATGATCGACGAAAATTCGGTGTGACCGAGCGGCACATATTCTTCGCCCACCGTCTTGCCGCCGGCCTTCGTGATGGTCGGCTTGGCGATCTTGTTGCAGGTGCGCGGATAGATGTAATCGGAGCCGACCAGGAAGAAGGTCTTGCCCTGCTGCTTGGCCATCCATTCGATCGCCGCAATCACCGACTGCGTTGCTTCCTGCGACGGATACAGGACTTGCTTGTCTTCCTCCTGGCCCTCGTAGTAGGTCGGGTAGTACAGCAGGCCCTTGTTCTGGTTCAGCACCGGCAGCACCGCCTTGCGCGACGCCGAGGTGTAGCAGCCGACGATGGCCGCGACCTTGTCACGCTGCAGCAGTTTCTTGGTCTTTTCCGCGAAAGTCGGCCAGTCGGAAGCGCCATCCTCGATCACGGCTTCGATCTTCTTGCCCATCACGCCGCCGGCGGCATTGATCTCCTCGATAGCGAGCTTTTCCGCATCGACCAGCGAGGCTTCTGCCAGAGCGATGGTGCCAGTCAGCGAATGCAGCAGGCCGAGCTTGACGGAGTCAGCCGCCCATGCAGCCTGCGGAAGCAGGCCGGGAATGGCGCTGACGGCGAGTAGTGAACCACCTGCCTGCAAAAAGTCGCGACGATTGAATTTAGTCATGCCTGTGTCTCCTGGTTTGTTTTGATAATTCAACAGACTTCCTGATACAGCCATCACAAACGCATCGGCCTTCCGCAGCCACGGGCTGTGCGCTGACGTGCGAAAACGACGAATAAAAAAAGCCCCAAACGAGCGACGCTCGTTTGGGGCTTTTTTGCCATTAAACGCTCCAGGCAATGTTGGCTGGAGCGTTCCGGATTGTGGTCCTTAACTGCTCAGGACCGGCGTAGATTACGCCCTCAAAATTTGTCTTGTCAATATCCTGAAATAAGTTTTTTTCATTAGATCGAAATTATCTTTTGAACGATCTGTTTTCCTGACTTAGCGTGCGGCGACGCAGCAGCAGCGGGCGACCCCATACCGTCCGCGTTTACGCCGCTTTCGGCAGCTTCAGGCGCTCACGCACCTCGGCTGCTGTTGCGGTGCGGGCACCGGCAGCCTCGATGCGACGGCGCGCATCGCGTACCTGCGCGAGGTTGCCGATCCGGTGGCCCATCGGCACATCCTCAAGGCCGACGCGCACGTGGCCGCCGCGATACACGATCTCGTCAATCAATTCCGCCACCTGCGCGCCCAGTCCGGCGACCATCCACGGCGCCTCCGGATCTGCTTCGGCCAGCAGTTCGAGATAGGCATCGATCGCCCAAGGCTTCGGCGGAAAACCGAAGGACAGTGTGTCGGAGAACATCAGCCGGTACACCGGCTGCAGCACGCCCGGGTAGCAGCGCTTGAGCGCGGCGCCCAGGCGCATGAAACCCGGCTCATAGATCGCATATGACGGCACCAGCCCATGCTGTCGGCATAGCCCGAGACCATGGCGAATATGCGAATCCGGATTGGTGTAGACGAAGCCCTCGCGACCGGACGGCAGGTCGGCAAAGGTACTGATGTTGGTCGAACCCGGGTCCACCACTGACCATTCGAGCAGACCACTGGAAGCCAGTCGGTCGACGGCGGAGAAGCGCTGCGCGGCGGTCATCGGTTCGAGCGAATCGACATCGCCGGCGAACGGCAGCGTGCCATAGCAAATCACGTCGACCTGCGCGCGAATGCGCTCGATGATGGGCGCATAGATCTCGTACGCGTCGCGCTGGCGGCCCGTGGCCGGGTCATACGGATGGAAATGAATGATTGATGCGCCTTCGTTCGCGCATGCGACCGCCTGCTCGACGATTTCGTCGGCGGTCACGGGTATCTCCGGCTGTCGTTCGCGTGACCACGGCCCGTTAAGTGCCGCTTCGAGCCATATCGCTGGCTTGCCCATATGTGTGTCTCCTGTCTGGTCTTGAAGGTCGCGTCGGGTGACCTGCTGCCTTGGGTACGTCGGCGCTTGTAACTGCAAAAACCCCACTTTCATCATTCAAAATACCGGCGCTCTGCAACATTGTGCGTGCGCAGCTATGATGAGAGGCTTGGTCGTTCGGGCGCGACGCGCAAAAGATTGCACCACGATGTGCATTCTTCGCGATTCGTCGCGCAAGTCAAGTAACGACCGCTTGCGATTTATAGAAGACGATATCAATTCAGGAGATCCAGATGGCATTACCCATTCCTTCGAAACGACGGCTGCTGACCGCCTTCGTCTTCGCCACCGCATTCAGCGGCCCGGCATTGGCCGCAGGCTCTGTCGAGATGCAGGTCGAGCACCTCGTCAAACAGGCGATGGCCGAGTACAACACTGCGATGGAAGCAAACGACAGCGCGAGCTTCGCCAAGTATTTTGCGTCCAACGCCACCTTCGAGACCCCGACGGGCCGCTACTCCGGCCGCAAGGACATCGCAAAATATTTCGAGTCCGA
Source organism: Burkholderiaceae bacterium (assembly GCA_030158675.1). GTDB lineage: Bacteria > Pseudomonadota > Gammaproteobacteria > Burkholderiales > Burkholderiaceae_D > Pernthalerella. Next base: position 11,155 of record JAOASL010000006.1, on the reverse strand, counting down.
ATTCAAGACATTCAAGGCGACTTACGACGTCAAAAAGACGCTGGTGCAGGGCAGCTCCGCGTCGATCGTCATCACTTGGGACGGCGTCGACCGCACCAGCGGCGATTCACTGAAGGTCGAGCTGGTCGGTATCTACGAGGTCGGCTCGAGCGGCCAGTTCAGCTCGGCCAGGTATTACTACGATTCGGCCAAGGCAAAAGCGCTGGCCGATCTGAAATGACAACGAGAGGATGAGATGATGAAGATGTACAGGAACCGGATTGCTGCTGCATTGCTGGTCACAAGTACCGTTCTGGGCGGTGGACTGGCGTGCGCGCCGGCCCTGGCCGAGGACGCGTTCGTCTGCATGGAAGAGACGCAGGAAATCTGCGACCAGAAAAACAAGAATCTCGAGACCTACATCAAGGCCCATGAAGCCTATGACCACGGCCGCGAGATCGGCGACCTCTCCGAGGCATACACGCTCGCCAAGGAGCTGGTCGCGAATGACGACGCCAAGCACGGCAAGAGCATCGTTCGCCAGATCTATATCCAGGCTGCGCTCGGCACCCACAAGAACTACGTTGAGGCCTATCGCTGGGTCGCGGCAGACATCGGCGCAGGCGTCAGTTACAAGCAGCTGAGGATGGACAAGATCTTGGAGTCGATTGCTCAGAAAATGACGCCGGAGCAGCTCGCCGAGGCGCAGAAATAAGACGATCCAATAAAAAACGGGCGCCGAACTTGTGTCGTGCGCCCGCTTCAGCAGTTACTGCATCGCCTGCCTTCAAGCAGGCGATATTTTTTTATCTGTCCGCCGTTACTTCTTCAGTGCCAGGTCGTTCTTGATGAACTCTGCGAGCATCTTCAGAGTTTCGTCATCGATCTGTCCCTTGAACGCCGGCATGCCTTTCGCCGTACGACCTTCCTTGATCGTGTAAACGATCTGATCTTCGTTCAGCGGGGTCACGCGCAGGTCTGCGCCATAACCACCTTCATTCTGGCCGCCACGGCCATCGGGCATGTGGCAGGTAATGCAGAGATACTTTTCGAACGCCATGCGTCCACCTGCGCGCGGGACCTTGATGACGGGACGATCTTCGGTCTCCGTCTGCGCGGTGGCAGTGATCGGCATAGACGCAGCCAGCGTCAGTGCGGACAGGGCTGCGATCGTGAGGGTCTTGGTCGTTTTGCTGAAGCGTTTCATTGACTTCTACCTTGCTGTTTGTTTCATCTTGCAGTTACTGACAGGCGGCTTTCCTGTCACCGTTATAAAGCAAAGCGGGGCCGGATGACCGGCCCCGCATTATTCACACGTCGATTAATCGAGTGCGAACACGTACAGAATGTTGCTCGGCACCTGGTACTTCAGGTCAGGCGTCGCGCTGATGAACCACTGCGGCCATGCACCGCCGAGACCGACTTCGATCGCGACGTACTGCTTGCCACCTGCCATGAAGCTCATCGGTGGCGCGTTGATAGCGGAACCGGTTTCGAACTTCCACAGCTCTTCCAGGGTCGTTGCGTCGAGTGCCACGACTTCGCCTTCAGCGTAGCCGGAGAACACCAGACCACCAGCCGTCGACAGCAGGCCACCCAGTTGCGGGTGCTTGGTCGTGTGCTTCTTCACAACCTTACCGGTTGTCACGTCGATCGCCGTGATGGAGCCGGTGATACGGCCGCACTCAGGATCGTCGAAGGTCGAGAACGGCGCGCCACCCAGGAACAGTGCACGGCCTTTCAGCGAGCCAGGCTCGGTGACTTCAGCAAACGCCTTGTTGCAGCCGTCGATCGTCGGAATGTAGTACCGATTCGTCTGCGGGCTGTAAGTGGTCGGCGGCCAGTTCTTGCCACCCATGTGGCCAGGACGCAGAACGCCTTCCAGCGTGCCACGGCCTTTGGTCGCGGTACCGCGGCCAGCTGCCGTACCGGCAACATAGGACTGGACATCCTTCTTCGGATCATAGGTCTTTGGCTTGCACTTGGCATCCAGACCACCCGACCAGTTCAGCTCGTCAACGAACTGCGTGCACCACAGCGGCTCACCGGTCTTGCGATCCAGTGCGTAAGCGTAGCCGTTACGGTTGGCATGCAGGGTCGCGCGACGGAACGAACCGTTGATCTGCGTGTCGACGAAAGTGTTTTCGCTGACCGAGTCATAGTCGTACGGATCGTTTGGCGTGTGCTGGAAGCCCCACTTGATTTTGCCGGTGTCCGCATCGAACGCGAGGGTCGAGTCGGTCCACAGGTTGTCGCCAGGACGGTATGCGTTATCCCAGTCAGGACCCGGGTTAGCGGTGCCCCAGACGATCACGTTGAGTTCCGGGTCGTACGAACCGGTCACCCAGGTCGAGCCGCCGCCGGTCTTCCATGCGCCGTGCTTGTCTTTCCACGTTTCATGGCCAGGTTCGCCCGGGCCAGGAATCGTGTAAGTGCGCCAGCGACGCTTGCCAGTCTTCAGGTCGAGTGCTTCGATCCAGCCGCGCACGCCGTATTCGGCGCCAGCCATGCCGGTGACGACCATGTCCTTGACGATCAGTGGTGCGCCGGTGATGGTTTCGCTCTTGCCCGGATCAGCGACTTGCGCTTCCCAGACCTTCGAACCGTCGGTCTTGTTCAGAGCAACGATACGGCCGTCAACGACGGGAGAAATCACCATGTTGCCTGCCAGGACTGCACCGCGGTTGTTGATGCCGCAGCAGGCGACCGTGGTCGCGTAGTCCGGATCAGCAGCCGGGTTGAACTGCCAGACCATGCGTGGCGAGCCGCCACGGACGTCCAGCTTGGTAACAACGCCCCAGCCGGTCGTGATGTACATGAAGCCGTCTTCGGCCACCGGCGTGCCTTCGAGGCCGGCGTACTTGTACTGGATGATCTCTTTGCCGCCGCCCTGAGTGCCGCCCATGGCCCAGGTGAACGCGACTTTCAACTTCTTCACGTTCGAGGCGTTGATCTGGTCAAGACCCGAAAAGCGATGCGCTTCCAGGTTGCCGTGATGGTTGAGCCAGTTTTGCGGCTCTTTTTCGCTGCTAGCGATCCGGTCAGACGTGACATCGCCGGCGAACGCGGAAGCCGATACCATGGCTCCTGCGATGACCGCTCCCAGGCTGGCGAACGGTTTAATTTGCTTCATGGGCATATTTATCTCCCCCTTAGTGGTATGTGTATTGCGGGTGACCGTCAAACATTTCATATGCAAGTCGGCCTGCGTGAATCTACACTTGCCTCACGTAAAGTCAATTCACCTGCAATGAACATCTACTTTTTATTTTTTTGATACTCGTATCAAAAAAAAGAAATTACTCCACCCCGCACTGCAAGATAAAACACAAATCCCATGAAACGAACTAATCTCCTTTCATTGATGCGCCCACTGTCACCGACATTTTTTTGCACTGCGCTAATGGCGACCTTTCTGGTCGCCGCACCACAGTTCAGTCAGTCGCAGCCGCGCACCTTCCGCGATTGCGCGACCTGCCCCGAAATGACGAGCCTGCCGGCCGGAACCCTGGTCATGGGCTCGCCTGAAGTGAAGACAGCCGGCCTGTCGGAAGAGGCGCTGAAGTACGTTGGCGAGTTCGAAGAGCAGCCGCAACACCAGGTCAGCATTCGCGCCTTTGCCATCGGCACCTATGAAATCACCCAGGCCGAGTGGGTTGCATTCATGGGCGACAACCCGAGCACCGCGCTGGGCGAACAACTGCCGGTGGAGAATGTCAGCTGGGAAGATGCGCAGGAGTTCCTGCGCCGCTTAAGCGAGCGCACCGGCCACAAGTATCGGCTGCCGACGGAAGCCGAATGGGAATACGCGGCGCGTGCCGGCAGCGCACTCACCTTCCCATTTGGCGACGATCCGGCGCAACTGCCGCAGCATGCATGGTTCCGCGGGAATTCGGACGGACACAGCCATCCGGTCGGCTCACGCGCACCGAACGCCTTCGGACTGCACGACATGCTCGGCAATGTCTGGGAAAGGACGGACGACTGCTGGCGCTCGCATTACGAGGACGCGCCGGCAGACGGCAGTGCCCAGACCGGCGGCGACTGCGACCTGCGTGTCGTGCGCGGCGGCTCGTGGGTAAACCTGCCGCAGTTCCTGCGCCCGGCCGCGCGCTTCCGCTACTCGACCACCAGCCGCTACGAGTTTGTCGGCCTGCGCATCGCGCGCGAGCTGTAAACGCCGTGCGCCGGACTGCTCAAACCAGGCAGTCCGGCTCGCCCATGCCGTGCCGCAGCCATTGCGGCGACACACCCAGCATGCCGGCGATGACGGATAGTTTGTCTTCCGTCGGATAAGCATCGGCATCGACCCAGCGATACACCGACGCCAGCGACAGCGGCTTGCCTGCGTAGCGCCGATTGAATTCGGCATGAAATTCACGCTTGCTGTTGGCCGGGTAGCCCGCCCAGGCGAGGGCCATCCTTAACCGGTCCGAAAATGCTTCGCGCCGGATTGCTGCATTCATTGCTGTTCCTCTGTTCGACTGCGAAAAAAGCTCCCACAAGATGGCCATCCTGCGGGAGCCAAGACCAACCGGAGATTGCGAAGAGGTGCCGGCACGTCCAACCCGCGCCCGCGTCTTCACATTCTTTGCTTCCTGCTTCCACTTGCACTCGCATCGTATGCAGCGCCCCCGGTGCTGAAAATCTCGTTTTCCGAAAGGGGGATTTAGAGTGGAAAGAGCCACACCGCCCAGATGGAAAATGTCCCATCCGTAGAATTCTGGACGCTTCAGTCATTCCGAATGAATCATTTGGCAAAGGCAAATTACCGTCATTTGTCATGCAGGCTCCCGGCATTTATAGTTCGCTCAAACCCCAGCCGCACAGCGCTATCGTCCCTACCCGTCGACGACGGCGCGCCCGAAGAGCGGGCCACGGCATCAGACTCGATGTCGGCCAGGCCGCTTGAGCGCGTGCGGAATAAAACCAACACGTCACAGAATGACGAGAGCCGGAGAGACAACCGATGGGCATGCATTTCGATTTCACCGACATGCGGCTGCTGACGCACATTGCGGAGATGCACAGCCTTACCGCAGGCGCAGAGCGCGCCTGCCTTTCACTGCCGGCGGCCAGTTCGCGGCTCAAGCGCTTCGAGGAAAGCTTGGGGCTTAAGCTGTTTCACCGCACCGCGCAGGGCCTGACCCTGACGCCGGCCGGCGATGTCGTGCTCCGCTACTCGCGCGAGGTCAATCAGAAGCTTGAGCGCATGTGCGGCGAGCTGCACCAGTTCGTGCGCGGCATCAAGGGCACGCTGCGGCTGCAGGCGAATACGATCGCGACCACCGACTTCATTCCGGCCATCCTGCCGGCCTTCCTGGCGACGCATCCCGATGTCGATGTCGACCTGCGCGAGCGGCTGAGCCCGGACATTGTGCGCGCCGTATGCGACGGCGCAGCCGATATCGGCATCGTCGCCGGCGACGTGCGCGCGGAAGAGCTGGAAGTGATCCCGTATCGCGACGACCGGCTGGTGGTGGTCACGTCGCCCGACCATGAGCTCAACGATGCGGGCGAAATCGATTATGTACGCACGCTGAAGTACGACCAGGTTTGCCTGCACGAAGGCAGCGCAATCAGCACCTTCCTCGCGCAAGTCGCCAACGAGAGCCATCGCACGCTGCGCACGCGCATTCGCGTCGGTAATTTCGAGGCGGCCTGCCGGATCATCGAAGCGAACGTGGCGATCGGCATCGTGCCGGAATCCTCGGCGCGCCGCTATGAGAAGTCGATGCGCATCCGCATTTCGCGGCTCAGCGATCCGTGGTCACTGCGCAAGATGTCGATCTGCGTGAGAAGCATTGATCAGCTGCCGAGCTTCGCACGCGACCTGATTGACATGATGCTCGACGACCTCGCGATGGCGACGGACGCCTGAGGCATCGCCGCGCTGAAACGGCGGCCGGTCGGCCGCCGGACAAGCGCCTCAGGCGGACAGTCCGCGCTCGTCGAACATGCCCTCGAACAGTGCCGAGCTGAGGTAGCGCTCTGCCGAATCCGGCAGAATCACCACGATGGTCTTGCCGGCATAGCGCGGCTCCTGCGCCAGGCGCACGGCAGCCGCCGTGGCTGCGCCACAGGAGATGCCAACCAGGATGCCCTCTTCGCGCGCCAGGCGCCGCGCGTAGTCGATCGCCTCTTCATTGCTGACCTGTTCGACGCGATCGATCAGGGACAAATCAAGGTTATCCGGAATAAAGCCGGCGCCGATGCCCTGGATCTTGTGCGGTCCGGGCTTGAGTTCTTCGCCGCGCAGGCGCTGCGAGATCACCGGACTGGTCAGGGGCTCGACCGCCACCACCTCGACCGCCTTGTTGCGAGTGCGCTTCAGATAGCGCGCGACGCCCGAGAGGGTGCCGCCGGTGCCGACGCCGGAGACGAACACATCAATCTCGCCCTGCGTGTCGTCCCAGATCTCCGGGCCGGTGGTGGCCTCGTGAATGGCCGGATTGGCTGGATTGCTGAACTGCTGCAGCAGCACGAAATTCGGCGATGATGCGGCGATCTCCTTCGCCTTTGCGATCGCGCCATTCATGCCCTTCGCGCCTTCGGTCAGCACCAGCTTCGCGCCGAGCACGGTCAGCAACTTGCGGCGCTCCACGCTCATGGTCTCGGGCATGGTCAGCGTCAGCGGAATGCCGCGCGCGGCCGCGACGAAAGCCAGCGCGATGCCGGTGTTGCCACTGGTCGGCTCGACCAGCTCGGTACCCGGGCCGATCAGGCCGCGCAGCTGCGCATCGTTGATCATTGCGGCGCCGATGCGGCACTTGACCGAGAAAGCCGGATTGCGTCCCTCGATTTTCGCCAGCACCCGCGCCTGGGTCGGGCCGGCGATGCGGTTAAGCCGAACCAGCGGCGTGCGGCCGATGGTCTCGGCGTTGTCATTGAAAATTGGCATGAATCCCTCGATTTATCTGTTGTTTTACGGGAGGAGCAGCAACGATCACAGACATGATCGGTGGCAGCGCGATTTTAGCCGAGCAGCAGGCCAGCGTTACCGCAACCACGCATACCGGACCTGGCGCTCATTGCTTCTTTGTCGACAGCAAGCCCATACCAGACAGCACCAGCGCCGTGCCGGCCAGCTGTATCGCCGTAATCGGCTCGCCGAGCAACCAGGCGGCGAGGAACAGCACCGACACCGGGCCGATCATGCCTGCCAGCGACGCCACCGGTGCGCCGACGCGGGCAATTCCCATCATCGTCACGAATACCGGCAGCACCGTGCAAAACACTGCGTTCAATAGCGACAACCGGTACACCTCGGCGGACTGCAGCAGCGCCGTGGCCGGTCGCAGCAGCAGAAACTGCCCGACCGACATCACGCTCGACACGCACATCACGTACGACACCAGCCGCAGTGAGCCAACGCGTCGCACCAGCTCGCCCGACAGCAGCAGATAGAGCGCGTAGAACACCGCGCTGCCGAGCACGAACGCACCGCCCAGCCAGATGTTGGCGCTGCCCGACTGCGCGTCGTGCACGAACACCAGCACCGTGCCGCCATAGCAGATCGCCAGCGCCAGCCATTCGGTGCGGCCGACACGCCGCTTCAGCCAGAACACCGACATCAGCAGCACGAACGACGGCGTAAGGAACAGGATCAGCCGCTCGAGCCCGGCCGAGATGTACTGCAGTCCGAGGAAATCGAGATAGCTGGACAGGTAGTAACCGACCACGCCGAGCAGCACGATGCGGCCGCGATCGGCTGTCGACAGCGACGCGCTGCGTCGCATCTGCAGCCACGCAACCAGCGCGAAAAAGGGCAGCGACAGCAGCATGCGCAACGCCAGTACCGTCATTGCATCGACATGCAGCCGGTAATGCAGCTTGACCACCACACCCTTGGCAGAGAACAGCACCGAGCCGAGCATGGCCAGCAGCAGTCCGGCCAGAAACAGGCGGCGCGAGTGAGGGGAATGTGGTGGCGCGGTGTTCAAGAGAAAGGATGCAGACCGCAAGAAGATCGGTCTCCGATTGTAGTCAGGCACGACGCCCGCCGGTTCGGCTTTGCTGAAGCGCCGGTTCGGCCGTTGGCTGCCGCGACCGTGGCGCGCGCCGGCATGCGGCAGGTACCATGCCGTTCGCGATTTCGGCTCACTGCGCGATGTCGTTCACGTTCACCGACGGCAGTATCTGCGCGTCATATAGCCGGATCGCATTCTTGCCGGCCTGCTTGGCCAGGTACATCGCCTGATCGGCGCGATGGAGGATGGTCGTGTCGTCGTTACCGGCGCCAAAGAACAGCGCCAGACCAATGCTGCTCGAGCAGCGATGCTCGATCTGTCGCTCGCGCCCAACCTGGCCGACGCGCAGCAGGTAAGGTTCGTCGAGCACGCCGCGGATCTTTTCAGCAATGGCCAGAGCCTGCCGGCGCGCGCGCTCTTCAGTGTCGCCCAGCTCATTGATCACCACCACGAATTCGTCGCCGCCCAGCCGTGCAGCGGTGTCTTCAGCGCGCAGGCGGGTTTGCAGCCGCCGGGCCAGCTCGACCAGCAACTGGTCGCCGGCTGCATGGCCATGACGGTCATTCAGCGGCTTGAAATTATCGAGGTCGAGCAGCATTAGCGCGCCATATCGCGGATGCCGCGCGTTCGCCGCGAGCGTCTGCCGCAGACGGTCGCTGAGCAGGCGACGGTTCGGCAAGCCTGTCAGCGGGTCATAGAAAGCCAGGTGGCGGGTGCGTTCTTCCGCCAGTTTGCGCTCGGTGATGTCGATGTGCGTGCCGCTCATTCGCGCAGGCCGGCCCTGCACATCGCGCCGGGTCACGTTGCCATGGTCGAGAATCCAGCGCACGGACCCGTCCTTGTGCAGCATTCTGTACTCGGTCTGGTGGGCGGCCGACCGACCGGCCAGCACGTCATCGATCGAACGCTGCACTTTCTCGACATCGTCCGGATGGACCAGGAAGGTCGGTCGGAATGAAGTCTGCCCGATTTCCTCGAGCGTATAGCCGAGCATGGTCGCCCAGCGCTCATTGCGGGCCACGGTGCCCGCCTTGATATCCCAGTCCCAATAGCCCAGCTCGGCGGCCTCGAGCACGAAGCGCAACTGCTCTTCGCTGAGCCGGATCCGTTCGGACGAACGGCTTTTCTCGATTGCGATTCCGGCCAGCCATGAAAAATGGCGGATCAGCGTGAGGTCGGCTTCCGTCGGATGGCTCGGATTGCGATGATAGATGGCAAAGGTGCCCAGCAGCTTTTGGTCGGACGAATGAATCGGTTGCGACCAGCACGCCATCAGGCCGGCACGCGCGGCAGGCTCGCGGAACGGCTCCCAGAACGGATGCGCCAGAATATTTTCTATCACGACCAGATCGTTGCGGAATGCGGCCGTGCCACATGATCCGAAGCCCTCTTCGACGGGCAAGCCGTTCAGCGCGCTGGTAAAGAAATCCGGCAGGCTGGGCGCGGCGCCGTGGTACAGCGCACGATCCGCTTCGCTGAAGATCAGGATCGAGCACAGCATCCTCGGGTGCAACGCCTCGACCGAATGCGCGAGCGACTGCAGCACGTCCGGCAGCGCCACCGCGTCCTGCAGCAGCTTGAGAATGGAATTCTGCAAGCTCAGCTCTTCCGCAAACGCGGTCAGCCGCTCCTCCGAGGCCAGCAGCTTTTTCTTTTCATCCTCGAGCGCTTCGCGTGCGCCTTCCAGGTCGTTCACGCTGCGCTTGAGGCGTCGATTGATGGAGTAGATGTAGAGCGCGATGCCACCGGTCAGGCTGATCGCGATGAAGGCCACGCCGAGCAGGAAATACAGGCGATCGAGGTCCGCTTCGGCGTCGGGCGTGTAGAGAAAACCATCCAGCGAAAAATCGTCCGGCATCGCGCCGGACTCCGCATACACGGTGGCAATGTCACGCCAACGGCCCGGATTCATATGACCCAGCTCGATCAGGTCCGGCCGGATCAGCGCCTTCAGCGCATTGGCCTCGAAGGCGAGGTGAGCGCGGCTGCCGCTGCCGGGATAGCGGGACATGATCAGTTCGATTACTTCGTCCGGATGATTCAGCGCATACCGCCAGCCGCGCAGGCTGGCCGCGCGAAACTTCCTCACGCGATCCGGGTGGTACTGCAATTCCTGCGACGAAGTAAACAGCACATCCGAATAGAAATCGATGCCGACCGACTCTGGCGAGTGGATCTGATAGTCAAATTTCGCGTTATTCAGCGCATCCGTTTCATTGGACAGGTAGATGCTTATTGCATCCACCCTGCCATCGATAAGTGAGCGGATGTCGAAATCGTGCGGGACGATCTTCAACTGATCGCGGCTGACGCCGGAGCGCCTGAGCAAGGCGAACAGCTCGTCGGCATAGGGCGCGATCATCACCTGCTTGCCGGCCAGTTCGCGCACGGAGCGAAGGCGTGGCCCGCGCACTGCGAGCGCGAGCGGCGAATGCTGAAAGATCGCTGCCAGCGCCACGACGGGTTTGCCGGTCGCATGCGCAAGCAGCAGGCTGCTGCTGCCCACGCCATACTGGGCACGTCCACTGACCACTTGGGCGACCGTGTCCAGGCCCGGCTGCGCCTCGACGATCCCGACCTGCAGTCCTTCTTCCTCGTAATAGCCCTGGGCGAGCGCCGCGTAATAGCCGGCGAACTGGAAGCCGTGTTTCCATTTGAGCTGCAACATCACCCGGTCGGCCGCCATGGCAGGCACGGCAAACAGACCGGTGATGATCAGGATCACCGACAGCCAGCGTGCCAGCGCTCCGGCCAATACCAAGGTCCGCACCGATACGGACGACTCACCCTGCATGGCGACCCGGGAGTTGTACCTCACCGCGAGCGCACTTGCTGCCACCAGGCTCAGCGAACGAGATACGAAAGGACCACGCGACATGTTGCGATTTTTATCTGGATTATCTAAAGCGACGACGGCAGAACTGGCCGGCGGAGGCCAGGCCGGCGCAAGACCGCAGTAGTGCCCGACTCACGCCAAGGCGAAGCCTGACCAATCGGTCAGTTTACTCGACTAAAGTCATTCTCAGAAACATCACTGCGCAGCCGCTCTCCAAGCCACCCAAAAAATTATCATTAGTATAAAATTACATTTTTAATAACTTGGCTGCCCCTGCACTGATCCACGCTCTCGAACAACTCCGGCGCAAGCGGAAAAAACGGCTCCGACATCGTTTTATTTGCCCACATCGAAGATAGCAAAATAAATA
>JAOASL010000005.1 GCA_030158675.1 Burkholderiaceae bacterium | reverse complement strand
GGCGGCCACCTGACGCACGGCATGGCGCTGAACATGTCGGGCAAGTGGTTCAACGTGGTGTCGTACGGCCTGAACGACAAAGAAGAGATCGACTATGACCAGATGGAGCGGCTCGCGCACGAGAGCAAGCCGAAGCTGATCATCGCCGGCGCGTCGGCGTATTCGCTGAAGATCGACTGGGAGCGTTTCGCAAAGGTCGCAAAGGCAGTCGGCGCGATCTTCATGGTCGACATGGCGCACTATTCGGGCCTGATTGCCGGTGGCGTGTACCCGAACCCGGTGCCGTTCGCCGATGTGGTTACGTCGACCACGCACAAGAGCCTGCGCGGCCCGCGCGGCGGCATCATCCTGACCAACGACGAAGAGATCGCGAAGAAGATCAACAGCGCGATTTTCCCGGGCCTGCAGGGCGGTCCGCTGATGCATGTGATCGCTGGCAAGGCGGTTGCATTCAAGGAGGCGCTGGCGCCGGAATTCAAGACCTACCAGCAGCAGGTACTGAAGAACGCCGATGCGCTCGCCAAATCGCTGGTCGAGCGCGGTCTGCGTATTGTGTCTGGCCGCACAGAATCGCATGTGATGCTGGTTGACCTGCGTCCGAAGAAACTGACCGGCAAGGAAGCCGAAGCGATCCTTGGCTCAGCCCACATCACCTGCAACAAGAATGGTATTCCGAATGACCCGGAAAAGCCGATGGTCACTTCTGGCATCCGTCTCGGTTCGCCGGCCATGACCACGCGCGGCTTCGGGGAAGCCGAGGCGATACGGGTAGGCCAGCTGATCGCGGATGTGTTGGACAATCCACATGACACAGCCAATATCGAGCGAGTGAAGCTGGAAGTCCGCAAGCTGACCGACGCCTTCCCGGTCTACCCGCGTTGATCACCGGAACGGCGCGCATCATGATCCATTCAGGACACCGCTGACGATGCGTTGCCCGTTCTGTCAAAGCGAAGATACGCAGGTACTTGATACGCGCGCTTCGGAGGAGGGTGACAGCATCCGCCGCCGGCGCCGCTGCAACGCCTGCGACAAGCGCTTTACGACCTACGAGCGGGTCGAGCTCGCGATGCCGGTGATTGTCAAGAAAAACGGTAGCCGTACCGAGTTCGAGCATGCAAAATTACGCGCGAGCCTGATGCTCGCATTGCGCAAGCGCCCCGTGTCGGCCGACGCGGTGGATGGCGCGATCCAGCGCATCGAGGAAAAGCTGCGCTCGTCCGGCGAGCGCGAAATCATGTCGGGCCAGATCGGCGAACTGGTGATGCGCGAGCTGCGCCGGCTCGACAAGATCGCCTACATTCGCTTTGCGTCGGTCTATCGCAGCTTCGAGGATGTCTCGGAGTTCCGCGATGCGATCGACGAGATCGATATCGAATCCAAGCCTTCTACCTTCAGCAAGACAACGCGCAGCTGAGCACGCCGGACTGGCCGCTTCCTTGCGGCGGATTCTGATTGCGCTTTTCATAAACTGCCGCTGGCGTCGTTGCGCCGCTTGCCTTGCTTGGTGCGTCCTGCTACGGATCATTGATTTTTATGACGGGCACTGCCGGCTGAAATAGCCGACGTGCTGTCTTCGCTCATGAATTGTTAGCCGCGCTTTTAATTTTGCGCAGCGAATCGGTTTCAGACGACGAATATTCAGTTCAAAGCCACTGGGTCAGTGAGGGGGATGCGAGTGAAATTGTCTGGATTCGCGTTCGGTGAAACCTTGATCGCGCTGATGATCGTTTCCATAGCCGGGTTGCTGGTCGTTCAATCCAGCGGCACAAATGCCGTCGTGCGAACGAAGTCTGTGTCGAGGGCCGCTGCGGCCAGGCTGGCGACCGAACTATCCGAATGGGCGCGCCGCCGCGGTTTGCAATGGCTCGATTTGCCGGCTGGCGATCTGCTGGCGGCGATTGAGACGCCAGCGTATGCCTGCCATGACGGCGACTGCAATTCTGTGCAGGGAGCACGGCATTACCTGTATCAATGGCGAGCCCGGCTGCTGCGCGCAATTCCCGGTGTGCGCGCAGAGGTATGCATTGATTATCCGCCCGGGCGGGCGACCGTCGGCTGGGCATGCGTGCCGGAAGGTCGGGCACGCGTTCTGAAGATGGGTTGGCCGCCGTATCCCGGCGTGATCGACTTTTTGCCAACGCTGATGCTCCAGCTGGAGCCGGTCGATTGAGTGCGCTGGCCGTGGGGATGCTTGCGACGCAGTGCCGCAGCGCGCCGACAGGCGCACGCTTTGACAGTCGCGGTGACCTCCTTTTGACGCATGCTGCGCGCCGTGCGTCATCCGAGGTTGCGCGTACCTTCCAGGCTGGCGGCGGCCTGGTTGAGCTGATGACCTCCATGGCCGTTTCGCTCGGTATCGCGTTATGCGCGCTGTATCTGGTGGCGCTGTCGAGCAGGGAATTTGCCAGGACCGAGCAGGACGCGCTGCTGCACGACCAGGCCGCGTATGTGTTCGATGTGCTGGCAACCGCATTGCAGCAGGCCGGCCACGTTGATGCAACGCAGCCCACGCCGCAGGTCGCAGCGCGTCTGGGACAGGGCGCGCTTGACGGTCTCGATGACGCAGCTGTTCCGGCGACGTCGGCGGGCTTTCAGGGGGCCCGGCCTGGAAGCAGCAGTGATGCGCTGTCCGTTCGCTTTGCCGGCGATGCGCTGGGCCGCATGCGGAATTGCGCGGGTATGCCGGTGCCGGCGGCGGAGAATGCGTCGGATGATCGCGGATGGAGCGTCTTTCACGTCGCGACCGACCGGCAGGGTGAGCCAGAATTGCGCTGCAAGTACCGTGGCAGTTCGGGGTGGGTCTCGCAGGCCGTCGCCGGTGGTGTTACATCGTTTCAGCTGTTGTACGGTCTGGATCCGGATGGTGACGGTTTGCCGAATGACTTCGTCAGCGCATCGCGTTTGCGCGCGCTCGGGATGGCCAGTGGCGGTGCCGCGCTGTCGCTGTGGACACGGGTGGTTGCGGTACATGTGGCGCTACTGATGCGCTCGCCGCAAGTGGTGCGCTCACCCGCCTTGCAGAAGGCTGTCGATCTGTTTGGCAGTGAGTATGCTGCGCGGCATGCCGTTGACGATCCCGGAACGACATTGGCACCTCAACAATTGCACCCGGATCGCCTTTATCGTCAGTTCGATGCCGTGATTTTTCTGGGTAACAGCCAGCGCCCACCGGAATGAGCCTGATTCCTGCCCTATTCAGTCTGCTCGCAGCGATGCTGTTCTCCGTAGGGGCCAGTCGCTCGGTTCAGGACGCCGGACTGCAAATGTCGCAACAGGTCGAGCGACTGCTGGCATTGCAGCGAGCCGAACTCGGGCTGGCAAGGGTGGCCGAGTTTCTTGCCAGTTCGGACGCAGACGGTGAGGTCGGCGAGTGGGGGGCTCAGATGGAAACGGTGCCCAGCGCCAGCAATCCGGAGCTGCAAGACCTGCCGCTGACGCTGCAGCGCGTAACGGTGACAGGCGAGGAACGTGGCACGCGTGTGCGGCTGCAGGCCGACTACGCGGTCGATGGCTGCGAGAGTACCTACGACGATCATTGCGTATCCCGGGTTCGGCGTATCGCGTGGCGACAGTTACGCCTGGATTGAAAGAGGATCTCAGTGCGAATACTTGTCCTATCGGCGCGCGGTATCAGCTTGTTCGAGTTGCTGGTCGTTCTTGTGATCACCGCGGTGCTGGCAACCCTGGCCATGTCGGGAGGTCGTGCATCGCTCGATCGCGTTCGCGTGACCACGGTGTCAACGGAATTTCGTGCAGCGCTGGCTTTTGCGCGCGCTGCTGCAATCCGGCGCGGGGAGCGGGTCGATCTGTTGCCGCTGACGCCGGCAGGATGGCAGACGGGCTGGCAGGTGGCGATCGATCTGAACAATAATCAGCGCGTTGATGCCGGAGAGCCGATACTGCGCAGCAGCCTCGCGCTGCCGCCCGGGATCCAGGTGATTCCCAGCCTGTCCGACAGTGCGCATGATTATCTCGCGTTCGATGCCAGTGGCAGGCCGCGTAGCGCGCACGGCGCATCGCAGCCGCAGTTTGGCTCGCTGCTGTTCCGCGCTGGCGACGAACGTCGCAAGCTCGTGATCGGCTTCCTCGGTCGCGTCAGGCTGTGTGATCCGGACCGCGATCGGTCAGCTTGTTAGAATGGGCCACCTGTTTTCTGTCATTTCCGTGAAGATCCATAACGACACCGACGGCATGCGTGCCGCGCTTTCCCGGGCGTCCCTCAGCCTGTACACGACCACGCCGAACCCGCGCGTGGGCTGCGTGATCGTGCGTGATGGCGAGGTGATCGCCGAAGGCCATACGCAGCCGGCCGGTTTCGCCCATGCTGAAGCGCATGCGTTGCAGCATGCGGCGGAGCGTGGCGTGGACGTGCGCGGTTCGACCGCCTATGTGACGCTCGAGCCATGCAGCCATCACGGGCGCACGCCGCCTTGCGCGGATGCGCTCGTCGCTGCCGGTGTTGCGCGCGTGGTGGTGGCGATCGAAGACCCGAATCCGCTGGTCGCCGGACAAGGCCTGGCGCGATTGCGCACCGCCGGTATTGCAGTCACGGTCGGTGTGCTGGCGCAGGAGGCGCGCGAGATGAATGCCGGTTTCCTGTCCCGGATGCAGCGCGGCCGGCCCTGGGTCAGGATGAAGGTGGCGGCCAGCATTGACGGCGGCACCGCATTGCAGAACGGCCAGAGCCAATGGATCACATCGGCTGCAGCGCGTGACGACGGTCATGCATGGCGTGCGCAGGCCTGCGCCATCCTGACCGGCATTGGCACCGTGCTGCAGGATGATCCGCAGCTTAACGTGCGCGCGGTCGACACATCACGGCAGCCACGCCGCATCGTCATCGACAGCCGGCTCGAGATCGCGCCAGACGCGAAGGTGCTGCGGGGAGGTGGCAGCTGGATCTTCGCATCCCTTGATGATGAAACCCGCGCAGCGCGGCTGCGTGCGGCCGGCCATGATGTGATCGTGCTGCCCGCCGATAGCGGCAAGGTTGACCTGAACGCGCTGATGCAGGAGCTCGGCCGGCGGCAGATCAACGAATTGCATGTCGAGGCTGGCTTCAAGCTGAACGGCTCGCTGCTGCGCGCCGGTGTCGTCGACGAGTTGCTGATGTATTTCGCGCCCTGTCTGCTCGGACCTGCGCAGGGCATCGCGCGCCTGCCGGTGCTGGAGAATTTGTCGGAGCGGCGGTCGATGCGCTTCCATGAGATTCGGCAGGTCGGGCCCGACCTCCGCTTACGGGCGCTGCTGAGCGATTTTTAGTCTTATCTTTTTCGGAGTCCCATGTTTACTGGCATCGTCGCGGCCATCGGCCGCATCACCTCCATCACACCGCTCGGCGCAGAGGCCGATTCAGGCGTGCGGCTGCAGATTCACGCCGGTGCGCTGCCCTTGGCTGACGTCGCACTCGGCGACTCGATCGCGATCAATGGCGCCTGCATGACGGTCACGAAGAAAAGCGCCGATGGCTTCACGGTCGATGTGTCGCGCGAGAGCCTGAACCGTACGGTCGGGCTGGATGCGGAAGGGGAGGTCAATCTCGAAAAGGCACTGACGCTGGCCGAGCGGCTTGGCGGTCATCTGGTGTCCGGTCATGTCGATGGACTTGGGGCGGTCACGCATTTCGCGCCGGTTGGCGAGTCATGGAAGCTCGACATTCTGACTCCGGCCGCGCTGGCCAGATATTTCGCCTACAAGGGCTCGGTGGTCGTCAACGGCGTTTCGCTGACGGTCAACAATGTCGCCGATGGCGCTGACGGTTGCACGCTGTCGATCAACCTGATTCCGCACACGATTGCGGCCACTACCCTGAAGCATCTAAAGCCGGGGACGCGGGTCAACCTGGAGGTCGATCTGATCGCCCGCTATGTGGAGCGAATGCTGTCCTCAATGGCACCGTCACGCTGACCTGCGCGATCGTCGGCAGACGGGTATCGTAGCCAACGGCGGTCTCGGCGCCGAAATCCTTTAAAATGTGCGGCCTTTCCGGAATCTCCCCCCATGTCACTTTCAAGCACAAAAGAGATCATCGCCGAGCTGCGTGCCGGCCGCATGGTCATTCTGGTCGATGAGGAAGATCGCGAGAACGAGGGTGATCTCGTGCTGGCGGCCGAGTTCGTCACACCCGAAGCGATCAATTTCATGGCCCGCTTCGGTCGTGGCCTGATTTGCCTGACGCTGACCGAAGAACGTTGTGACCAGCTGAATTTGCCCATGATGACAGGTCGTAACGGTACCTCGTTCGGTACCAATTTCACGGTGTCGATCGAGGCAGCTGAAGGTGTGACCACAGGCATTTCGGCCGCGGATCGCGCGCGCACGATCCAAGCGGCAGTGGCGCGCAATGCGCGGCCGGCCGATCTGGTGCAGCCCGGCCATATCTTTCCGTTGCGCGCGCAAAAGGGCGGTGTGCTGATGCGTGCCGGCCATACCGAAGCCGGCTGCGATCTGGCGGAACTGGCAGGATTGACGCCGGCCTCGGTGATCTGCGAGATCCTCAAGGAAGACGGCACGATGGCGCGCCTGCCCGACCTGCTCGAGTTCGGGCGTGAGCACGGTCTGAAGATTGGCGCCATCGCTGACCTTATTCATTACCGCAGCCAGACCGAGAGCATCGTCGAGCGCGTCGGCGATCTGGAGATGCAGACGCCATACGGCAGCTTTCATGCGATCGCGTTTCGCGACAAGCCAAGCAGTGGCGCGCACCTGGCGCTGGTGCACGGCACGATCTCGCCGGAGGCCGAAACGCTGGTGCGCGTGCATCAGCCGGTGTCTATTCTTGACATGCTCGAGACACGTACGACCACGCACTCGTGGAATATGGCCGCTGCGATGACAGCGATCAAAAATGCAGAGCGCGGCGTGATCGTCCTGCTGAATTGCGAGGAATCGTCCGAGCAGATGTTTGCGCAGTTCAGCGCGCTGGGTGCTTCGCAACCATCGACGCCGCCGCGCGTTGCGCGCATGGATCTGCGTACCTATGGTATCGGCGCGCAGATCCTGCGCGAACTTGGCGTGGGCAAAATGAAATTACTGGCCAATCCGAGGAAAATGCCCTCGATGACCGGCTTCAATCTGGAAGTGGTTGGCCATCAGGCCAGCCCTGAAAACTGACGCAGGAGGCGTTATGACCGTAGGAACATACGAACCCGATTTCGACGGCAGCGGTCTGCGTATCGGCATCGTGCAGGCACGATTCAACGAAGATGTCTGTCACGGACTGGCGGCCGCTTGCCTGGCCGAGCTCAAGCATATGGGCGTGGATGATCAGGACGTCTTGCTGGTCACCGTGCCGGGCGCGCTCGAAATCCCGCTGGCGCTGCAGAAGATGGCTGAGTCGGGCCAGTTCGACGCGCTGATCGCGCTTGGCGCGGTGATCCGGGGTGAGACTTACCATTTCGAGCTGGTGTCCAATGAATCGGGTGCCGGCATCACGCGCATCGGACTCGATTTCGGCATCCCGATTGCGAATGCAGTGCTGACAACCGAAAACGACGAACAGGCTGAGGCGCGCATGGCGACCAAGGGCGCGGATGCAGCACGCGTGGCGGTCGAAATGGCCAATCTCGCAACCGCTATGGACGAACTGGCCGATGAGGCCGACGAAGAATAAGGCAGCCAATGAGCATCAAATCCCAGCATGCAAATCCGAACAAGAGCCGCACGCCGCGCCATCGTGCGCGTGAGTTCGCGCTGCAAGGCCTTTACCAGTGGCTGATGAGCAAGGAAGATGCGGGCGTCATCGATGCGAACATCCGCAATGCACACGGCTTCGATAAGGCCGATCGTGAACATTTCGGTGCGCTGCTGCACGGAACGATTCGCGAGGTGGAGAGCCTGCGTGCCGACATCCTGCCCTTCATCGACCGTGCGATGGAGCAGTTGTCGCCGATCGAGCATGCGGCGCTGCTGATTGGCGCGTATGAGCTCAAGCAGCATATCGAGATCCCATACCGCGTCGTCATCAACGAAGCGGTCGAACTGGCCAAGTCCTTCGGCGGCATCGACGGACACAAATACGTCAATGGTGTCCTCGACAAGCTGGCCGCCCAACTGCGTGCGACCGAGGTCGCAGCAGGTCGCTGACAGCGGAGCACGACAATGGATTTTGCGCTCGCACAGCGTCTCGACGAGATTGCGCCCTTCCATGTGATGGAGGTGATCAAGCGTGCGGCTGAACTCGAACAGGCCGGGCGCTCGATCATCTACATGTGCATCGGTGAGCCGGATTTTCCGCCGGCGCAGCCGGTGCTCGATGCGGCCAGCCGTGCCTTGGCCGATGGTGCGGCGATGCGCTACACCGCGGCGCTCGGACTGACCGAGCTGCGCGCCGCGATCTCTGCTCATTACAGCAGCGCATTCGGTGTTGATGTGCCAGCGGAGCGCATCGTCGTCACCGCCGGTGCGTCGGCTGCGCTGCTGCTGGCGTGCGCGGCGCTGGTCGAACGTGATGCCGAAGTGCTGATGCCGGATCCCAGTTATCCGTGCAACCGGCATTTCATCGCTGCGTTCAATGGCCAGGCGAAACTGATTCCGAGCGGACCCGCTGAGCGTTTCCAGCTGTCGGCTGCGATGGTCGAGTCGCAATGGGGGCCAAACACGCGAGGTGTGCTGCTGGCATCACCTTCCAATCCGACGGGCACGTCGATCGCGCGCGATGAACT
Source organism: Burkholderiaceae bacterium (assembly GCA_030158675.1). Lineage (GTDB taxonomy): Bacteria > Pseudomonadota > Gammaproteobacteria > Burkholderiales > Burkholderiaceae_D > Pernthalerella. The sequence goes on along the minus strand of JAOASL010000005.1, from coordinate 79,551 downwards.
GGCGCGCACACTGGACGTCGTACGCCGGCACAAAGGCTTCGCGCTGGTCGACGAGATTTATCAGGGGCTGTCTTATGATGCTCCGCCCTATACCGCGCTTGAGTTTGGGAATGATCTGATCGTCATCAACAGCTTCTCTAAGTATTTCAACATGACCGGCTGGCGGCTTGGCTGGCTGGTGGTGCCGCCGGCGATGCTGCCGGCGATTGAGAAGCTAGCGCAGAACTTTTTCATTTGCGCTTCCAGCCTGGCACAGCATGCGGCGCTGGCCTGCTTCACGCCGCAGGCGCTCGCAGTGGCCGAGGAACGTCGTCAGGAGTTCCGCCGCCGCCGCGACTATCTGGTGCCCGAGCTGCACAAGCTGGGTTTCGAGATTCCGGTGATGCCGGACGGCGCCTTCTATGTGTATGCCGATTGCAGCCGCTTGTCAGGCGATGCAGACCAGCTCACGCGCGACATTCTTGATCGGACCGGTGTGGTGCTGACGCCGGGGCTGGATTTCGGGGTGGCAGGTGCGAAGCGCTTTATTCGCGTGTCGTATGCGACTTCGATGGACAATCTGCGGGAAGCGATCCGGCGCTTGAGCGAGTACTTCGCGAGGAAATGACCATTGATCGTAAAAAGCAGAAAGGAGCCACGAGGCTCCTTTCTGCTTTTGCGCCGTCAGTTCAGCATCAGGCCGGCTCGGTCTGTACCTGCGTACGGTTTGGCAGCGTTTGTACCTTTGCTTCGCGCACCTTCTCGCTTGACTGCAGCGGCGACGGAGTAAAGGTTGGCACGCGCTTGCCGGCCGCTACCGCACGCAGCCGCGCATGTTCGGCCATCACCTTGTCTGCGTAGCCGCCATCGGTGGTCATGTTACCTGCGCCGACGTACAGCTTCAGCCCCGCTTCAATCGACCCTGAGCGACTGATCATGTCCTTCAGGATGGAGGCGCCGACCTGGATGTTGGCGACCGGGTTCAGTGCGGCGTTCAGTCCGCCGTGGCCGCTGAATTTGTCGTGGTGGACCTTGGACATGACTTGCATCAGACCCTGGGCACCGACCGAGCTTTCAGCGTATGGGTTGAAACGGGACTCGATAGCCATCACCGCAAGAATCAGCAGTGGATCGATCTTGACCTCGCGCGCCGATTCGTATGCTGCGCCGACCAGCATGTTGCTGGCGCTGCCGGCGATACGGTAGCGCTTGGCCAGCCAGTCAGTCACGCGCTGCTGAGTGCGCGCAGGCTGGTTGTCATTACTTGCCAACATGCCACGCTCGGGCAGGGACAATGCCTGAACCAGTGCGTCCTCGTCGGTGGCTTCTTGTTCGGCAGCGGTATCGGCGAACGGCGACAAAGCCTTCAGGTCGTCGAGCAGCTCAGGCTGGAAGAAAGCCAGTGCGAGGGCGGCTACAACGGCCAATTCAATGGCGATCAGTGTGCGACGTGCGGTGGTTAGGAAACCGCCGACGCGAGCGAAAAAATCTTCGCCGAAAAGTTGAAAACGCGGGGAGGTATTTCCCGCACCCACCAACGCAGATAACTTGCGCAGATTATTCATACAACCTCCTGAATCATCGCGGCCCTCAAAGCGCCTGGCAAAACACGAGAACTTCACCCCCGCCATGCGCACTCTTCGTTGCTGTCATGACAAGTCTGCATTCACGTTTTGCCAGGCGCTCTGAACTGAGGCCAATTGCAAGCGTGCTTCGTGCTTCAATTCACCGCGAGATAAAAAATCCGTTTGCGACCGTTCGCTGATGCTGCCTAGCGACGGCTGTTCCGCAAACGCCGGTGTTGTCTTGATGGTCTCCGTTTGCTCAGGAGACAGCGACAATCTTTTTTCAGGGACGAATGTTCGACCTGTTCGGAAAACAATCTCTACAATTGCCGACAGGTTCACCCTGATGTGACTGGGTAGCCAGTGTATTGCCTTTGGATGGTCCGGAATGGTCCGGAGGGCTACCCGTTAAATTTGAGCGGATTGTAGGTGGCTGTTTATATCGAGTCAATACTGGAAAAGCAAATAGCTATAACTTTAATTTATTAAAAGTAAGTTTCCCTAGCGGAACTATCATAAAAATCAGGTACTTGCGTACCTGTTTCATTTATCTCGTTTCACATTGAAACATATCAATAGCCGATGAAATACTCCGATTTGCGGGATTTTATTGCCAAATTAAAACAATCTGGCGAATTGGCCGAGGTGGCCATCCCTGTTTCTCCCCATCTGGAGATGACCGAATTATGTGACCGCACCCTGCGCGCGGGTGGTCCGGCGCTTCTTTTTACTCAGCCGACCGGATACCAGATGCCTGTGCTCGGCAATCTGTTCGGTACGCCCAAGCGTGTCGCATTGGGCATGGGTGCATCGGACGTCAGTGAGTTGCGCCGCATCGGCCACCTGCTGTCAGCACTGAAGGAGCCGGAGCCGCCGAAGGGCCTGAAGGACGTGCTCGGACTCGGTTCGCTGATAAAGTCCGTCTGGGACATGGCGCCGCGCGAGTTGCGTTCGGCTCTCTGCCAGGAAGTGATCTGGGAGGGGGCAGAGGTGGACTTGTCCCGCTTGCCAATCCAGCACTGCTGGCCCGGGGATGCCGCACCGCTGATTACCTGGGGTCTGGTGATTACGAAAGGGCCGCACAAGAAGCGGCAAAATCTCGGCATTTATCGACAGCAGGTGATTGGCCCGAACAAGGTAATCATGCGCTGGCTCGCGCATCGGGGCGGGGCGCTCGACTTCCGTGAGCACTGCCTTGCCCATCCGGGCAAACCTTACCCGATCGCCGTCGCGCTCGGTGCCGATCCCGCCACGATACTCGGGGCAGTCACGCCGGTGCCGGACAGTCTGTCGGAATACCAGTTCGCCGGCCTGCTGCGTGGCAGCCGGACGGAGCTGGTGAAGGCGATCGGCAGCGAGCTGCGAGTTCCCGCATCGGCCGAGATCGTGCTGGAAGGCCATATCTATCCGGATGGCAGTCATCCCAGCGGCTACGAGCATGCGCTCGAAGGCCCGTTCGGCGACCATACCGGTTATTACAATGAACAGGACTGGTTCCCGGTGTTCACGCTCGACCGCATCACGATGCGGCACGATCCAATCTATCACTCCACCTATACCGGCAAGCCGCCGGACGAGCCGGCGGTGCTGGGCGTGGCTCTGAACGAGGTGTTCATCCCGCTGCTGCAGAAACAGTTTTCTGAGATCACCGATTTCTACCTGCCGCCCGAAGGCTGCAGTTACCGGATGGCCGTAGTGCAGATCAAGAAAGCCTATCCGGGCCATGCGAAGCGGGTGATGTTTGGCGTCTGGAGCTTCCTGCGACAATTTATGTATACGAAGTTCATTGTCGTCGTCGACGAGGACGTCAACATTCGCGACTGGAAGGAAGTGATCTGGGCGATTACGACACGCGTTGATCCGGTGCGGGACACCACGATGGTCGACAACACGCCGATCGACTATCTTGATTTCGCCTCACCGGTGAGCGGTCTGGGCAGCAAGATGGGTATTGATGCAACCAACAAATGGACGGGAGAGACTGCCCGCGAATGGGGACGCACCATCGAGATGGATCCGCAGGTGAAGGCAAGGGTGGACGAAATCTGGCAGAAGCTGGGTTTCTGAGCAGGGGAATGCTGATAAAATACGAGCTGGCGGGCCCCTGCGCATTGTGGCATGGTTAATCTGGTCAGGTCGGGAACGAAGCAGCCACAGCCATTTCCCGCAAGTGCCGCAGACAAGGCTCGCCTCTTCTTATTTTTTCGATTATTCCTTTCGCCCGTTTCCGCAGCGTCGCATAGTCTCTGGCAATTTTGGTCACGCCGCCACGCCGGCTGCGTGAACGTCAGTTTTGCCATGCACGCGCGATGAGGCGCGACCAGTCGCGTGCCGGCAAGGCGCCGTAAACGCGACCGTGTTGCAAGTCGCAGCGACTGGCGATAAATGCATCGGCAACTTCCTCGGGCGCTTGTTCAAGCAGCAATGTCGCCTGCGCGAGCAGCACCAGCGACTGCGTGATGCGGCGCGCCTGCTGTTGCTGTTGGTCCAGTGGCAGCCCGAGTCCGACTTCCAGTGCCTCGAACAGTGGTTGCAACCGCCCATCCGCCAGGGTCGCGGTCCGCAGCCAGTCCAGCACCTCGTGCCATGCCGCGCCCGCCTGCCGCATGGCGCGCAACAGGTCGAGACACATGACATTTCCCGAACCCTCCCAAATGGAATTGAGCGGCGCCTCGCGGTACAGCCGTGCCAGTGGGCCGTCCTCGATATAGCCATTGCCGCCGAGGATTTCCATACATTCACCGCTGAATTCCAGTGCGCGTTTGCAGATCCAGAATTTCGCAGCCGGTGTCATCACGCGCAACCAGGTCATCTCGCCGCGGTCCAGCGCCTGAGCCAGTCGCAGCACCAGCAGTAGGGCGGCTTCGCTTTCCAGCGCCAGGTCAGCCAGCACGCTCATCATCAGCGGCTGTTGCGCCAGCGGACGGCCGAACGCCATTCGGTGTCGAGCGTGATGTAGTACCTGCGTCAGCGCTTGCCGCATCAGCGCGGCGCTGGCGATTGCACAATCGAGCCGTGTCAGGCTGGCCATTTCGGCCAACGTCGCAATGCCTCGTCCGGGCTCGCCGACCAGGATGCCGTGCGCCTCGGCAAACTCGGCCTCGGCACTCGCATTCGAGCGGTTGCCCAGCTTGTCCTTGAGTCGTTGCAGCAGCACCGTATTCCGGCGGCCGTCAGCCCGCCAGCGCGGCACGAAAAATGCCGACAGTCCTTCCGGCGCCGCTGCCAGCACGAGATGAGCGTCGCACATCGGCGCCGAGAAAAACCATTTGTGCCCGGTAAGCAGATAGACCGTACCGCGTCCGCCGCGATCCAGGGGAACGGCTTCGGTCTGGGTTCCGCGCAAGTCGGATCCGCCCTGTTTTTCAGTCAGGCCCATGCCCACCAGGATGGCTGGTTTCGCCGTGATCGGCAGATCGCGTGCATCGTAGGTTTCGCTGAACAGTTTGTCGGCCAGCGCGGCAAACAGGGGTTCGCGCTGCAGCACAGGAACGGCGGCGCAAGTCATCGTCACCGGACACAGGCTGCCGGCCTCGACTTGCGCATGCAGAAAGAAAGCAGCCGCACGCGCAAAGTGCGCGTTGCGTGACAGCCCTCGCCATGCGCGTCCGTGCAATCCGCCGGCACGCAGTTTTGCCAGCAACGTATGCCAGGCCGGATCGAACTCCGTCTGGTCAATCCGGTGTCCTTGCCGGTCGTGTGTGCGCAGCTCAGGCGGGAAACGGTTCGCACGCCAGGCCAGGGTCTGTGCTTCTGAACTGCCAGCCCAGCGGCCAAGTTCGCGCAGCGTGCCGATCTCGGACGGGCCCAGCGCGTCCATCGCGGCGGTTTGCAGCGCGAGGTCGGCATCAAACAGATTGACGTCTGCCAGTAATGGCGGCTGGTTACTCACTTCATGCGTAGGCCAGTGCATCGTGTCCTCCTGCATCCGGCAAGGCGAGGCCAGACCAGATGGTCTAACTACCCCGTTTCTCAGGGGTTCGCAGCAGGCCCGCCTTGCCAGCGATGCCTGGTAGATTACGCCAGCCGCGGGCGAGCTGCGCGCTCGGGTAAAATCCATGCTTCGTCATTAACAGCGCCTCCGGACATGTCCTACCAGGTCCTCGCCCGCAAATACCGCCCGAAAAGTTTCGACACCCTGGTCGGTCAGGAGCATGTGGTGCGCGCGCTCACGCATGCGCTCGAGCAGAAGCGACTGCACCATGCGTATTTGTTCACCGGCACTCGGGGTGTTGGCAAGACCACACTATCGCGCATTCTTGCGAAATCGCTGAATTGCCAGGGCGCCGATGGTCAGGGCGACATCACCGCGCAGCCATGTGGCGTCTGTGAGGCCTGCATTGCGATCGATGCCGGCCGCTTCGTCGACTATATCGAGATGGACGCGGCCTCCAACCGTGGCGTCGATGAAATGGCGCAGCTGCTGGAGCAGGCGGTCTACTCACCGTCGAATGCGCGCTTCAAGGTCTATATGATCGATGAAGTGCACATGCTGACCAGCCACGCATTCAACGCGATGCTGAAGACTCTGGAAGAGCCGCCTGCACACGTGAAATTCATCCTTGCGACCACCGATCCGCAGAAGATCCCGGTGACGGTTTTGTCGCGCTGCCTGCAGTTCAACCTGAAGCAGATGCCGCCCGGTCATATCGTCGGGCATCTCGAGAACATTCTGGCGCAGGAACAGATCGCGTTCGACGTATCGGCGCTGAGGTTGCTCGCACAGGGCGCACAGGGATCGATGCGCGATGCGCTGTCGCTGACGGATCAGGCGATTGCGTATGCCGCAGGCAAGGTCACGCTGGAAGCGGTGCAAGGCATGCTGGGCGCGCTCGACCAGACCTATCTGGTGCGCGTACTTGATGCGCTGGCAGCGCAGGATGGCGCCGCGCTGCTCGCCATCGCCGACGATATGGCGTCGCGCAGCCTGTCGTGGAGCACCGCATTGCAGGACCTCGCCACGCTGCTGAACCGGATCGCGATCGCGCAGGCCGTGCCTGCCGCCGTGCCCGATGACTTGCCCGGACGCGACGATATCCTCCGGCTGGCGCAGGCTTTTCCAGCCGAAGATGTGCAGTTGTTCTACCAAATCGTCGTGCACGGACGCAATGAACTCGGACTCGCGCCTGATGAGTACGCGGGTTTCACGATGACTTTGCTGCGCATGCTGGCCTTCGTGCCTATCGATGGCGGTGGGCCGCATGCGCTCCCGGCCGCGCTACCCGCAGCGCGTACGGTGCCGGCAGATAAAAGTAGTGCCGCGCCGGTTGCGATGCCGGTGCCGGCAACCGCCGCGTCTCCGACCGTCGCAGAAACACCGGCTGCATCGGCTGTGTCCTCTGCATCATCGGTGCCGGCGGCCCGATCCAGCCCGGCGCTGGCCGCGCTGGCCGCAGCGCGCAGCAGTCGTGTGAAAGCGCCGTCCGTGCCGGCCACATCGTCGCCTGAGCCGGCGGAGGCACGTCCTGCGGCAACGCCAGTGGCACGTTCATCCGCACCACCGCCGTGGGAAGAAGATTTTTCCGTGTCTGAACCGGTCGAAGTGCTCGACCCGGCTCAAAAAAAAACTGAATCGCCGTTGATGCCGGCGTCGCTGGCGGCCAGCACCATGGAGACGTCATCCGCCGATGCGTGGCCGTATGATGTGCCGCCGAGTGAATTGTCGTATGACGACAGGCTATCTGACGGTCCGTCGTTCGACCTGATGCCGCCAGAGCCTCAGCCCGCGTCGCAGACTGACTCGCAGACCGAATTACAGCCCGATTCGCAGCCCGCCGAACCCGGTGCCATTTCCTGTGATTGGCCTCAACTGGTCCGGCAGCTTTCGCTGCGCGGTGTCGTGCAGCAGCTCGCCATGCAGAGTGAACTGCTGGCCTGCAGCGAGAACGGGCCGACCTTATCGGTGCGCATTCGCGTGCCAGTCGACACACTGCTGTCGGCCGGCAGCGGCGACAAGCTGGCTGCTGCGCTGACCGGGCACTTTGGCCGACCCGTCAGGCTCGATACCGAGATCGGTGCAGTTCGTCGTACCGCCCATGCCGTTGATGTGGCCGAACAGGCTGAACGGCAGCAGATGGCGGAACGAACCTTGCAGGACGATCCTTTCGTGCAGACATTGATGCGCGAATTCGGCGCGACTTTCGTGCCCGGATCGATACGGCCGGTATAAGCGGCGGGACACTAGCTTCCCTGAAAATTTCCGCACACAACATTTATCGTTAAGGAGCTCACCATGATGAAAGGCCAATTGGCCGGTCTGATGAAACAGGCCCAGGCAATGCAGGACAACATGAAGAAAATGCAGGACCACCTCGCGACGATCGAAGTCGAGGGGCAGGCCGGCGCCGGCATGGTGAAGGTCGTCATGACTTGCAAGAACGACGTCAAGCGTGTGTCCATCGATCCGTCGCTGCTGGCAGATGACAAGGACATGCTCGAAGACCTGGTCGCCGCCGCGTTCAACGATGCCGTGCGCAAGGCCGAGGCAACTTCATCCGAGAAAATGTCGGGCCTGACCTCCGGCCTGCCGCTGCCGCCGGGATTCAAGCTGCCGTTCTGACGTCCTCGTGAAGAATCCCTCCAGCCTTGACTTCCTCGCTGAGGCATTGCGCCGTCTGCCCGGTATTGGCCCGAAGTCCGCGCAGCGTATTGCGTATCACCTGATGCAGCACGACCGCGAGGGTGCGGCGCTGATTGCCCGTGCGATGACCCAAGCAGTCGAGCGCATCCATCACTGCGCGCGCTGCAATACCTTCACCGAGAACGAGGTCTGCGAAACTTGTCTCGACGCGGAGCGCGATGCGACGCAGCTGTGCGTGGTCGAGACGCCGGGCGATCAGATGATGATCGAGCAGACGCTGACCTTCAAGGGACTGTATTTCGTGCTGATGGGACATCTGTCGCCGCTGGATGGCATCGGCCCGAAAGACTTGCAGCTCGACAAGCTGATTGCGCGCGCGACCGATGGTATCGTCACCGAAGTCGTGCTCGCGACGAATTTCACCAACGAAGGCGAAGCCACCGCGCACTACATCAGCGAGACACTGAAGGCGCGCGGACTGAAAGTCTCGCGGCTGGCGCGCGGCGTGCCGGTCGGCGGCGAGCTCGAATACGTCGACGCCGGAACCATCGCGCGCGCCATGCTCGACCGCCGCGCCACCTGATCTGTTGTTACCCCTGCCATGCAAGAACAAAAAAAGTCCACCGGCCCACTCGCCGGCATCAAGGTCCTTGAACTCGGCACGCTGATCGCCGGACCATTCTGCTCACGCCTGATGGGCGAGTTCGGCGCAGACGTGATCAAGGTCGAGTCTCCCGATGGCGGCGATCCGATCCGGCAATGGCGTGTGCTGAAGGATGGTAATTCGCTGTGGTGGACCGTACAGAGCCGTAATAAGAAGAGCATCACGTTGAATATGAAGGACACGCGTGCGCAGGAGATTGCGCGCCGCCTGGCGCTCGAGGCCGATATCGTGATCGAGAACTACCGTCCCGGCGTGCTGGAAAAATGGAACATCGGCTACGAGCAGCTGAAGGCCATCAATCCTGCGCTGATCATGGTGCGGCTGTCCGGCTACGGCCAGACCGGACCGATGCGCGACGCGCCCGGCTTTGGCGCGATCGGTGAATCGATGGGCGGCATACGCTATGTGTCCGGCCATCCGGACCGGCCTCCGGTGCGGATCGGCATATCGATTGGCGATTCCATTGCATCGTTGCATGGCGCCATCGGCGCGCTGATGGCCTTGCGTCATCGGGATGTGACCGGCGGTCGCTGGAACGGCAAGAGCGGCGCCGAATGCGTGGCCGGGCAGGGGCAGGTGGTCGACGTTGCGCTTTATGAAGCGGTATTCAACCTGATGGAGTCGCTGGTGCCCGAGTATGACCATGCGGGCGTGGTGCGTGAGCGTACCGGCGGTTCGCTGCCAGGCATCGTGCCGTCCAACACCTACACCACCGGCGATGGCGAGAATATCGTCATCGCCGGCAATGGCGACGCGATCTTCAAGCGACTGATGACGGCGATTGGCCGCGATGACATGGCGAATGATCCGCAGCTGGCCAACAATGCCGGCCGTGTGCAGCGGACTGAGGAGATCGACGGCGCGATCCAGGCCTGGTGCAACGGCCGCGACATCGATGCCGCCCTTGAGATCCTGAAGGCGGCCGATGTGCCGGTGTCAAAGATTTATTCGGTGCGCGACATGCTGCAGGATCCGCAGTTTCTCGCACGGCAGATGTTCGAGCAGCATCTGTTCAGGGACGGCACGCCGATCAGGCTGCCGGCGGTCACGCCGAAGCTGTCGGAAACACCGGGCGGCACGCGCTGGATCGGCCCGGAACTCGGCGAGCATACCGACGACGTGCTGGCCGGTCTCGGCTACAGCACTGACGAAATTGCCGAGTTGCGCCGCAGCGGAGCCTTATAAACCCTGATCTGCTGCACCCCGGCTCCGGCGTTTATGCACCGATCAGCTGTTCGAGCTTCACCGCATCGGCGCAGAACAGCCGGATGCCTTCGGCCAGCTTTTCCGTCGCCATCGCATCCTCGTTCAGCGCCATCCTGAAGGCCTTTTCGTCAAGACTGATTTTCTGCAGTTCGGTTTTGACTGCCGCTTCGGAGGACAGCTTGCGTTCGACCGGGCCGTCAGTATCAGCCATCTTCTGCAGCAGTTCAGGGCTGATGGTCAGCAGGTCGCAGCCGGCCAGCTCAAGGATCTGCGACGTATTGCGAAAGCTCGCACCCATCACTTCAGTCGTGTAGCCGAATTTCTTGTAGTACTCGTAGATACGTTTCACCGACTGCACGCCCGGGTCGTCGGCGCCGCTGTAGTCATTGCCGGAAGCCTTCTTGAACCAGTCGTAGATGCGACCGACGAAAGGCGAAATCAGCTGCGCGCCGGCCTCTGCGCACGCGATCGCCTGCGGCAGCGAGAACAGCAAGGTCATGTTACAGCGTATGCCTTCCTTCTCAAGGGTTTCGGCCGCACGTATGCCTTCCCAGGTCGAGGCAATCTTGATCAGCACGCGCTCACGCTTCACGCCGGCCGCTTCGTACAATGCGATCAGGTGGCGAGCCTTGGCGATCGTGCCCTCGGTGTCGAACGACAGCCGCGCATCGGTCTCGGTCGACACGCGACCCGGGATGATCGCCAGAATCTTCAGTCCGAATGCCACCAGCAGGTGATCGATGATGTCCGTCACGGGCTTGCCGCGATGGGCGCTGACTGTCTCGTCCAGTAGCGGCCGGTAATCCGGCTTTTGCACCGCCTTCAGGATCAACGATGGATTGGTAGTCGCATCGTGGGGCTGAAAAACTTGCATGGCCTGAAAATCGCCGGTATCGGCAACGACGGTCGTGTACTGCTTCAACTGCGCGAGCTGGTTCATGGTTTACAGCCAGAGGTGAATGATTGGAAGATTGGGAAAACGCTCTATTTTACCGAGCTGCGCTGGTCCCGGACGCTCGTCATGCGCTTGATACGCGCTTCACACCCGCCTATTTCAGCGCGGCAGCAGCGCGTGCAATCAAGGCCGATGTCGAACTATCGTGCGTATGCAATGCCGCCGATCCGTCGAGATCAGACAAGATCTGGGACGCCAGGGTCTTGCCGAGTTCGACACCCCACTGGTCGAAGCTGTTCACATTCCACAGCGCGCCCTGCACAAAAGTTTTGTGCTCGTACAGCGCAATCAATGCGCCCAGTGTGCTCGGCGTCAGCCGCTCCATCAGCAGCATGTGGCTCGGATGATTGCCCGGGCAGGCACGATGCGGCGGCAGGTTCGGCGCAGCATTGCCGTTCATTAGCGCTTCGGCCTGCGCAAAGCAGTTTGCCAGCAGTACCTTGTGCTGCTCGATGTAATCATGGGCGGGCTTGAGCACGGCAATGAAATCGACTGGCACGATGTCCGTGCCCTGATGCAGCATCTGAAAATACGCATGCTGGCCATTGGTGCCCACGCTGCCCCAGATTACCGGCGCGGTACGCAAGCCGACTGCCTGGCCGTCGCGCGTGACGCCTTTGCCGTTGCTCTCCATCTCCAGTTGCTGCAGATAGGCAGGGAACAACCACAGGTCCTGATGGTAGGGAGCAATCAGCAGTGAACCGGCGCCGAAGAACTGCCGATACCAGAAATTGGTCAGTGCAAGCAACGCAGGCATGTTGCGTTCCAGCGGCGCCTGCCTGAAATGCTCGTCCATCGCATGGGCGCCGGCCAGAAATGCGCGGAAATGCTCGGCGCCGATTGCCACCATCAGGGACAAGCCGATCGACGACCAGATCGAATAGCGTCCGCCGACCCAGTCGCGGAACGGGAACATGTTTTCGGCGGCGATACCGAATGCTGTCACTGCCTCAGTGTTCGTCGATACCGCGACAAAATGCCGGTGAAGGTCGGCCAGTGCGCCTTTGCGCAGGAACCACGCACGCGCATCATGTGCGTTGAGCAGCGTTTCATGGGTCGAGAAAGATTTCGACGAGATGATGAACAGTGTCGTTTCCGGGTTCAGGCGGCCCAGCACTGCTGAGGTCGCATGGCCGTCCACATTTGACAGGAAATGGAAGGACAGGCTGGTTGTCGTGAACGGTCGCAGCGCAGCGCAGCTCATCGCCGGACCGAGATCGGAGCCGCCAATGCCGATGTTCACCACATCCTTGATCGACTTGCCGCTGTAGCCTTTCCATTCGCCGCTGCGCACGCGTTCGGCAAAATTCTGCATGCGGTCCAGCACCTGCTGGACCTCGGCGACCAGTTCCTCTCCTTCCCACGCGAAGCGTGATTCGCGCGGCATGCGCAGCACCGTGTGCAGTGCGGCGCGGTTTTCGGTCACGTTCACCCGTTCTCCGCGAAGCATGGCGTCGCGCAGCGTCTCGACGCCCCGTGCGCGCGCAAAGGCCGTCAGTAAGGACAGCGTTTGCGGCTGCAGATGAGTTTTCGAAAAATCGAAGAAAAGTCCGGCAGCATCCAGCGAAAAACGCGTGGCGCGCTGCGGATCCTGGCCGAATAGTTCGTTCAGGTGCCATTGGCGCGCTTCGCCTGCATGGCGCTGTAGCGCCGCGAATTCAGGCAACTGAAGTGACGGCTGCAGAAGTGAAGGATCGTTCAGGTCGTGCATGGGGCGGGAGCATCGGACCGGCATCGCCGGATTGCGTCCAGAAACTCGTTGTCGTTATCACGCGGGATCATACCTGTATCGGCTTGTCAGTCGCTTAATTTGGTGCAAGCCGGAGTGAATTGTCCGGTTCCGACCGAGTTGCCGGAGGGGTAGCCCGCATCGGGTCTGCATCAAGCCAGAGCCAATACATCGTGTTTGCAATGTTTAACAACAAGCCCTGATGTGTCAGCAGAAATTCAATTCAGTTTCCTAAGGAAAACAAATCGAATGTGATCGGTAGACGACAATTTTGTTCGAAATCGGCTTTTCTTTGTTGTCGAAAAAGTAAACTATTGATAAGTTCTCAAAAAAACAATTCGATATTCGAACAATACGAGTCACCTCATTCATTTGCAGCCTGTGAGGGCAAACAGGAGCCAACGATGCAGGCATTTTCAAGCACAGTCCGGGATTTGTATGCGCTCGCCGAGTATGCGTCGCCTGATCAGTTCCTGACGCGCGCGATCGGGTTGATGCAGAGCTGGATACGTTTCGATGGCGCCATTTTCGGCACCGGAGAGAAGTCAGATCATCAGAGTCTGACGATGCTCGAATCTGAAGCGCGGTCCGACACGGCGACCGTGCCCGAAACGCTGCTCTCTCGTGGTCCGGCGCACGATGACCCGGTCGCGCGTGGTTTTCGGGACGCGCCGATGTCGCCTTCGCGCGGCGGCATACGCGAGCTGTATCGCAAAAGTCGTGATGGCAAGAAGCCGCGATCGACCCAGGTCACTGGGGCGCGCTCGCTGGCAGAAGAGCTGGGTCTGTGCCATTTGATGGTCCATGGTGACGATCCGAAAAAGGTGCGGCCGGCACGTTGGATCGTGTTGTACCGGCTGCACGATGTGCGCTTTGCCGAAACAGATGCTGCCTGTCTGCATGGACTCTGGATCCACCTGTCACGTGCAATGGCGATCAATCGCGCACGTGCGCTGGAGCGCTTGTCTGTAATATCGCCGGCGCGTGACAACGGCAGCGCCTCAGGCCTGATCGCCAGCGACGGCCAGGTCGAAATCGCTGATCAGCGTTTCTTCGATTTGCTGGAACGTGAATGGCCCGAGATCGCGCCGGACTTCATTCCCGAGCAGGCGCTTGAATTGCTCAACGAGGGACGGCCTTTCCGCGGCGCGCAGGTCGAGATGACCCTGACGCGGCAAAGTGGCGGCAACCTGTGCCGGATCCGGCCCATTCAGGCGATGGAGGTGCTCACCCCGCGCGAATTCGTAGTGGCGCGACGCTTCGCCGCCGGCATGAGCCACAAACAGATCGCCCGCGAACTTGGCGTGTCGCATCACACTGTGCGCAATCAGCTGGCGCACCTTTACCGCAAACTGAATCTGCATGACAAGGCGTCGCTGGCGCACTACTTTGCTGCCAACGCGATCGCACTCTGAAAGACTCTGTGAGAGCGCAAGAATCGCTTCGGATGGGGTCTGATCGGTGCGCCAGTTTTCAAGCGGTCTCTGATTGACAGCAGCCTTCCGCTACAATGTCGCCTTCGAATTTTCAGGTGGCTGCAATGACTCAGGACGAACTCAAACAAGCCGTCGCACGGGCTGCGCTCGACTACGTGGTGGACGGCGAGATCATTGGTGTGGGCACCGGTTCAACCGCGAATTGCTTCATCGACGAACTCGGCAAGGTCCGGCATCGGATCCGAGGTGCGGTTGCGTCGTCCGAGGCGACCGCAGCACGCCTGAAGTCGCATGGCATTCAGGTGTTCGACCTGAACGAGGTCGAGCGCATGTCGGTTTACATCGACGGTGCCGACGAAATCGACCGCGGCGGCGCGATGATCAAGGGCGGTGGCGGTGCGCTCACGCGCGAAAAGATTGTCGCCTCCGTTGCCGACAAATTCATCTGCATCGCCGACGAATCCAAGCTGGTCGACGTGCTTGGCAAGTATCCGCTGCCGGTCGAGGTGGTACCCATGGCCGCTGCATCGGTGGCGCGTGCACTGGCGTCCCTGGGCGCGCAGTCAAGGCTGCGCCTGAAGGACGGGCAGCCTTTCGTCACCGACAACGCTTGTCACATCCTCGACGCGGCCGGCCTGCAGATCCGCGACCCGAAGGGTCTTGAGCAGCAGCTCAATCATGTGCCGGGAGTGGTCACGGTCGGGCTGTTTGCGCTTCGGGGCGCGGCGATTTGCCTGCTGGGTACCGGCAGCGGCGTGAAGACGATGACGTTCTGATTCGCCGGTGTGCCGGCGAAATGACAAAAGCCTGCCGGTCGACTGACCAGCAGGCTTTTTTTGCGGGACGCCTGTCGTGTTCAGGCCGATGGCGGTACGTATCCGGTCGCCTCGTCCGCGCCTTCGCCGAAGAAATGTTTTTCCATTTGCGCGGCCAGATATTTGCGCGCGCGTACATCGGCAAGGTTCAGCCGGTTCTCATTGACCAGCATGGTCTGGTGCTTCAGCCATGCGCCCCAGGCTTCCTTCGACACGCTCTCCCAGATTTTTTTGCCCAGATCACCTGGGTAGGGAGGGAAATCAAGACCTTCGGCTTCCTTGTTCAGTTTGATGCAGTGGACCATGCGGGCCATGTGATTCTCCAGAAAATAATCAGTAATCAGTAAATATTCGGCGGCAGGCGCCAATCAGAGGTTCTTGATCAGCACCAGCGATTTGCGTTGCCAGTTGTACATGTTCTGCCTGTCCTTGGGCAACGTGTCAACGCTCGCACTGACGAAACCGCGTTTCAGGAACCAGTGCGCGGTTCGCGTGGTCAGCACGAACAACTTCTTGAACCCGGCGGAGCGCGCACGGTTCTCGATGTGTTTCAGCAGCCGCTCGCCGTCCCCCTGCGCCTGTGAATCGGGACTGACGGTCAGGCAGGCCATTTCGGCCGTCTTCTCGGCCGGGAAAGGATACAGTGCCGCGCAACCGAAGATCACGCCGTCGTGCTCGATGACGGAGAAATAGCTGATCTCGCGCTCGATCAGCTCACGGCCGCGTTTGACCAGCGTACCGTCGGCTTCCAGTGGCTCGATCAGCTGCAGGATGCCGCCGACGTCCTCGATGGTTGCCTCACGCAGGCTTTCCAGATTTTCGGCTGACACCATCGTGCCGACGCCGTCATGCGTGAAGGTCTCCAGCAACACCGAGCCGTCGGTCGAGAATGGCACGATGTGCGCGCGCGGCACGCCGCCCAGGCAAGCCTTGGTTGCATGTTCAAAGTAGAACGCCATGTCGGCGCGCAGGCAACCGGACGCCAGGATGGCCTGCGCCAGGTGGGCGGACACCTCGTGAATCTCGGCGCCGCCGGCATCGGTCATCATCGGCGTTTCGGTAATGAAGATCAGCTTGTCGGCGCGCAGCGCGGTCGATGCCGCCAGCGCGACGTCTTCCATCGCCAGATTGAACACTTCGCCGGTCGGCGAGAAGCCCAGCGGCGACAACAGCACCAGCGCACCAGCATCCAGGATGGGATTGATGGTCTCGTGCGCCACCTTGCGCGTCACCCCCGTGTGTTCCAGATCGACGCCTTCGATGATGCCCATCGGCCGCGCCAGCACGAAATTGCCCGAAATGACGCGGATCGCCGAGTTTGCCATCGGCGTGTTCGGCAGGCCCTGGCTGAATGCCGCCTCGATGTCGAGGCGGAGTTCGCCGGCCGCTTCCTTCGCGCATTCGAGCGCAATCGCATCGGTAATGCGCAGCCCGTTGTGGAAGCGCGTTTCGACGCGGCGCAGCGCCAGCTGTTCTTCCACTTGCGGGCGCGAGCCGTGCACGATGACGACCTTGATGCCGAGCGCGTGCAGTAGCGACAGATCGTGCGCAAGCACTGGCAGGGCGCCGGCCATCACCAGCTCGCCCGGGAAGGCGACCACGAAGGTCTTGCCGCGAAACGCGTGGATATAGGGCGCGACCGAGCGCAGCCACTCGACGAACTGGGTAGGGTTCTCCATGGCCGGCATTATAATTCGCCCCGACATGTCCGCACCCCAGACCCCGAAAAATGCGCCGCCGGCGCCTGGCCGGCGCCCTTCCGGGCGCGCAGCAACGCAAGCTACCGTTCGCAATCCGCTCCCGGTCGTTACCTTCCCCGAAGAACTGCCGGTTTCCGGCCGTCGTGAAGAAATTGCCGACGCCCTGCGCAATCACCAGGTGGTGATCGTCAGTGGCGAGACCGGCTCCGGCAAGACCACCCAGCTGCCGAAGATCTGCCTGTCCATCGGCCGCGGCGAGAAGGGCATGATCGGCCATACCCAGCCGCGCCGCATTGCCGCGTCATCCACTGCCAAGCGCATCGCGCAGGAGCTCGGTACGCCGCCCGGCATGCATGTCGGCTACAAGGTGCGTTTCAACGATACCTTGTCCGACGGCGCGTGGATCAAGCTGATGACCGACGGTATCCTGCTTGCCGAGACACAGGGCGATCCGCTGCTGCGCCAGTACGACACGCTGATCATCGACGAGGCCCACGAGCGCAGCCTGAACATCGATTTCCTGCTCGGCTATCTGAAGCAATTGCTGCCGAAGCGCCCGGACCTGAAGCTGATCATTACGTCAGCCACTATCGACGCCGACCGCTTCGCACAGCATTTCGAGAGCGGTGGCAAGAAGGCGCCCGTGATCGAGGTATCGGGCAGGCTCTATCCGGTCGAGGTGCGCTACCGCCCGATTGAGCCGGATGTAAAGACGGCGGTCAATGCGGCATCGCAGGCCGCGAAGGCGAAAGAGCAGCGCGACCTGATAGACGCGATCGTCGATGCCGTCGACGAACTGGCTCGCATCGGCTCTGGTGACATCCTGGTGTTCCTGCCCGGCGAACGCGAAATCCGCGATGCCGCCGAGGCGCTGCGCAAGCATCATCCACCTCATGTCGAGATCCTGCCGTTATTTGCCCGGCTGTCCGCGCAGGAGCAGGAGCGGGTGTTCAAGATCAGTAATGCGCGCCGCATCGTGCTGGCGACCAATGTGGCTGAAACCTCGCTGACTGTGCCGGGCATACGTTACGTGGTCGATGCCGGCACTGCACGCGTGAAGCGCTACAGCTATCGCAACAAGGTTGAGCAGTTGCAGGTCGAGCCGGTTGCGCAGTCGGCGGCAAACCAGCGCGCCGGCCGTTGCGGTCGGGTGGCCGCCGGCGTTTGCATACGGCTGTACGACGAGCAGGATTTCCTGCGGCGACCGAAATTCACCGATCCCGAAATCCTGCGTTCGTCGCTGGCTGCGGTGATCCTGCGGATGAAGTCGCTGCGGCTTGGCGATGTCGAGCAATTTCCTTTCATCGAGCCGCCGCTGGGCCGCGCGATCGCCGATGGCTATCAGCTGCTGCAGGAACTGGGCGCGGTGGACGATGCGCGCGATCTGACCGCGCTCGGCCGCGAACTCGGACGGCTGCCGCTCGATCCGCGCGTGGGCCGCATGATTCTCGCTGGCCGCGATCATCAGTGCCTGCATGAGATGCTGATCATCGCGGCGGCGCTGTCGGTGCAGGATCCGCGCGACCGCCCGCAAGAGGCACAAGGCGCAGCCGATCAGGCGCACAAGAAATTTGCGGACGAGAAGTCCGAATTCCTCGCTTACCTGAAAATCTGGGCATGGTTCGAGGAAGCGATCGAACACAAGAAGTCAAACCGGCAGCTGCAGGAGCAGTGCCGCGAGCATTTCCTCTCGCAGCTACGGCTGCGCGAATGGCGTGACGTGCATTCACAGCTATTTACGCTGGTGCGCGAGCAGGGCTGGCGCGTGAACGAGACGCCGGCCACCTTCGAACAGCTGCATCTGGCGCTGCTGACTGGCCTGCTCGGCAATATCGGCTACAAGATGGAGGACGAACCGCTGTATCTGGGCGCGCGCGGCATCAAGTTCTATCTGTGGCCGGGTTCGGCGCTGGCGAAGAAGGCGGGCCGCTGGGTGGTGGCCGGCGAACTGGTCGACACCTCGCGCCTGTTCGCGCGCACGATCGCGAACATCCAGCCCGAATGGCTGGAGAAAGTCGGTGGGCATCTGCTGAAAAAATCCTACGGCGACCCGCGCTGGGAGAAGCGCAGCGGACAGGTATCCGCGTACGAGCGTGCCACCTTGTATGGCCTGGTGGTGTACAGCCAGCGCCGCATCGATTACGGCAAGATCAATCCGCAGGAAGCGCGCGAACTCTTCATTCGCAGTGCGCTGGTCGACGGCGACTTCGACACGCGCGCACCATTCTTTACGCACAACCAGAAGCTGATTCGCGAGATCGAAAATCTTGAGCACAAATCGCGCCGGCAGGACGTGCTGGTCGATGAAGAACTGATCGCTGCGTTCTACGACAAGCAAATCCCCGACGGCATCTGCACCGCCGTCGGCTTCGAGCAATGGCTGAAGAAGGCCAGCGCCGGTAATCCGAAACTGTTGTACCTGATTCGCGATGATCTTATGCGGCACGAGGCCGCCGGTGTCACCACCGACCTGTTCCCCAAGCTGATGCGCAACGCCGGCATCGAAATGGCGCTGACCTATCACTTCGAGCCGGGTTCGGTGCGTGACGGCGTCACGCTTGCCGTGCCGTTGTATGCATTGAATCAGGTGTCGGCGAATCGCTGCGAATGGCTAGTGCCCGGCATGCTGAAGGAAAAGGCGCATCTGTTGCTGAAGTCGCTGCCGCAAAAGCTGCGCCGCCATTGCGTGCCGCTGCCCGACTATGCGGCCGGCTTTTGCGAGCGTATTCATGCGGCAAAGAAGTTCGCCCTCGGCGCATTGCTTGATGCACTGATCGCCGACGTGCGCGAGCAAACCGGCACGCTGGCAAAGACCGCCGACTTCAAACTCGAGACGCTGCCGGCGCACCATTTCATGAACTTCAAGGTGATCGATGAGCACGGCCGTCAGCTCGACATGGGCCGCAATCTCGCCGCCTTGCAGGCCGAGTTTGGCGCACAGGCGCGCGAGCAGTTCCAGAAGATCGCCGAACAGGTTGTGCCAATGGCGGACGCGGAGGCTGTGCCAGTCGTCAGGCCGGCGCTGACGCCCAGGCCGCACCGGCAGGTGGCGATGACTCCTGCGGCTGCGGTAAGTCACACTACCGGCACGGGCGTTGCCGCACCGTCTGCGTACCAGAACCTGAGCACCTGGTCCTTCGGTGAATTGCCCGAGCTGCTCGAGATACAGCAGGGTCGGCAAAAGCTGATTGGCTTTCCGGCGCTGGTCGACAAGGGTATGCACTGCGACATCGAGGTATTCGACGATCCCAACGAAGCCGCAGCAATCCACCTGAAGGGGCTGCGCAGATTGTTTGCGCTGCAGTTGAAGGAGCAGCTGAAGTACCTGGAGAAAAACGTACCCGGGCTGCAGCAGATGGGCATGCAGTTCATGGCGCTGGGCACGCAGGAGGAATTGCGCGACCAGATCATTCAGGCCGGACTGACACGTGCCTGCCTGCAGTTGCCGCTGCCGACCCACCCCGGCGAATTCAATACGCGGCGCGACGAGGGCAAGGCGCGCCTGAACCTGCTGGTCAATGAGATCGCGCGCCTGATCGGGCAGATTCTTGCCGAATACCACACGCTGCCGAAGAAGCTGCAAGGCATCAAATCGCATGCGACCGCCCAAGCGGATATGCAGGCGCAACTGCAGGCGCTGGTGCACAAGCGTTTCGTTGCCGACACCGACCATGCGCAGCTGTCGCATTTTCCGCGCTATCTGAAGGCCATGCAGGTACGTATCGACAAACTGCGCGCCGACCCGGCGCGCGATACCCGGTTGATGGCCGACTGGCAGCTGGCCGCCGCGCCCTGGCAGCGCGCGATCAAGGGCGGCAGCCATGGCGATCCGAAGATGCTGGAATTCCGTTGGTTGCTGGAGGAGTTGCGCGTCTCGCTGTACGCGCAGGAGCTGAGGACGCCGATGCCGGTGTCGGTGAAGCGTTTGCAGAAGGTATGGGAGTCGATGCAGCGTTGAGTGCGTCAATGCATCGGTGCTGCACTATTGCGGCGCCGATGGGCTGGTGTGCGTGACTCATCATGGGTCATCACCAAGGTGATCTTCACCAGCCGGAGTTATTGTATGGATGCCAGCCGAGCGATGCGCAGCCGTACGGCCGCTTTGAGTCAAGAGTCACTGTCGTCCAGGCTCGATGCGTTTCGCGCCAAATCTGGAATCGCGCCGATGATTTTGTTTCAGCGGCAGGGAAGCGATCCGGCGAAACTGCAAAGCGCGTCGGCGCAAGCAGCTTCCGGACTCACCGCAGCGAAAAACGGCGTCGCACAATCGGTGTCAGTCGCTAGTTCGCTGTCGCAAGCCGGCGTGGCGACCGCTCACGTGAAATCCGGTGAACTGCCTCGTCCTTCATCACGCCCGGCGGTTGCTCCGGCGTCCCCCAGACTGTCTCTGCCGACAGGTAATGCGAGCACCCAAATGCGGGCGCTGCTGTTCAATCCCGCCTACAGCGCGCTGCGCGACGCGCGCATGCCCGACATCGCGAAGAAAAACATGATGGAGAGCGTGCAGTTCCTTCAGGATTTGCAGGCGTTGCGAAATCGCCCTTCGGTCGATTTGGCAAAGCACATCAAGGCCACCTATATCGATAGCGCGAACCAGGACTTCGATTTTTCCTCAGTCACTGCGGACAGCTTTGGAAAAGACATGCAATCGAAGGCGTTGAACATCACGGAAAAGCACCAACGGCAATTTAATGAAGAATTTGCGAGCTGCGTCAGGCACGTCCAGTGCGGCGATTCGGTACAGCAATCCGGACTGCTTCATGCGTTCAATGCGATCGAAGAACATATCGCTCACATGGTTTTGCGTAACGTGCAGTTCTAGCATTTCGGAAGGAACCGGCAATCTGCCGGGACGAAAGAAGATTCGCGTAGAATTAGTCCGGTTTTTTACCTCTCGCGAATACTGATGAGCATCAAATCCGACAAGTGGATCCGCCGCATGGCCGAGCAGCACGGCATGATCGAGCCGTTCGAGCCGGGTCAGGTGCGGACCGCCAATGGCCAGAAAATTGTTTCGTACGGCACCTCATCGTACGGCTACGACATACGCTGCGCCAACGAATTCAAGATCTTCACCAATATCAACAGCACCATCGTCGATCCGAAGAATTTTGACGAGAACTCGTTCGTCGACATTCAGAGCGACGTCTGCATCATTCCGCCGAATTCATTCGCGCTGGCGCGCACGATCGAATACTTCCGCATCCCGCGCAATGTACTGACCATCTGCCTGGGCAAATCGACCTATGCGCGCTGCGGCATCATCGTCAACGTGACGCCATTCGAGCCAGAGTGGGAAGGCTATGTGACGCTGGAATTCTCGAACACCACGCCGCTGCCGGCGAAGATCTACGCGGGCGAGGGCTGCGCGCAGGTGCTTTTCTTCGAAAGTGACGAGGTCTGCGAGGTGTCGTACAAGGACCGCGGCGGCAAGTATCAGGGGCAGCATGGCGTGACACTGCCGAAGACCTGATCTTCGCAGGTCGAAGCAGCAAAACAAAATCAGCAAAACAAAAAGGGAGCCGAAGCTCCCTTGCCAATGGCTGGCGTCCGTAATTACTGCTGTACGCAATCCACGTAATAGCCCCGCACGCCATCGACTTCGGTCTTCACCAGTCCGTGCACATCGGTCTCGAAGCCGGGCAGCTTCTCGTTGAATGCGCGCACGAATTTCAGGTAATCGACGATAGTTTTGTTGAAACGCTCGCCCGGGATCAGCAACGGGATGCCCGGCGGATAAGGTGTCAGCAGGATCGAGGTCACACGGCCCTCGAGCTCGTCGATCGGCACCCGGTCGATCTCGCGGTGCGCCATCTTCGCGAAGGCATCCGATGGTTTCATTGCGGGCTGCATGTCCGACAGATACATCTCGGTGGTCAGGCGCGCGACATCGTAGGTTTTGTACATGTCGTGAATCTGCTGGCACAAGTCGCGCAGGCCGACGCGCTCATAGCGCGGGTTGGCCGCCGCAAATTCCGGCAGGATGCGCCACATCGGCTGGTTCTTGTCGTAGTCATCTTTGAACTGCTGCAGCGCAGTCAGCAGCGTGTTCCAGCGGCCCTTGGTGATGCCGATGGTGAACATGATGAAGAACGAGTACAGTCCGGCCTTCTCGACGATCACGCCATGCTCGGCAAGGTACTTGGTGACGATCGATGCCGGTATGCCGGTCGTGCCGAAATGGCCGTCGAGCGACAGGCCGGGCGTGACGATGGTCGCCTTGATCGGGTCGAGCATGTTGAAGCCGGCCTCAATCTTGCCGAAGCCATGCCAGTTGTCCTCGGTATTGATCATCCAGTCTTCGCGCGAGCCCAGGCCTTCTTCCGAAAAGCTGTCAGGCCCCCAGACCTGGAACCACCAGTCCTGTCCCCATTCCTCATCGACCTTCTTCATCGCGCGGCGGAAGTCGAGCGCTTCGAGGAGGCTCTCTTCGACCAGCGCGGTACCGCCCGGCGGCTCCATCATTGCCGCGGCGATATCGCACGACGCAATGATCGCGTACTGCGGCGAGGTCGAGATGTGCATCAGGTAGGCTTCGTTGAAGCTGTCGCGGTCGAGCTGCACCGTGTTCGATTCCTGCACCAGAATTTGCGAGGCCTGAGACAACCCTGCCAGCAGCTTGTGCGTGGACTGGGTCGAGAAAATCAACGACTCATTGGCGCGCGGACGGTCCTTGCCGATCGCATGCATGTCCTTGTAAAAATCATGGAAGCTCGCATGCGGTAACCAGGCCTCGTCGAAGTGCAGTGTATCGATCTGGCCGTCGAGCATGTCCTTGATCACTTCGACGTTGTAGACCACGCCATCGTAGGTCGACTGCGTGATCGTCAGGATGCGCGGTTTCTTGTTCTTCGCTTCGCGTGCGAACGGATTGGCCTCGATCTTCTTCATGATGTTTTCCATCTTGAATTCTTCGAGCGGAATTGGACCGATGATGCCGAGGTGATTGCGGGTCGGCATCAGGAATACCGGAATCGCGCCCGTCATGATGATCGAGTGCAGGACCGATTTGTGGCAGTTGCGGTCGACCACGACGATGTCGCCCGGCGCCACCGTCGAGTGCCACACCATCTTGTTCGAGGTCGACGTGCCGTTGGTCACGAAGAAACAGTGGTCGGCGTTGAAGATGCGTGCGGCATTGCGCTCACTGGCGGCGACCGGACCGGTGTGGTCGAGCAGCTGACCCAGTTCTTCGACCGCATTGCAGACATCGGCGCGCAGCATGTTCTCGCCGAAGAACTGGTGGAACATCTGTCCGATCGGCGACTTCAGGAAAGCGACGCCGCCCGAGTGGCCCGGGCAGTGCCATGAATACGAACCGTCCTGCGCGTAATGCACCATCGCGCGGAAAAACGGCGGCGCGAGGCTGTCGAGGTAAGAGCGGGCTTCGCGGATGATATGGCGTGCAACGAATTCCGGCGTGTCCTCGAACATGTGGATGAAGCCGTGCAGCTCGCGCAGAATGTCGTTCGGGATGTGCCGCGACGTACGGGTCTCGCCGTACAGGTAGATCGGAATGTCGGCATTCTTGTAGCGGATTTCCTCGACGAAGGCGCGTAGCGATTTCAGCGCCGACTCCGTCTCTTCCGGACTGCCGCCGCCGAATTCCTCATCGTCGATCGACAGAATGAAAGCAGATGCGCGCGACTGCTGCTGCGCGAACTGCGACAGGTCGCCATAGCTGGTGACGCCAAGAACTTCCATGCCTTCCTTTTCCATCGCATCCGCAAGTGCGCGAATGCCAAGGCCCGAGGTGTTCTCGGAGCGGAAGTCCTCGTCGATGATGACGATGGGGAAGCGGAATTTCATGCGGGATCTCCCTGTACAGACGGGCTGCCGCCGGCCTGCTGGCCGGAGGGCAAAAAACGAAAGCGCGATTGTCGCAGATTAGGATGTCAGGGTGGTGAAAACCGGACGCGGGTCAGCGGCGCTGATAGATAACAAAAGCATAATCCCAGCCGTGTTCGGCTGAGTGGCGCGTGTCGCGCGCGACCTCGGCCCAGACGGTTGCATCGATCGGCGGGAAGAAGGCATCGCAATCGTAGGTCGCGCCGATTTCGGTGACGATCAGCTTGTCGGCCACGCGGATGGCATCGGTATAAATCTGCGCTCCGCCGATCACGAACACTTCGCCCTCGCCGGCGATCCGGGTCGCTTCCTCCAGCGAGGCCGCGCGTTCGACGCCGGCGTGTGCCCAGCCCGGGTTGCGGGTGACGACGATATTGCGCCGGTTGGGCAGGGGCCGGCCGATCGAATCGAAGGTCTTGCGACCCATGATGATCGCGTGTCCGGAGGTGGTCTTCTTGAAGAACGCCAGATCTTCCGGCAGCCGCCAGGGCAGGGTGTTATTGACGCCGATGCCGTTGTTACGGTCGACGGCGACGATCAGGGTGAGTTGGGCTGGCATAAGACGCCATCATAGCCGAAGGCCGAAGCACGGCTTCACAAGCGCCAGTGAGGCGGGCGAGCCGGGAAAACGCATTGCGTCGTCACCCGTGATTTTTCGGTAAAGCAACGTAATGATCAAAGTTTGTGACCGTTAAACAACAAGCCTGGAATTTTCGTATGATGACGTGCAAGAGCGATGACCGCAGTGAACGGATGGTGTTCAGTTTTCTCAAAGTGCACATGATCTGTTCGTGATTGCACGTCAAGCGGTAGTCGTCGCAGCGCGAGGCACTGCCAAGGAGCACCATGCCGAATCGTCCGCATCCCCTCGTAGACCAGGGTAGCAAGCTGCCCCTGGGATCAGACGGCGAGCTGTTTCGGCTGGTAGTCGAAGCTGCTCCGAACGCTATCCTCGTCACCGATTCGTCCGGTCGCATCGAGCTGGTCAACCAGCAAGCTGAGAAGCTGTTCCGCTATTCGCGTGACGAACTGCTTGGCAAGCAAGTGGAAATCCTCATTCCGCAGCGTTTTCGCCATCATCATCCGTCATTGCGCGGCATGTTCATGGCCGACCCCACGACGCGGGCAATGGGAGCGGGGCGCGACCTGTTCGCCTGCACGCGCGACGGTGAAGAGATACCGATCGAGATCGGCCTGAATCCCATCCATACGCCGGAAGGCACGCGCGTCCTCAGCTCCATCATCGACATTCGCGAGCGCAAGGCCGCGGAGGAACGCTTCCGTGAGCAGACTGAACAGATCGCTGCGGCCAGCCGCTACAAGTCCGAGTTTCTCGCGAATATGTCGCATGAGTTGCGCACACCGCTTAACAGCATCCTGCTCTTGTCCGAACAGCTGAAGAACAACCCGTTGGGCAATCTGACTCAGAAGCAGGTGACCCATGCGGACATCATTCATCGCTCCGGCAGCGATCTGCTGACGCTCATTAATGACATCCTCGACCTGTCGAAGATCGAGGCCGGGCGGATGACGGTGATGATGGAGACCATCTCGCTGAAGGAGTTCGCCGAGAGCATCGAGCGCAGCTTCCGGCCGATGGCCGAGGCAAGGCAGCTGCATTTCAGCGTGACGGCAGAGGTCGGCGCGCCGCCATTTTTCAGCAGCGATCATCAGCGGATTTTCCAGATCGTTCGCAACCTGCTGTCGAACGCGCTGAAATTCACCAGCGAAGGCGGGATCGGCATTCGTCTGTTCGGCGAGGGCAGCGGAGTCGGCAGCCGGATCGGCATGGCGGTGAGTGACACCGGCATCGGCATACCCGAAGACAAGCAAGAGGTGATTTTCGATGCCTTCCGCCAGCTTGATGGTTCGACCAGTCGGCGCTTCGGCGGCACCGGGCTGGGTCTGTCGATCTCGCGCTCGCTGGCTCAGCTGCTTGGCGGAGACATCCGGCTGGACAGCCAGCCCGGTCAGGGCAGTACGTTCACGCTATTCCTGCCGGTCGGCCCGGTCGATGCGCCAGGTGTGCCGTCGCGGCAGGATGAGGTGCCGTCAAGCGTGTCCGACCTGCTGGTCGAAGACAAGCCGGGCGAGGCCAGGCTCTATGCCGGCCTGTTCTGCGAGCCGGGGGATCCGTTGGCATTAGCTGACGGTGCGCCTGCCGCTGCTGAGCTGGCGTCCGGACAGCCGCTGTTCTCGGGCAAGCGCCTGCTGCTGGTCGATGACGATGTGCGGAACATCTATGCGATGTCGAGTTTGCTGGAAGACCTCGGCTTCGAGGTCGAGGTCGCAATGAATGGGCAGCAGGCGCTGGATGCCGTCGACAGCCTTGCGCCGCTGGACCTGATTCTGATGGACATGATGATGCCGGTTCTCGACGGTTATCAGGCGATTCGGGAACTCAAGCAGCGTCCGCATCCGACCCCGCCTGTCATTGCCGTCACGGCGCATGCGATGCGCGGCGATCGCGAGAAATGCCTGGAGGCTGGCGCCGACGATTATCTTGCCAAGCCAGTGGCGCAGGACGACCTGATTCGCCTGCTGCAAATCTGGCTTGAACCTGAACAGGGGTAGATCATGAATTCCCCGGTAAAACGGCTTCCCGAACTGGATCACCGGCAGACCATCCTGCTGGTGGACGATCGTCCGGAGAATCTGGCAAGCCTTGAGGCCCTGCTCGACGACGGCGTGCACAAGTTGCTCAGCGCCACCAGCGGCGAGCAGGCATTGCAGCTGCTGCTCGAGTACGAGGTATCACTGGTGCTGCTTGATGTGCAGATGCCGGTGATGAACGGTTATGAGGTTGCGCGCCTGATGCGTGGCAATCGCAAGACGCGCGGGATTCCAATTATTTTCATTACGGCGATCGAGCGTGATGAAGCAGCAGCGATTCGGGGTTACCAGGCGGGCGCGATCGATTACATCACCAAGCCGGTGAATTCCGTGGTCTTGCAAAGCAAGGTCGCGCTGTTTCTCGAGCTCGACCTTGCCCGCCGGCGCCTGCAGCAGGCGTACATCCGCCTGGAAAACACGAAGGCCTATTACGAGTCCATGCTGAATGCGGCGGGTGAGGGCGTGATCGGTGTGGATGAAGCCGGCATCGTCAAATTCGTCAACCCGGCGGCGCTGGTGATGCTCGCCAGCCAGCCTGCCGGGGTGATCGGCCGCAGTTTCTCGCACTTCTACCTGCCTGCACCGGAATCCGACGAGCTTGATTCGCAGTCGCCCTGGCTAGGTAGGCGGCATGCGACGGCGCTGGCGGTCGAGGAAGCGCAGTTCCTGCGCGCTGACGGTACGCGCTTTCTGGCCTCGTGCTGCCGTTCGCCGCTTGCCGGCAAGGTGGACGGTGAAGTCATCGTTTTTCAGGACATCACCGAGCGCCGCGCGCTCGAGGAAGAGTTGCGGCAGCAGACCGTGACGGACTTCCTGACCGGTCTGGGCAACCGCAACGCATTCAAGGCGGCGCTGTACGCGGCGATTGAGCAAGCGCAGCGCAGTGGCAGCCATGTGGCGCTGTTGTTCATTGATCTCGATCACTTCAAACGCATCAATGACAACCTTGGTCACGAAGTCGGCGATTTGCTATTGCGGGCGGCCGCGCGCCGGCTGAAGGAGCAGGTGCGTGCCTATGACATCGTCGCCCGCCTGGGCGGCGACGAATTCACGATCGTGCTCGGCGACCTCGAATTTCCGGACGATGCGGCGGCCGTGGCGAAGAAAGTCCTGAATGCGCTGAGGCAGCCTTTCCTGCTGCGCGATAACGTTGAAGTGGTCGTCAGCGCCAGCATCGGCATCAGCACTTTCCCCGGCTGCGGTGAAGACACCGAGACGCTGATGCGGACCGCCGACGTAGCGATGTACCAGGCCAAGCGCGATGGCCGCAACTTGTATGCGTTCTATCAGCCCGAGATGAATTCGCGTGGCCACGGCGCGCTGATGCTCGAGCAGGGATTGCGTGTGGCCGTGGAGAAGGAAGCGCTGGCGTTGCACTATCAGCCGCAATTCGACCTGGTGACCGGGCGTATGGTCGGACTGGAGGCGCTGCTGCGCTGGAACCACGGTGGCCACACGATCGAGCCATCGATCTTCGTTCCCATTCTTGAGGACACCGGGTTGATGGTGCGTGCCGGCCAGTGGGTGCTTGCCGCTGGCTGCCGGCAACGCAAGGCCTGGGCCGATCTGCTGCCGCCGGATTGCACGATCGCGCTGAACCTGTCGGCGCGCCAGTTTGCCGACAAGTTCCTGGTGCAGACGATACGCAGAATACTGGAGCAGACCGAATTGCCGGTCGAGCAGGTTGAACTGGAGCTGACCGAGAGCATGCTGATGGCCAACACCGAATGCACGTGCACCGTGCTCGCTGTCCTCAAATCGATGGGGCTGAGGCTATCGGTCGATGACTTCGGCACCGGCTATTCATCGCTCGCCTACCTGAAGCAATTTCCGCTGGACGCACTGAAGATCGATCGGCAGTTCATCCGTAATCTGACCACATCGGATAAGGATGCGGCGATCGCCATGTCGATCATCCAGCTCGCGCACAACCTTGGAATGGAAGTCATCGCCGAAGGTGTCGAAACGGCGGAGCAGCTGGCGAAGCTGGTCGACCTGGGCTGCGACATGGCGCAGGGCTATTACTTCAGCCGACCCGTGCCGCCGGCGGACTTGCCCGGCCTGGCGCTGCAGTTGTCATCACCGGCGTTCAGACCGCGATCGGCGCCTTGATCGCCGGATGCGACTGGTAACCGACAACCTCGATATCTTCATAACAGTAATCGAAGATCGAGTCGGGCTTGCGCTTCAGCACCAGCTTTGGCAGCGGCATCGGTTCGCGCGACAGCTGCTCTTGCACCTGCCCGATATGGTTTGCGTAGATATGGCAGTCGCCGCCGGTCCAGACGAAGTCGCCGACGTCCAGTCCCGTTTGCTCGGCCACCATATGAGTCAGCAGCGCATATGACGCGATGTTGAAAGGCACACCGAGGAAAATGTCCGCGCTGCGCTGGTACAACTGACAGGATAATTTGCCGTCGGCGACATAGAATTGGAAGAAAGCATGACAGGGCGGCAGCTTCATTCGCGGAATGTCTGACACATTCCACGCCGATACGATCAGTCGGCGCGAATCCGGGTTGGACTGGATTTGCCGGATCAGCTGAGCGATCTGGTCAATGTGCTCGCCGTTCGGTGCCGGCCACGAGCGCCACTGAAATCCATAGATCGGACCCAGTTCGCCGTTCTGATCGGCCCACTCATCCCAAATGCTGACCCCGTTGTCCTTCAGGTAGCCGATGTTGGTCGAACCCTGCAGGAACCAGATCAGCTCATGGACGATGGATTTCAGGTGCAGCTTCTTGGTCGTGACCATAGGGAAGCCTTCCTGCAGGTCGAAGCGCATCTGGTAGCCGAAGACCGAGCGTGTGCCGGTGCCGGTGCGATCGGTCTTTTCGGTGCCATGCTCGAAGACATGGCGCATGAAATCGAGGTATTGGCGCATGGTCAGGGGGGCTGTTCGAAGCGCACTATTTTACCTCGCTACCCGGCCGCGGCTCTGGGCGCAGAGACACTTAAAAAAATGGAATCATCGAGCGGGGAACATCTCTGGCGTCGCGGTCACGGAAAGTGGCCGGGACGCCAGGCTGGCTGTTGCGTCCGACATCAGTGTGCAAGGGAGTTCTATCCATGACTGTTCAATTCAAGCCTTCTATACCGGGGCAGCTCGCGACCGATATGCAGCCCGCTGCGTCCGCGCCCGCCGCCCCGACGATGACGCCGGCGAGCCTGACGCCGCTCGCTGTACCGCCATCCGGTACGATGGCCGCGCCCCTGGCCTCTGCGTCGCCGTCGGAGCAATCTCCGCTGACGGAACAGCGGCTTGCTTACTTCGGTGTGCAGCAGCAGCGATTGCTCGCCCGGCTGACTGCCGCTGGCGGTCCGGAGGCTGGCAGCCGGAGCGGGAGTACCATGACGCCGGCCCTGCGAGCCGATTGCATCGCGGTGCTGGCCGCGCTTGCCGACTCGCAGCAGTTGCTTCGCTGAGAGCAACGGAGAAGATGATGATTGACCCATTTCTCGCCGCGGCCACCGATCATGAGGTGAAGTCCATGATCGCGCTGGTCAATCAGGGTTTTCAGGAGATGCCGGATAAAGTCACCCGGCTGCAGCAAAGTCTTGCCACCGGCTTGCAGAGAGCTATCGTCGATTCCTGGTCCGACCTCGAGGCGGAACAGGCCTATGCCGTTGCTTATCAGCTGTTTCAGGAACAGCAGTACGACGCGGCCTTGCCGATTGCGCTGCATCTTGCGCTGAACCGGCCGCTCGATCCGCGTTTCATGTTCATGGCGGGCATGATCCTGCAGCTGCTCGGTGATCCTTTGCTGGCGGCGACCTTCTTCGCGACCCATCTCATCGCCGACCCGAATTCCGTGCCCGCTGCATTCCGTCTGGCCGAGTGCTACGCGGCGATTGGCGAAACCAAAGAGGCACGCGAAATTTTCGAAATCGTGATCGACATGGGCCGCGACGGTCTGGGCGACCCTGATGAATTCTTCCGCTTGCAGCGCGTGATTGCGGAAAAGCTCGGCATGCTGAATTGACGGTCAAGGCGCCCTCAGGGCGGCGCAAACTGCAGCGCCGCCAGGCTGGCATACAGGCCGCCGGCGGCGACCAGCTCGGCGTGCGTGCCGGTCTCGACGATGCGGCCATGTTCCATGACGATGATCCGGGTGGCGCGCTGCACGGTCGCCAGTCGGTGCGCGATCACTAGTGTAGTCCGTCCGTCCATCGCGGCTTCCAGCGCCCGCTGCACCAGCCGCTCCGATTCCGCATCCAGCGCGCTGGTCGCTTCGTCGAGCAGCAGCAAGGGCGGATTTCTCAGCAGCGCACGCGCGATCGCGATGCGCTGCCTTTGTCCGCCGGACAGTCTGACGCCGCGCTCACCGAGGAAAGCCTGGTAACCGTCCGGCAGCCGATCGATGAACTCGTGCGCTGCGGCCAGCTTCGCGGCGGCGATCACCTCGTCGTCGCTCGCGTCCGGACGGCCATAGCGGATGTTTTCCATCGCGTTGTCGGAGAACACGACCGTATCCTGCGGCACGATGCCAATCGCATTGCGAAGTTCGTCCAGCGCAAGGTCACGCAGATCCACGCCGTCGAGCAGGATACGTCCGGCGGCCGGATCATAGAAGCGCAGCAGCAGCTGGAATAAGGTGGTCTTGCCAGCGCCGGACGGCCCGACGATCGCTACGGTTTCGCCGGGAGCGATCGCCAGCGACAGATCGGACAGCGCCGCCATGCCAGGTCGCGACGGATAAGCGAACGACAAATGTTCGACGCGCAGCGCCGAGCCGTTCTCGGCACGTGCCGGGAGCGCATGCGGCAGCGCGGGCGAAGCGATCGGCGATTGCACCGCCAGCAGCTCCAGCAGCCGTTCGCTTGCGCCGGCGGCACGCTGCGCATCACCGATCACTTCGGACAATGCACCGATCGCGCCTGACACGATCATCGCGTACAAGATGAACTGCGCCAGCTGGCCGGCGCTCATGCGGCCGTCGATCACCGCATGAGCGCCAAGCCACAGTACGAACACGATGGCGGCAAATACCAGCAGGATCGCCATCACGGTCAGCAGCGATCGTGCGCGCACGCGCTCGATCGCTGTCAGGAACGCCCGCTCGACCGCATCTGCGAAGCGTTTCGCCTCGCGTGATTCATGCGCATGCGCCTGCACGACCGCGATCGCGTTGAGTTTTTCACCAGCCAGTCCCGAGGCGTCGGCGATCCTGTCCTGCGATGCGCGTGACAGCTTGCGCACGCGCCGGCCGGCAATCACGATAGGCACGATGATTGCCACCAGCATCACGAGAATGATCGCCGACAGTTTCAGGCTGGTGAACACCATCATCATCAGGCCGCCCGCTAGCAGCAGCAGATTGCGCAGCGCCATCGAGATACTGGTGCCCACCACGGTCTGGATCAGCGTGGTGTCGGTGGTCAGCCGCGACAGCACTTCGCCGGTCTGGGTGGTCTCAAAAAACTGCGGGCTCTGCCGCAGCACATGCGCATACACGGCGCTGCGAATGTCGGCGGTGACGCGCTCACCAAGCCAGGACACCAGATAGAAGCGCGTCGCGGTCGCCAGCGCCAGCACGCAGGCGACCGCGAACAACGCAATGAAGTACAGGTTCACATGCGCCGCCTGTGTGCTGCCGGCGGTGGTGAAACCGAGGTCGATCAAGTTGCGAAAGCCATACGGTATGGCCAGCGTGGCCGATGCGGCGATCACTAGCGCAATGCCCGCAGCCGTGATGCGTGCGCGATAAGGCGAAAGAAAAGGCAGCAGGCCGGCGAGAGTCTTCAGTCCGCTGCGTGCTTTGGGTCGATCAGTCAGTGTTTTCATAGTTTCAGCGGTTTTACATAGCCAGTCAGTTCAAGATAGCCGCGACCGGCGCGGTGGCCGTCGCGTTCCAGTGTGACTGCGCCTTCCCAGTAGACCGCGCCGGCGGACCGGCTCGAATCGAGTTCCTGGTCGTCTTGCAGTGGAGTCAGTCGCCAGCGCTCAGTGCCGACCCGGAGTTCGAGTTGGACCGGATAGCTGGCGTGCGTGCGCGGTGATGTCCAGCGCCGCACGGGCGTGAAGCTGAGGTCGTCGCCACTAAATAGCCGCTGCCGTCCGTGACGGTCGCGCAGCATCGCATGCTGCCATAGGGTGCTGCCGTCGGCGCGCCGGATACGAAAGGCCATCAGCGCGCCGCCGTCATCGAGATTCACGCCTGTCCAGTCCCAGCCGACCGCGCGCTTATCCAGCACCGTACTCGACCATTCATGGTCCAGCCAGGCGCTGCCGCTGACCGCCTGCACCTTGCCGCGGCGAACGACCGTACCGGCGACGCTCAGCTGCGGCTCGCTGTAGTAATGACTGGCCTGCTCTGGCCCGGGGCCTTTGCGCGAGTAGCCACGCTCGCCCTGCAGTAGCAGCGGCTGTGTCGGTGTCATCGTCAGTTCGATGCTGAAGTCGCGTGCCGGCAGACTGACGCGGTAGATGCCTTGCGCATCGCGCCGCATTTCCCAGCGACCGAGTTTCAGATCCGTGTCGCCTTCGGCCGCACCGGCGAGCCCGAAGCCGGCACGCGCAATTTTCTGGTCATGCTGCAGCCGGCCGATGGCAGGATCCGACAGTGCCGCATGCGCAACGATCAGCTGGGTCGGTGCAAAGCGGCTTGGGTTGGCCGGATCATGTCCGGTCGCTGAGCGGAAGAAGGTGACCTGGAAGCCGAGCAGCTTGCCATCCGGTGTCTGCAGCCAGCCGGTCGCGTACCACCATTCGGTACGAAAGCCCGGGTGCGCGCCGAAGTCGCGCGGGAAAACGAGAGCTTGATTGGGCTCGACGGCAGTAAAAGCTGGCGGATTGGCGCAGCTGTCGGCCGCTCGCAGCCCTGACAAGATCGTGATGACACACAAAAGCAGGTATTTCACATTCAAGAGGAACCCCGACGAAAAAAGCCGCGCCCAAACTCCGGTCGAATGATGGGAGCGCTTATGTTTAATTGTTCTTCAAACTATATGCCAGCAGCGGCTTGTCTCTCCCTGCGGCAGCGGCGTACAGCCGCATGGTACTTGTGCCGGCATGGTTCCCGGCGGGTATCACCGTCCCGATCGTTTCGGAGATCGTATCGGTCAGCCAAGGCCTTCGAGGCGGCCGAAGATGAGCAATCCGGACGCTCAGGTGCGTGCAGAATTCCTGGCGAGGGGGGCTGCGATCCAAGAGACTACGGAAAAACCGGTACAGGAAATGGCATAAATGAACCAAGCTCAATCCCTGAACTGGTTATGCGCCCGGTACCCGCACGCTCTTGGACTGAATGGTACACGTGCTTGAAATCTCGCAGCGGCGCTTTGATCGACGAGACAATCGGCAGCCTGATCGAGAGCGTTCGCTTGCAGGCTTCCGATTCCATACCGTGCGTCGCTGCGGATGAACCC
Organism: Burkholderiaceae bacterium; assembly: GCA_030158675.1. Classification (GTDB taxonomy): domain Bacteria; phylum Pseudomonadota; class Gammaproteobacteria; order Burkholderiales; family Burkholderiaceae_D; genus Pernthalerella. Next base: position 45,093 of record JAOASL010000005.1, on the reverse strand, counting down.
GGACAAGGCGGGATCATCATGATTAATTTCAATGAACCCGCAGCAGGATTCGAAGCAGCCCTTTTTCGGCGCCACCTCGAAAAGGTGGCGGGCAAGGTTCATGTCATTGATGGTGTCTTCGAAAACAAAGGCTCGTATCCGTTCTTTCGCAATTTGGCGATTGAAGCGAATGGCGTTGTTCTCGGCTGCGGGTTTAGTGCTGTCAACAGTCATGAGCGCATGCGAAGGGTCATCGAGGCGCACTGCAAGCAGAATCGCATCCGCTACAGGCGCCTGAACCAACGCGTTTAACTTTGCCAACGTCGAATACGTTCCTTCCCGGGATCTGCTGATCATCATTGCGAGTTCGCATGCATTTTTTGCCAGCAAGACAGCGCGTGACGAGATGTGCGCCACATTCTCTCATCCCAAGCATGTGCTTCATGTCGAGCTGGACCTGGAACTGAAGAATAATTCTTGCATTGCCTGACGCTCCATCTGCCAGTAGCTGCAAAGGAAGAAGATACGCAAAGCAAGGCCGCTACCAATCTTCCCGCACGGCCCTGACCGCGCTCCCGGAAACCGCCAGTCTGCCCGCGACCAGCGCAGTCAGCGACGCCGACACCAGCAACACCATCGCGACCAGCCCGAGCAGGCGCCAGGGCATATGCATCTGCATCGTCCAGTGAAAGGATTGCGGGTTCACGACGAACACCAGGATCAGGCTGATGCACCAGCCGAGCACGAAGCCGGCGACGATTGCCAGACTTGCCAGCAGCGCGCCTTCGGCGAGCAATAGTGCGAGGATCTGGCGGCGCGTGATGCCGACATGGCGCAGCATGCCGAATTCCTTCACGCGCGCCAGTACCTGCGCGGAGAAAGTCGCAGCCACTCCGAACAGTCCGATCAGGATCGCCACGCCTTCAAGCAGGTAGGTAATCATGAAACTGCGATCGAAGATCGCGAGGCTGATCGCGCGTATTTCACCCGGTTCGGCAAACTCGAGCGCGCCGGCAAACGGCAGCTGCCGCAGTTGTGCACGCAAGGCATCAGCGCTGCTGTCAGGCGTCAGCCAAAGCGACAGGTCGTTGACATCGCGGTCGCCGCTGAGTTGGCGGTAGTCCGACAGCCGCATCTGGATCGCGCCACTCTGTCGCGCATAGTCACGCCAGATACCGGCGACGGTAAAACGGTGCATGCCGCCGGCCAGCGGCAGGCTGATCTGCATGCCCGGGCGCCAGCCGTACAGGTCGACCATTGCTTCCGAAATCCATATCGGCCTGGCCGCCTCCGTCCGTGTGTCGCCAACCATCGGCAGCACACGCGTAATGTCGCCTGAATTGGCCGAGCGGGCAATTAGCGCCACCGTGGGTTTGGACGGGTCGAGCGCGAGTTGCAGCCAGCGCGTCGATTCCGCGCGCGCCACCGCAGGCAAAGACGCAATCGCAGCTTGTTGGTCCGGCGCGATGCGTCCGGTTTCATTGCCATTGGCGACACGCACATACAGATCGGCGGCCAGCAGCTGCTGTAACCAGTCGTCGACCGACACACGAAAACTCGACACCATGATGGCCATCGCGACCATCAGAGAAAAGCTTGCAAGCACGCCACCGAGTGCGATTGCTGCCTGATTCGGCGCATTCGCCAGACGCTGCAGCGCCAGCCCGCTGGCCACACCACGCCAGCGCGCCGCCAGCCAGGCAAACACGACGCCGGCAGCGCGCGGCATCAGCGCAATGCTGCCGATCAGCAGCAGAACGATCGCCAGATAACCGAATACGGGCAGGCCGTCGATTGCGGGCAATTGCGTCAACACGGCACCCGTGGCGATGGCAGCCAATGCCGGCCAGGGTGCGGCCAGCGGCGCAAGCGCGAGGTCTTCGCCGCCGGCTTTCAGTGCCGCCGCCGGTTTCGCGCGCGCCGCTTCCCACGCGGGTGCCAGACTGCCGAGCATCGCCACGCCGGTGCCGGCAATGAAGAACGCGACTGCAGCGATCGGGCTGAAATTGACCGCCGGACGGATGCCGGGGAAATAGCCGCCGCCGAGATCGCCGCCAAACAGCGACAGCGCAAAGCTGGCCAGTGCATGGCCGCTGGCGATGCCGAGCGCCGCGCCGAGCGCGCCCAGCAGCGTGCCTTCAGCCAGCACCTGGGCGAGCAGTTGCGTGCGCGTGATGCCGAGCGTGCGCAGCAGCGCGAATTGTGGACGGCGGCGCAACACCGACAGCGCCTGCGTGGAGAACACCAGGAAAGCGCCGGTAAACAGCGCCACCAGCGCGAGTACGTTCAGGTTGACCCGGTAGGCGCGCGATAGCGTCGCCGTACGGCGGTCCTGATCGTCCGCCTCGGACAGGGCGAGCGTGTGGCCGAAACGGCTTTCCAGTTGTTCGCGCACGGCCGCCAGACTGGCGCCGGTCGCCAGCCGCAGGTCAATCCGCGATAACTGGCCGACGTGGGCGAATTGCCATTGTGCGCTGCCGATATCCATGACTGCCAGTCGCTGCCCTGCACGCGAGCGCATCAGCGTGCCGGCGATGCGCAAACGGACCTCGCGCGTTCCGGATAACAGCATCAGCGTGTCACCGGTCTTCAGTTGCAGCCAGTCCATTGCTGCCGGCGACAGGAACACGGTATCAGCCTGCACCGAATCGAAGGGCCGGTCGGCTGACGGTACGCCGAGCAGATCCGGTGTGATATCGGCAGCGCGAAAGCCGTCGATGCCGAGCAGCTTCAGCGCGCTGCGCTGGCCGGGCACGGCCAGGTCGAGTTCCAGCACCGGTGATGCTGTGGCGACATCGGGCAGGCTGGCGATTTGTGCATACAGTGCCTCGTCGAAGCTGCCAGCCTTCGCGCGCAACTGCAGGTCGGCGCTGCCCGACAGACTGCGTGCGGCGGCGGAAAATTCATTGAACGCAGCTGTGTTGATCAGGTGAATGCCGAAGCCGAGCGCGACACCGACCGCAATCGCCATCAGTGCCACCAGCGCCCGCACCGGATGCGCGCGCCATTCGCCGATCAGTAGCCAGCGCAGCAGGCTCATCGCGCGCGTACTTCCCCAGGCGTCAGTTCGCGCAGGCCGTTTCGCATCAGCAGCAGCACGCGGTCGGCGCCAGCGGCAGCCATCGGCGAATGGGTGACGATGATGGCCGATGCCGCATTGGCGCGAATCTCATCCTTCAGCAATTGCAATACTTCGGCAGCGGTGTCGGGATCGAGGTTGCCGGTCGGCTCGTCCGCCAGTAGCAGTCGTGGACGGTGTACCAGCGCTCGCGCTATGGCCACTCGCTGCATCTCGCCACCGGACAGGTGGCGCGGAAAATCATCTAGCCGGTCGGCCAGACCGACAGCCGCGAGCATGTGCGCGGCCCGATCCTGTGGCAGACCGTTCAGCAGCAGCGGCAGTGCGACATTCTGCTGCAGGTTCAGATGAGGCAGTAAGTGAAATGCCTGAAAGATGAAGCCGAGTTTTTGCCGGCGCAATCGGGTCGCGCTGTCATCATCAAGCGCATTCACCGGCTGGCCGTCGATCAGCAGCTCGCCACCATCGGGCGCGTCGAGCCCGGCGATCAGGTTCAGCAAGGTCGACTTGCCGACGCCGGACTCGCCCATGATGGCGATGTGCTCGCCGGCTTTCAGTTGCAGATCAATGCTGCCAAGGAGGGTCCGTGTGCCGTAGTCCTTGCGCAGCTGCCGGCATTCCAGCGCGAATGGCGAGGGTGACGATGAAACGGGGGAAGGTGCGAGTCCGGTAAGCAGAGCATTCATGGTGCACCAGTGTAGCAACCGATGGGATTCGCTGCCGGGTGTGCAGCGCGATGGCGCTAGCCCGCAGGTGATGACGGAACCGGCAGGTGTCGCTGCCGGTTCCGTGGGCAGTCTCAGGCCGTGACCTGGATGCCCGGTTGGCCTTCAGTCATCTCGCCGACCACTGCTGCGTGGGCGAATCCGTGCTGGCGGAAGACGTCGAGCACCTGGTCGACCGACTCCGGCGCACAAGCCACCAGCAGCCCGCCCGAGGTCTGCGGGTCGCACAACAGCGCCTGCTGCAGCGGCGAGACGCCGTCGGCAAGACGTACGTCCTGACCATAACCGGCCCAGTTGCGGCCGGATGCGCCGGTGATGTAGCCCTGCGCTGCCAATGTCTCGACGCCGTGCAGGAAGGGCACCTGCTTGAGGTCAATATGCGCGGCGAGCTTTGCGCCAAGCGCCATCTCGCGCGCGTGGCCGAGCAGGCCGAATCCGGTCACATCGGTCAGCGCATGCACGCCGGCGATGTCGGCCAGATCCTTGCCTGGCGTATTCAGCTTCGTCGTGCTGGAGATCATCGCGTCATAGCCGCTTGCATCGAGCGCGCCTTTTTTCAGCGCAGCCGACAGGATGCCGACGCCGAGCGGCTTGCCGAGGATGAGTTTGTCGCCGGCTCGGGCGTCCGCATTGCGTTTGAGCTTTTTCGGGTGGACCAGGCCCATCACGACCAGTCCGTAAATCGGTTCGACCGAATCGATCGTGTGGCCTCCGGCGATCGGAATGCCCGCCGCCGCGCAGACCGACTCGCCGCCCTTGAGAATCTGGCCGATGGTCTCGATCGGCAGTTTGTCGATCGGCATGCCGACCAGGGCGAGTGCCATGATCGGTGTGCCACCCATTGCGTAGACATCCGAGATCGCATTCGTTGCCGCTATACGGCCGAAGTCGAACGGATCGTCGACGATGGGCATGAAGAAATCGGTGGTTGCAATCAGCGCCTGTTCGTCATTCAGCTGATAGACCGCTGCGTCGTCGGCGGTCTCGATGCCGACCAGCAGCTGCGGCGGCATCGCGAAGCCCTGGGTCTGCTTCAGGATGGCGGCCAGCACGCCCGGCGCGATCTTGCAGCCGCAGCCGCCTCCGTGTGAAAAAGAAGTCAGGCGAAGTGCCTGCGTGTCGGGTGCGCCCATGTGCTGCTCCTGAAAATTGAAGAACGAATGAAATTATCGCCGATACTGAAAAACGACAAAGGCTCCCGCAGGAGCCTTTGTCTTAAGAGCGCAGCTGAGAATCAGCCACGGCCACCGTCGCGACGGCCTTCGGTACGGTTGCCGCGGAAGCCGCTACCGCCATCCTTGTGCGGTGCGCCCGGCTTGGCGAACGTACGCTGACCCGGCTTGCTGCCGGCCGGCTTGGCGCCACGACCTTCGCCCGGACGCCAGCCCGGACGCGGCCGGCTCGGCGCCGCCGTTTTCTTCGGCTCGAAGCCTTCGATCACATCCACCGGAATCGATTGCTTGGTGAAGCGTTCGATCCGCTTCACGTTCATGCCTTCGGCATGGTTGACCAGCGACACCGCGGTGCCGTTGCGACCGGCACGGCCGGTACGGCCAATGCGGTGCACATAGTCTTCCGGGAATTTCGGCAGATCATAGTTGAACACGTGCGTGATGCCCGGCACGTCGATGCCGCGCGCCGCCACGTCAGTGGCGACCAGCACGCGCAGCTGACCACGGCGCAGGCCGTTCAGTGTGCGGTTACGTGCGCCCTGGTTCATGTCGCCATGCAGCGCTGCGGCTGCGAAGCCGGCGATGTTCAGGCGGTCGGCGATGGTGTCGGCGTCGCGCTTGGTGGCAGTGAACACCACGGCCTGGTCCATCGATACGTCACGCAGCAGGTGGTCGAGCAGACGATTCTTGTGCGACAGGTCATCGACGAAGTGCACGCGCTGCGAAATATTCTCGTGGCGGCTGGCCGAGCCGCTGATCTGGATCAGTTGCGGATCCTTGGTGATGCGGCGCGCCATGTTGCCGACCATACCGTCGAGCGTGGCCGAGAACAGCATGGTCTGACGGGTCTCGGGAGTCTTGCTGATGATCAGCTCGATGTCATCGATGAAGCCCATGTCGAGCATGCGGTCGGCTTCGTCAAGCACCAGGATCTCGAGTTTCGAAAAATCGATCTTGCCCGATTCCATGTGGTCGATCAGACGGCCCGGCGTCGCCACCAGGATCTCCGGATTGCGCGACAGCAGTTGCATCTGCTTCGGATAAGGCATGCCGCCGAGGATGGACACGGCCTTCACACGGCGCATGTGGATGCCATATTTGTCGGTGGCGGTCGTGACCTGCAGCGCCAGTTCGCGCGTCGGCGTCAGCACCAGCATCTTCGGCTGCGCTGCCGTGAAGCGCGGACGCTCACCGCGAGCGCGCGTTGCCTGCGCCTGCTGATTCGGCGTCTTGGCCGGCTGCGCGTCAAACGGGAGGTTGGCGAATTTGTGCAGTGCCGGCAGCATGAAAGCTGCGGTCTTGCCCGAGCCTGTCTGGGAGGACACGAGCAGGTCGCGGCCGGCGATCGCTGCAGGAATCGCCTGCTGCTGCACCGTGGTCGGTTCCGTGTAGCCGGCATCAACCAGTGCCTTGATGATCTGGGGATGCAGGCCGAGGGTTTCAAACGTCATATGTTTCTTTCAAAAGGTGTGCGCTGCCGGCAATGGGCAGGGCAACGTCAAAACAAAAGCAACGCGCACCAAAGAAACCAGCGACAAAAACAGTTCGCCACGAAACCGGGATCGGTTTCGAAAAAACTTGCCAGGAGAGTTACGGCACAAAAGCTTTGCGCCGGAAAGGTGCTCTGAGGAGTGGCACCAGGAGGCGGGAGGGCTTCAGGTAATGCTGCTAACTGCGGTATGCGGTGCAAACACGCGCTGTTTGTTGCAGCGCGGGACGAATATTACAGCAAAATTGAATTCGATGTCTGATCAATTTTAAGCGCGGCAGATCCCGGCAATGGGCGGGACCTGCCGCTGACGCTTATTCCTCGCCACCCATGCCTGCGACGACCTGCGAGAAGCCGCCGTCGACATAGGTGATCTCGCCCGTGATGCCGCCGGCCAGATCCGATAGCAGGAAGGCCGCCGCATTGCCGACGTCGTCGACCGTCACATTGCGGCGCAGCGGCGAATTGTTCTTCACGAAATTCAGAATCTTGCCGAAGTCTTTGATGCCGGAAGCGGCCAGCGTCTTGATCGGGCCGGCCGAGATGCCGTTGACGCGTGTGCCGCGCTTCCCGAGTGACTCGGCGAGGTAGCGCACACTGGCCTCAAGGGACGCCTTTGCCAGACCCATCGTGTTGTAGTTGGGCAGGGCGCGAGCCGCGCCAAGATAGGACAGCGTCAGCAGCGCGGAATTCGGCGACAGCAGCGGCAGTGCGGCCTTGGCCATTGCAGCGAAACTGTAGGCGGAGATGTCATGCGCGATGCGGAAGTTCTCGCGCGTCATGCCATCGAGGAAGTCACCGGCAATCGCCTCGCGCGGTGCAAAGCCGATCGCATGCACGAGGCCGTCGAGCTGGCTCCAGGATTTGCCGAGGTCGGCAAATACGGCATTGATCTGTTCGTCGCTGGCGACGTCGCAGTCAAACACCAGGCTGCTGTTGAATTCTTTCGCGAATTCGGTGATGCGGTCCTTGAAGCGCTCGCCGACGTAGGTGAACGCCAGCTCGGCGCCTTCGCGATGGCAGGCCTGCGCGATGCCGTAAGCGATCGAGCGGTTGGACAGCACGCCCGTAATCAGAATTTTTTTGCCTTGCAAGAATGCCATCGATAGACTCCCGATTGTTCTTCCTGCCGGGACCGTCCCGGCAAAACGCGCCATTGTAGGCCGTCCGGCATCCCGGCGGCAAATCGCGGGTCGCCTGCCTGTAGCTTGCGGCCGCTGCCCAACAAGGCCTGAAACCCGCTATCCTTGACGCGTTTTTTCGCTTCCCCCAAAGGGTTCATGAAGAAATCCATCTTCCGCGTTGTCGTCGCGACCATCGTCGCCTGCGTTGCATCGTTTGCGCCCGCCGCCTGGGCCGCGCATGCATTTTCCCTTTACGACACGCCGAAATATCCGGCCGACTTCCGGCATTTCGATTATCACAATCCCGACGCGCCGAAAGGCGGTGACCTGTATCTTGCCAACCCCGGCGCGGCCACCAGTTTCGACAAGTTCAATCCGTTTTCGATGAAGGGTGTCGCCGCCGCAGGCATCGGTACGCTGATGTTCGAGTCTCTGGCGATCAGCTCGACGGACGAGATGGCGACCATGTACGGCCTGCTGGCCGACGACATGGAGCTGGCGCCCGACCGCCGGGCCATGACCTTCCGGCTGCATGCGAATGCGCGCTTCAACAACGGCGAACCGGTCACGGCCGACGACGTCAGGTATTCGTTCGATACGCTGGTGGCGAAGGGCGCGCCGCAATTCAAGATGATCTACGCGGATGTGAAGCAGGCAGTGGTGCTGGATGCGCGCACCATCCGCTTCGAATTCAAAAGCGCGAACCGCGAACTGCCGCTGATTGTCGGCGGCATGCCGGTGTTCTCGCGCAAGTGGGCGGCCGGTACGCCGTTCGACAAGATACAGCTGGTTGCACCCGTGGCCAGTGGCCCCTACCTGATCGAACGCTATGACCTCGGCCGCTCGATCAGCTTCAGGCGCAATCCGGCTTACTGGGGCAATGCGCTGCCGGTACGGCGCGGCGCCTACAATTTCGACCGCATCGTCTACCGCTTTTACAAGGATGACGTCGCGCGTCTTGAAGCCTTCATGGCCGGCGAGTTCGACGTGGTCGTCGAGTATCGCGCGAAGAACTGGGCGCGTATGTACAAGGGGCCGAAGTTCGACAAGGGCGAGCTGATCAAGCGCACGCTGAAGCATTCGAACGGTGCCGGCATGCAGGCTTTCGTGATGAACCTGCGCCGGCCGCAGTTCCATGATGCGCGTGTGCGGCAGGCGCTCGGTCTGGCGCTGGATTTTGAATGGATGAACCGGCAGCTGTTTTACGGGCAGTACGTGCGGATCGATTCTTTCTTCAGCAATTCCGAGCTGGCCGCGCGCGGCCAGCCTTCGGCGGCCGAACTGGCGCTGCTGGCGCCACTGCGCGATCAGCTTGATCCGGCTGTCTTTGGCGAAGTGCCGGTGCCGCCGACCACCAGCCCGCCGTCATCGCTGCGCGCGAACCTGCTGAAGGCGCGTGCGCTGCTGAAAGAAGCCGGCTGGGAATATCGCGACGGTGCGTTGCGTAATGGGCAGGGTGCGCCGTTCACGTTCGAGATCCTGGATGACCAGTCGGCGCTGTCGCGCATCATTGCGGTGTATGTGCGCAACCTGGAGAAGCTTGGCATCCAGGTCAGGCAGCGCACCGCTGACTTCGCGCTCGTGCAGAAACGGATGGAGGAATTCGACTTCGACATGACCAGCCAGCGCTTTCCCGATGTCACCAGTCCTGGCAATGAAATGTTCGACATGCTGGGGTCTAAGGCAGCCGACGAAAAAGGGTCGAGCAATTACTGGGGACTGAAAGACCCGGTGGTCGACAGGCTCGTGACGGCGCTGGTGCAGGCGAACACCCGTGCCGAACTGGTAGCCGCGTCACGCGCGCTGGATCGCGTGCTGCTGCACCAGTACATTGTCGTGCCGCACTGGTATTCGGCGACTCACCGGGTGGCATATCGTAATCGCTTTGGAATGCCGACCGTGATGCCAAAGTACTACCAGGCCGATCCGTATGTGATATCGACCTGGTGGCAGGTGAAGCCGAGGAAGGCGGATTGATCTCATGAACCTCTGGTCCTACATACTCAAACGCATTTTGCTGATGATTCCCACGCTGCTGGGCGTCATTGCGATCACCTTCGCGGTGATCCAGTTCGTGCCCGGCGGTCCGGTCGAGCAGGCGCTGATCGAGCTGAAGAAAGGACAGGCTGGCGCCGGTGGCGAGTCGTCCGGTGGCGGCGCGTCCGAATACCGCGGCCGGCAGGGAATCGACGCTGAACGTGTCGCCGAGATCAAGGCGCTGTACGGTTTCGACAAGCCGCCGACGGAGCGTTTCTGGCAGATGCTGAAAGGCTTTGCGCGATTCGATCTCGGCCAGAGCTTCTATCACCACATGGATGTCTGGGAGCTGGTGAAATCCAAGCTTCCGGTGTCGATCTCGATCGGCCTGTGGACCTTCTTCCTGACTTACTTCATCTCCGTCCCGCTCGGCATCGCGAAGGCGGTGCGCGAAGGCACGCGCTTTGACAACGTGACCAGCATGCTGGTGCTGGTGGGTTATTCGATCCCGGGTTTCGTGCTCGGCGTTGCGCTGCTGGTGCTGTTTGCCGGCTCCAGTTTCGTGCAGTGGTTCCCGCTGCGCGGACTGACCTCGGATCACTGGGACACGCTGTCCTGGTTCGGCAAGGTGAAAGACTATCTGTGGCATATCACCTTGCCGGTGACGGCATCGGTGGCCGGCTCGTTCGCGGTGATGACGATGCTGACCAAGAACACCTTCCTCGAAGAGATACGCAAGCAGTACGTGATGACCGCGCGCGCCAAGGGATTGTCCGAGCGCGCGGTGCTGTACAAGCATGTGTTTCGCAATGCGCTGATTCCGCTGGTAACGGGCTTTCCGGCAGCTTTCATCGGGGCGTTCTTTGCAGGCAGCCTGCTGATCGAGACGCTGTTCTCGCTCGACGGCCTGGGCCTGTTGTCGTATGAATCCGTGGTGCGGCGCGACTATCCGGTGGTGCTCGGCACGTTGTACCTGTTTACGCTGATCGGGCTGGTGGTGAAGCTGGTCGGCGACCTGTGTTACGTGTGGGCCGATCCACGCGTGCAATTCGAGAGCCTGGCACGATGACGACCGAGACCTCTTTCCAACTCGCGCCGTCGGTATCGCCCGGCCGGCGCATCTGGCTGCGATTCCGGCAGAGCCGCCGTGGCTACTGGAGCCTGGTGATCTTTGCCGTGCTGTTCGTGCTGAGCCTGTTCGCCGAATGCCTGTCGAACGATCGTCCGCTGCTGGCGCGCTATGAGGGGCAGCTGGTGTTCCCGATCGTGCGCGACTATTCGGAAAAGAATTTCGGCGGCGATTTCGACTCCCCGGCCGATTACCTCGATCCTTTCATCCAGCAGCAGTTCAGCAAAAAAGGCAACTGGGCGATTTATCCGATCAACCATTATCGTTATGACACGCTGAACTATTTCGCGAAGTCGCCGAATCCGGCGCCGCCATCGGCGGACAACTGGCTGGGTACCGATGACCGCGGACGCGATGTGGTCGCCAGGCTGCTGTACGGCTTTCGCGTATCGATCCTGTTCGGTCTGGCGCTCACAATTACCGGTGTGATCCTCGGTGTCGTCGCCGGTGCGATCCAGGGCTATTTTGCTGGGCGCACTGACCTGCTGTTCCAGCGTTTCATGGAAATATGGGGTTCGATGCCGGAGCTGTACCTGCTGATTATTTTCGCGTCCATTTTCGAGCCGAGCATTCTGCTGTTGCTGCTACTGCTGTCCCTGTTTGGCTGGATGGGCCTGACCGACTATGTGCGCGCCGATTTTCTGCGCAACCGCAATCTGGACTATGTGCAGGCGGCGCGTGCGCTCGGGCTGTCGAACTGGCAGATCATCTGGCGTCATGTGCTGCCGAACAGCCTGACCGCAGTCGTCACGTTCCTGCCGTTCCGGATGAGCGCTTCCATTCTTGCGCTGACCAGCCTCGATTTCCTCGGCCTGGGTGTGCCGCCATCCACCCCCAGTCTTGGCGAGCTGCTCGCGCAGGGCAAAAATAATTTGGACGCCTGGTGGATCGCGCTGTCGACCTTCATGGTGCTGACTATCACCTTGCTGCTGCTGACCAATATCGGCGATGCGTTGCGCAACTCGCTGGACGTGCGGAGGAAGGCATGAGCTTGCTGTCGGTTCGTGACCTGTCGGTGCGCTTCGGCGAGGCGACCGTGGTCGACAAGGTAAGTTTTGATATCCACGCTGGCGAAAAATTTGCGCTGGTCGGCGAATCAGGCTCCGGCAAGACCGTCAGCGCGTTGCAGCTGATGGGGCTGACGCCGGAAGCCGCCGCCGGTGGCAGCATTGTCTTCGAGGGCCGCGAGATCTTGACGATGAACGATGTCCAGTTACGCGCGCTGCGCGGCAAGGACATCGCCATGATTTTTCAGGAGCCGATGACGGCACTGAACCCGCTGTTCACAATCGGCAATCAGATCGCCGAAGTGCTGATGCTGCACGAGGGCCTGAATGCGCGCGCCGCGGCGTTGCGTGCGGTTGAGCTGCTTGCGCAGACCGGCATTCCGGAGCCGGCGCGGCGCGCGCTGTCCTATGCGCATCAGCTGTCCGGTGGCCAGCGGCAGCGCGCGATGATTGCGATGGCGCTGGCGTGCAAGCCCAAGCTGCTGATCGCCGACGAGCCCACCACCGCGCTCGACGTGACGATACAAGTGCAGATCCTGGAGCTGCTCAAGCAACTGCAGCGCGAGCACGGCATGGCGGTCCTGATGATCACGCATGACCTGAACCTGGTGAAGAGCTTTGCCGACCGCGTCGGTGTGATGCAGCAGGGTAGGCTGGTCGAGGTGGCAGACACCGCGACGCTGTTCTCGGCGCCGCAGCAGGAATACACGAAACGGCTGCTGGCCAGTCATGCGAAGCGCCTGGTGGGAGACGAGGTGGTCAATGCCGAGCCGCTGCTCGAAGCGCAGGGCGTGCGCTGCCGTTTCTTCATCAGGCAAGGCTGGTTCAGGCAACGCGAGTTCGTCGCGGTCGACCGCCTTGATCTGCGCCTAGCGCGCGGCGAGACGCTGGGCATCGTCGGTGAATCCGGCTCGGGCAAGTCGACACTGGGCATGGCACTGCTGCGGCTGTCGGTCGCTCAGACTGACGGCAGCATAGGCTTCGATGGCCAGCCGGTCAGTGAGATGACGTCGGCGCAGGTACGGCCTTTGCGCGCAAAGATGCAGGTGGTATTCCAGGATCCGTTCGCATCGCTGTCGCCTCGCCGAACGGTCGAGCAGACCATCGTCGAGGGGCTGGCACTGCATCAGCCGCAACTGACATACGCCGCACTGCGCGATGCGGTTGCCGCCGGTCTGTCCGAAGTGGGTTTGTCGCCGGCGATGATGTCTCGCTACCCGCATGAATTCTCCGGCGGTCAGCGACAGCGCATTGCAATTGCCCGTGCGTTGGTGTTGAAGCCGGCGCTGATCCTGCTCGACGAGCCTACGTCATCGCTCGATGTATCGGTACAGTATCAGGTGCTGGAATTGCTGGCATCGCTGCAGCAAAAGTACGGCATCGCGTATCTTTTCATCAGCCACGATCTCGCAGTGATACGCGCGATGGCGCATCGGGTGATCGTGATGAAAGACGGCCAGGTGGTTGAAAGCGGACCGGCCGCCAACGTGTTGTCATCACCGACGCAGCCCTATACGCAGAGGCTGCTGGCCGCAGCGAATTTCACCTCCGCATAGCACTTGTTTGCTGATAGCGCTGGCTTGGATTGCCAGCGCTATCAGCGGCATGGTGTACAGGTTGGTGCACTCGGCCTGCAAACGCTTGCCACCACGGCGCTGTGTCGGTCAGCGCTGGTGCTTTGTGTGCGCAGCGACTTTTTTGTGTTCGTGCCGGCTGCCGGAGCCCGGCTTGGCACGTGCGCTGCGTTTGTCGGTTTTGACCGCCTTGCCCTTGCCAGAAGACCCGGCCGCTGCAGATCCGGCCGTTGATTTCTTGCCGGTGGCTGTCCGGGATTTTTTCGTTACTTTGACCTGCAACGTCAGTTGTTGCCCGGGCTTGAGCTTGTCATTTTTCAGACCATTCCACTCGCGCACATCGGCCGCGTTGACCTTGTAGCGGCGTACGATACTGTCCATCGTGTCACGCTTGCCGACCTTGACCGAGATCTTCTTGCGCACCTCGTCCGGTTCAACGGCCAGCATGGCGTTGTCGGCAATTTCCTGGCCGATATCCTTGTCGGCGTCGACCGAAGGCTTTGGCACCAGCACGACCGAGCCCGCTTTCGGATGCATGTTCGGCGGGATCGCGTTGACTTCGCGGATGATCTGCGGCGTGGTCTTGAAGCGTGCGGCGATCACCTCGATGCGCTCGCGCGCCGCAGTGACCTTGTGCGCGGTCCAGCTCGACAGCGCCTTGGTCCATTTCGCCAGGTTTTCCTTGAACTTCTCCGCATTCAGCTGCGGCAGCAGGATATGCGTGTTCGGGCTGCCCGTGATCACGGGCCGATTGAATTGCGGATTCAGCGCCTTGAATTCTTCCAGCGGCAACTCGGCCAGTTGCGCGGCCAGCTTGACGTCGATGTCACGCGTCTTGTTGACCGAGACGAAATAGGGCTGGTTCTCGACGGTCGGCAGCCGGATCCCGTATTGCGAAGGCGCGGCGATGATGTTCTTCACCGCCTGCAGCTTCGGGTAATAGTTGCGTGTCTCGTTTGGCATGTAGACCGCGAGGCTGTTGAAGTCGATCGGACGCCCTGCCGCCGTTGCCTTGGCTATCGCACGCGATACCGAACCTTCCCCCCAGTTGTATGCCGCCAGCGCCAGCTGCCAGTCACCGAACATGCCGTACAGTTTTTGCAGGTAGTTCAGCGCCGCGTGGGTTGATGCGACCACATCGCGCCGTTCGTCGCGGAACATGTTCTGCTTCAGATTGAAGTCGCGCCCGGTGCTGGGGATGAACTGCCACATGCCGGCCGCCTTGGCCGTTGAATAAGCTTGCGGGTTGAATGCCGACTCAATGAACGGCAGCAGCGCCAGCTCCATCGGCATATTGCGTTTTTCGAGTTCCTGCACGACGTGGTACAGGTAGCGCGATGCTCGCTGGGTGGTGCGCTGGATGTAGTCTGGCCGCGAGCTGTACCAGGTGATATGGGTGGCAACCAGCGGATTGCTCAGGTCGGGAATCGCAAAGCCTTTGCGGATACGTTCCCACAGATCGAATTCCTCGATCGGCACCTGATCGAATTCGGCATCGAATTCAGCCGGTCCGAGATGCGGGCCGGTGAACCCCGCGGCAAATTCCTCGTCGGAATTACCTGCGGCGGCGGGCGCAAGGCTGAGGTCGACCGCCTGCGCCGCCGGCAGGGCCAGGCTCGCCAGCAGCACGATGGACAACAGCGGTTTGAATCGTCGGGATTGCTGCATTGGCCTATGGGGCGCACATGGGCAGCGTCGTTGCCGCCAGTGCAAAGTGAATTCGCCGAAGTTTAAGTAACAGGCAGAAAGCCCGTCAAGGGAAATTACGGCAAGATCTGCGAAGTTTGGTAAGCGTTTGCAAAGAATAGGAGCGGATTGCCGGCATTTTGTTATCAGAAGGAGTTTTTCCATTCGCGCAGCGCTGCAAAAGCCGCGACTGGATCCGGGCTGTCCAGCCGCCCTGCGTCTTTCAATGCGGCGATCACTGCGGGCTCACGGTAGCGCAGGAAAGGATTGGTCAGCTTCTCGATGCCGATGTGGGAAGGCACGGTCGACTCGCCGCGTGCGCGGCGCTGCTGCGCATCCCTGAGGCGTGCGGTGACCTGCGGATTGCCTGGCTCGGCGGCCACGGCAAAGCGCAGGTTCGACACGGTGTACTCGTGCGCGCAATACACGGCGGTGTCGTCCGGCAGCGCTGCAAATTTCTGCAGCGACGCCGTCATCTGCTGCGGAGTGCCTTCGAACAGCCGGCCGCATCCGCCCGCAAACAGCGTGTCGCCGCAGAACAGCCAGTGCTGTTCTGCGGCGACATACGCGATATGTCCGGCGGTATGCCCGGGCACATCCAGTACGGACAGCGTCAGGCCAAGCGACGCCAGCGCAACGGATTGTCCCTCGGACAAGGGGACGCTGACGCCGGCGATGCGTTCACGCGCCGGACCATAGACCGGGATATTCCGTCTGGCGAGCAGCGCCTCGACGCCGCCCGCGTGGTCAGCGTGATGATGAGTGAGTAGAATAGCGTCCAGTGTCAGATTCAATGACGCCAGTGTCGCCTCGACAGGGGCGGCATCGCCGGGGTCCACGACCACCGCATGCTCGCCGCCATGGATCAGCCAGAGATAGTTGTCGGCGAATGCCGGTATCGCGGTGACTTGCAGGGGTTGTTTCGCTGACATTCGCATGGAACAAGACGCTTCTGAAAAATCGATTATATCCCTCGCTCCGTGGTTCGATACGCCGGCCGGCGTATATGCGCGTGCGTGGGAGCAGGCCCGGCTGGACGAGCTGACCGCCGATATCTTCGGCTATAACGCCGTACAGATCGGCCTGCCACATTTTGATGCGCTGGCAGCCAACCGGATGCCCAACCGTTGGGTCACCGATGCGATCCTGCCGGCCGCACAGGGCGGACCGGGCCGACAGGCCGTGGTCGTGCATGACTTCGCCGAGCTGCCTTTCGCGACGCAGAGCATCGATCTCGTGGTGCTGCCGCATGTGCTCGAGTTCGCCGCCGAACCGCATCAGGTGTTGCGCGAGGTCGAGCGTGTATTGATCCCGGAGGGGCAGGTGATTGTCTGCGGCTTCAATCCGATCAGCATGTGGGGCATGCGCCAGGCGGCGGGTCGCGTGACGGGCGCGCATTTCCTGCCTGTGCATGGTGAATTCATCAGCGTGCCGCGGCTGAAGGACTGGATGAAACTGCTGAACATGGAAATCAACCGCGGCCACTTCGGCTGCTACGCGCCACCCTGCGCGACCGACAAATGGCTGCAGCGTTTCGCCTTTCTCGAGAAGGCGGGCAACCGCTGGTGGCCCTACCTTGGCGCGCTGTACATCGTACAGGCGATCAAGCGGGTCAAGGGCATGCGCCTGATCGGTCCGGCGTGGCAGAAGAAACCGGCCGGCATTCCCGGCAGTGTGCCGGTCGCGAACCGCATGAAGAACGTACAGGACATGAATGGAAAAGGTTGAGATTTATACCGATGGTGCCTGCAAGGGCAATCCCGGTCCGGGTGGCTGGGGCGCGTGGCTGATCGCCGGCGAGCGCAGTAAGGAGCTGTGCGGCGGGGAAATGGACACGACCAACAACCGGATGGAGCTGAAGGCCGTGATCGAGGCGCTGAATGCGTTGAAGCGGCCGTGCGAGGTGATCGTGCATACCGACAGCCAGTATGTGCAGAAGGGCATCAGCGAATGGCTGGCCGGCTGGAAGGCCAGGGGCTGGAAGACCGCGAGCAAGGCGCCGGTAAAGAACGTCGATCTCTGGCAGGCGCTCGATGAGGCGCGCTTGCATCACCAGATAGAATGGCGCTGGGTGAAAGGCCACGCGGGCCACGAGGGCAACGAGAAGGCCGATGCGCTCGCCAATCGCGGCGTTGAACTGACCCTGCGCGCGGCGCGCGCCGCCTGACACTGAAACCAGCAGAAGAACGACCCATGCGACAGATTGTCCTCGACACCGAAACCACCGGCCTGAATGCGAAGAGCGGCGACCGAATCATCGAGATCGGTTGCGTGGAGATGGTGAATCGCCGGCTGACCGGCAACAACTTCCACTATTACATCAACCCGGAGCGCGATTCCGACCCTGGCGCGCTGGCAGTGCACGGACTGACGACTGACTTCCTGCGCGACAAGCCGAAGTTCGCGGAGATCATCGATGCGCTGTGCGAGTTTGTGCGCGATGCCGAGATCGTCATTCATAACGCGCCATTCGATCTGGGTTTTCTCGATGCGGAATTCGAGCGGCTTGGCTGGCCTCGCTTCGGCTCGCATGTGAGCGGCGTGATCGATACGCTGGTGCAGGCAAAGGCGTTATACCCGGGCAAGCGCAACTCACTCGATGCGCTGTGCGAACGCTATGGCGTGTCGAATGCGCACCGTACGCTGCACGGCGCCTTGCTGGACTCGGAATTGCTGGCCGAGGTGTATCTGGCCATGACGCGCGGACAGGACAGTCTGACGATGGACCTGCAGGTCGATGCGGCGGGCGGCGGCGGTAGCGGCACGGCCTTAGCGATGGCTGAGATCGTCGTACTGCGGCCTACCGACAATGAACTCGCCGACCATCAGGCGATGCTGCAGACCCTGGACAAGGAAGCGAAGGGCGCTTGCCTTTGGCGCAAGCTGGAGGAAAGCGCGGGGGTTTGATTGTCGCTAAACTCTGTGGCATAATCTCGCCTCTTTCGGGAGGTTAGCTCAGGGGTAGAGCGATCGCCTCACACGCGATAGGTCGCTGGTTCGAAGCCAGCACTTCCCACCACCGAATGAAAAAAATCGCCAGGCTTTGCCTGGCGATTTTTTTGTCTGTGCCCAAAGCGAATTTTCAGCGGCCGTCGAAGCGCGGGCGCAGGTTATTCTCAAGTGGCACGGCCGTCCTTCAGCGGATGGCTTCCGTTTGCAGGGTCAACTGCAGCTTGCCTATGTCGAATCCCATGGCGTCCAGCCTTCGCAGCAGTGCCGCATAAGCGTCTGGCTCGACGCGCGGCGTACGCGCAAGCACCCACAGGTATTCGCGACGCGGTTCGCTGACGGCGGCCATCTGGTAGTCCGGATCCAGGTCGACCACCCAGTAATCACCCCAGACAAACGGCAGGAAGCTCAGCCACGCCGGTGCGAACCGAACCTTGAGTTGTGATGAACTCGCGCCTGCCTGTCGCGCGATACCGGCCGCTTCCTCGATTTTTCCATCGGACTGCCGGCAGCGATTGACGACGCGGATCCGCTGGTCATTCAGCAGCCGGTATTCCGCGCGCGCGTCGGCCACGCAGTCGCGCTGGAAGCGGTTCGGAAACTTCGCGATTTCATACCAGCGTCCCATGTAACGCGGTACATCGAGCGCGGCCACCGACTGCAGCGCAGGTGGTGCGTCCACGGCTTGTGCGCTGCCTGCGAGCAGCAGGGCGGCCATCAGGCAGGTGGGCAGGAACTTCATCGGCCGACGTTTCATGGTCAGTGACAGCATCATTCGCCGCAGCGCAGATCAACCGGCGCGCTTGCGCTGTATCGCGGCGCCCGGGCGCAGTTTTTTCTGTCCGAACTTCTTCGCGATTGTCTTCAGCGGCGGCGTCTCGTCGCGGCGCGGCCGGCGTGCCTGAGGCGCCATCGTGTCACCGCGCGGCACCAGGTGCTGCGGGCCGTTGCCGATCAGGTCGCTCCTGCCCATGCGCTTGAGGCCTTCGCGCAGGATCTCCCAGTTCGCCGGATCGTGATAGCGCAGCAGCGCTTTGTGGAACTTGCGGATCTTCGACAGCCGCGGGGTCTCGACCGTCTCGGAGTCCTGGCTGATCTTGCGCAGCGGGTTCTTGCGCGTGTGGTACATCGTCGTTGCCATCGCCATCGGCGTCGGCATGAAGGTCTGCACCTGGTCGAGGCGGAAGTCGTTTTGCCTGAGCCACAGCGCGAGGTTGAGCATGTCGTCGTCAGTGGTACCCGGATGCGCGGCGATGAAGTACGGTATCAGGTACTGTTCCTTGCCGGCTTCCTTCGAGTACTTGTCAAACAATTCCTTGAACTTGTAATACGAGCCCATTCCGGGCTTCATCATTTTCGACAGCGGGCCGTCTTCCGAATGCTCGGGTGCGATCTTCAGCAGGCCGCCGACGTGATGCGTGACCAGTTCCTTGACATACTCGGGCGAGCGCACTGCAAGGTCATAGCGCAGGCCGGAGCCGATCAGGATCTTCTTCACGCCTGGTATCGCGCGCGCCTTGCGGTAAAGCCGGATTAACTTGCTGTGATCGGTGTTGAGATTGCTGCAGATGGTCGGATAGACGCAGGACAGACGGCGGCAGGATTCCTCGATCGCCTTGTCCTTGCACGCCAGCCGGTACATGTTCGCCGTCGGTCCGCCGAGGTCCGAGATGGTGCCGGTGAATCCTTTGGTCTTGTCGCGGATCAGTTCGATCTCGCGCAGGATCGATGGCTCGGAGCGGCTCTGGATGATGCGTCCCTCATGCTCCGTGATGGAGCAGAAGGTACAGCCGCCGAAGCAGCCGCGCATGATGTTCACCGAAAAGCGGATCATCTCCCAGGCCGGAATCTTCGCATTGCCATACGATGGATGCGGCGCGCGCGCGTATGGCAGGTCATACACGTAGTCCATTTCTTCCATCGCCAGCGGCAGCGGCGGCGCATTCAGCCAGACATCGCGTTCGCCATGTGCCTGCACCAGCGCGCGCGCATTGCCGGGGTTCGATTCGAGGTGAAACACGCGCGATGCATGCGCGTAGCTGACCGGATCTTCCCTGACCGTCTCGTACGACGGCAGACGCACCACGCTGCGGCTGCGAATCTCCTTTTGCTGAGCCAGCCTTTCCTCGCGCGTCATGATGCGTATCGGTGCGATGGCGTTGTCGGACTTGCCGTCGGTGCCGCAGGCCGCCGGCTCCTTTTCCTTCATTTCGTAGGGGTTGGTGTGCGGCTCGATGCGACCGGGTGTGTCGACGCGACTGGAGTCCACTTCGCTCCAGTCATCTGCCGGCTTCCAGCCGCGTGTTGCCATGAACGCGGTGCCGCGCAGGTCACGGATGGACTTGACCGACTCGCCGGCGGCGAGTCGATGCGATAGTTCAAGCAATGCGCGTTCCGCATTACCGAAGAGCAGGATGTCGGCCTTCGAATCCGTCAGCACGGAACGACGCACCGTATCGGACCAGTAGTCAAAATGCGCAATGCGGCGCAGGCTGGCTTCGATGCTGCCGATCACGACCGGCACGCCAGGAAAGGCCTCGCGCGCGCGCTGCGCATACACGGTCAATGCGCGATCCGGTCGCTTGTTCGGTTCGCCGTTCGGCGTGTACGCATCGTCGGAGCGCGGCTTGCGATCGGCGGTATAGCGATTGACCATCGAGTCCATGTTCCCCGCGGTCACACCGAAGTACAGATTCGGCTTGCCGAGCGCACGGAATGGCTCGGCCGACAGCCAATCAGGCTGACAGATGAGGCCGACCCGGAAGCCCTGCGATTCCAGCAGTCGTCCGATGAGTGCCATGCCGAAGCTCGGATGGTCGATGTAGGCGTCGCCACTGACGAGGACGATGTCGCAGCTGTCCCAGCCGAGTTTTTCCATTTCCTTGCGCGTCATCGGCAGGAAGGGCGCCGGCGTCAGATCGGGACGGAAATGCGGATAGGCACGGAGGTTTTTCGGGGTGGGGGACATGGGCACTGCCGGTGGGCTGAAACAGGGCGACAGTATGCCAGTGTTGGCGTTCCGGCGTGCAGAGCCGCACTGCCCGCGAGCGCCGCAGCGCGGATGCCCCAGGATTCGCGGCACCCTTCGAGTGATCTGTGCTGCCGGAAAAACAAGTTATTTGAACGGATTGTCGACGCTGTCGGTGGGTCGCAACGGCAACTGGTCCGGCAGGTCGGGCGTAGTTTGCAAGTGCGCCACCGTCGCATCCAGCAGCGCCTTCAGCTGCAGCGCGCGTTCCAGGCCGGCCTTGTCGCGGGTGATGGACAGCGAGCCATACAACTCCAGCTGGTCGACCCGGTTCTCGATGGTCAGTTCATCGATTGCGATCGAGTCGGTTTCGTTCTCGAATGGTTTCAGCATGATCATGGGTTTCTCCCTCCGGCGCCGCTGCGGCGCGCACGCATCTTCGGTTGCGGCAGCTCCATCGCCTTCTGCTTCAGGGCATCAGGCAACTTCGGAAACAGATTGATACCTGTCTTCTTTTCCAGCTCGGCGATCGATATCACCTGATACTCCCCGCTGTCATCGTTCGGTGCCAGCCAGCCGGCGCCTTCTCCGTTTGACGGATCGACCACGGCCTTGAACACATGGCTCGGTACGAACACACGGCCATTCAGACGTTCGATCCGGTCGCCCTCGAAGATCGGTCCGGTCATCACGTATAGCTCGCCGCGCTGGTTTGTCAGGTGCCGTGTCGCACCTTCAATCGCCGCCCACAGTTGTTGATTGTTGCGCCGGTTTTGCGGCACGACGTTCGCCAGCGAAAAGCTTTCGTGCTGCGCCTGACGGGTGGGCATGTCGGCCGCCGGGGCCATGTGACCGCGGTCGAAGCCCGAACGCGCATAGTCGGCCAGCTCGGCACCGTGTTTCGGTGGCAGCGTTTCCTCGGCATGAAAACTGTCTTCGCGCGGCACGCCGCGGGCTGCCTGCAAACTCTCGCGCGTCAGATGCTCGGCAGACCACAGCGGGGTTTTCGATACGCCGGAATGCATCACCGAAAAAGCTTCGAAACAGAGCCCCACCGTACTGGCCTGCAAGGCCTTGCGCGTGAATTCGGGTGCTGCCTTCTGGAAGAAGTGTTTGTCGCAGCCGCTGGTCTGCGCCTGCGCAGCAGTGAACAAAAGGAAGCACAGCAGTACAGCAAAGATTTTTTTCATGAGTGTGGCGATCAACGGAACTTGCGAATTCGAATGGCGGACAGGCGCGAAGTTCCGGTCGCAAATCGAACAGACGATACCAAATTTTGGTCCAGAGAAATATTGAGCTTTACGCCAGACGCGCAGTCAAAACGAAAGAAAGCGGAGGCCGGAGCTTGCAGCGCGTGTGTAGAACGCCTTTCTGAATCGGCCGGGGCCGCCGAACCGAGTTCTTCTCAATGAAAGGAGTGCAAAGTGGAATTCCAGACGCGAACCCGCGACATCCAATGGACGAACTGGCTGGCCGGCATCGCTGTGGGTGCCTTGGCGATGTATATCGCTGATCCGGCTGAGGGACGCCGCCGGCGCGCGCTGCTGCAAGACAAGATGAGCAGTTATTCGCAGCGTACGCAGGAGCTGATGGGCAGCACCATGCGCGATGCGCGCAACCGGCTGACCGGCTTGCAGGCAGAGGCCAGGCGGCTGATATCGACGCGGCAGGCCAAGCCGATTGACAACCATGTGCTGGAGGCGCGTGTGCGCTCGCGCATCGCGCGCGCCTTGCCGCAGCTGGACGAGCTCCGTATCGCAGCCGATGAGGGCATGGTCACGCTGACCGGCAATGTACCGATAGACGAAGAAGCGACGCTGCTTGAACTGGTCGAGGGCATCCCGGGTGTCGAGGCGGTGCGTTATGGCGGGCAGTTGCGCGAAGACGAAAGTGACGGAGGCATTGCTTCGCTGTTCTCCGGTCGCAGCACGCTTTGGGTTGCCGGTGCTGTCGGCGCGGGATTGCTGGCCTGGTACGGACTGTCGCGGCGCCAGCCGTTCAGCGTGATGGCGGCGGCGACCGGACTGGGGCTGATTGCACGTCGGCGCGGTCAGTCAATGCGCGAGGCGGTCTCGTCGGCGCTTGAGCTGTCAGGACAGGCCTACGAAGCGGAGCGAAGCATCGCTATTCAGGCGTCGCCGGAGAGTGTGTATGACGTCTGGAGCCGCTATGAAAATTTCCCGCATTTCATGTCGCATGTGATCGAGGTGCGTGACCTGGGGAATCAGCGCTCGCACTGGGTCGTGCAGGGGCCGGCTGGCAGCGAGATTGAATTTGATGCCCAGCTGACAGCAGCGGAACGTCCGCAACGACTGGGCTGGCAGAGCGAAGCAGGCGCCAGCGTGTACAGCGAGGGCACGGTCACGCTTACGCCGCAGGCGGGCGGCACGCGCGTCACGGTGCGCATGAGCTGGCGGCCGGCCGCCGGCGCGCTGGCTCAGGGCGTTGCCGTGCTGGCGGGTACCGATCCGCAAACGGCACTCGACGAGGACTTGCAGCGCATGAAGCAATTCATCGAGCACGGACTGCCGTCGCGTGCCGGTACGGGCAGTACCGGCAGTGGCACGGTGCTGCACTGACAATTAAGCCGACCCTGAGCGACCCTGAGCCGACCCGCCGCAGAGACCGACATGTCGGATCCGTCGGTGCAGGTGCTACCGGAACTTGGTTAGCGACCTTGCATCCAATCATGGCCGGGTTCGCCCGGACGTCCCACCATTACAGGAGCGACATCATGATGCAAGCAGAAGAAGTCCGGCAACGTTTCAGCCAGATCGAGAAGACCATCCAGCAGGCCAGTCAGGCCTGTGAGCGGGCCGGCACGGGCGTGCCGACAGATCTGAAGAACTGTATTCAGCAGTTGGATACGCAGTCTTCGCAGGCGCGCCAGCAGCTACAGGGAGCGGCGGACGAGCAATCCATCATCGATTGCGTGGATCAGTTGGAAGAACTCGGCGATCAGGCCAAGGCCGCCTGCGAAAAACAGCAGGGCGTCGACCAGCAACTGAAGCAGGCAGTCATGCAGGCGCATCAGGAGCTGAGCCAGCTGAAACATCAGCTGCATTGAACGCCGCATGGCACTGGCCGGTCGCTGAAGGGCGGTTCGGCCGGTGCTGCGGGTGGTATGGTCTGCACACGGCCTTTACGGATTAGGGCGTGCTTTGATTTATCATCTCCCGTTACGCAACCAATGATTCCGGGAGACAGGAATGACGGTAGAACCACGGCTGTTGTGGCAGCCGAGCGCCGAGCGCATCGCCAGCAGCAGGCTCACTGATTATCTTCACTGGCTGTCGCGTGAGCGGCAGCTTGAATTCCGCGATTACCAGCAGCTCTGGCAGTGGTCGATCGATGACCTTGAAGGCTTCTGGTTGTCGCTCTGGGAGTACTTCGACGTGAAGCACTCGCAGCCTTTTGACGAGGTGTTGTCCACGCATGCAATGCCGGGTGCGAAGTGGTTTTCCGGCACCCGTTTAAACCTTGCAGAGCAACTGTTCCGCTTCAATCTCGACGAGGCCAGTGCGGATAAGCCGGCCATCATCGCCGAGTCCGAGGTGCGAGCCCGGGTCACGCTCAGCTGGCGTGAGTTGCGCGCGCAGGTGACAGCCGTCGCGAACGCGCTGCGCGCGCTCGGTGTCGGCCCCGGCGATCGCGTGGTCGCCTACCTGCCCAACACGCCGGAGGCCGCGATTGCGTTTTATGCATGCGCAAGCATCGGGGCGATCTGGTCATCGTGCTCACCCGATATGGGCAGCGCGAGCGTGCTCGACCGCTTCCGCCAGATCGATCCCAAGGTCCTGATTGCGGTCGATGGTTATCGTTATGGCGGCAAGGACTTCGACCGGCTTGAGGTGGTGCGGACCATGCGCGCCGAGCTGAAAACGCTCGAGCAGACGGTGCTGTTTCCCTACCTGGATCCGAATGCTTCACTGTCCGGTGCGCTGCGCTGGGATGCGTTGTTGTCGCATCCTGCGGCGCACGCAGGTCCGATCTGCTTCGAGCAGCTGCCGTTCGATCATCCGTTATGGATCCTGTACTCGTCCGGCACCACCGGCATGCCCAAGCCCATTGTGCACGGCCACGGCGGCAGTCTGCTGGAAGGGCTGAAAGGGCATGCGCTGCAACTCGACATCGGTGAGAACGATCGCTTTCACTGGTTCTCGACGACCGGGTGGATTATGTGGAACTCGCAGATCAAGGGCTTGCTGACCGGCGCGACGATCTGCATTTATGACGGCAACCCCGGCTACCCGAATCTCGGCCGGCTCTGGCGTTTCGCAGATGAGCACCGGCTGACCTTTCTCGGCGCCGGTGCGGCGTTCTTTGCGAACTGCATGAAAGCCGGCATTGCGCCGGCGCAGATCGCCGATGTGTCGGCACTGCGCACGATCGGCGCCACCGGTTCGCCGCTGGCCGAGGAGGCGTTCGACTGGGTGTATGCGCAGGTGAAGACAGACGTACTGCTGGCCTCGATCAGTGGCGGCACCGATATCGCTGCGGCCTTTGTCGGCGCCTGTCCGAACCTGCCGCTATACGCAGGAGAGATTCAGTGCCGCGGACTGGGGGTCGCTGTCCATGCCTTCGATGACGATGGCAACGAACTGATCGATCAGGTGGGTGAACTGGTCGTGACCGAACCGATGCCGTCGATGCCGCTGTATTTCTGGCATGACCCCGGTGACAAGCGTTACCTCGAGAGTTATTTCGAACATTATCCGGGCCTGTGGCGACACGGCGACTGGATACGCATCACGCCGCGCGGTGGCGCGGTGATCTACGGCCGCTCCGATACCACCATCAATCGGCACGGCATACGGATGGGCACGGCTGAAATCTATCGGGTCGTGGAGGATTTTGACGAGGTACTCGATAGCCTCGTGGTCGATCTCGAATACCTGGGCCGCGAATCGTGGATGCCGCTGTTTGTCGTGCTGCGCGAGGGCTGCGTGCTCGACGCGGTGCTGGAGCAGAAAATGCGCGACCGTATTCGCACGCAATTGTCTGCACGGCATGTGCCGAACGACATCATCACGGTTACCGAAGTGCCGCGCACGCTGACGGGCAAGAAAATGGAATTGCCAATCAAGAAGCTGTTACTCGGCATGCCGGTCGAGACGGTTGCGAATCCGGACGCCATGGCCAACCCGGCATCGCTGCAGTGGTTCGCAGCGTTTGCCGAGAAGCGCCAAGCGGCCTGACGGCAGAGGTCAGCGACAGGGCGGCGGCAGGGTGGCGGCCAGTGGCTGCGCAGCGCAGCTTGCTGCGGCCACGGTCGATTCCATCCAGGAAGCGATTGTGCCGGCGCTTCAGGCGCCGACGATCCAGCCTTCAAGGCCGTCATGCGGAGGCAGGCCGAAATCCAGGTCGCGCCTTTGCCAGGCCCATGCTGCCAGCAGCGCGCACAGCACCGCGTCGAGCAGGTCGCCGCTGCCGTCGTCGAGCAGATCATCGCGCAAGCGGCCAGCATCCAAGGGTATCTGCAGAGGATAGTCACCGCCCTCCAGCGCCTGCAAGATGGCCAGACGGGCGGCGCGCCGCGCAGGCGTTTGCAGGGACGGCGCATCGTTCTTGTACGACGCGCGCGTGATGCTGCGCGCAACCATGCCCGGATAAGCTTCGAGCGCGATGCGCGATCGGTCGCCATCGTGCATGAAGGGGATGTGCACATTCGCGTCGAGCAGCAACGGCGCACCCGCGTGCAGCATCCAGGCCACAGGCGGATTGACCCATTTCATTGGCGAAGACGAGCCGGCCGGCAGATCACAGGCGCGATGGATGAACTTGCGACCGACCGCGCGCGCATCGCAGACCGCTTTGAAGGTTTCGCGCAGCTGTGGTCGTTCGATATGGGCCACATGGCGGACCAGCGCGGGCCATTCGGTCGGCCAGTCGAGCAGCGTGATCAGTTCGCGCGGGAAGGAAAACGGGAAATCGAAGCCGCCAAGCCACGGGCCCGGGCGACGCAGCCAGCGCGAGAAGCTGGCGAAATCGTACAGCGTATCGAGCGCTTCGAGGCAAAAGCTGTCGCCGGCCAGACGGCCGGACGCAATCGTAATGCCTTTCCTTCTGCGCGGCGCCGACGTGAAATCGATGCCGTGCAGGGGAAGCGACAAGCCGTCAGTTGCCGCCATCCGGCAGCACGACGTTCACGTCCAGCACTTCAAGGTTGCCTTGCTTGTCGAGCGAGATCTTGATGTCCTCGGGATTGACTTTCACGTATTTCGAGATCACCTCGATCAGCTCGCGGTGCAGCGCCGGCATGAAATCGGGGCCGCTGGTGATGTGGCGTTCGCGCGCAATGATGATTTGCAGGCGTTCTTTCGCGGTGCTGGCGGACTGCTTTTTGTTATGAAACAGGAAAGAGAAGATATCCATCTCACTTGCCTCCGAAGATGCGCGACAGCAGCCCCGGCTTTTCGTACTCGGCGAAACGCAGGGGACGATCCTCGCCGAGGAAACGCGCAACAACATCCTTGTAAGCTTCGGACACGTCACTGCTGGCGATATGAATGGCCGGCGTGCCCTGGTTCGACGCGTGCAGCACCGATTCCGACTCCGGAATGATGCCTAGCAGCGGAATGCGCAGGATTTCCTGCACGTCTTCATAGGAAAGCATCTCGCCGGCTTCTACGCGCTTTGGCGAGTAGCGGGTGATCAGCAGGTGTTCTTTCACCGGTTCGCTACCCAGCTGTGCACGGCGCGACTTAGCCTGAATGATGCCCAGGATGCGGTCGGAGTCGCGCACCGACGAGACTTCCGGATTCGTCACGATGATGGCTTCATCGGCGAAGGTCAGGGCCATCACTGCGCCGCGCTCGATGCCGGCCGGCGAGTCGCAGACGATGTAGTCGAATCCCATTGTCTTCAGATCGTCGAGAATGCGTTCCACGCCTTCCTCGGTCAGTGCATCCTTGTCGCGCGTCTGCGAAGCGGGCAGCACGAACAGATTGTCACAATGCTTGTCCTTGATCAGCGCCTGCGTCAGGGTCGCTTCGCGATTGATCACGTTGATCATGTCATAGACTACGCGACGCTCGCAGCCCATGATCAGATCGAGGTTGCGCAGACCGACGTCGAAGTCGATGACTGCGGTCTTGTTGCCACGCAGCGCGAGGCCGGACGCGACACTCGCGCTGGACGTAGTTTTTCCTACGCCGCCTTTGCCGGACGTTACGACGATGATTTTTGTCACGAGGAACTCCTTGATTGAGTCTGTCTGGGCTGCTTGTTAATTTGTTTTCGGGCAGGCTACTTCAGCGCGATGGCACGGGTTTCGAGCTTGTCATCCTTGAGCAGTACTTGGGTCGGCAGACCCGCGGTTCCTTGCGGCCAGCCTTCGTCGAAAGTACGGTATACGCCGGCGATGGAGACCAGTTCGGCAGCCATTGCCAGAGAAAAAATGCGCGCGCCTGCAGCGCCGGACGCACCGGCGAGTGCGCGCCCGCGCAAGGGCGCATAGACATGGATGCTGCCGTCGGCGATGACCTCCGCGCCGGGATTCACGGTCGCCATGACGATCAGGTCACAGCCGCGCGCATACACGCGCTGGCCGCTGCGCACTGGGGTGTCGATGATCATCGCTGCCGATACGGGGGCCGCCATCGCCACCGGTGCAGCGGCCGGGGACAATGGCGCCGCTGCGGCGACAGGCGCGGCCACCGGTGCCGGAGCAGCGGGTTCAGGCATGAGCTGCGACTGCCGCGGCTGTGCCATCCGGTCGATCGCCAATCCCTGTGCTCGCAATTCGTCTTCCAGTGCGGCCGGCGCATTGCGTACCGCTACCGGGTTGAGGCGATGCGAGCGGAACAGTGCGATCAGCTGTGGCCAATCAATGCTGCCGGGTGTCGGCGTCAGTTTGCTGAGGTCGAGTAGTGTGAATTCGTCTTCGAAATAATCCGGGGAGCCTCCGGTGATTTGCGTCAGCGCGGCAGACAGGGCGTCGTGATCAGCGTCTCCCAGCAGGGCGGCAACGGCGACCACGGTCGATATCTTGATTTCCAGGGGCTTCCTGGCTTGGTTTTTTGACATACGGTCCCGGGTGATGACGACTGCTCGGCGCCCGGTCCGGGGCGCCGGTGCAAGGGGGTGCTTGCGGCGCCGTATTATACCCATGTCTATCCGGCAAATTGATATCAGCGAACCGTTCTCTACAGGCGTAGAGCAGATCGATATTGAGGGTGCCTGCTGTGGATCTTCGTGTGCCGTTCGCGCGTGCTGAAATTTGCGGTGATGGCGTTTGTGTTCGGTCAAGGCTGACTCGAACTCGGATGACAAACTGGATTAGATTAGCGCGACATGAGCCCATTTTACGATCCAAGGAGTCGATGATGCGAAGAAGCCAGCAGCACAATCCGGTGGTGGACATGATGCATTACCAGCTGGAGGCCTCGATCCATCTCGCCGATGCGATGTTTTCGGGTACCGAGAAAATCGATCGTGCGGTGCTGGACGTGACTCACCAGGCGGTTGATGGTCAGCTGAAACTGGCGCGAGCTGTCGCGGATATGCGTGATCCGTCCAAGCTGGCCGATTTTCAGGTTGCCATCGCGGGTCGCCCGGAGAAGACGATGCATTGCCAGCAGCAGATCATGGCAGCGCTCGTCGAGATGCAGGCCGAGTTCGGCAGGTCGGTGCGTGATTACATGGATCGACTGAGTCTGACTGCGGCCGAGCAGGCCGGCGACGCTGGCGGGCAATTCAGTGTGGGCGCGCAAGGCCAGCCCGATCCGATGTTGAACCCGTTCACCGGGATGATGTCGGTCTGGGAACAAGCGTTTCGCGAGGCCAGCCGCATGGCGAGCCAGAACATGATGGTGGCGCGCTCGGGAGTCGAGAGCGCGACCCAGGCGGCGCGCGAGGCCGTGTCGAAGTCGATGGAAGCGGCAGGAACGGCATCAAATGGCCATTCACATGGCAACAAGGGGCGCGGGAGGAAGTAATAAAGCCCGGGTTTGGCGAGGGATTTTCTAAAAAAACGGGACCGTAGGCTGGGTCCCTTGTCGTGCTGCATAGTTGCCTGTGCCGACGGGCGCTGCCATCGGCCTTGTCAGACAGAATCCGGACCTGAATGACGTTCAGGCGGCAACGCTGGGAAGGTCCTTGTCGATCGCTGCTTGTGCGGCCTGTGCGGCCGCCTCGCGCGCGCGCCGGCTGGCGGCTTTGGATCGCGAGCTGGAGGGTGGCAGCCGGCGCAGTGTGCGCAGCGCTTCCAGATCCTTGATGCCGATTGAACGCTGGTCGACGCTGATCAGGCCGATTTCATTGAATGCGGACAGCGTGCGGCTGACGGTCTCGAGTGTGAGTCCCAGATAGCTGCCGATCTCATGGCGCGTCATGCGCAAATTGAAGAGCTTGCTGGAGTAACCCATCTCTGCGAAACGCTCTGACAGCGACACCAGAAAGCGAGCGACTCGTGCTTCCGCCGACAACGCGCCGAGCATGCTGACCATAGCTTGCTCGCGCACCAGTTCACGACTCATCACGCTGTACATCGCATGCTCAAGCTCAATGTAGGTACGACCAAGTTGTGTGAATTTCTTGAACGGTAGCAGGATCAGGTCGCAATTAGACAATGCAACGGCTTCAGACGCATAGCGGCGGGTATGGATGCCATCGACGCCGAACAGATCGCCTTTCATCGGAAAGCTGAGCACTTGCTCATTGCCGAATTCATCAATCAGCACCGTTTTCAGGAAGCCTGAATGCACGATGAACAGTGTGTCGAAAGGCTGGCCTATCGTGTGTATCCGCTGCCCGGTCTTGAACTGTACATGCTGGAAGAGAAATTCTTCGTCGTTGACAGATGGCGCGGAAGGAATGCGCAGCAGGTCGCACAATTCCTTCAGGTTAGACCAGAGCTTGCCCTGGCGTTGCCAACCGGCTTCCGTTGCCGACGCCTGGATTGCGGGCGCCCCGGCTTCGTTGCGCAATTCGGAAGTATGGATGGATGTCATGGTCATCTCCTGTTGTAGAGGCTGGAACGATTCAGCAATCGAGTCCGGCGATGTCTGTCATTTGTCGCGCGACCGTCCTGTGTCTTACAGACTGGGTCGCTGCGGCGCTCTTTGATGGGAGGACGAGACATCGCGCTGCCGGAATCCATGCTGCGGGATCAGTCGGGCGCTGCTTTATGCTGCGCTTGCTGCATGTCACTCTCACTGCGCTTGCTAGTATCTCGACTCGAGTTCTTCAAAGCTATCGGGACACCCTGAATGCTTCCGGAGCACGAACCGAGAATTCTTAAGGCCTTTCCTAGCATCTCTCTCTCCTCTTGCTATGGGCTGCGCACGCTCAAGTCAGGGCTTGAACTTGTCGAGCAGTCCTTGTGCCATCGCGTATTGCACCAGCTCGGCAAGTGACGGCGTGCCGAGCTTTTGCAGGATGTGCGCCTTGTGCGTACTGACGGTCTTGACTGACAGGTGCAGCACTTCGGCGATATCCGTGACGGACTTGCCCGTCACCAGCATGTTGAACACTTCGAACTCGCGATTGGTCAGTGACTTGTGCGGCACGCCGTCGCGCATCGGCATGGCGTCCATTGCCAGTTGCTCGGCAACTTCCATGCTGATATAGGGACGGCCCGAGCGCACCTTGCGGATGGCATTGACCAAATCCGTTCCTGCGCTTTCCTTCGTGATGTAGCCATGCGCTCCGAGTCGTATCGCACGGGCGGCATATTGATCCTCGTCATGCATTGTCAGCACCAGCAGCGCAATGTTCGGTGCTTCCTGCTTGATTTGCTTGATCAGATCCATTCCACTCCTCCCCGGCATCGACAGGTCCATGACCAGTACATCGAAACCGCCCTTCCTTACCTGAGCCAGTACTTCAAATCCATCGGTCGCTTCGCCACACACTTCGATGTCTTCGGCCTTGCGCAGGATGTACTTCAGTCCCTCTCTCATCAGCGCATGGTCGTCTGCCAACACCACCCGGATCATTCGTTGCGCCCCGGAACGCGAAGACTTCCGGTCAACTGCGCTGCCTGAGGCCGGCCTGGGGCGCTCGCTACCTTGTCAAACACGCGCTCAGACATTGCGATCCTTAAGTGCATCTGACAACACGTCGCAGGTGCCATTGCCCCGTCTTGTGGTGCAGGCTGCACGCTCGGCCGCCTTGCGCCTGACCTCTGACGTTTTGTCAGAGGCATCGAAGTGGATCAATCTTGTATTCATCAGGATTTCCGGTTAGTAACAAAATAGCAACATTCTAAGTAAATGTATCAGCTTTTCACCGAGCGACCTATATGATTTGGATCAAAATGCGAGGGCAAATTGAAATTTATGTATCAGAAATTGGCTTTATTTCTTACTGCCAACTAATTCATTTCTCTTGATTAATTAATTGGTTTCATCTCGAGAAACTATTTGACGAGTAGTACGTACTCGTTTCGATCTCGAGTCGGCTGATAGACTCTGTTCTTTGCACACAATCCACGCATTCGAATCGACGCAGAACATGGAAATCAAGCCGGGCGAGATAGGACACATCATTCAGTTGGCGATTGCGCCGGTTTTTCTTTTGACAGGAGTGGGCACCAATATGCTGGTGCTGACCAACCGATTGGCGCGCATCATTGATCGGACCCGGTTACTGGAAGAGGAACTCGATGAGGGCGCCCGAACGCCGATTGAGCGGGATGCGTTGTTCAGGGCTGAACTGGACGTGCTGTTCCAGCGTGCGCGCAAGATCAATCGGGCGATTTTCCTGTCGACTACCTGCGCGTTATTGATCTGCATGGTGGTTGCCGCGCTGTTCGTCACCGATGCGCTGAACCTGCGACTGGCCTCCGTGATCGCCGGCATGTTCGTGCTTGCGATGGTCGCGCTGACGGGAAGCTTCGTTTATCTGTTGAGGGAGGTGCTGCTTGCTACCGAGTTCATGAACCGGCAGCAGCAGCGATATTTCAGGGAGCGCGAGCCGTTCGACTGATCTCGTCGGGCACTGTGGCGGATGCGCCGTGGGGTGAGGGGCGCCCATTGCGGCGGGCGCGAAATTTCAAAAACCGTTCGGCATGATCAGACCGAAGCCACCAGATCGCAGCTTGCCTTGAACAGCGGATGTTCCGGATTACCGAACGCGTCGCAGATCGTCAGGTGATTCATTCCCTGCAGCAGGATCTCGTCACGAAAGCCCGTTGTCCATTCGGACGCAATCAGCGCGGTCTGGCGCTTGAACTCATCGGACTCGAGGTCACCGACCGACGTAATGAACGGCGCAGGATGCGACTGTGGCATGCGTGCCGGCGACAGCTTCAGCGCACTGTCCGCATCAAGCTTCAGATCGACATTCACGAAGTCAGCATGGCAGACCGGGTCGAGATCGTAGAGGCCTGACATCAGCACGCCACCCTTCACCAGGTCGCGCGGCAAATCGGATGCATGCGCCGACCAAAGCGTGGCAAGCATCATCGCCGCCAGATGAGCGCCGGCGGAATGACCGGCAATGACGATCCGGTTACGGTCAAATTCCAGTCGCTCTGCGTTGCGGTACAGCCAGGTGAGAGCGCGCACCTGCTGCAAGGTGATTTCCTCGATCGAGGCCTCCGGCGCCAGCGTGTAATTGGTCAGGGCGACGTTGAAGCCTGCCTGCCGGTAGCTAGGGACGATGAAAGTGAAATCGGATTTGTCGAGCGAGCGCCACCAGCCGCCGTGGATGAATATCAGCAATGGCGCGCCAGCGCGATGGGCCGGATAGAAGTCCAGCCTTTCTTTTGCCGCCGAGCCGAACGGCAGGTCGAGCAGCCCCGCGTGAGTGCGACGAACCAGCGCTGAATCTTTTTGCCAGCGGGTGAAGATCTGCGGGTGATCCGGGATGCCAGCTCTCGCGTTGTACTGTTCGGTGTAAAAATCGGTCAGAGATTGCCGGCTGTTGGCCGGATTTTTATTCGAGTTGCGCATGCGCGGGTTCCTCGCGTTGGATGTGATGGCTTGCGGTGCGCGCCAGTGTAGCCGTTCACAACGCCGTGCGATAGCGGCACCGGGCGACCTGACCGGACGAGTCAAATTGACGGTCTGTTACCGGTTCGCTTACACTGCGCAGGTTTTGGTGCCCGCCCGTCGTTCTCGACGGGCAGTTAAACGGGAAACACGGAGCCAGGCCGGTCAATCGGTCAAACGCCAACGTGTGCTGCCCCCGCAACGGTAAACAAGCGCGTGACTGTGGTCACGCTATCCGCCGCATTCGTCACTGTGCCCAGGCATGGGAAGACGCGGCTGATACGCTTGTCAGCCCGGATACCGGCCAGAACAGGTGGGAGAGGCGAACGGGGTGGTTTCGCCGGTTGGCCGGCGCAGGCTCAAGGCCTGTGCGTCACTGGTTCGCGCTCCCGTTCAGATTTCGCCTGCGGGGAAGCTGGCGAAAGAATCCTTACCCTGAGATTCATGTCCAATCGCCTTTTTTCCTGCGGTGCGCCGGTACTGGCCGCATTGCCTGCGCTGTTGTGCCCGCCTTTTGCCGGCGCCCAATCGAAAGATCCTTCAAATGACATTCAACTGCTGCCGCAAGTGGTCGTCACTGCGAACCGCTACGAGCAGGATCTGAAGTCCATCCCTGGCCACGTGACCGTCATCACGCGCGAGCAGATGGAGTCTGCCAACGTCAGCACCGTTAATGAGGCGCTCACTCGCCTAGGCGGTATCGCGACGCGTACCAGCCTCACGGGCGGCAATGAGCTGACCATGGACCCGATGGGCTTCGGCGATACCGCAGGTTCCAACACAGTCATCCTGATCGACGGCATGCCCCTGCGTGAAGGTGACATGACCGAGATTCGTCTGTCGGGTCTTCCGGTGGAGAGCGTCGAGCGCATCGAGATCCAGCGCAGTTCCGGCAGCGTGCTGTATGGCGGCGGCGCGACTGCCGGTGTCGTCAACATCATCACGCGTGCGTCCGGCAATGATCCGAGGGCGGCCACTTCGGGCAGCGTGTACGCAGGTGTCGGTTCCTTTGCGACGACCGAATTGCGGGCCAATGCGCGCTATGTGAAAGACGGCCTGGACCTGTCGCTGGCGGCCACCGAACGCGACTCTGACGGCTTTCGCCGCCACTCGGCGAACAACGATCGCGGCCTGCTGCTGACTGCGAAATACGCGGCCAGCTTTGCTCGCTTCGGTGTCAGCTTCAGCTCCGAGGAAAATTTTGCACAGACGCCCGGTTCGCTCACGCTGCAGGAATTTCGCGCCGACCGTCGAATGGCACAGGCCTCATCGATCGCCAACAACACGCGCTCGGATATCGATTTCAGCCGCCTGTCGGCGTTTGCCGAGACCGAGCTGGCCGGCGTGCGGTGGCGCGTCGATGCGAGCACGCGTCAGCGCGACATGGATGCGGTTGCCGTCATGGGCGGCTACCCGGTGCCGCTGCAATATCGCGGCGGCGACCAGTTCGTCAGCCTCAACGGCCAGCGCGTCGATGAGCTGGCGATCGGCAGGAACAGACTGGTGTTCGGCGTCGAGCATTCGGACTGGTCGCAGGACCGCCGCTATCCCGGCTCGACGCTGGGTTCATATCAGCTCGATTTCACGTCGACCAGCTACTTCGTGAAGGACGATCTCGACATCACCCATCTCGGCGTGCGCGTCACCGCGGGTTATCGTTCCGAACATAACGAGCGCTCGCAACTGTCGATGAAATTCGGTGACCAGATCGACAACCGCTATACCCGGTCGGCATGGGAGCTCGGTGTGTCGAAGGAACTGGATGTCGACAACAGCGTGTACGCGCGCATTGCCACCAGCTATCGCTTTGCCAACATCGACGAGTTCACCACTAGCTATACGCCGGACTATATGGTGATGCCGCTGCGGCCGCAGACATCGACGGATCAGGAGGTCGGCTGGAAGCATCTGTTCGGATTGCGTGGTCGCTTCGATGTGCGCGCGTATCGCAGCGAACTTGAAAACGAGATCGCATACAACAACTACGTCGGCTTCGACAGCTGGGGCTATGTGCAGGGATCGAACGTTAACCTGGCGCCAACGCGCCGGCAGGGCATCGACCTCGACCTTTCTTATCAGCTGACCAGCCAGTGGCTGCTGGCAGCATCGCTGTCGGTGCGCGATGCGCGCTTCCGTTCGGGCGAATTTGAAGGCAAGCGCGTCCCGATGAGCGCCCGCGAAATCATGTCGCTGCGCACCGAGTATGCGCTCGACGAAAAGCAGAAGCTGGGCGCGATGGCGCGCTGGACTTCCGGACAGTTTGTCGCGATGGATTTCAATAACGAGAACCGCATGCCGGGCTATGCGGTCGCCGACCTGTATTACCTGTACAAGGCTGGCAAGTTCGACCTGTCGATGAAGGCACTTAACATCTTCGATAAATCGTACTACTCGTATGCGACGCGCAGCTGGGATCCGGCCAGCAGCTACCAGTACACCGCAGTGTTCCCTGATACGGGACGCTCGCTGTGGTTCTCCGCCCGCTATCGGTTCTGACGAGGAACCCGTGCGACGCCTGCTGCGACCGATCCCCTTGCTGCTGGCCGCCGCGCTGCTGGCGGCCGTGCTGGCGATTGATTGTGGCAGCGGCGGCTGCCAGTTTGTCGCCGGTCCCGACGATCCGACGCTGATGCTGCTACGTACGCAGCGTGCGTCACTGGCGTTTGCGGTCGGCGCATTGCTGACGCTCGCCGGCGCCCTGTTGCAGCTGTTGTTGCGCAATCCGCTGGCTGACCCGTATGTGCTCGGCGTGTCTGGCGGAGCGGCCGTCGGCGCGGTCGCGTCCGGCTTGCTGCTGCCGCTGGCGTTGCGCTCTGCCAGCCTGCAGGCAGGCGCACTGGCAGGCGCGGCGCTGGCGATCATCCTGTTGTTTGCACTCGGGCGGCGTAGCCTGGCGGCACCGCCGATGTCGTCGGCAGTGCCGGGTATGCGGCTGATACTGACCGGGGTGATGGTGTCCACCG
Source organism: Burkholderiaceae bacterium (assembly GCA_030158675.1). Taxonomy (GTDB): domain Bacteria; phylum Pseudomonadota; class Gammaproteobacteria; order Burkholderiales; family Burkholderiaceae_D; genus Pernthalerella. The sequence continues at coordinate 8,334 of JAOASL010000005.1, read as the reverse complement.
GTTTCGGTGCGCTGCTGGCGCTGTTGCTGTCACTGGCACCCGACACGCAGCTGCGCGGCACGATGTTCTGGTTGATGGGCGATCTTGAAGCCGAAGGCTTTGCCGGCGGCATCGTGGCATGGGCAGTACTGCTGACAGTCGGCGCGTGGGCCATCTGGCAGGCGCCGCGGCTGAATGTGCTCGCGCATGGCGATGCTACGGCTTTGCTGCTTGGGCTGCCGGTCACCCGCTTGAGAGTGGCACTGCTGCTGATCGCGTCCGTAGCGACAGCGACGGCGGTCGCACAAGCGGGTGCGATCGGGTTTGTCGGACTCGTTGTGCCGCATGCACTGCGGCTGTGGCTGGGTAACGACCAGCGTCTGCTGCTGCCGGCCGCCATGCTCGGCGGCGGCGCTGCGCTGCTGCTGGCGGACCTGCTCGCGCGCGTCATTCTGGCGCCGGTGCAGCTGCCGGTCGGCGTCGTCACGGCACTGGTTGGCGTGCCGCTCTTCCTGATGATGCTGGCAAGGTCACGATGACACCGCTGATGCAGACCTGTGCGCTGGGCATTCGTGCCGGCGGCCGCATCCTCATCCATGCGCTGGACTGGCAAGTCAGTCGTGGCGAGCTATGGTGTGTACTCGGACGCAACGGCGCCGGCAAGAGCACCTTGTTGCATGTGCTGGCCGGCTTGCGCCAGCCGGACGAGGGCGATGTGATGTTGGACGGGCGGCACCTCGGCGACTTGTCGCCGCTGGTGCTGGCGCGGCAGCGCGGCCTGATGCTGCAGCAAACCGTCGACAGCTTTTCGTTTTCGGTACGCGAAGCGGTTGCCATCGGCCGCACGCCCTGGCGGATCGGCAGTGTGTGGGATTCAGAACAGGATGAAGGTTTCGTGCGCGCATCGCTCGCGCAGGTCGGAATGCAGCACAGAATCGAGGATGAAGTGACCACCTTGTCCGGTGGCGAGCGTCAACGCGTCGCCTGTGCCGCACTGCTGGCACAGGCGCCGGCGCTGATGCTGCTCGATGAACTGACAGCCCATCAGGACGTCGCGCAGCAATTGCTGCTGATGCGGCTGATGCAGCGATTGTCTGAACGCCACGCAATCGTCGCGACCTGCCACGACATCAATCTCGCCGCACGATTTGCGACGCATGTGTTGTTGCTCGGACCGGGTTTTTATCTCGCCGGTCCGCTGGCAGAGGTACTGACGCCGGAGTCGCTGCAGCGCGCTTATGGTTGTCAGTTCGAGCGGACAGGCGGGCTGTTTTCGGCACGCTGATCCTGCAAGTCGTCAGGGCTTGGGCCACAGAATCATCTGCGTACAACGAAACAGCGCAATGGTCTTTCCGGCTGCGCTGACCTTCGCATCCCAGACCTGGGTCGTGCGCCCCTGATGTACCGGCGTTGCTTCGCATTCGAGGCGGCCATCGCGCGCGGTACCGAGGTGATTGCTCTTCAGTTCAATCGTGGTGAAACTCTGCGCGCCTTCCGGCAGGTGCAGCATGCAGCCGTAGCCGCAGGTGGTGTCGGCCAGCAGCACGACGGCGGCCGCATGCAGGTAGCCGTTGGGTGCAAGGTGATGCGCTTGCACCTGTAGCGCTGAACGCAGCCTGCCAGGCTCGGCCGACACCAGCTCAAAGCCGAGATGTTCGGACAGTGTGCCTTTCTGCACTTTTTTCCATTGTTCCAGTTGTTTGTCGCTCATCGGGGTTTCCGTGGGATTTTGATGTGCTTCTGTCGTGCGCTGTCGATCTGTTCGCACAGGCGTGCCGTCGCCGCTGGCATGCGCGGCCCTGCGCGGTTCATCAGACTGCCATTGATACGGAACACGCTGGCGTTGCGAACGGCGGTCAGCTTGTCGAAGCTGCGCCATGGATCAAGCGCCTGCGCGTCGTCGTCGCTGACGAAAATTACCTGAGGGTCGGCACGCACCACCGCTTCGCGACTGACGGTCGGTACCAGTGGCGCCAGTTTGCCGAACAGATTAACGCCGCCGCAGAGCCGTATCGCTTCAGACACGATATGCGCATCATTCAGTGTCATCAGTGGTGCCGGCCAGATTTGATAGAACACGGTCACTGGCGCCCGCGTCGAATAACGTTCGCGCAAGGCGCTCAGCTCTGCGCGAAAGCGCGCTGCGGCGGCCACACCTTCATTGCTGCCGGCGAGGATGCCAAGTCGCTCCAGCGAACTGGCGATATCGTCGAGTTTACGCGGCTCACTGTCGAATACCGGCAAGCCGATTGTGCGCAGTCGCGCAAGCTGCGCCGGATGGTTGCCACTTTTCCAGGCGACGATCAGCGTGGGTTTCAGCGCGATGATGCGCTCGAGATCAGCCCGCATCGCGTCACCTACCGACGGCAGGCGTGTCGCCTGGGGCGGAAAATCGCTGTACGCAGACACACCGACCACCTGCGCACCTGCGCCGGCGGCGAACAGCAGTTCGGTGGCATGCGGCGCCAGGCTGACGATGCGTGCGGCCGGGGCAGGTAGTGTGATGCGATGGCCGCTGTCATCAACGGCGCTGACTGCCGAATGCGCCGAAGACGCCGGCCATAGCAGCGTGGAACCCAGCTGCACGGCCAGGGCAGTCGCAGTGACGAAGCTGCGCTGCCATCCCGCTCCGGTCATATTTCGAGATTGTCGATCAGGCGCGTCTTGCCAAGCTTTGCGGCGGCCAACACGACCAGCGGTTCGCCCGCTTCCAGGTCCGCGGCGCTTGGCGATTGCAGATCCACGCGTTTGCGCACCGCCACGTAATCGGGTTGCCACCCGTACGCGGCCAGACGAGCCATCGCAGCTTCGCTGAGCTGCGCGACATCTCGTTGCCCCGAGCGCACGGCATCGGCGACCAGATTCAGCTCTCGATACAGCGCCGGCGCGTCCGCGCGCTCTGCTTCGGACAGATAGCCATTGCGCGAGGACAGCGCCAGACCATCTTCGGCGCGCCAGGTTTCGGCGGCGATGATCTCGGTCGGCAGCGCGAACTGGCGCGCCATGTTTCGTATGATCATCAGCTGTTGGTAATCCTTCTTGCCGAACACGGCCACGCGCGGTTGCACGCAGGAGAACAGCTTCATCACGATGGTGGTCACCCCGGTAAAAAAGCCAGGCCGGAACTCGCCTTCGAGCATGTTGCCCAGATCGCTGGGCGGCTGGATGCGGAATTCCTGTGGTTCCGGATAGATGTCCTTCTCGGTCGGAGCGAACAGCACATACACGCCTTCCTTCTCCAGCTTTTCGATGTCGTCGGCGAAGGTGCGCGGGTATTTGTCGAAATCCTCGCTTGGACCAAACTGCAGCCGGTTCACAAAGATCGACGCGACCACCGGGTCGCCATGCTTGCGCGCCAGCCGCATCAGTGACAGATGACCTTCGTGCAGATTGCCCATGGTCGGGACAAACGCCGTGCGGAGCTGGCCGCGCAGCTGGTCACGTAACTCAGCGACCGAGGAAATGATTTTCATGTAAGTCTTCGTCTTTGAAAGAGCCGGTCAGGCGTCGTTGCCGCGCCGGCAGGGGAGCGCGAACTCAGTTGGGCGAATAGGACAGCCGCACGTAGATCGGGGCGAATGCCTCGGCCTGAGTGATCTCGACCAGGGTTTCCTTCGCCAGCTCCAGCATCGCGATGAAGTTCACCACGACCACCGGCACGCCGCGTGAGATGTCGAACAGATCCTGGAATTCGACGAATTTCGCGCTCTGCAGCCGGCGCAGGATGGCGGTCATGTGCTCGCGCACCGACAGTTCCTCGCGCGTGATCGTGTGCCGGGCGGTCAGCTTCGCGCGCCGCAACAGATCATTCCAGGCTGCTTGCAGGTCGCTGATGTTCACGTCGGGGAAGCGAGTCACTACCGTCTGGTCGACATAGACCTGCGTGCGCACGAAATCACGGCCAACCTGCGGCAGCGTGTCGAGTTCGAATGCGGCCAGCTTGATCTGTTCATATTCGAGCAGGCGTCGCACCAGCTCCGCACGCGGATCGAGCGCTTCGTCGCTGCCCTCAACTTTTTTCGCCGGCAGCAGCATGCGCGACTTAATCTCAATCAGCATGGCCGCCATCAGCAAGTAGTCGGCAGCGAGTTCGAGGTTGCGGCGACGGATCTGCTCGACATAATCAAGATATTGCAGCGTAACCGCCGCCATCGGGATGTCGAGGATGTTGAAGTTCTGCTTGCGTATCAGGTATAGCAACAGGTCGAGCGGCCCCTGGAACGCTTCGAGGAAAACCTCGAGCGCATCCGGTGGAATGTAGAGGTCGTTCGGCAGCTTGAACAGCGGCTCGCCATACAGCTTCGCGAAAGCGACGCCGTCGACGACGTCCGGCGTGCTGTCGATCGCTGTGTCGTTGGTGAGTTCCACGGCAGGGCGTCGTTCAGCGGCTCTGATAAACGTAAGCCTTTTGCGTCACGCGCGATTCCTTCGCACGCTGCATTTCATCCAGATTGATCTGGTCCTTATCCCACAGCCGCGCGCGACCGGCTTGCTGGTCGGCTTCGAGCTGCGGCTGGTTCTGCTTGAGCTCGGTGAGGAAGCGGGTAAAGTCGGATACGTAAGCGCTTTGCTTCTTGAAAAGACTCATGGCCTGGATTCCGGGTTGGGATTGTCTCGAACGATCGCGTATTTTACCTTCAGCGGATGCGCATGCCGGGCTTGGCGCCCGGCCACGGTTCGAGGATGTACAGCCCCGGATCGGCCTTCTCGTCCCTGGCCGATGCGGCCAGTACCATGCCCTCGGATACGCCGAATTTCATTTTACGCGGGGCCAGATTGGCCACCATCACGGTCAGCTTGCCTTTCAGATCTTCCGGCTTGTACGCGGACTTGATGCCGGAAAAGACATTCCGCAGCCGTCCTTCGCCGACGTCCAGTGTCAGCCGCAGCAGCTTGTCGGAACCGTCGACATGCTCGCAATCGACAATCTGCGCGACGCGCAGATCGATCTTCATGAAATCATCAATCTTGATCTCGGCGTCGATATCCTCGATGTCAGCGGCGCCGCCGTTAGCCACGGCGGGTGCGGGCTCGGCCGGCGGCTCGAACAGCGCGTCGAGCATGGCCGGTTCGACGCGCGTCATCAGGTGCGCATACGATTGCATTGCATGCTGGTCTGGCAGTGCCTGCGCTGCATCGCTCCATTGCAGCGGCGCGATATTCAGCAGCGTCTCGACCTGCGTCGCCAGGGCTGGCAGCACCGGCTTCAGATAGATCGTCAGGATGCGAAAGGCTTCCAGCAGTCGCGAACAGACTTCCTGCAGCTTCGCGTTATTGGCCGCATCTTTTGCCAGCTCCCAGGGCTTGTTCGCGTCGACGTAGGCATTCACCACATCGGCCTGTTCCATCACATGGCGCAGCGCCTTGCCATACTCGCGAGCCTCGTACAGCGCGGCGACTTCGGCGCCGGCAACACGCAGTCCCGACAGGAAGGCGTCATCGTCCGTCGCCCAGCCCATTGCCAGCTTGCCGCCAAATTTTTTCGTAATGAAGCCTGCCGCACGGCTGGCGATGTTGATGTATTTGCCGACGAGGTCGCTGTTGACGCGTGCGACAAAATCTTCCGGATTGAAGTCCACGTCTTCGACGTGCGCATTCAGCTTGGCCGCAATGTAATAGCGCAGCCATTCCGGGTTCATGCCGATCTCGAGATAGCGCAGCGGCGAAATACCGGTACCGCGCGACTTCGACATTTTCTCGCCACTGACCGTGATGAAGCCGTGCACGAAGATATTGTTCGGCACCTTCATACCCGCGAAGTGCAGCATCGCCGGCCAGAACAGCGTGTGGAAATAGGTGATGTCCTTGCCGATGAAGTGGTACTGCTCCGTCACCGGGTCGGCGAGGAAAGCGTCGAAATCGCGACCGGTCTTGCCGAAGTAATTTTTCAATGAGGCGAGGTAGCCAATCGGCGCGTCCAGCCAGACATAGAAATACTTGCCTGGCGCATCCGGGATCTCGATGCCGAAATAGGGCGCATCGCGACTGATGTCCCAGTCGCCCAGGCCAGTCTCGCTGTCCAGCCACTCGCGTGCCTTGTTCGCGACCTCGGGTTGCAGGCGCGCCGGATCCAGCGCCCAGCTGCGCAGGAACTCTACGCACTTCGGGTCGGACAGCTGGAAGAAATAGTGCTCGGATGACTTCATGACCGGTGCCGCGCCGGTCAGTGTCGAGTACGGGTTCTTCAGTTCGGTCGGCGCGTACACCGCGCTGCAGACCTCGCAGGAATCGCCGTACTGGTCTTTCGCGCCGCATTTCGGGCATTCGCCCTTGATGTAGCGGTCGGGCAGGAACATGTTTTTCACCGGATCGTAGAACTGCTCGATCGTGCGGGTCGTGATCAGCTTTGCGTCATCGCGCAGACGGCGATAGATTTCCTTCGACAGCTCATGGTTTTCTGCGCCGTCGGTCGAATGCCAGTTGTCGAACGCGATATGAAATCCATCCAGGTATTGCTGGCGTCCGGCCGCGATCTTCGCAACGAATTCTTGTGGGGTCACGCCCGCTTTTTCGGCCGCAATCATGATCGGCGCGCCATGTGCGTCGTCCGCACCGACGAAGTTCACCTCATGTCCGCGCAGGCGCATGAAGCGCACCCAGATGTCGGCCTGGATGTACTCCATGATGTGGCCGATATGAAAGGCGCCGTTCGCATAGGGCAGCGCAGTGGTGACGAACAGTTTGCGGATGGTGGAGGGGTTGTCGGTGACGCTCATTGCCGGGCGGGACTGAATTTTGAGTAAACCGCGATTCTAGCAGCCGGACCGCCCAGCGTCCCAGCCGCTAGAATAGCGGTTTCCCCAAGATTCCAGAGCCGTTACATGACCGTTCGCACCCGATTTGCCCCCAGTCCCACCGGTTATCTCCATCTCGGCGGCGCGCGCACTGCGCTGTTCGCGTGGGCTTACGCGCGCCGTTTCGGCGGCACCTTCATTCTGCGCATCGAAGATACCGACCTCGAACGCTCGACGCCGGAAGCGGTGCAGGCCATCATCGACGGCATGCAATGGCTGGGTCTGAACCACGACGAAGGTCCGTTCTACCAGATGCAGCGGATGGATCGTTATCGTGAGGTGATCGCGCAGATGCTGAAGGATGGCACCGCTTACTACTGCTATTGCACGCCTGATGAGGTGGAGGCGATGCGCGAACGCCAGCGCGCAGCCGGCGACAAGCCGCGCTACGACGGCACCTGGCGACCGGAACCGGGCAAGACCCTGCCGGCGATCCCGGCCGGCGTGAAGCCGGTGGTGCGCTTCCGTAATCCGCTTGACGGCGAAGTCAGTTGGGATGATGCGGTCAAGGGCACCATCACGATCAGCAACCGCGAATTGGATGATCTCGTGATCGCGCGTCCTGACGGTACGCCAACCTACAACTTCTGCGTGGTGGTCGATGACTGGGACATGAAAATCACGCACGTTATCCGCGGCGACGACCATGTGAACAACACGCCGCGCCAGATCAATATCCTGCAGGCGCTCGGCGGTGAGCTGCCGGTTTATGGCCACGTGCCGATGATTCTCGGCGCCGATGGCGAGAAGTTATCGAAGCGACATGGCGCCGTCAGCGTGATGGAATATCCGGCGCAGGGCTACTTGCCCGAGGCGATGCTGAACTATCTCGCGCGCCTGGGCTGGAGCCATGGCGACGAAGAGATTTTCAGCATGGCGCAGTTCTGCGCATGGTTCGACCTTGATCACCTGACCAAGTCGCCCGCGCAGTTCAATCCTGAAAAGCTCGCGTGGCTGAATAATCATTACATCAAGCAGACCGACAATGCGCGGCTTGCGCAGTTGGCCATGCCGGAACTGCAACGTGACAATGCAAAATTCGACGGCGCGCCGCCGCTGGAGGAAGTGATCGCGCTGATGAAGGACAGGACGCAGACTATCAACGAGCTGGCCGATGCGGCGATGCTGTTCTATCGCGATCCCAAGCCCGATGAAGCCTTGCTTGCGCAGCACATGACGGATGCGGCGTGTGCTGCGCTCACTCAGTTCGCTGATGCCGCCAGGGCGGTCGATTGGACGAAAGAAGCGATCGCTGCCCTGATGAAGCAGGTGCTGGCCGACCAAAAGATGAAGATGCCGCAACTGGCGATGCCGCTGCGGCTGGCGGTGACGGGCCAGTTGCAGACACCGTCGGTCGATGCCGTGCTCGTTTTGTTTGGCCGGGAAGTCGTGTTGCGGCGACTCGCGCCGTATCTGTAAATTTTTTTTCGCAGATGATTTACATGCGAGAAAAGAATTAGCTATAATCTCGCTTCTGCGGCACAGGGGGGTATAGCTCAGCTGGGAGAGCGCTTGCATGGCATGCAAGAGGTCAGCGGTTCGATCCCGCTTACCTCCACCA
>JAOASL010000004.1 GCA_030158675.1 Burkholderiaceae bacterium | reverse complement strand
GACTTATAAAGGCCGAATATACGAAAGCAAGGATTGCCCTGTTCCAGTCCCAGATTACTCAGGTTTGGTTTATCCAACTAAAGACTGGAAGCGATGGATCGTGCTTAATCCGGATGGTACGACGAGATTTACGATTGAGGTGCCTAAGATTAGCCCACAATCCTCGCCAGAAAACGGCGAGCTCGGAGAGCCAAAATATATGAAGGGACAGCCGCCGTACATCATGTATGGAGAAGGTAGTGATGGTAGCCGTGACGACTGTCGGTTTTTCTTTAACATGCACACAGGACAATTGGAAAATGTGGAATTAGCAGGCCGACACTGGTGATCTACGCAGCAGAGGCTCAGTGAATTTTTCTGAAACAGCGAAAATTTCGCAGTTGTACTTCAATGAAAGGCAAGGGATCGCAGCAAAGGCTAATGGCGACAAAAAAGCCGAAGAACGTCTGATAAAAGCAATCTGCTTCGAAGTGAAGTGCTGGGCTCAGTTCCCTCTAAAATTCATCACCATACAAGCAAAGTTATGTGATCGATGCGAAGGCGTAGAGCCTCGCGATTCATGTAAGGGCCCGCTAAAAATCTGCTTGGGTATTTTGCAAGGGTAGACCACGGTCGCCGAAGCCAGCCGCACATATGGCCTGACCCCGTCCGAGATCGAAGCATGGGTCGAGGACGGTCGCAAGGGCATGGGAAGGCGCTGCGCACCAAGCTGCTGGACGATGATCTATGGGCACTCACGGTACCGCTATTGCGGCTTAAACTGCCGTGCCGGCTCAAGCACGCGGCTCGGTAACCGGTTGACGACCGGCTCGCGCTCACCCGCATCCTGTTCGTGCTTAAGAGCGGCATTCCATGGGCGATGCTGCCTGCTGCAAGCCGGCGGCTCCGACATTGCTTGCTGGCGCCGCTTGCGCGAATGACAGCAGGCTGGCGGGTAGTAACCGCTCCATGCGACGTTACTGTTGATCGGCTGCTGCCTGATTTTCCATCGTACGCTGAAAGAGCTTTTTGTTAGAGCTTCTTATTAGAGCGTCTAAATTTTAGGTGCCCGCATCCACGCATCTGACTGCGCATTGAAATCTATCCGCTGGTAGCTCAGCACCTCATGCGTTCGATCATCCAATACGTTAGTGCCGGGATATGAGTCCACCAGCTTATCAAGCAGCACATCACGTTCGCATAGCAGCGGGTAGATAGTCGCTATGAGATTTAGCCTCAAGTAAGTCGCTAACCATCGATGGCAAATCTCGGGCACCTTATTTCCTCTGCCATTGTCCGGGCTGGCGATGTGCCAATCGCTGAATAGTCGGACGGTGTCTTCTGCCGGTTGCCAGTAGTCGCCAACGACCCACTGGTTCACTACAAACCAGGCCTGTGGTTCACCAAAGGCGTTCAGCTCCAGGGCGGCCAGATGCGTGGATATCGTTTCGGCCTCTGGAAGTTGCAGCTCCAAGGGTTGCCATCGTTGAAAAAAATGTATGTGCACTGATGCGGGAGCATTTCCGGCCGCATGGCGATGCAGGAAATATTGGGCGCCCGTGACAGGGTCAAATACATCGTCCTCCGGAAAATGCCGTGCTTCGTCGATGGGGATGTCAGATCGCTGCGCCGATGGCATGTCGGTCAGTACATCGATGAGATTGATTGATGACTCTCTGATGGTCGAGTCAAGTTCGAGAAACGTCTCAATCAACGATAGGGGCAGCGCCGTCGTGGCTGCTGCCCTGAAATCGGATGACGAGCAATTGATTTTCATTGGCTGAATTTTTTATGTTCCGCTTCCATAAAGGCCATCAGGTTTGCCAGTTCGGCGGACTTCCAGGGTAATGGCCTGGCTGCCATCGGTCCAATCATGCAGACTTGAATGGCTTCGTCTAAATGAAGCTGTTTCACCCCATAAGTTTGGGACGCCATGGCCATCTTGTGAGGGAAGGGTTGCGCAAATGACGCCTGATAACTTTTGCCTCCTTCATGGCAGGAGGCGCACGACATGCCGTTGGTCGATAGTGACGTGTCTCTGAACAGCTTGCCGCCGGCCGCGACGGCATCCGGGCCGGACGGGTAGTGGGGGCGATATCCTGCTGGCCGCTTGATGAGTTTGGGATCTGCAGCCGCCCCGCATTTGGCCCCGCATCTGGCGCCACATCGGGCAATGCATTTCGGTGCGCAGCGGGTCGCCGCGGGCGCGCATTTCGAGCGGCATTTGGGCGCACACCCGCCAGCCCAGGCGGAAGTCGCCGCCAAGGCTGACGTGATCGCCATCGCCGAAAGGCGTGACAAATTTTTCATGGGCGACTCCTTATTTGCCGGCGCATTTGGGCGCGCACTTGCTCTGGGCCGCACCGCGGGCACCGCACTTGTTCGCGTCTTTCGTGCCGCACTTTGATCCAGCTTTGGCAGCGCAGGATTTGCCTTGCTTGGATCCGCATTTTGACATTCCGGCCGCCGTGCATTTGCCTTTGCATTTCGGTCCGCAACCTGCATGAGCCACGGCTCCGGAAAGCGCCAGCGCGGAAGCGATGGCCATGGTTGAAAGTAGTGAGCGATTTTTCATGAAATTCTCCTGGGTTAGCCATGCCGACATAGGCAAGGATGGTCATCAAGACAAGACTTTGCCCGTCTTGTTTTTTTCCTTTGGGCCATGAGATTCAGGGCCTTCAGGACAAATCAAATATTCGCGGACCAGTTCGCGTGCACGATGCAAGCGGCTTTTGACTGCACCGACAGGCTGGCTGAGGCGCTGGGCGATCTCCGCGATCGTCAATTCTTCGAAATCACGTAAAAGAACGACTTCGAGGTAATGCTGAGGCAGGCTCTCTAGCGCGGCAGCCAGATCCAGGCGCAGATCATCATCACTTTTGCGGGCCAGCTGTTGCTCCGCCAAATCCTCTTCCAGCGGCGCTTGCCGGAACATGGCACGCGACAGGCGGCGGCACTCGCGTTTTATGACGATAAAAAGCCAGGAGGAGAAGGCGGCGGCTGCTCTGAGTGCGTGGATTTTTCGAGAGATCAGAAGCAGGGTTTCCTGGACGGCATCATCGATGTCGCTCACATGGCAATGCTTGTATGCGTAACGTCTGGCGTCCGCCTGACACGCCCCTAGCAACGCATGAATCGCCACCGCATCGCCTCGCTGGGCGTCTTGGATCAAATCCGGCAGGACTCTTGGTTTCCGGATTTTCGCCATTGCTGTGTTCATCTCTTGACGCTCCTTGCTGGGTTGCGCTACCGACAATGGCTAAGAGGCTATGAGTAAAGAAATCGGTTCGCGGAAGGCTAAAAAATTTCAGGAAAGTTGCGACCGGTCTTTTGTGAGGCTTTTGTTGAGTTTGCGGGTTGGCGGCAAAAGAATTTATTTCTAATTTGCAACAAGCGAGCGCCTCTTATACGGTGAAAAGATGGCGACTAAGCAGGTGTTGCTGAAGCAGCATACGTGGTTAATGCTTGGCGTACGTGTTGAGCCTCCGGGCGGCTTGACGCATGTCGGTTCTTTCTTTGCTTGCTGTCCGAGTCCTCGATCCGACAAAGCAGGAATGACTTTTGCGGGCGTGACATGAACTCATCATGTTGTATATACAATATTTGCATATACAATACCAACCATAATGCAGATCAAACCCAAAGCCCTTGCACTCAAGCCGCAGGGATGCACCAGCTTCAAGTTACGCAAGCTGATGCGTGTCGTCAGCCAGCATTACGATACCGAATTGGCGCAGGTCGGCCTGAGGAACACGCAATACTCGCTGCTCTCGCAAGTGCTTGCGCTGGGTCCTGTCCGCCCGAGCGAACTGGCTGCGGCGATGATGGTGGATGCTTCAACGCTCACGCGCAATCTCAGGCCATTGATCAACGCGGGCTGGGTCGAGCTGCAAACGGGCGCCGATGAGCGCAGTCGCTGCGTAGTCATTACGCCAGCCGGACGTGACAAGCGGCTCAAGGCGCAGCGCATCTGGCGCAACGCACAGGAACGTCTCAACGTATTGCTCGGCTCAGAGCGCGTGGCAGCGCTGCATGAGCTGATCGATGACTCACTTGATTTGCTGGTAGCGGTTTCCTCCGGAGATGAAGACCATGATTGAGCAGCCCGCCGTCGCCAATCCCACTGCCTCGTCCGCTGCCGGTCGTGCGCTCGTCCTCATACTGCTGGCCGCGGCCGGCACTTTCGCGCTGACCATGGGCGTCCGCCAGACGATGGGTCTGTTTCTCAGTTCGCTCAACACCGCCACCGGGCTGGGTGTCGGCAACATCAGTCTGGCGTTCGCTTTCGGCCAGCTGTGGTGGGGCCTGACGCAACCGTTTGCCGGCGCAATGGCCGACAAGCTGGGCGCTGGCCGCGTGCTCGCAGCGGGTATCCTGCTGGTGGCCATCGGCACGTTCATCACGCCATGGATGACGACGACGGCAGGGCTGATCTTCGCCATCGGCATACTCTCTGCCGGCGGTGCAGGCATGGCGGGGCCGTCGGTGCTCATGTCTGCGACCATGCGGCTGCTGCCTGTCGGGCGGCGCGGGCTGGCCACCGGCATCGTCAATGCCGGCGGCTCGTTCGGGCAATTCGTGATGGCACCTATTGCCGGCACCCTGCTGGTCGCGGCGGGCTGGGTGTCGGCGCTGCAGGCCATCAGCGTGATGGTGCTGCTGGCGTTGCCGGCCGCATGGATATTGCGTGGCAACGTGGTGCGAATGGCGCCGCCGGTCGGCACACAGCCGGCGTCACCGACGGCCGGATCGGCCACGCATCCGGGCCTGCTGCAGGCGATACGTACGGCGCTGCGCCACCCCGGATACCAACTGCTGTCGGGAGGTTTCTTTGTCTGCGGCTTCCACGTGGCCTTTCTCGGAACACATTTGCCAGGTGTCATCGCGTCATGCAACCTGCCCGTCCAATATGGTGCCTGGTCAGTGGCCATGCTCGGTCTTTTCAACATTATCGGTAGCGTGGCGATGGGCTGGGCCGTCGGGCGCTGGCGCATGAAGTCGTTGCTGTCCCTGGTGTACGCAGTGCGTGCCGTGGCGGTGCTGGTATTCCTGCTCGTACCCAAGACCGGTGCGGTGATGCTGATCTTCGCAGCGGTGATGGGCCTGACTTTTCTGTCTACCGTGCCGCCGACGGCCGGCCTGGTGGCCAAGTTCTTCGGCACCGCGAACATGGCGACTCTGTTCGGGATCGTGATGCTTTCTCATCAGGCCGGTGGTTTCCTCGGTGCCTGGCTGGGCGGCAAACTGTTTGACATGACCGGCAACTACGATTGGGTCTGGTATATCGATATCGTCCTGGCCACTGCTGCTGCATTGGTCCATCTGCCAATTCGTGAGGCGCACCTGGCGCGCGTTGTGGCCCGGGCCTGAGCATGGCCGGGGGAGGGCGGTTCATCCGTCGGCGTCAAAAAATGAACCCGGAGACCGATTCAGCGCCGGGTCATTAGCACCTCGTCGTTTCGAGATCGCACTACGATGTCACCAGTGCGTCACAATATTTCCATATAATTGGAAATATGAAGAATCCAGACGCCATCGCCGCTTTCCTCGCCCTCGGGCAGGAATCCCGGCTGAACATTTTTCGGCTCATCGTCCAGCGTGGCGACACGGGCCTGACACCTTCTGAACTGCTCGAGAAGCTCGGCATTCCGAATGCCACGCTGAGCTTTCACCTGAAAGAGCTGTTGCGCGCGAACCTGCTGCTGGTCGAGCGCCAGAGCCGCCATCTGATTTACCGACCCAACGCCGCGCTGGTACAGGAGCTGAGCAGCTTCTTGCTCGAAAACTGCTGCGGCGGCAAGCCCTGCCTTCCCGCTACCAAAAAAGCCAAAGGAACGACCTCGTGAAGACTTACAACCTCCTTTTTCTCTGTACGCACAACTCGGCGCGCTCAATCATTGGCGAAGCGCTGGCCTCGACGGAGCCGGGCAAAAAATTCGTCGGTTATTCCGCCGGCTCCACGCCCGGCACGCGGGTCCATCCCCTCGCGGCCGAGATCGCGGAAAAACTGGGTTATCCGGCTGACAAGCTGCGTTCTAAAAGCTGGGATGAATTCGCCGTCCCGGGGGCACCGACCATGGATTTCATCATCACGGTGTGCGACAACGCTGCCGGCGAAGTCTGCCCTGTCTGGCCCGGCCATCCGGCCACGGCGCACTGGGGATTTCCGGATCCGTCACAGGCCATCGGTGACGATGACGCCAAGCGGCAAGCGTTCAGGGAAGTGATGGTCGGGCTGCGCAAGCGCATTGAGCTGCTGGCAGCCCTGCCGATCGACAAGCTGGACCGCATGAGCCTGCAATCCGAACTGAAGAAGCTGGCCAGCGTATGAACCTGTTCGAACGTTACCTGACCCTGTGGGTCTTTCTGTGCATCGTCGCCGGCATTGCACTGGGACAGTTCTTCGCGCCGGCGATCCAGGTCGTGGCAGCGATGGAAGTCGCGCATGTGAATCTGCCGGTCGGCCTGCTGATCTGGGTGATGATCATTCCCATGCTGATCAAGGTCGATTTCGGCGCGCTCGGCGACCTGCGCCGTCATGTGCGCGGCATCGGTGTGACGCTGTTCGTGAACTGGCTGGTGAAGCCCTTCTCGATGGCGCTGCTCGGCTGGGTGTTCATTCGCCATGTGTTCGCGCCGCTGCTGCCTGCGGACCAGATCGACAGCTATATCGCTGGCCTGATCCTGCTGGCCGCCGCACCGTGCACCGCCATGGTATTCGTCTGGAGCCGCCTGACCAATGGCGATCCGCTGTTTACGCTGTCGCAAGTGGCGCTGAATGACACGATCATGGTGTTCGCCTTCGCCCCGCTGGTGGGCTTGCTGCTGGGCGTGGCCAGCATTGCGGTGCCCTGGGATACGCTGGCCATTTCGGTGGGCCTGTACATCCTGATTCCGGTCATCCTGTCGCAGCTCTTGCGACGTTGGTTGCTGGTGCGCGGACCGGCGTATTTCGATCGTGTGATGGCCCGGGTCGGTCAGGCTTCGATCATGGCGCTACTGGCCACGCTGGTGTTGCTGTTCGCGTTCCAGGGTGAAGCTATCCTGCGTCAGCCGCTGGTCATCGTGCTGCTGGCCGTGCCGATTCTTATCCAGGTGTTTTTCAACGCGGGGCTGGCCTACTGGCTCAATCGTCGCGCTGGCGAAAAGCACAATGTGGCGTGCCCGTCCGCACTGATCGGCGCGTCGAATTTCTTTGAACTGGCCGTCGCTGCCGCCATCAGTCTGTTCGGCTTCGAGTCTGGCGCGGCGCTGGCGACCGTGGTCGGCGTGCTGATCGAAGTGCCAGTGATGCTGGTCGTCGTGCGCATAGTCAATCGCACGCGCGGCTGGTATGAAGCCGGCATGGCCATCGACGGGCGCGCCGGAAAACTGCGTCCCTGACTAAAGGCATCCGCGGCCCAATCTTGCGCAGGCTCGGGCATCCATATCCCTCAGCTGCTGTGCTGCAATCCACTTTGCTTTGCCGCGATTTAATTTGACTTGATTCTTCAGGAAGCCTGCATGAACGAACTACCCAATCTCGATCCCGACTGCTTCCGGCCCATCGATTCCACCGCGCTGTTTCCGGTTCAGCGTTCGTCCCATCCGCCGCGCATCCTGCTGCTGTATGGCTCGTTGCGCCAGCGCTCATTCAGTCGTCTGATGGCCGAAGAGGCGGCGCGCTTGCTCAATGCGTTCGGCGCGGAGACGCGCTTCTTCAATCCGAGCGGCCTGCCGCTGCCGGATGATGCGGCCGACACCCATCCCAAGGTGGTCGAGCTGCGCACGCTTTGTCAGTGGGCCGAAGGCATGGTCTGGAGCTCGCCGGAGCGGCATGGCGCGATGACGGGCATCATGAAGGCGCAGATCGACTGGATTCCTCTCGCGCTGGGCGCGGTCCGTCCGACCCAGGGCAAGACGCTGGCCGTGATGCAGGTCTGCGGCGGCTCGCAGTCCTTCAATGCGGTCAATCAGATGCGCGTGCTCGGACGCTGGATGCGCATGCTGACGATACCGAACCAATCGTCGGTCGCGAAAGCCTATGAAGAATTCGACGAAGCCGGGCGCATGAGGCCCTCGTCTTATTACGATCGAGTGGTCGACGTCATGGAAGAGTTGGTCAAGTTCACCTTGCTGACCCGCGATATCGAACCCTATCTGGTCGATCGCTACAGCGAGCGCAAAGAAGCGCACGCCGCGCTTGCCGCGCGCGTTCGTCAGGCCAGTATTTGACAGCGCAGATCACGAAACGGGGGGTACCGGCTAGCCAGGTCTTTGTTGGCTGGGGTTGGGTTAGGCTTTGCCGCCCAAAAGCCCGGGAAAATGCATCAGGAACGTCACCCCCTGGCCCAATTCGCTCTCGCACCTGATCGTCCCCGAATATTTTTTCGTGACGATGTTGTAGACCAGGTGCATGCCCAGGCCGCTGCCGCCATGCGAGCGCTTGGTCGTGAAAAACGGCTCGAAAATTTTTGCCTGGTTTGCGGGCGAGATGCCTTTGCCGTTATCGGAATAGCTGAGCTCCAGTGCGCCCGACTGGTTTCGTGCGGCGATGGTGATGCGTCCGGCCTGCTCGGCGTCGAATCCGTGCACCAGTGAGTTCACGATCAGGTTCGTGAGTATCTGCGAAATCGGTCCGGGCGCGGTTTGCAGGTGCAGCGCGGGATCAATGCCGTCGAGCGATATCGTCACTGCGCGATTGCGCAGTTTCGGACTCAGGCTCGTCACGACTTGCTCCGCATAGTCGCGCAAGATGAATTCCCGCTCGTCGTCAGCCGTCTGGTCGACGGCCACTTCCTTGAAGCTGCGAATCAGTTGCGACGCGCGCAGCAGGTTTTCCTCCACCATGCCATTCGATTCCCGCGCAGATTTCAGAAACTCTTCGAGATCCGAGCGGCGCATGCCGCCGCCCTCGTACAGAGCCGTGAAGTCGCGAATGGCTTCGTTCAGGTGCGAAGCGGCCGTCACGCCAATGCCGACCGGCGTATTGATTTCATGCGCAATGCCTGCGACCAGCCCGCCCAGCGCCGCCAGCTTTTCTTTCGCGATCAGGTCGCGCTGTGCTTGCATGGCGCTTTCTTCGGCCGCCTTGCGTTCTTCGATTTCGACCTCCAGCTGGCGGTTCTTCGCATTCAGGTCGTCGAACAATTCTCTGCGGGTCTTGGTGGTGAAAATCCGGAAGATCGCATCAAGATCGACAGCGTCGGACGACGCAGGTCGCATCGAATAGGTTCGCGTCAGCAACCAGCTGTCCGCGTCGCGGACCGCATTCAGCAAGGTGCCGCCCTCCGCGGAAGACCGTTGGCCATCGAGCCAGTCATCGAAGCGGAACGTCACGTACAGCAGCAGCCCGGACCGGTCGTCGTCCAGCGCGAAGGCGGCGCGCAGTCCGTCGGTACGTTCGGACAGGATTCTTGCCAGGTCGGAAAACTCACCGGCCATCTGCGCCGAAAAATCCGTATTGGCGGTCAGGCGCAGCCCGACCTGAAACAGCTTGGCCCGCGCCTGATAAACCGTATCGAGCTGGTCCAGCGCAACTGTGGAGAGGTAATTTAAGCGATCCATTTGAAAATGATGCAACTCGCGTCGTCAAAAGGCCGGCCCAGCTGGGTCACCAGCTCTCGCGCCAGCGTGTCCGCCGGCTGATAGGCGTTCTTTGCCGCATAACTTCTGCCGGCCAGTTCAGAAATGCCATCGGTCCACATCAGGATGACGTCGCCATTTTGTAGTGTCGTGCTCTGATCCGGCAGCGTCGGCAAGCGCTGCCCGAGCACGCCGTCTTTCGAGATCGGACGCCACGTGGGGCCTGCCACCCGGTAGGCGCCGGTATTGCCGACCGAGCAAAAGTGTGCGGTCGCATGGACCGAGTCCACATAGAGCAGGGCGACGGCCGCGCCCTGCGTGCCGCGCAGCTTGCCGTGCAGATCGCTCATCAGCTGATGGATGTCGGGGCCGGCATTCCTCGTTAAAAACTGCCGGATATCTGACGCCAGTTCATTCGCTTTGCCACCGTGTCCGCTGACGTCCACCAGTGCCATCAGCACGCCGTCACGCAGATCAAACAATGCAGCCATGTCTCCTGACACCATTTCGCCCGGCGCAGGACGAAAGTGACAGGCAATCTCGAACAAGGGACTGCGCAGCAGTTGTACCGGAGGTGTGACGGTCGGTCGGGCGCTGAGGGCTGCAGACCGCCGGTCTATCGCACGGTCGGACTGCGACGGGCCCTGGATCCGTTTCTGAACGCTTACCTGCGTTCCCTCACCGGGCGCCGAGACAATCGAAAATACGTCAGCCATTCGCCGCACACTCGGCAGGCCCAGGCCGAGCGATGTTCCGGTGCTATAGCGGTCCTGCATGGCCAGCTCGATGTCGGCAATGCCCGGCCCCATGTCGCTCGCTTCAATGGCGATATCGACGGCGCCGGCGCTTTCGATGCGTTTCACGCTGATGACGCCGCGCCGGGCGTACTTGATGATGTTCGTGCCGAGTTCGGAAAAAATGGTCTTGACCACCGTCTGATCGAATTCAGAGGCACCGCGCAGCAGGCCCGACTCGCCCGTCTTGATCAGTGCCAGCGTCAGGTCGGCCTGGTCCTTGACCGAGAAAGCCAGCGTGCGATCCGCGTTGTCGATCATGCGTTCAGTTTCGTGTCAGCCGACTCAGATAGTCCAGCGCTTCATTGAGCCCCAGAAAAGCCTGTACACCCGACAGGTCCGCATCCGACAGCACCAGGTGCTTCACGATGCCCGCACGCAGGCCGGCGAAACAGGTGCGCGCTCCCAGCACCGCGACCACGCTGGAAATGGCGCGCAATTCGCCGAACTCATGCTTGTCCATATAGCTGACGGCCGAGCATTCCAGGATCACCGCCAGCGGGCGGTTTCCGTGCACCTGATGCAGCGTCACCTGGCGCACCTGCTCAATCGTTTCGCCGGACAGGTCCGCCGGCAAGGTAACGACGAGGTTGTCCTTGATCCGCGTTCCCGTGACCGTGCCCTGAATTCCGCTCATGCGCGTTCTTCCGTCGGAATCACGAAGATTTTCTGGATAGCTGATCCGGATTGACGTTGATCGCGCGCAGCGCCAGTTCGAACGAATCTCGCAGCGTCGCGGTCGTGCGCACCTCGCCAACGTTCACGCCCAGCTCCACCAGCGTGCGCGCAATCGACGGCGACAGGCCCGACACGATGGTCTCGCAGCCCATCAGCTGCGTTGCCTTGGTGATCTTGATCAGCTGGTTCGCCACCGCCGTGTCCATCGCGCCGACGCCACTGATGTCCATCACGAACACCTTCGCGCGCGTCTCGGCGATTTTGTTCAGCGTCTTGTCCATGATGTCCTGCGCGCGCACCGAATCCAGCACGCCCAGCAGCGGCAGCAGCAGGATGCCTTCCCAGATCGGCGTAACCGGTGTCGAGATCTCCATCAGCGCCTTCGCGCTTGAGGAGATTTTCTCGCGCTGGATGCGCGTGATCTCGTCGATCACGACATACGCGTCCAGGAAAACCATCTTGGTGATCGAGTCCGCTGTTTCGTCAGCGTCCTTGATGGAATCTCTGGCACGCCGCAGCCGGTCCACCAGCGATTTGCCCGACATCGACATGCCGGCGAAGTAAATATCATTTGGCAGGTCGATGTGCGCGTGCACTGCGCCGACGTGCTTGCGCGAGGCGAACCAGTTTTCATCGACGCGCGCATCGAGGAAGCTGGTCCAGTGGCTCAACTGCAGCAGCTTGGTGCGTTCCAGCCGGTTCGGGTTGGAGGCAAAATACACCTGGAATTCGTGGTGCTCTCTCATCCACGTGTAAAACCCTTCGATATGGTCGGACAGCTCTTGCTTGAGCATCGGACCCACTGCGCGGATGCGCTCGAAATCGGCGTCTTCCAGCTGAAACTTCGCCAGGATTTCGTTGATTCTTGCCTGTGGCATTGCTTTCTCCTAAATCGGTACGGTACGACCGCGTCCGGGATGATCCGTTAAATCAGTTGAATACGTCGCGGTAGCGCGTGCGGATCCGCTCGATTTCTTCCAGCCGGTCGAACAACAGATCGACCAGGTCCGGATCGAAATGCCGGCCGCGCTCATTCCGGAAATAATCGAGCACCTGGTCGAGTGGCCAGGCCTTCTTGTAGCAGCGGTCATTCAGCAGAGCATCGAATACGTCGGCCACGGCCGTGATGCGGCCATAGATGTGAATATCCTTGCCGGCCAGGTTTTGCGGGTAGCCGTTGCCGTCCCAGCGTTCATGGTGTTCATGCGCTACGATGGCGGCGGCCTGCAGCACCTTGCGCTTGGACGAAATCAGCATCTGGTGCCCGATTTCCGCATGCTGGCGCATCACCGCGGTTTCTTCCGGCGTGTGCAGTCCGGGCTTGTTCAGGATCGCGTCCGGAATCGCGATCTTGCCCAGGTCATGCAGCGGCGACGCATATTTCAATGTCTGCGCTTCTTCCAGGCTGAGTCCGTAACCCAGTGCGAGCAGCTCCGAAATGGCCGCCACGCGGCGCACATGATTGCCCGTCTCGCGCGAGCGCCGTTCGACCGACTCGCCCAGCAGGCAGACGATTTCACGCTGGGTTTCTTCGAGGTCCAGATGCAGGTTGATGTTTTCGAACGCAATCGACACGTTGCGCATGAACAGTTGGATCAGGTCGGATTCCATCGGCGTGATCGAGTCGACGCCATCGAGTAGCAGCACGCTGACATTGCCGATGCGGTCCTCGAAATACGCCGCATAAGAACGCTCGCGATGCACGGCCTTGCGGCGCTTCAGCGCATCGCCGAGCAGCTCGCTGTGCGAGGAGATCAGATTGACCGATGTGTCACGCCCGGTGAAATCAGAATACGCGCCGGTGCCCGCGACCACATGCCACGCATTTTCGTTGTAGGTGACGGCGAGCGCATCAAGACGTGGATGCGACTTCAGATAGATCGCGCCCGGGTCTGCCTGCAACAGCGCCGTCAGTTGCTCGAGTACGCCCTGTGAAAAACTATCCAAAGCCGACAGCTGGAATATATTCGCCGACGCCTCGATCACGCGCGTCAGTCCGTGCTTGCTTGCTTCGATCGTCGTGATGTCCCGGTACGCGCGCAGCGATGAATAAATCACCGTGAAAAGTTTGCTGGCCGTGAGCTCGGTTTTTTCCTTGTAATCATTGATGTCATACACGGTGATGACTTCGCGCTCCGGCGCCTGTCCCGGCTGCCCGGTGCGCAGCACGATGCGCACATTTTGATTGCTGACTTTTTCGCGCACATACTTCGCCACGTCCAGCCCGGCATGGTCGGATTCCATCACCACGTCCAGCAGCATCAGCGCCGCGTCCGGATGGTCGGTGATGGCCTGGCACGCTTCCGCGCCGCTGTAGCAGTCGATGAACTGTAGCGGCCGGTCGGCAAATTTCACGCCTCTCAGCGCCAGCTTGGTGACTTCATGGATGGCCGGTTCATCGTCGACGATCATCACCTTCCATGGCGTGCTGTCCTGCGAGAGCTGGTCTGCGCCCGTGCTTTCTTCGGCAAAAATCAGTTCGTCGGAGGGGGGAATTTTCACTCGCTGCCTTCTTGATTCAAGGGTCTGAATGATGCGGTCGACGCCTCGTTTTCATTTAGGCATTTCACGCATCAAATATTATTTCTATTGGCCCGAGTATATGCGCTCATTTTCCTCAAGCCAAAAAAAATCTGATGCCGGCAGGGTTATTCCCAACCTTCGCCGATCAAAACGGGGCGACATCAGGGTGGCTGCACACTTGTTAATTTCGTACGTTGACGGAATTCTCATGCGCCTGTGTGGTGCGCCCGAAGCGGCCTGCAGAAAAATTTGTCGGCGTTCTATAAATTTTTTGAACACCTGGCCGTAATTAACGTACTGTCGCTTCAGCGGAAGCGTTTTTACTGCAATGACAATGACAATAGCAATGACAGTCCGAGATAAACACAACGTTCGCATTTTCGGCCAGGGTGAGCGCGAGTTGGTTTTTATGCATGGCTTTGGCTGCGACCAGAATGTGTGGCGACATATGACGCCCGCCTTCGAGGATGCCTACCGCATCGTGCAGTTCGATCATGTCGGTGCGGGCCAGTCCGACCTGGCGCAGTATGACGAGCGCAAGTACGCCAGCTTGCAAGGCTACGCGGATGATCTGATCACGGTGGTGCGCGAGCTTGGCCTGCGTCAGCCGGTCGTGATCGGTCATTCAGTCAGCGCGATGATTGCGGTGCTGGCTGCGGTGCGCGAGCCGGCGCTGTTCTCGCGGCTGGTACTGCTCGGCCCGTCGCCTTGTTACCTGAATGACGGCGATTATCCGGGGGGCTTCGAGCGCAAGGACATCGACGATCTGCTGGCCGCGATGGACAGCAATTTCTTTGGTTGGTCGGGCATGATGGCGCCGGTCATCATGGGCAATGCCGAGCGGCCGGAACTGGCAGGCGAACTGAACGATAATTTTTGCCGTACCAACCCTGCGATCGCGCGGCATTTCGCGCGCGTCACCTTCTTGTCCGATTCGCGCGAAGCGCTTGCGCAGCTGACGATTCCGTCGCTGATCGTGCAATGCTCGTCCGATGCGCTGGTGCCCCTGGCCGTCGGCGATTATCTGCACCGGCAACTGCCCGACAGCACGCTGTCCGTGCTGACGGCCAGCGGGCATTGCCCGCATATGTCGAACCCTGCGGAAACCGTGGCGGTGATCAAAGGCTGGCTCTGAACCTGACCATGTCCGCCAGTCTTGAGACCGTCGATTACGACGCGTGGATGATCGAGCAGCTTGCGCAGCAGGCGCTCGTGGGACTTGTGCTGCTCGACGCGCGGCGCGATATCGTGCATGCGAACACCACGGTATGCGACTGGCTCGGGTATCCGCTGGTCGAGCTGCGCGGCATGAACTTCCGCGAGCTGATGAGTCGTGGCCGACGCCTGTTTTTCGATACCCAGCTCGAGCCCATCCTGCGCCTGCATCATGAATGGCGTGAGGTGGCGCTCGAACTGGAGGCCCGCTGCGGCACGTCGCTGCCCCTGATCGCCAGTGCGTTGCGTTGTAACGATCAATTCGACGAACAGCCGCAGGTGCTCGTCACCATGTTCCGCGCCAATGAGCGGCGCCGGTATGAAGAAGAATTGCTACGTGCGCGCAAGGCCGCCGAAGACAGCGCCGAAGCCCTGTTCAACGAGAAAGAGCGCGCACGCGTGGCACTGGAGTCGGCCGGCGAAGGCGTCTTGGTCGTCAACGGTGCCGGCATCATCAGTTACCTGAATCAGGCTGCGGAAGCCCTGACCGGCATTTCCCGCATGTCGGCGATCGGCATGCCGATCGAATTGGTGTTGCCTCTGCTGGATGAGGCTGCGGAAGCGCCCGGCCACCCGGTTCAGGCCGCGCTGCAAAATCCCGGCCCGCCACGGCGGCTCACCGGTCAGCTCGTCTTGCCGGGCAAGGAGCCGCGTTTCGTCGAAGGCACGGTGGCGAACATGCCGGGGCGCGACGAGCAGGGCGGCGGCGCGGTCGCCGTGTTGCGTGACGTGACCGCCGCGCGTCTGCTGCATCGGCGCCTCACTTACCAGGCCACGCATGACTTGCTGACCGGCGTTCCGAACAGCGCTGAATTCGAGCGCATTGCGCAGATTGCGCTCGAGAGCGTGCATGCGGGCGAGAGACCGCACGTGTTGCTGTTTCTGGACCTGGACGGCTTCAAGATCATCAATGACACCTGTGGCCATGTGGCCGGCGATGAACTGCTGCGCCAGTTTGGCCAGCTGCTGCGCGCGAAGACGCGCGACTCCGATGCGCTGGCGCGGCTTGGCGGCGACGAGTTCGGCATCCTGCTGAGGCACTGCGGTATCGACGATGGCGAACGGGCGGCCGAAGGCATTGTCAGCGCGGTCTCGTCATTCCGTTTCTCCTGGGAGTCACAGTTTTTCCGGCTGGGCGTATCGGTCGGCGTGGCCGCGCTCGACCTGCATTGTCATGAAGTCGACGACGCAATGTCCGCCGCCGATTCGGCCTGCGGCTGGGCCAAGAGCATGGGGCGCAATCAGGTGCAGGTTTTCCATCGCGATAACGTACAGCAGCGCCGGATGCACGAGCAAAAAGACTGGCTGGGCAAATTGAATCGCGCGCTGTCGCAGGACACGCTGGTGCTGTACGCGCAGCGCATCGGCCGCATCGATCGCTCGTTTGATGATCACGCGCATTACGAAGTGCTGTTGCGCATGCGCGAGGATGACGGCACGCTGGTCGAGCCGGGACTGTTCCTGCCTGTGGCCGAACGTTACCGGATGATGGTGCGCATCGATGAATGGGTGGTGGGAACCTTGCTGCGGCAACTGGCGCCCGATGCCGGCCGGCTGGCGGGCACCCATGAGTTTTCGGTCAACCTGTCGGGCGCGTCGCTCAACGACCCGGCCTTTCTGGAATTGCTGCTCGGCCTGTTCGGGCAGCATCAGATCCCCGGATCGCTGGTCTCGTTCGAGATTACCGAGACCGTGGCAATTGCGAACTTCGCGCAGGCGATTCATTTCATCGAACGGCTGGCCGCGATCGGATGCCGCTTCCTGCTCGATGATTTCGGCAGCGGCCTGAGCTCATTCGATTACCTGCGCAAGCTGCCCGTCAGTTTAGTCAAGATCGATGGCTCGTTCATTGAGCACGTGGCGACGGATCCGGTCTGTCGCGCCATGGTCGAAGCCATCCAGCGCGTCAGCGCGCTGATGAATCTGAAGACGGTGGCTGAGCGCGTCGAGAGCGAAGCCGACCTGCAGGTGCTGCGCGAGCTCGGCGTCGATTATGTGCAAGGGTATGTGCTGCATCGGCCGGAACCGCTCACGGGACTGTGCCTGCGTCCGGACCTGACATAAATCCCTGATATTTGCACCGGGCGGCCGCCTGAGGCCGCCCGGTGCCGTGCTTCAGAGGTGGTCGCCCTGCGATCAGCGATTCACCAGTCGGGCCGGTATCGCCAGGGTCAGCAGTGCGCCGACCACCATGCCGGCGGCGAGCAGATAAACACCGCTGTCAGTCGATCCGGTCGATTCCTTCAGCCAGCCCACCGCATACGGACTGACGAAGCCGGACAGGTTGCCCAGCGAGTTGATCAGGGCGATGCCGGCCGCAGCGCCGGTGCCGGCGAGGAAGGACGTCGGCAAGCTCCAGAACAGCGGCAGCGTGGTCAGGATGCAGGACAGTCCGAGAGTCAGCGCGGCGATCGCCAGCACGGGTTCCTTCGCATACACCACCGACAGCGCCAGACCGAGGCTGCCAAGCAGCGCGGGAATCGCGACGTGCCAGCGGCGCTCGCGCGTGCGGTCCGCGCTTTTGGCGACCAGCAGCATCACCGCCACCGACACGCCGTACGGAATGGCCGAGATCATGCCGACATCGAGCGGGTCTTTATAGCCCATCGCCTTGATGATGGTGGGCAGCCAGAACGACACGCCATAGGTGCCCATCACGGAGCAGAAGTAAATCGCTGCGCACAGCCACACACGACCCGACGACATCACACGGAAGATCGATTCTTCTTCCTTGTGTTCCGAGTCGGCGGCGATATTGTTGATCAGCAGCGCGCGTTCTTCATTGGTCAGCCACTTCGCCTGCGCGACCCGGTCGTCCAGCATCACGATCACGACGATGCCGAGCAATACCGACGGTATGCCTTCGACCAGGAACATCCATTGCCAGCCGCGCAAGCCGTGCAGGCCGTCCGCCAGTTGCATGATTGCGCCGGACAAGGGGCTGCCGATCACGCCCGACAACGCAATGCCGGTCATGAACAGCGCGGTCATGCGCCCGCGTCGGTGCGACGGATACCAATAGGTCAGGTACAGGATGATGCCGGGGAAGAAGCCGGCCTCGGCCACGCCGAGCATGAAGCGCATCACATAGAACATCTGCGGCGAATCGACGAACATCATCGCCGACGAGATCAGTCCCCAGGTCACCATGATGCGGCCTATCCACAGCCGGGCGCCGACCTTGTGCAGGATGATGTTGCTGGGGACCTCGAAGAAAAAATAGCCGATGAAGAAAATGCCGGCGCCGAAGCCATACACAATCTCTGAAAAGCCGAGGTCATCCAGCATCTGCAGCTTGGCGAAGCCGACGTTGACCCGGTCCAGATAGGCGACCACGTAGCAGGCAAGCAGCAAGGGCATCAGTCGCCAGGCGACTTTACGGTAGGTGGCTTCTTCAAACGCGTGCTGCGGGTCCTGCAAACTGGCTTGTTGCATCTGTGTCTCCCCGTCCTTGTTATTGTCTGAAGCCCCGTCATCGTCATGCGCGTGACGGGGAAATACCCTGAAGCCGGCAGTAGCATGGCCGGCGCCCGGTGCCAGCTCAGCGCCGCTTGCCGTGACCGGACCAGTACTTCTGCATTTCCAGGAACAGGAACGAGGCCGACCAGGTCACCAGGATCAGACCCGTCAGCGCTTCCACCCCCGTCAGGTAGCGAATATAACCGTTCACGACGATATCTCCGAAACCAACGGTGGTGTAGGTGACGAAAGAAAGGTAGATGCAGTCCATGAACGGGCTCTGCGTTTCGCCGAGAATGGCCCCCATGCCGTCGATGTGCAGGGTCGCAAAGTAGCCCAGACCGAACAGCCAGATCTCGGCGACATGGCTGATGAAAATGATGCCGACGCCGACCAGCACCCGCAGCCGTGACGATACCTGCGCGAGGTGCGGCAGCCACCGGTCCAGAAAGGACAGCACTTCGTAATGCATCAGCATGGTCGCGGCGACCAGCAGGGAATTGAGCAGGAAGGTCAGGGCCAGCAGCATGGGGCGTGATCAGGAGAGGGTGAGGGCATCGGCAGCGCATCGATTTTAACTTGCGGCCCTGGCCGCCCGACTGCGTGCGCGCCGGCCGGCGCACTAAAAACCTCCCGTGCGATGGCACGACAAGGATAAAATCTTCCAGACACAATAATTATCGCCAAACCGGATATTCGGTATCGTTTTGGCCCATTGCCACCTTCCGGCAAGCACTTCACGAAAGCCTTCGCATGACGCTAGACCAGGAAACCTTCACGCTGCTGACCGCCAGTGTCCAACGATTCGTGCGCGAGCGGCTGATGCCGGCGGAAGACCAGGTCGAGGCCGACGACGAGGTCCCGCAGGCCATCATCGACGACATGCGCGAACTCGGTTTGTTCGGCCTGTCGATACCGGAGGAGTACGGTGGCATCGGCCTGTCGATGGCGCAGGAGTGCGACGTGGCTTACGAGCTCGGCCAGACCGCGCTGGCATTCCGCTCGGTGGTGGGCACCAATATTGGCATTGGTTCGCAGGGCATCCTGATCGATGGCACCGACGCGCAGAAGGCCGATTATCTGCCGCGCATCGCCAGCGGCGAGCTGATGATGTCGTTCGCGCTGACCGAGCCGGACGCCGGTTCGGACGCCGCGTCGATCAGCACGCGCGCCGTGCGCGACGGCGACGATTACCTCATCAGCGGCAGCAAGCGTTACATCACGAATGCACCGCGTGCCGGCGCCTTCACGCTGATGGCGCGCACCGGCGGCACCGGCGCGGCCGGCATTTCCGCCTTCATCGTGCCGGCCGATGCCGCCGGTATTTCGCTCGGCAAGCCCGACAAGAAGATGGGACAGCGCGGCACACTGACCTGCGATCTGCATCTCGACCAGGTGCGCGTGCCGGCCTCATCGGTCATCGGCGGCGTACCCGGACAAGGCTTCAAGACAGCAATGAAAGTGCTCGACCGCGGTCGCCTGCATATCGCCGCACTGGCCTGCGGCATGGCGCAGCGCATCCTGCAGGAGAGCGTGGACTACGCGCGGCAGCGCAAGCAGTTTGGCCAGCGCATCGGTGATTTCCAGCTGGTGCAGGCGATGCTCGCCGACAGCCAGGCCGAGCTGCTGGCCGGCTGGTCGCTGGTGCAGGCAGCGGCGCGCCGTTATGACGCCAAGCCTGCCGGCGAGCGCGATGCGGAAGTCAGCATGCAGGCCTCGTGCGCGAAAATGTTCACCACCGAGATGGTCGGCCGCGTCGCCGACCGCGGCGTGCAGGTGCATGGCGGCGCCGGCTACATGAACGACTACAAGGTCGAGCGCTTCTATCGCGATGTGCGCCTGCTGCGGCTGTACGAAGGCACCACGCAGATCCAGCAGCTGATCATCGGCAGGCATCTGGTGGGCGCATGATCGTTCGTCCGAGCCTTTCGCCAACTGACACTGACAGTTGCGCCGCATGAACCCGCCCCGTCGCGCTACCGATCTCCTGGCCGATCGCATCGACGTTTTCCGTCAGCTGCGCCGCGTGCAGGCCGCCTCGCTGATCATGACCGTGTTCGGCGATACCGTGCTGCCACGCGGCGGCTGCATCTGGCTGGGCAGCCTGATCCGGCTGCTGGAACCGCTGGACCTGAACGAGCGGCTGGTGCGCACCTCCGTGTTCCGGCTGGTGAAGGAGGCATGGCTGGCGGCGGAGACGGTCGGCCGACGCTCGAATTACGTGCTGACGCCGTCCGGCCGCCGGCAGTTCGAGGAAGCCTCCAGCCATATCTACGCATCACGTTCGCCCTTGTGGGACCGGCGCTGGCGGCTGATCCTGGTGGCCGGCGAACTGGACGTGAAACTGCGCGATCAGCTGCGGCGCACGCTGTCATGGAAGGGCTTCGGACTGGTCGGCGGCAACTGCTTCATTCATCCGGGAGCGAACCTTGCGGATGTGCTCGACACGCTGGCCGTCGATGGCCTGTCCGACGCACTGCCGGCGCTGAAGCCGTTGGTCGCCGCCGATTTTCATTCATCGCTGGCGGCGTCCGATGCCGATCTGGTGGCCCGCGCATGGGACCTCGACGGACTGTCGGACGGCTATGCGGGCTTCTGCAAGCTATATCAGCCCATCCTTGACCAAGTGAGAATGGCGCCGCCCGGCGAGCAGGACGACGAGCGCGCCTTCCTGCTGCGCATCCTGCTGATCCACGATTACCGCCGCCTGCTGCTGCGCGATCCGGAGCTGCCCGAGGTGCTGCTGCCTGCCGCGTGGCCCGGCCATCATGCGCGGCTGCTGTGCAAGGAGTTATACCGGCGGCTGGAGAGTGCATCGAACCGCCATCTCGACCAGCATTTCCGGCTGGCTGACGATACCGCGCCGGCGAAAGATGCGGGACTGCCGCCGAGGTTTCCGGAGTTTGATCCGATTGGGGAGTGAGGG
>JAOASL010000003.1 GCA_030158675.1 Burkholderiaceae bacterium | reverse complement strand
AAGAAAAACGCAAGCAGGACGAAGAGAAAAAGCGCAAGCAGGAAGAAGAAAAGAAACGTCTCGCCGAGGAAGAAAAACGCAAGCAGGACGAAGAGAAAAAGCGCAAGCAAGAAGAAGAAAAGAAGCGTCTCGCCGAGGAAGAGGCGCGTCGCCGGCAGGAAGAGACGCGTCGCCGACAGGAAGAAGACCTGCGCCGCATCGAAGAAGACAAGCGTCATCAAAAGGACACCGCCGAACAGCGCATGAATGCGCGTCGCGAAAGCGACCTGAAACGCCTGCAATCGATGGCCGGCGACGGCACAAGCGGCGATGCCGAAAAGACCTCCGGTCGAAGCGAGTCTGCCGACTACTTGCGCCAGATCGCCTCGAACATAAAACGGGCTACAATATTCTCGCCTCTCAATGAGGTCACTGGTAACCCGATCGTTGAGTATCTGATCGAATTGTTTCCCGATGGGAGCGTGAAAAATGTCACTATGGTGCATTCATCCGGTGTGGCCACTTTCGATCAGGCAGTCAGGCGTGCAATCGATCGCGCGGCACCTTTCCCGGCGAATCCGGCCACCGGCAAGGTTCCGCCAAGTATCAACGTGACCCATCGTCCCAAGGACAATAATTAAACCGACGACCGAAGACAGCAGATGAAACGAACCTTCCTGAAGCTACTCTCGATCGCTTGCCTCTCCACGATTCTGCCCGCACGCGCACAACTGCGCGTCGAGATCTCTGGTGTCGGCGCCAACCGGCTCCCGATCGCGATCGGGCAGTTTGCTGACGATCCGGCAGGTGCTAACCAGATCAGCGCGATCGTTAGGGCCGATCTTGAACGCAGTGGCCTCTTCCGCATCATTGGCAAAGGCGATCCCGTGCGCGAGACCGGCGCAGTCAATGACGGGCTGTGGAAATCACTCGGTGCCGATATGCTGGTAGGGGGCAGCGTGCACCAGCTCAGCGACGGTCGCATCGAAATTCGCTATCGTCTGCGCGACACCGTCAAGGGTTCTGACGTGTACGCACTGGTGCTGACCGCCAAGCCGCAGTTCATCCGCTTTGCGGCGCACCGGATAGCCGACGACATTTTCGAGAAGCTCACCGGACTGCGCGGCGCATTCGCCACACGCATCACCTATGTCAGCCGCAGCGGTCCGGAATACCGGCTCGAAGTAGCCGACTCGGACGGCGAAAACCCGTTCATCGCGCTGCGCTCCAGCGAGCCCGTGATTTCGCCGGTCTGGTCTCCGGACGGCAGCCGGCTCGCTTATGTGTCGTTCGAGAACAAAAAGCCGGTAGTGTATGTACAAGACCTCGCCAGCAATCACCGGATGGCAGTCGCCAATTTTAAAGGTAGCAACTCCGCCCCCGCGTGGTCGCCGGATGGCCTGCGCCTGGCCATTGCTTTGTCGCGCGAGGGTTTTACCCAAATTTTCATGATTAACGCCGACGGTACCGACCTGCGCCGGCTGACAAATTCCAGCGCCATCGATACCGAACCCTGTTTTTCGCCCGATGGCCGGACGATTTATTTCACCAGCGACCGAAGCGGCGGGCCGCAAATCTATCGGATGAACGCCGAAGGCGGCGAAGTGCGACGCGTGACGTTCAGTGGCAACTACAACATCAGCCCGGCCATCTCGCCTGACGGTAGAATGCTGACCTATATTTCGCGGCGCGAAGGACGGTTCCAGGTATATGTGCTTGATTTGGCAACATCGCAGGAAACCCGCTTGTCCGACGGATCGCGCGACGAATCGCCAAGTTTCGCTCCCAACGGTCGTTACATCATGTATGCAAGCGATGCGGATGGCCGGGGAACCTTGTCCGTAGCTGCCGTCGACGGAAGCGCACGCTACATACTAAGCTCGAAGGCTTCCAGTATCCGTGAGCCGGCGTGGGGACCGTTCACGAGATAATTAGAGAAACAATTATTTAATTTAACCAGGGAGAACCCAACCATGCGTGGACTGAAATCTGCTGCCAGTATCGCAGCCCTCGTGCTGCTGGCGGCTTGCTCGACCGTGAAGCTCGACGATCAGGCGCCAGTCGAGGATCGCATCGCCAAATCGAACGCCTCCACCGCCGGAGCAGCGTCCAGTGCGATTCCGTCCGGCAGCGCAAAGTCTGCTGCAGGTGCGAAGGATGCCGCCACTCGCGAGGCAGCGACCAAAGATGCGGCAGCCAAGGATGCCGCCGCCGCCCGCGAAGCGGCAGCGACGGAGGCCGCAGCGACGGAGGCAGCCGCTGTCGCAGCTGCGAAGGATCCGCTGAATAATCCGGCCAGCATTCTGGCAAATCGCAGCGTGTACTTTGACTTCGACAGCTTTTCGATCCGGGACGAGTTCAAGGCCGTGGTCGAGGCGCACGGCAAATTCCTGGCCAACAATCCCGGACGCAAAGTCATCATCCAGGGCCACACCGACGAACGCGGCGGCAGCGAATATAACCTGGCCTTAGGTCAGAAGCGTGCTGAGGCGGTACGACGTGCGCTGGGTCTGGCAGGCGCCAAAGACTCGCAGATGGAAGCCGTATCGTTCGGCAAGGAAAAGCCGAAGGCGATTGGCAGCACCGAAGAAGCGTGGACGCAGAATCGCCGCGCAGACATTGCCTACTGATCTGAGCGATGAAATCCTATTTCAAAGCTGCAAGCGCCGCCATCATGGCGGCGCTTTTCATTGGGGCACCAATGAGTGCGCATGCAATCCTCGAAGACACGGAGGCGCGCCGCGTCATCATTGAATTGCGCAAGCAGGTCGCCGACCTCACTGCGCGCATTGATACGAAGATCGTTCCCATGGTCGCTCGCATCGACTCGAAAGCTGAGACCAAGAGCGTGATGGATCTGGCCGGCGAGATCGAAAAGCTGCGCTCCGAACTTGCCGGTCTGCGCGGCCAGATTGAGATCGTGTCAAACGAGATCACCAATTCGCAAAAACGGCAGCGGGATTTCTACGTTGATCTCGACCAGCGCCTGCGTTCAATCGAACAGAAGCAGGTGGCGCTCGAAGGCAAGGCGGCCGAACCCAAACCCGGCGACCAGAAAGCGGCCGAGCAGCGTGCCGTGGCAGAACAAAAAGCAACGGAGCAAAGGGCAATGGACGCCGCACTCGCGCAATTTCGCTCCGGTGACTTCAACGCAGCAGCAGAATCGTTGTCGACTTTCCTGCAGCGCTATCCAGACTCCAGCCAAACGCCTCTGGCGCATTTCTGGCTCGGCAGCAGCTATTTCGCGATGCTGGATTGCGCACGGGCGATTCCCGCATTCCAGACAGTGATCTCGCGTTACACGGGCAATGCACGCGTACCCGATGCGATGCTAAACCTCGCCAACTGTCAGTACGACATGAACGACAAATCGGCCGCGCGTGACACGCTTGGCAGCCTGATCAAGAAATTTCCGAACTCTCCTGCTGCGGCCTCTGCCCGCGAGCGCCTGCCCGAGATGCGCTGACAGAGAATGTGAAATATCACCGTGCATCAACAAACGAATGTGGCAGGCTTGAAGAAAAAGTTTCTGCAGATGTTTGACAAAGCCAATTCGGATTGCGTATAATTTTGGTCTTTCGGGTCGTTAGCTCAGTTGGTAGAGCAGCGGACTTTTAATCCGTTGGTCGCAGGTTCGAGTCCCGCACGGCCTACCAGAAAAATCAAGGGGTTGAATGAGAAATCATTCAACCCCTTGTTCATTTCCGAAGCCAGAATAGGTTCTTCACTGCTTTTCGTGCAAACGAAATAGCAGCAATGCGGCTACTTTCCGCCGACGGGACAAAATGCCTGCTCGCCATAGAAATACACCGCCTTATACCTGCACATAGTGCAGATCGAATTTCAAACCGAAATCGTACGCAACATGCTTGCCGCGGATTTGTCAGGCAGAAAAAATCATATTCCACGTTTCAAGTTTGATCGATTTACGAAACTGAGATCTGTCCATTGAATTAAAATTCTGCTTGGCGATGAGAATGCGGCCACGGCCGGCGATGAATGAAGGCAAGCCCTTTCCGCATGGGGATGTCAACGCCAAGCATTAGCTTAAGTTCAACGGAGACAGTTTTTATGGTTTCTCACAACACTGAGATCTGATCTGTTATTTAAAAATGAAAATTCGAGAATATTGCATAGAAATTTTGTCCGGAATTCTGGTTCAGGAAAGTGAGCTGGGAGCCGTGATAAACGGCGGTCCGCTTTTTTCTTCAGGCTCATTCGATTCACTGGCGCTGGTTAATCTGATTGTGGCCATGGAAAACAAATTTTCGATACAAATTGATTCAGATGATTTTGAATCGATATTTGAATCATTGGGCACTCTCGTTTCTTATGTCGAATCCAAAGTCGCCAGGTAACATACTGACAGTATCGTGCGCCGTTCCAGCGCCACGAGAGATCCTGGACTATTGGCTTACGCAAGATGGGAAACATCCTGCATTCGTGACGCGTAATTTGCCGCTTTCCCATGCTGATCTGAATGAGAGAGTACGAAACGCTGAAGGCACATTAGTCAACCAAGGCTTCAGCAAAAATTCAATACTGGCTCTAGCCTTTCCGAACTCAATCGATTTCGTGGTTTGGCTGTTGGCAGCCTTTCGAATGGGTGCCTCCGTACTACCTGTCAATCCTCGTTCTTCCGCGCCAGAACTGTTGAGCGCTTTGAATCGTTCTGGCGCAAGATTTCTGGCTTCAACTGAGGGATTTTCGGCTCCGGAAAAAAGCGAGTGGATTCAGATACTTTCCAAAGGCGTAACGACCAGCCTCTGGTGCTTGCCGATTGATCAAAACGACGCGTCCCGAAATAAAGACCCGTTAAGTCTGATTCATCAATTTACCTCGGGCTCGACGGGAATGCCTCGGCTCCTCATACGAAACGAGCGGCAGGTATTGGAAGACTATGCGCATTTTATGCGGGCGCTTGAAATCAAAGCCAGTGATCGCTTTTTGCTGATTCCACCGATTTACCATGCGTTTGGTATGTTGGGACTATTCGCAGGCCTGGCTTCAGGCGCAACAACCTATTCGATAGACCGCTTCCTGCCTGCAGAGGTATTGCGCATGGCAAGTTCGTTCCAACCGACCGTTGTTTTCGCCACTCCCGTGATGGTGGAAATGCTTGGGGCATGCTTTCTGTCAGCCGGTGATGCCGCTGCATTCAAATCTGTACGGCACTTTATCTGCTCGACAGATCGCCTGAAAAAATCAGTTCGCGACCTATTTTTCGAAAGATTCGGCATGCCTGTTCGCGTCCAATATGGCTCTACGGAGACCCTGAGCGCGACCATTGACCTCACAGACAACTATATTGAGGGCAAGGTAGGTCGCCCTTACCCGGGAGTTGCAGTCCGAATTTTTGATGACCACGGAGAAGCATTGAATGCCAGTGCTACAGGGCGAGTCGGCATCAAAAGTCCGGCAGCTGCCGAAAGCTATGCGGATGAGCTTTCGCCAAAACTAGAAATAATCGACGGCTATGTGATTCCGGGCGATCGCGGATATCTTGATACGTCTGGCGATCTGTACATTGTGGGGCGCGACGGAATTTACAATATCGGTGGCTGGAAAGTGGATCCGCTGGAAATTTCGGCCGTCATAAGTGCGGCTCTGGATGTCAGCCATGTTGCGGTTCTGCCGTTCACTCGCGCGGGGCAAAGTGCCATCAGGGTTGTCATCGAATCCAGGGATTTTTCGCTTCAGCCGGATGATGTGATTTCTCTCTGCCGCAAATCTCTGTCAGCCTATAAGGTTCCGGCAAAAGTGGAAATATATGCATCACTGAATCGCGACGAGAATGGCAAAGTTCGCTTGTCCGACTTGCCGAGCGATAGACCCTGATAAGCATACGAATCATCGCTAAATTAGAAATCATGCAGAAAACTGAACGTTCCCTTGAGGCCGCTCTAAAACATATTTCTCAGGTTCCACCGCCATGGATTCCCCGGGATGTTGTGCTGCCATTCGCGCGCGATTGCCTTGGTGTGAAGGCAGAGCATGAGCAGCGATGGTACCAGGATGCCCGATGGGGATTTTTTGCGCAGATTCTGATGGCACAGGCGGCCGCCGTAGGACGTGAGCATCAGATAGAGAATATGCTCGAGCCGGTTGACTGGAATTCTCTGAACCCGCTGCTTGAGAAAAACAAAGGAGTGATACTCGTCTCCTATCATGTCGGACCATGGATGGCGTTATTGCTCCCGGCAGCGCGCTCTGGATTACCCATCGTAAACATTAGTGGCGCACCGGAAAACGTACAACCACCAAACAGTATCTCCGTTCGCGATGAACTTGGCGCAAAAACAGCTCTCGCCAAAGCCTTACTTCATCTGCGTCGCAACGGGATCATTCTTGCCTCGCCTGAAGGTCGCTGGGGTAACAGGCAGCGGGAAATGAATTTTCTCGGGCAGCCGTTCAAATTATTTTCCGGCATTGGAGAATTGGCACAGCTGAGCGGTGCGGCTACCTGCTTCTACACGGCGACCTGGTCTCAAATCAACCGCATCAAAATCACGCTAGGGCCGTTGATCAGACCTCGCGGCACCGGCGAAGACTGGCTTCGAGATTGG
Organism: Burkholderiaceae bacterium; assembly: GCA_030158675.1. Lineage (GTDB taxonomy): Bacteria > Pseudomonadota > Gammaproteobacteria > Burkholderiales > Burkholderiaceae_D > Pernthalerella. The sequence goes on along the minus strand of JAOASL010000003.1, from coordinate 281,231 downwards.
TATACGGCTTATCTTGGGCAGATGCGTGCTCAAATGCGTGCCAGACCTGCGGACTTGGGATTTCAATATGGACTCTGGGACACGCCGAAAGGCGGATTGCAGTGGATTAATTACGGCCAGAAATCCTCCTCTGCCGAGGAAAATTCAGAGACTGGCAACGATTGGAATTGTCTATTCTGTGCGTATTAATTAATACAATAGGGAATATCTCGATATGAACACCATTTCCAAAAATCCAATTTATGATCTGGCAATTTCATATCAAAAAACCGCCGCGCTTGTTGCCGCCGCTCGTCTGAATATTTTTGACCTGATTGGTTCATCATCTGTGACGGCACAGAATCTTGCTGATCGGGCGGACATACCTTTAAAGAGTGTCTTCGCCTTATGCGATTTTCTCTGTATTTTAGGATTGCTTGTAAAGTCAGAAGGAAAATATTCAATCGCAGCTGCGGCCCTCGCCTATTTAAAGCCCGGCTCCGGTTCACGGTTCCTAGATAGCTTGGACTTTCTGGCCGCACCAGAAATCATGTCCTTGTATCTCAACCATCCGGAAAAATTCATTAAAAATGGTGGTTCAGCTGGATTGGGGGTAACCGCTGAAAATGATCGGGTCTGGGAAAAATTCGCCGAGGCGATGTTGCCTTTCGCGGCACCTGCATCCAAGCTGGTGGCGTCCAAGATGAAGTCGACCCATCACAGCGTATCGCGGGTCTTGGATGTGGCGGCAGGGCACGGTCTTTATGGAATCGAATTTGCCCATGCGTTTCCCGAGGCGGAGATTACCGCCGTTGACTGGCAGGATGTGCTGGAAGTAGCAAAGAGTAAGGCTGACCAAGCAAATGTTGGCGATCGGTACTCAACTCTGCCAGGCAGTATTTTTGACGTGTCTCTTCCTGAAAAATACGATGTCATTCTTCTGCCCAATATTCTTCATCATTTTGGTGTCGCTGCATGCACAGAAATCTTAGGAAAAATGAAGGGTTCCCTTTCAGAAAACGGTGCTATTTGTATCGTAGATTTTATGCCGGATCCGGAGACACTCACCCCACCTGAAGCTGTCGCATTTGCATTTCAGATGCTCGCAACAACGCCGGATGGTTCCGCTTATACCGTAGAGGATTATTGTGAATTCGGATCGGCAGTCGGATTGAAAAAGACATCGGCCTGGCGTCTTTTTCCGACCCCTGCCACGCTGCTGGTGCTTCAGCAGCGGACGGGTGCGAGTTCGCGGAATTAAAGTTACTCAAGTTACGTCTGAATAAAAATTCAGTCCGCCCGTGGTGAAGAGCCTGCCAATCATACGAATTTATCTCGACGCTTCCACCTGACCGGCAATTGAGCTACTTCGACATGAGCATGCCGATCAAGCCAAGTGGAAAGTCAGTCAATAACTTCGAACGCATCATTCATATAAGTCTTGGCTTCCTGCAGGACCTGATGCCCCAACGGCGAAAGACAGGCATGCTCGTTGAGTTGCTTGCAGCAGTCAGAAAATGAAATGACGCTGTCGTTCAAAAGATTCTCAAGATAATCACGTATCAGCGGGTCGGCAGATGAGCCCGCAGACTCCATCCTGGTCAGGCAGGTATTCAGCGCCAACGCCTCACGAGCGGAGACAAAAGCCGCGTGAAAAATCCCGTCGACAGGGCGCATATCGTCACGTAATGGCGAGGCTTGCCGCTCGTCGGCATCATTGAGAACCAGCGGTTCTTCGCGTGCAATGGCAAATAACAACAAATGCGCCGTTTCGTGAACAAGTGTGCGCAAGTAGTCTGCCCAGTGCGGATGGGTCTTGTAATTTATGCCGATAGCGCCCCATGCGGCGAATGAAGAGACACCACCGAAATTCAAGCGCCGGGCATTCCCAGGTTCGGCAATCACAATGTCTTGGGTAATGGTGAGCAATTCACCATACAGGGCAGGAGCCGCCTGTTCCAGTTCATCCAGCGCGCGCTCGATCTTGTCTGTCGCATCCATAAGTTCATCTGCATCGACAGCGGCAAGATCCATCGCATTGTCAGGCTCCATATCCCACCAACGAATGAGGGACGCCATGTCCTCTGCGGCGAAATATTCCTCACCAAGGGTAATCACCCTTGGCCGGGCAAGCGCCGGTATTTGCGGTGAAGACGACGGACCGGATAGTCTCCGCAGAGTTGCCGCAGCATGCTCAACGATGGCATCCAATCCGCCAACCGCAACAGGCTCTGGGTTCGCTCTGAGCGCCACAAGCAGATCGAAATACGCTGTGAAATCAGCAGGCCGCGCGAGAAAATCAGGCTCACAACCAGAGACTCTTTTTGCAGCAGAGATTTTAATTTTTCCTGCCTCAACGAGAAGAGCGGACAGGCTGTCGCGAAGAGCAGCACTCATGGACAATCTCAACCCGGCTACTGTTTCGACGCAAGGAGTGAACATCATGCCCATGAGGTGCGTGCTTTTTCCGCTGTATTGCTCAGGCGGTCTTGCGGCGTTGAACCTTGGGGCTGGGTTCCTGTTCGCCCTTTTGCAATCCGCCGCCCTTTCCTCCTCCGACTTTCGCCGCAAGAGCCAGATTTTGCAGCGAGCCATAAGGCGCCAGAAGTGGCGCTGTGTATTTTTTCGTCATTGATGGGTTTTCCTCAAAAAATTTACCACTGCATATAGTGGCGTTTCCACTATAAAACATTCCAAGCGGTATTATCAACATAAACACATAATCAGCATGTAGATTAGATGCCATTTACGCAAATTTTCGGTTATCGGGGAGGAATGCGGCAAAGCTCCTTACGAGTGCAATTGTCGATTCAGATGCCAGCGAGGCTGGAGCTTGAACGTGCCGATCGGTGGATGCAAACCTACTTCGATACAACGGCGTCGGGGACCGGCATGGTCGCGGGCGCGGAAGTGCCGTTATCGCTGCAGCTGACACCTGCTTTTGCTCTGCTGGGTCGTGTCATGGCGATGTACGGGATACTTTGCGACGCATGCAATCTACCCTGTACCGTACCGGGACAGCTGGAGAGACTGGTACGCCGTGCCGATCGTTGGGATTTCAGCTTGCTTGTACCGGCCACGAACGGTCTCTCCCCCCAGGTATTCGAGGAACTTGTTCGCCTGGCGTTGCAGTTAATCGATGTATTTATGAAGACTGTGCCGTCGCTCAGGGCCGCAGAAGGTCTCTACAAGCAATTGGATCTTGAACTGCTCCCGCGCTATCGACAGAATTTTTCTGAAGGTCGTGCGAACGCATTTGTGGCAGCTCTGGCCCACAAATTGGGCGTTCCATTTTCGCATCTGGGTATGGGGATAATGCAGCTGGGTTATGGAGCGCGTGCACAGACAACTCATCGCAGCGCCTGCCGAAATGACTCAGCCATCGGCGCCAGAGCGTGCAGCGACAAATTTTTTACCGCGTTGTTACTGCGCCAGACAGGTTTGCCGGCGCCATTGCATGAACTGGTCTCAACCGAGGAACAGGCGCTCAAGGTAGCGAACACATTCGGCTGGCCGGTCGTGATCAAGCCCGCAGATCGGGAACGAGGAGAAGGGGTGACCGTGAGCGTGGATGGTCCGGACGCATTAACGAAAGCCTTTCGTACAGCCAGGAACTTGAGTAATCGAATCCTGGTGGAAAAACAGGTGCCCGGTCTGTGCCACCGAATTTTCGTCGCCGGCGGACGCTTGGTATTTGCCACGGGTCGCCAACCCAAATCGGTTGTCGGCGATGGTATGAAAACCATTCGCGAGTTAGTGGATGAAGCCAATCACAAACAGGTAAACATCCCGCCATGGCGACGCAAGAAAATTTTTCCGTTAGATGAACTGGCGATAGCTTGTTTATCCAATGCCGGTCTGTCACCGGAATCGATACCCCGAGACGGGCAACGCGTCGTGCTGCGACCGATAGAAAATACAGAATGGGGAGGCATTTCTGAAGATGCAACGACCAGGATTCATCCCGAGAATGTTCGCCTGGCTTTACGTGCAGCGAATGTCTTGGGTCTGTCGGTCGCTGGCGTGGATTTGATGACAGTCGATATTGCCAGACCCTGGTACGAAAACCAGGCGGTGATTATCGAGATGAATTTCAAGCCTTATCTGAGTGGCGATCTCAAAAAAGACATGCTCCACCCCTATATTGTCGGGCTGGTTTCCGAAGGGGGCCGAATACCGATTCATGCGGTGATCGGCACAGCTGATCTGTGGGCGATAGCGCGCGATATGCGCGGCCAGTTAATGAAACAAGGCATACGCGCCCACATCACCGGGCATGCACTGTCAGAATCTGCGGATGGCGAACAGCTGCACCTGACGAGCCCGGGGCTTTTTATGCGATGCATCGCTTTGCTACGATCGCCAGAGGTGGAGGCGCTGGTCGTTGTCGTTGATTCAGACGAATTTCTGGAAACAGGATTGCCAGTTGACCGGCTTGATTCTATCCATACCGCTGGAGAAATCGGCGCAGGTTCTGGCGCCAGCTTGCTGAAGCTGCTCTCTCAGCATCTAGGTGTCGCAACCTGAATTTGACAGCGGCTTTGGGAAATTTTTGCGCGCCCGACAATGGAAGTAAGCATTGCACACTCGAAGCAAAAACTCGAACAGGCCTTCCCTGTATTAACTGCAAACCACATCAGGAATCAGGCCATTCGAATTTAGAGCCTATCCCCTCAGGCTGCTGGTGGCGTTGGCAGTAACTTGCTATACGTCTGTACTGTCTGCGTTACTGCCGCCTTGCCACCCGCCTGACGAGACAGGCGCTAGCCGGATCATTCCACGAATTTAATTGCCCGGTTATTACGCGGCTGTACAGGGCGTGAATTTTCGCCCATCGCTGCTTCCAGCTTTTGCAAGTCTTCTTCCGAGATCACCATCGGCGACTTCAGCACAACCCAGGAAACAGCTTCCGGAAACACTTCGCCCTCAAGCTGATGCGCCTTGTCTGAGTTGTAGACTGTGTTGTGTATGTTGTAGATGGCGGTTTCATTGAGGAACACATCCTTGGTGCAGTCAACCGCACTGGGAGCCGTCAGAGATCCGTTATAACGATAAGAGTTCTGCAGATTCGGCAGCAGCTTGTCGAGATTAAATTCTGCAATCTGTACCGATGCATCCACGCTACGCTGCGGCAGGTCGCCATGAGCAAAAATTTTTGCGATCTCGCCTTTGGTGATCTTATTGTCGGCATTGATGAGAGCACCAATCACCAGCAGCGACTGCGGCTCACCGACGCAATACGGGTCACCATTGTCATGAAGGCGCAGATGAACGAAATGGATTTCGGCAGGCACCGCATGCCCGTTTACCGTATGTTCGGAAGGCGTATGGAAATGGAATTGTGCCAATACATATTTGGCTCCCCTGACCATAATGTAGGAATTGAACGCAGGACCAGAAACCGGCTGTCCTTTCAGCGCTGCCCATTCGCGATCGATGCTGCCGCCCTCGACATAGGTATTGACCAGCTTGATGGTCTCCTTGCTGTAGTGCGCCGTAATTCTGTTGAAATTTTTAGTCAGCTGCAGCGAGGATGCCGGAATGTCGATCGGGCTCTGACCTTCCCACAGCACGGTCTCGGCAGTAGCAGCCGGAGCGAAAGCGGCTGCTCCAACCAGGGCTGTAGCAATTAAAATTTTATTTAGTATTTTTTTCTGCATGTGAGGCCCCCCAAATAAGGAGAGAGGTCCGCAGACCCCTTTCTTTTATAAGAACATCTGACAATTTACAGAACGATATCTTCCGCGGTCAGGCTGGTAATGCCGGTCAGTTCGATCTGGAACTCTGCCCCGATGTCTTTATCCGTGCTGCCGTATAAAACGCCGTCCCTGAACCACAGGGCGCCATTGGCATTGAGCAGCGTTACCGGCTCCGACAAGAACGTGAACGCGTCATTCACGGAAGCACCGTACTTTGCATCGATTGCAGAGAGATCGATCTTATCTCCGCCGGCCGAATCAAAATCGGTGATGACATCCCGTTTCACAGCCAGTCCGGATTCGATCACCTTACTGAATTTGAAGGTATCGCTTCCCAGGCCGCCCGTCAGCATGTCCTTGCCCAGTCCACCGACGAGAGTGTCATTGCCATTTCCGCCATCGAGCTGATTGCCCAGCGCGCTGCCCGTGAGCATGTCATCGAAATCTCCACCGATCACATTTTCGATCGCTGCCAGCTTGTCGGTACCCATGCCTGCGTCAAGCGAGGTCGACCTGGCCGTCCCTGCAATCAGGGTGATCGTAATGCCCGCCGTGGCAGCGGTATAACTGACAGTATCGATACCACCGCCGCCAATGTATTGATCGTTGCCTGAACCCTCGCCGTCGATAATCAGGTCATTGCCTGCACCGCCATTCACGGTGTCGTTGCCTTTCCCGCCTTCCAGCTGGTTTGCCAGGGCGCTGCCGATCAGGGTGTCGTCGAAATCTCCGCCGATGATGTTTTCAATCGACGCCAGCTTATCGAAGCCGATACCTGCGTCCACCGACATCGATTTGGCAATGCCGCCGCTCAGGTTGACGAGAATACCGGCCGTGGCGCTTGTATATTTCACCGTATCGATCCCGGCATCGCCGATGTATGTATCGTTGCCGGCACCACTGCCGCCGATGATCAGGTCGTCTCCCAGACCGCCGTTGACCGTATCATCGCCGGCTCCCGCATACAGATCATCATCACCGCTTCCGCCTGTCAGGCGGTCCGATCCGTCGCCGCCTTCGAGCGAGTCATCTCCGTCACCGCCATCCAGATCATCTGATCCGTCATCACCTTCCAGGACGTCGTCATCTTCTTCGCCGTCGATGTCATCGTTGCCTGAGCCGCCGAGCAGGACGTCATATCCTGTGCCGCCGACGAGCACATCATCGCCTTCGCCGCCGTTGAGATCGTCGTCACCGTCGTCGCCGTAGATGTCGTCATCCCCTGCGCCGCCGTCGAGGTCGTCGTCGCCACTGCCGCCGTGTTCGAGATCGTCGTCATCGCTGCCATCGACGTGATCGTCATCGGAGCCATCGCCATCCAGGTCGTCTTCGAACTCGTCCTCGACTTCTTCCCCATCTTCCGGCTCGGAAGCGACGGGCGTTCCATCCGGAAGCGTATACGTCTCGCTGACCTTCAGATACACGCCAGAGTCAGATGGATTGACGGCGAAATTCTTCAGCTCGTTATAAGTGTCATGGGTCTTCAGCAGCGTAATCGTGCCATCCCCGTTTAACGTCAGAGACTCGTTCAGCGACAAGGATTCCGGCTTCCAGACACCATCGTCCCACTCATACATCGTGATCGGGGTGGTCGTCGTATCAAATTTGTATGTGGAAGACATGTTCATCCCTTAGAAACGAGGCCGGACAGCACACTAAAATTGCCGCCGCCATTAACTTTTTCTGCCGAAAGAGTTTAGCAGGCCAAGCTGAACGCTACCTTAAAATAAGGAACATTATTTTCTTATGTGAAATTAGTGTTAAATTTGCAAGTAGCGCAAACTGCGCTCAGGCAGCCGCCCTCATTACGGTCATTCAGCCATCGGAAAACTGCTGCGCGATCCGCTCGAATTCCAGATGCACCTGAAAGAAGGCGTCATAGATATCGGGATCGAAATGCTTTCCCCTGCCCTCCGCCATGATGCGCAAGACCTCATCGTGCGGGAAGGCAGGCTTGTAGACTCGCTTGCTGATCAGCGCGTCATATACATCCGCCACCGCCATCAACCGGGCCGATAAAGGAATCATCTCGCCGGCCAGTGCTTGCGGATAGCCAGAGCCATCCCATTTTTCCTGATGTGACAGCGCGATCTCCTTCGCAATCGTCAGGAAATCGACCTCCATCCCCAGCGCGATTTCTGCGCGTCGCAGCGCTTCATAGCCAATGGTCGTGTGCGTCTTCATCACCTCGAATTCTTCCGCGGTGAGCTTGCCGGGCTTCATCAGAATCCGGTCGGGAATGCCGACTTTGCCGATGTCATGCAACGGCGCCGATTTGTAGAGCTGACGAATCTGCTGGTCAGACAGCCGGCCGGAAAAGCGCGGATGATCTTTCAGCTGCCGTGCCAGCGTCTCGATATAACGCTGTGTACGCAGGATATGGTTGCCGGTTTCGTTGTCGCGCGCCTCAGCCATCGACGACAGGGCCAGCACCGTCACATCCTGGATGGCTTCGATATGCCGGGTGCGCTTTGTCACTTCGGCTTCAAGATACTGATTCTTGTCGCGCAAAAAATCGGCAGCATCTTTCACCAGCAACTGCGCCTTCAGGCGCGCAAGGACGATGGGCGGGCTGATCGGCTTGGTAATGTAGTCGACGGCACCGAGCGCAAGGCCGGCGGTCTCGTCGTCCACTTCCGATTTCGCGGTCAGGAAGATCACTGGAATATGTCGGGTCGACTCATCCTGCTTCAGTTGCCTGAGCACTTCATATCCGTCCATCTCGGGCATCATGATGTCGAGCAGGATAATGTCTGGCTGCTGCGCGCCGCGCGCCACCCCCAGCGCCCGGGAGCCGCTGTTGGCGACCAGCGTCACATATTGGTCGCGCAATAATTCGACAATCAGCTTCAGGTTCTGCGGCGTATCGTCGACGACCAATACGACATGCTTGCGCTCAGTGTCTGCGGTCGAATCGCTCATTGTCGGTGGCTGGTGATGGAAATAAATGGAACGAATGCGAATAAAGTCAGATGATGCACAAAAAAAGATCGATAAAAATTCGATATTTATAAATAATTAATATAATTATATGGCAAAAATATTCGGCGAATTTTTCCTGCCCGGTAATGCCGTGGTCGACCAGGCCTACCTGCACACGTATGAACCCGTGATGGTGGCCTGCTCGATCGCCATCGCGATCTTCGCATCGTATTGCGCATTCGAGATCGCGTCCCGCCGGCTGAGAGGTCTGTCGTGGATCTTGCTGGGCGCCTGCATGCTCGGTGGCGGCATCTGGGCGATGCACTTCATCGGGATGCTGGCCTTCCGCCTGGATTGCGGCGTGAGCTATGACCTCGGGCTGACCCTGCTGTCCTGGATACCAGGGGTGCTGGCCGCCGCAGTGGCATTGCAATTCATCCGCCAGGACAATCCGTCCGTCACGCGATTGCTGTTCTCCGGCACCACTCTCGGCGGTGGTGTCGGCCTGATGCATTACACCGGTATGGCGGCCACGCGGCTCGATGGCATCGTTCGTTACGATTTCGCCTTGTTCCTGCTGTCGATCGCAGCCGCAGTCGTGCTCGGCGTGGGCGCGCTCTTTCTGCACACACGACTGAAAAAAAGAATCAACAAGGACTGGAGCCATGCTCCGTCGCTCGGCGCCGGCGTCATCCTCGGACTGGCGATCTCCAGCATGCATTACATCGCGATGGAAGCGGCATACTTCATCCCGCTGGATGTGGCCGAACCAGTGAGGGGAATTTCCGCTGCCAACCTGGCCTGGGGCGTCGGCCTGTGGACCTTCGTTCTGCTTGTCACCGGACTGCTGGTATCAATGGGCATGGCACGCGCCACCAGTTCACGTTACCGGATCGGCGTGATCATCGGTACCACCCAGCAAGGCTTTATCGTCACCGACGAGTCCGGTCTGATCGTCGACTGCAATCCGGAGTTTTGCCAGATGTGCGGCGAGAGCCGCGATGGCCTGCTCGGCCGAGATTTCGGCGCCTTTGTGGAAGGCGGCATGCGATCAGAGTCCGGTCGCTATCAGCGCGAAATCGCGCTGCGCAAAAAGGGCGGCACACAATTGCCCTGCCTGATGTACGGGAACACCGTCTGGGACGACAGCACGCGCGAAACGTTTTCATTCGCCTTCTTGTCCGACATTTCAGCCAGGGTGGCAGACGAACAGAAGATCGCAGCGCGAGAAGCGCAGTTTCATGCGCTGCTCGATGCGACACCGGACCCGATGATCATTTCGGATGCCGGCGGAAAAATATCCATGGTCAATCTGGCGGCCGAATCTTTCTTTGGCTACCAGCGTGCGCATATGATCGGCCAGCCATTCGACTTGCTGGTACCGCAGGGCAGCGGCGCGCTTCAGCAGCACAGCCGGCCGGGTATGACTGCCGCGTCGATCGAAAGCACCGAAAGGAAGATTTTCCAGGCCGTTGTCCGCGACGGCAGGACCATCCCGGTCGAACTGAGCTTCGGATCGATCGACACGCCGGAAGGCATAGTCATCGCAACCACCTTGCGTGACGTGGGACACCGGCTGCAATTCGAAGGCGAGCTGCGCAAAGCCGCGCGCGAGCAACGGGCTATCTTCGACGCTGCCAGTATCGGCATCGCCGTCATCGACGACAACAAAGTGCTGCGTGCGAATGCCCGGGCCGACAGCATGCTTGGCTACTCGCTCGGCCGGCAGGTCGGCCAGCCGACGCGTGGGTGGTTCGTCGATCCGGAAGATTACGAGACACTGATTCAGCAAGGATGGCAACGCCTCGCTCGCGGAGAGATCTATCAGGATACGGTCCGGCTGCAACGCCTTGGCGGCGAAGCCTTCTGGGCCACACTGTCGGCCAAGATCATCGACGAAAGCGATCCCGCCAAAGGCGCTGTCATGATGATCACCGATGTCACCGCCGAGCGCCATGCCACGGAGGCACTGCGCACATCGAATGCGGAACAGGAGGCCATCCTGGCCACCGCGACCTCGGGCATCGCTCTGGTCAAGGGCAGGAAATTCGAGCGTTGTAACCGCCGCCTGCTACAGATGCTGGGCGCCACTGAGTCTTCCCTGACAGGACGATCGACCGCGGTCATGTATGAAAATCAGCAAGAATTCCGCGCACACGAACGGGACTATGAGCCCATCTGGCAGGGTGTCGAACAGAGCTTCGAAGCTCGACTCGTCCGCAGCGACGGCAGCACCTTCTGGGCGCGCCTGACGGGCAACGCGATCGATCGCAACGATAAGGACAAGGGCGTGGTCTGGATCATCGACGACATCACGACAGACCGGCAGGCGAAGGAAGCGATGCAGGAAGCGAAGGAGCAAGCCGAGGCCAGCGCCAAAACCAAGGCGGACTTCCTGTCCAACATGAGCCACGAAATACGCACGCCGCTGAACGCTATCATCGGCATGGGGCACTTGCTGAAAAAGACCGGGCTGACTCAAAGACAACACGATTTTCTGGGCAAGATTCACTCGGCCAGCCTGCATCTGCTCGGGGTGATCAACGACATCCTCGACTTCTCGAAAATCGAAGCCGGCAAAGTCACGATAGAGCATGTGCCTTTCCAGCTTGAGGACGTGCTGGCCAATGTCACCAACCTCGTCATTGAAAAGGCGGCGGCAAAAGGGCTGGAAGTGATCGTCGATATTGACGCCGACGTTCCGCCTGCGCTGGTCGGCGATCCACTCCGTATCGGTCAGGTGCTGATCAACTATACGAATAACGCGGTCAAATTTACCGAACACGGCGAGATCGACCTGAAGGTCAGCGTACTGGAACGTCGCGGCGACGACATCATGCTGAAATTCTCGGTCAGGGACACCGGGATCGGCCTGAGTGCAGAACAGGTGTCGCAACTGTTCCGCAGCTTCCAGCAGGCGGACACGTCCACGTCGCGCCGCTACGGCGGTACCGGACTCGGGCTGGCGATCGCAAAAAATCTGTCCGAACTGATGGGCGGCAGCGTCGGCGTCAGCAGCGAACCCGGCAAAGGCTCGACCTTCTGGTTCACCGTCCGGATCAGAAAGTCCGAGCAGACGACCCGGCCGGCGCTGCTACGCTCCGAGCTTGAGGGCAAGCGCGTGCTGGTGGTCGACGACAACGGCACCGCCAGGCGCGTGCTGCACGACCTGCTGCTGTCGATCGGATTGCGGTCGGTCGAAGCCGACGGAGGCGAAGACGCGCTGCGCCTGTTCGACGAATCGATCCGTCAGGCCCAACCCTTCGACCTGTTGATCATCGACTGGCAAATGCCGGCAATGGATGGCATTGAACTGGCGCGCCGTCTGCATCAGCGCAACGCGCCGGCGATACCGCCGATCGTCATGGCCACCGCCTACGATATTGAGGCGATGCGCAGCCTGGATACCGACCAGCTGATCTGCGAAGCGCTGACCAAGCCCGTCAATGGATCGACCCTGTTCGACTGCATCGTCAGAGTGTTCGGCAGCGCACAAGCGGAGTCCGGTGGAGCGCGCACGACACCGTCGTTCAGTAGCGCGGCCGCGCATCCGGTTGCGACCATCGCCGGCGCACGCCTCTTGCTGGTGGAAGACAACGACCTGAATCAGGAAGTCGCCAGCGAGCTGTTGCGCGATGCCGGCCTCATTGTCGACATCGCCGGCAACGGACAGATTGCACTCGACAAGCTGGCCGAAGGCCAGTACGACCTGGTGCTGATGGATATCCAGATGCCAGTGATGGACGGCCTGACTGCCACGCGGCGGCTGCGCCAGCTACCGAAAACGCATGACCTGCCGGTGATTGCGATGAGCGCGAATGTGATGCGCTCTGACATTGACGAATGCATCGAAGCCGGCATGAACGGACACGTCGCCAAGCCGATCGACCAGGATGACCTGTGGATGAACTTGCTCAACTGGATCAAGCCGCGCGCCACCGCCACGATCAATCCCATCGCCATGTCAGCGAACCTGACCACGCCTGCCGTCGGCTTGCCGGCGGCGCTGCCCGGCATCGACATGGCGCTTGGGCTCAAGCGCGCCTTCGGCAAGCACGCGCTGTATGCGAACCTGCTGAAAAAATACCTGTCGGGCCAGGCTGGCGCGGTTGCGGATATCCGCAGCGCGCTGACCCGGCAAGACTGGCGGGAAGCCGAGCGACATGCGCATACGAGCAAGGGCGTGGCCGCGAATATCGGTGCAGTCGACCTGCAACAGCTGGCGGCGCGACTCGAGACAGCGATTCGCGAAGGCCGGCCAGCCGACGCGCTCAACGCGCTGGTCGATCAATTCGACACACAACTCAAGCCGCTGCTCGACGCACTGGGCGCCTGGCAGGCAGCGGCTCAGCAAGCCGATGAACTCAGCATGAATTTCGACCGCACAGCGTTCACCACGCTGTGTCAGTCGCTGGCGAGCTATCTTCACGAAGGCAATGCGGCGGCCGAGTCCATCATCGACGAACAGGCGCCGTTGCTGCGAGCAGGACTCGGCGACTCGTTCGGCAAACTGAAGGAGGCGGTCGAATCGTTCGACTTCGAAACCGCGGAACAGCTGTTGTCGGCGCATCTGGCCACCCGCCAGCCGTAACCCCGCACCCGCGTCGGAGGTCGCACGAGCGTGTGCCCTATAATCGGCACGCACTCTGGTCGTGGCCGCGAAGCCCGGCCGGCTGCCGGCCGCTAACACCTATAAACAGGCCGACGCACATCCGCCACCGGGGATACATGCATCCATTAAAATTATTACAACCATCGCCCACGCTCAGCGCGCGCTTATCCCAAATCCACGAACGTATCCTGGAGCGTGCCCCCTGCGTCGAGCGGATCGCCTGCGTGATCCATGACGCCGACAGCGACATGCTGAAGACCTTCATCAACAGCACGCGTGCCGGCACCCCGATCGCAGGATATGAATTCAAGCTGGCCGACAGCGTGTCGCTGAGCCGACTGGCAGCCGGACAGGGGGTGCGCATCATCGATGACATCCCCGCCGCGATCGTCCCGAACTCGAAGCACTCAAGCTGGCTGCTGTCGCAGGGATACCAGTCGTCGTTCACCACGGTGCTGAATGACGAGGGCAAGTTCTTCGGTTTCCTGTTTGCCAATTCGACGCAAAAGGGCGCGTTCACGCTGGAAGTCCAGCGCGATCTGCTGCTGTTCACCAGCTTGATCAATATGGCGATATCGAGCGAACTGGCGGCGATCCGCTCGATCTCGGCTTCGATTGAAGTCGCGAAAGATCTGGCGAACCTGCGCGACTTCGAGACCGGTGCCCATCTGGAAAGAATGGCGCGCAACTCGCGGCTGATCGCGAGGAAGGTCGCAGGAAAATACGGGCTGAATGATGAGTTCGTCGAGAACGTGTATTTTTTCGCGCCGCTGCACGATATCGGCAAGATCGGCATTCCCGACGAGATCCTGCTGAAGCCCGGCAAACTGACTCCCGACGAATATGCGGTCATGCGCACGCATGTCGAGAAGGGCATGCGGATCATCGAGACCATCCTCGGCGACTTCAACATTTCAGAGCTGCCCAACTGCACGATCCTGCGCAACATCGTCCTCTGCCATCATGAGTTCCTCGACGGTAGCGGCTATCCGAACGGACTGAGGAGTGCGGACATCCCGCTCGAAGCGCGCATCGTGACCGTGGCCGACATCTTTGACGCGCTGATGCACACCCGCCCGTACAAGAAGCAGTGGACATACGAGCAGGCGCTCGCCGAACTGAGACGGATGGCCGCCGCCGGCCAGCTGGATGCCGACTGCGTCGAGGCGCTTGACTGCGCTAAATCCGAGATCGAATCGGTGCTGAGCCAGTACACCGGCTGAGGCCCTACGCAGGGCCACGTGCCATCTCCCGCGCTGCCGGTCTATCCTCTATGATGTCTGACATCGCCATCCCACGGATCCACTGACGATGCGCCCTTCCCGCCCCCTGCCCCAACTGGGCAAATCGCTGACCCGGCCGATCGCACGCTTGCGCGCCGTTTCCTGGCGCGACCTGCTGACCGTGCTGCTTCCGATCCTGCTGCTGACCATGGGACTGGGCTGGCTCGCGGTGAAGCTGATCCGTCCCGCGCCGCCGAACCGCGTCGTCATCTTGGCGGGGCCGCCAGACAGCAGCTTCCATGTCACCGCCGACCGCTATGCGAAGTTGATCGCCGCGCATGGCATCAAGGTCGAGGTGCGTTCGACCGACGGCTCGATCGAGAACCTGAAAACCCTGCTCGACCCGCGCCAGGCGGCCGATGTCGGTTTCGTGCAAACCGGACTGACGGATGACGATAAGGCACCCGGCCTGGTGTCGCTGGGCACGCTGTATGTGCAGCCGATGATGGTGTTCTACCGCGGCAAACGGGAAATCGACCGACTGACCCAGCTGAAAGGGCGGCGCATCGCGATCGGCCCTGATGGCAGCGGCACTGCCGTGCTGGCGCGCCGCATGCTGCAAGAAAACGGCATGGACAAGGAAGACGCGACCCTGCTCGACCTTGACGGCGATGACGCTCTCGCCGCTCTGACCGAAGGCAAGGTTGACGCGATCTTCGTCACCAGCGAGCAGGTGCGCGGCAAGAAGACGCGCGAGCTGATGAAGGTTCCCGGCATCCGGCTGATGAGCTTCCGCCAGGCCGACGGCTACCTGCGCCGCCTGCGTTTTCTGTCGCACCTGACTGCGCCCGAAGGCAGCTTCGACCTCGGCATGAACCTGCCGCCGAAGGCCACCGAACTGGTCGGCACGCCGGTCGAACTGATCGCGCGCGACAACCTGCATCCGGCGATCTCGGATCTGCTGATCGCCGCAGCGCGCGAAGTACATGGCAAGGCAGGCATGTTCCGTAAGGCCGGCGAGTTTCCGACCGCAGTCGAGCATGACATACCGCTGAGCGAAGAAGCACGCCGCTACTACACGTCCGGTTCGCCTTTCCTGTACAAGCGGCTGCCGTTCTGGCTGGCCAGCCTGGTCGATCGTATCCTGCTGCTGATGCTGCCACTGCTGATCGTCGTGGTGCCGGCAACGCGGCTGGTCGCGCCGCTCTACCGCTGGCGCATGCGCTCGCGCATCTATCGCTGGTACGGCGCACTGATGACCATCGAGCGCGACATGATGCAGCCGGCCGATGACAGCGAGCGCGCCGTGTTGCGCCGACGGCTGGACGATATCCGGGACGCGGTCAACAACCTGCAGCTTCCGCTCGCCTTTGCCGACCAGCTGTACGTGCTGCGCGAACATGTCGGTCTGGTACGCGCACGCTTCGATGCGCAACCGCGGCCTGAACCGGTCGAGACGGCCGAAATCAGTAGCGCGTGACCAGCATCAGGCGAAAATTACGCGGCTCCGCAGGATGGAACACACGCCCGGCCAAGCCGGATACGCCATTGAAGGTATACGAGTCGTTGTAGTAATCGATTGCCGAGTTCTTGCTGTCAAGCAGATTGAAGCCAAGCAGCTCGATCGAGGTCTTCTGGTCCACCCGATAACGCAGGCGGCCGTTGAGCGTGGTAGTGGCATCCGAGCGCACCGCATTGTCCTCGGTCAGCGGGCGCGGACCAAAATAGCGCAATTGCATCGAGCCGCTCCAGACACCGCCGTCGTCGACGATCATCGCCACGGACGCGACGCCTTCGACCGCACCTGCGATGTAGCGGCCGGCGCCACCCGGATCGCGGAAGCGCGCCTGTGCATACGCGAAATCGGCGTCCAGCGTCAGCCAGCGATTGACCTTGTAGTAGTTGTTGAACTCCCAGCCAATGCGGCGGCTGCGCCGGCCCGAGTCCTCGGTGCGGCCTTCGTCGCCGATGTAGACGATCTCGGACGCACTGTCGAGCTGGAACAGCGCCAGCGTGGTCTGCAGGCCGGGCACGAACTCCGTGCGCAGGCCCAGCTCATGACCGAAGGTGCGCACCAGGCCATTCGCGCGCGGACCGCTACCGATGGTCACGCCGCGCGCATCGTTCGAATGATAGCCATTGCCGATGCTGTAGTAGTACTCGGTCTTGTCCCACGGCCCGAACACCAGGTTCAGCTTCGGGCTGACGATGAAATCGGACACGCCGTCGCTGTTGGCAGGATTCGACTGGCCGACGTTATTGAAGCGAAACCAGTCGCCGCGCAGTCCGGCGATGGTGCGGAATTTTTCGCTCCAGTGCACATGGCCCTCGGCATACACGCCGATGCTGGACTGAGTGATGTGGTCGCGCCGGCAGCCGCCGCCCGGAATCAGGCAGGTGGCATTCGGTTCGCGCGCGGTGGTGCTGGCCAGCGCGTTGAATACATTGTCGTTTTGCAGTTGCACCCCGAGGGTCGCGAAAGCTTCCTGGCCGAGGCCGTCGACATTCCAGGTGCGCGCCGCATTCAGACCGCTGGTCACGCGGCTGTCGCGCTGATTAAACTGGCTCGACGGCGCGTATTCGAAATTCGAGTACAGGTCGAGATAGTTCTGAATGACATAAGCCTGCAGCAGATTATTGCCGGATGCATCGGATTGACGCCATTCGCCGGACAGGCTGTAGCGGCGGGCCTTGGCGCCGCTGCTCGGGTCCATCGCATCCCAGCGCGAGATCTGGCCCCGCTTGTATTCATTCCACGGAATCTGGTCGGTCGAGTTCCACTGCCCGTTGTAGGCCATCGCCGTCAGCGAATAGCCGTTGGCCTGTGTGCCCGCGCTATAGCGCAGCAGGCCGTTCAGCTTGCGGTAATTGTCCTCGTGCGTCCAGGGACCGTCGTGATGCGACAGTTCGAGCCCATACAGCAGACGACCATCCATCAGCTTCGGCGAATCGGCCAGCAGCAAGCGCGCATGGCCCAGCTGGCCGATGCTGACGCTGGCGATACCTTTCTCCAGGGTGTCGCCGTAATAGATGGCGGCCGAGCCGGCGTTGGCGAAATCGCCATCGGCAGCGTAATACGGCCCCTTGCGGTAATGCAGCGACGAGATCAGTTCGGGAATCAGCGGATTCAGGTCGGCCCAGCCCTGCCCGTGCGCATGGCTGCGCTGGTTGATTGGCATGCCATCCAGCGTGAGCTTGATGTCGAGCCCGTGGTCGAGGTTAACGCCGCGCAGGAAGTACTGGTTCGCCTTGCCTTCGCCACTGTGCTGGCTGACGATCAGTCCCGGCATGACTTCGAGCACTTCACCGGGACGCGCCACCACACGGCTGGCGATCTGCGCCGGACCGGCTGCGCCCTCGCTGGCCGCGTCGGCGATGCCAAGCAGGCTATAGCGCGACGCCTCGACCTCGACCTGCGGCAGACTGCGGACATCATCGGCCAATGCCGGCGATGCCGGCCAGGCCAACGACACAGCGCAGGCGATCGGAATAATGACCGCGGCGCGGCGCGGGCTCGGCTTGATCGGCATGACCGGTCTCTTATTGTTGTAGAAAGAATCGTTTAAAAATTCACACCGGATAATAACGACAATGAATCCCGGCCGACACTTTTAAATAATCAAATGCGCTGATCGCGAAGGTCGCAGGCATCCTGCCGGTGGCGTCCAGTCGCAGGCAGCGGCGGATAAGCTGCCAGTGTCCGTTCGCCCAAAGTGACCGGCATGCTGCGTGCGCGTCTCCGTGCCCGGCATGCGCCGACCCGGGCATGGCACGCCCCCAGGCTCTGCCTGCCCGAGCGGCAGTCAGAGGTGGCAGCCAAATAGGCTTAATATTGCATAAAGGCAAGGATTTTAATTTTCACTTACACTTTCCCCCGCGTCTTCCCGTCCAGGCATCGTACCGAATGGTGCACTGTGGAAGGCGGCATCAGATGCAAGTCGCACCATAGTTATGGGTAAATGCTGTTAATCCCCCTGTTGTTAACAATAATTATCGGAGTAGATCATGCGCTTATCACCTCTGTCGGGCGTCTTGCTCGCAGCCTGTCTCACCCAGACGGCTTTTGCCGACACCACCTCCGTCAAGACCCAGACTGTTGTCGAAGTCACCAAACAGGGCGCTCACTGTGAGCAAGACCCGAACTGCTTCAACCGCTATCACCCAAATATCAAGCCGATAGCGCGCGCCAATCCGGGCGACCTGATCATCGTGCATACGCGCGATGCGCTCGACTCGAACCTGAACATCAATTCGCAGCCGAAGGATGTCACCGCAATCGACCTGAACCTGGTTCACCCGATGACGGGCCCGATCCATATTGAAGGCGCCAAGCGGGGTGACGTACTGGCTGTCACGCTGATCAACATCAAGCCGGACGAGTATGGCTACACCACGATCGTGCCGGGCTTCGGCTTCCTGGCTGACAAGTACAGCGAGCCCTTCGTCGCGAACTGGAAACTGAACCGCATGGAAGCCGTGTCCGAGCAGTTGCCGGGCGTGCGCATCCCGATGAATGGCTTCATGGGATCGGTCGGCGTGCTGCCGGGCGAGCCTGAAGTGCAGAAATGGCTCGAGCGCGAGTCGCAGCTGGCCAAGGCCGGCGGCGTTGCGCTGCCGCCGGAGCCGACCGGCGCGCGTCCGCCGGAAATCTGTGGCCCGAACGGCAGCGACAAAGGTCACTGCCTGCGTACCATCCCGCCGCGTGAGAACGGCGGCAACATGGACGTCAAGCAAATGGTCGAGGGCACCACGCTGCTGCTGCCTTGCTTCATTGACGGCTGCGGCTTCTTCATCGGTGACGTGCACTACGCGCAGGGCGACGGCGAAGTGGCCGGCACGGCCATCGAGATGGGCGCCACGGTGACGGTGAAAGCCGAGATCCGTCCGGGCATGGCGTCGGTCGTCAGGCAGCCGATGTTCGAAGGCGGCTCGCAACTGAAGAAGCTGGAACCGGACCGCTTCCACGCAGTGGTTGGCTATCCGTTCAAGGAAGCCGGTGAAGTGCCGCCACAGTGGAGCTATCTGGACAGCGAGAAGATCAAGCCGCTGACGCAGCTGTCGAACGACGTCACGATGGCCGCGCGTAACTCGCTGCTCACCATGATCGAATGGCTGCAGAGCGAAAAGGGCCTGACCAAGGAACAGGCTTATGTGGTGACCAGCGTTGCCTGTGACCTGCGCATCAGCAACGTAGTGGACGTGCCGAACTATGCGGTCACGACCATCTGCCCACTCGAGATCTTCGACAACTAAGCCGAACGGCCTGTCGTCTGATGTTCACGAAGAGCGAGGCCGAGCCTCGCTCTTCTTCTTTGGATGCCCTCATGAAAAGACGAACCTTGCTGTGCGCCGGTGCAGCGCTGCTGGCTGGCTGGCCGCTGATGCCGGCATTGGCGCACACGCCCTACCGACAGTGGGATATTTTCCGCCGCCGCTACCTGCAGGTGCTGACCTCGCACAGCGACCTTGCCGGCGACGCGTTCGGCGACGACTGGGTCACGCAGCTGCGGGAGAAGCTGCCGCTGTCGCGCGCGATGGTCAGTCGTGCGCGCGACATCGCCCGCGTTGCCAGCCTGCTGAAAACCGATCAGGCACGGCTGGCTGTGCTGTCGCACGACGATGCGCGACTGCTTGCGGGCGGCCTGTCGCCGTTCGAAGATTTCGCGCCGATGCCGCTGCAGGTCTTGCTCGGCAACGCTACCCATGTGCTGGCGGCGCGCGACAACCTGCCGCTGCATCACGCGTATGCGATCACCTCGGCACTGCTGGACAGCGGCGGCACGCAGGGACTAATGGCGCCGCTCGACGGGCTCAACGGCATGAGCCTGCATCCGGGCGCGCGCGCGGCCGCACTCGGCGAAGCGATAGCGCCGCCAGTGGCGGCATCGCCATGATGGCGCGGTGGTTCGCGGCGAACGGCGCGCTCCGGCGCTCGGCTGCGGCAGCCGCACTGCTTGTCGGCGCGCTCGCCGTCGGCACGACTCAGGCGCACGACGCGATCGGCGCCGATGCACGACAGGCTTACCTGCAGAAGCTCGACCGCCTTCAGCGCACTGCGCAGTCCGGCGCCGGAGCGACGGCGCGCGCCGCCGCATGGGTTGAGGCGGGACGCACACTGGACGAGATACGCACGCTGCTCAATGAGGACATTGCCAGCCACGGTCGCACGCAAGGATTGGAAACCTCGATCCTGATCGGCCAGCTGAATGCGACGCCATGGCGGCTGCAACCCTCGCCGCAAACGCGCCTGTATCTCGCGAACCAGCGTCCCTACCGCGACGCGCTCGCACTGGATGCGCGCGGCGCGCATGTGCCGCTGGCGCGCTTCATGCTGCTGAAGAACCATTTTTATGACAGCTTCACCGAACATCCGCTCAAACCCGTCGGCCAGGACAAGGCAACGCTGCTGGAAATGATCGACCACGGCGAATGGCTGCGCAATCCGCGCAACGCGACCGCCGATCCCGTCATCGACAGCGAAGAAGTGCATTTCATCCTCGCGCTGCACTACCTGCAGGCGCGCGACTCCGGTGCGCTGCCGGCGGCGAGCTGTGTGAGTCGCTTCGGCGAACTGCTGGCGACCTTTCGCAAGCGCTGGCCGTCCAGCCTGAAGCTGGCGACACTGGAAGCGCTGGCCCCATGATCTGGCGTGTGCTGGCGCTGCTGCTGCTGTGGCCGTGGGCAACGCTGGCGCACCAGACCGGCAACAGTTACCTGCGCATCGACAATGGCACAGCCGCACTGTCGGTGCAGGTCGAATTTCCGGTGAAGGACCTCGGCAGCCTGCTGCAGGATGCGTCGCTCGGCGCCGCGCTTTCACGCGAACAACTTGCGCAGCAGCAGGCGCCGCTGGCACGTGCGGTTGGCACCTCCCTGACCATCGAGGCTGATGGCAAACCCATTGCGCTGTCATTCGATTCGCAACAGGTGGCGCTGCGCAACGACGGCCTGTATGTGCGTCAGCGCCACCTCGCACCGGCGCTGCCGCCAGGCAGCACGGCGATCGTCGTGCGATACGGCTTCTTCAATGGCAGCGACCGCATTGCACGCGCTTTCGTGCAACTGGTGTCCGGTGCGCATGAAGGCACCTATGTGTTCGATCCGCGCCATGCGACGCAACGGCTGCCGCTACGCGCGGAGTCACTGGCTGAATCACTGTGGACTTATGCGCGCGCAGGCGCGCAGCACATCTGGAGCGGTCCGGACCATTTGCTCTTCCTGCTGTGCCTGCTGCTGCCGGGACTTGCGCTGGCCGCGGCCGGCGCGCGCGCGCCGGCAATGCATGCGCTGAAAGTAGTCACTGCATTTACGTTGTCGCATTCACTCACCCTCGTTGCGGCTGCGTTCGACTGGATCGTGCTGCCGGAAAAACCGATCGAGGTCGCCATTGCTGCGTCGATCGTGATTGCCGCACTGCTGGCGCTGCGCCCCGGCAAGGCACACCACCAATGGCAGCTCGCGCTCGGCTTTGGTCTGGTGCACGGACTCGGATTCGCGAATGGCCTGCGCGAACTGGGGCTGTCGAACGACCATTTCGTCGGCAGCCTGCTCGCGTTCAATGCGGGAGTCGAGTTCGGCCAGATGGCAGTAGTGCTCGCGCTCGCATTGCTGTTGCTGCCCTTCCTGCGCGCGCCAGCGGCGCTGTCACGCATACAGCGCTGGGGCGCACTGACCAACCTGGCGCTGGCCAGCATATGGCTGGTCGAGCGGATCGTCTGAGGCTTGCCGCCGTACTCGCACTCACACGGGCACCGGCACGCGCCGGCGGAATCGGTATAGCATCGCTGCATGACTGAATCCGCCATGACTGTCGCCGACGGCGACGTGCTGGTGCTGGGTGCCGGCATCGTCGGTATCGCGCTGGCGCTGAAGCTGCAGGCTTTCGGCCGCCGTGTCGTGCTGCTCGATCGTGGCGAGCCCGGCGCGGCGACCAGCTTCGGCAATGCCGGCCTGATCGAACGCTCATCCGTCTTTCCGTATGCATTCCCGCGTGACTGGCGCACGCTGCGCGACCATGCGCTGCAGCGCAAGCTGGCCGCACGCTATCACTGGCAGGCACTGCCCTTCATCAGCCGCTGGCTGCTGTCCTACTGGCGGCATTCGTCCGCCGCACGCTACCCGGCCGCAGTCGCCGGCGCCCTGCCGCTGGTCGAGCGTAGCTGGACCGAACATGCGCCGCTGATCGACTCAGCCGGCGCCGGCGATCTGGTCAATGAGCGTGGCTGGATCAAGGTGTTCCGCACGGCGGCCGGCCGTACCGAAGCACTTGACCTCGCCGAGCGCAGCCGCGCGTATGGACTGCGCGTGAACGTGCTGTCACGCGAGGCACTGCGGGAATGCGAACCCGTGCTCGGCGATGGCGTTGCCGGCGGCGTGCACTATCCGGACTCGCGCCAGATCCGCGACCCGCAGGCGCTGTCGCTCGCTTATCTCGCGCTGTTCCGGCGCCAGGGAGGCCGCTTCGTGCAGGGTGATGCGCGCAGCCTGCGAAGCGATGGCGCGCACTGGACGGTCGACGCCGGCGGGCGGCGCTTGCGTGCGCAGCACGCGGTACTGACGCTTGGCCCCTGGGGCGAGGAATTCTCCCGGCAACTAGGCTACCGGCCGGTGATGGGCGTCAAGCGCGGCTACCACCGGCACTTCACGCCAGGTGCGCAGGGACTGCGCCATGTGATCGTCGATGTCGATCATGGCTATGCGCTGGCACCGACTGCGCGCGGTATCCGTCTGACTACCGGCGCGGAATTCGCGCGGCGCGACGCGCGCTGCACGCCGGTTCAGCTGGACCGGCTGGAACCGATCGCGCGCCGCCTCGCAGGCCTTGGCGAGCGTGTCGATCAGCAACCATGGATGGGTTCGCGTCCGTGCACGTCCGACATGCTGCCGATACTCGGGCCTGCGCCGCAGCATCCCGGCCTGTGGTTCAGCTTCGGCCACGCGCACCACGGCCTGACCTTGTCTGCGTCGAGCGGCCGGCTGCTGGCCGAGATGATCTGCGGTCAGCCGACGTTCACGGATGCGCGCCCTTACCGCATCGACCGCTTCTGAGAACCCTTCCGACAGCGGTTGGCAAGCTAGTGCGCGATCAGCCGGGCCGCTTCCTGCGCCGGCATTGACTGGCCGAGCAGGAAACCCTGGAATTCGTCACAACCCAGTGCGACCAGCCGCTGCTGTTGCGCGCGAGTCTCGATACCTTCGGCGATCAGCCGCAATTTCAGGTTCTTCCCGAGTGAAATGATGGCCTGCACCACGGCGGGATCATTGCCCGGCTGATCCAGCTCATGCACGAAGCTGCGATCGATTTTCAGCTGGTCCAGCGGCAGGCGCTGCAACAGCGACAGTGATGAATAGCCGGTCCCGAAATCGTCCAGGGCGAAGTGCACGCCAAGCCGGCGCAGCGCGCGCATCTTGTCGACGCTGGCGCCGACCTCCTGCAACAGCATGCTCTCGGTCAGCTCGAGCTCGAGGCAATGAGGCGACGCGCCGCTCTGGTCGAGCGCAGTGCAGACAGCATCGATGAAATCCGGGCTGCGCAGCTGGCGCGAACTGATGTTCACCGACACGCGCACGTCCGGCAGGCCGGCGGCACGCCACGCGACCTGTTGTTCGCAGGCTTGCTGCAGCACCCGGCGCCCGATCGGCAGGATGATGCCGCTCTCCTCGCAGGTGCCGATGAACGCGTCCGGACACACCAGTCCGCGCTGCGGATGCTGCCAGCGCAGCAAGGCTTCCATGCCGGCCAGCTGTCCGTCGCGCGTCCACTGTGGCTGGTAATGCAGCACGAATTCGTCCCGCTGCAATGCATGGCGCAGGTCGGCCTCGAGCCGCGCACGCTCCGTCACCAGCCACTGCATGCGCGGATCGAAGAAATGCACCGTGTTGCGTCCGGCCTGCTTCGATTCGTACATTGCCAGATCGGCCTGTTTCAGCAGATCGTCGATCGAGCCGGAATGCCCTTCAAACAGGGTGACACCGATGCTGGCCGTGCAATCATGCGTCGTCTGGCCGAGATCGAACGGCCGCTTGAATTCGTCGAGTATTTTCTTTGCGGCGGTTTCGGCCTGCAGTGCCGCGACATCCGGATCGCCGCCGAGTTCTTCGAGCAGGATCACAAATTCATCACCGCCGAGGCGCGCCACGGTGTCGAGGCCGCGTATCCCGCGATGCAGGCGACTACCGACTTGCTTCAGTAATTCGTCGCCGACATCGTGGCCGAACGCATCATTGAAGGTCTTGAAGTTGTCGAGATCAAGAAACATCAGCGCGCCATGCTCGTGGCGTCGCTGGCTGGCTGCCAGCGCATGCTGCAGCCGCTCCATCAAGGCACGCCGGTTCGGCAGCCCGGTCAGCTGGTCGTAAAAAGCAAGCTGGTGAATGCGATGCTCGTCCTGCCGCCGCTGTGCTTCCATTCGCATCTGCACAGACACATCCTTCAGGCAGCCGACGATGCGCAGCGCTTTGCCGCCCTGGTCACGCACCACATGGGCGCGGTTTTCGACCCACGCATAGGCGCCGCCGCCACGCTGCAATCGAAAGGTCGATGTCCACGACACGACACCTGAGGCGAGTGTCGCGTCGATCTCGTGCGCGACCCGCTCGCGCTCATCCGGATGCAGCAGTTTGAGGGCCTCGCTCAGGCCAAGTGAACCGCCCGGATGGCCCGGCGGCTTGAGCAGGCGCTCGCCCGACCAGACCCTGTCGCGCGCGACATCCCATTCCCAGATGGCGTCAGAGGTCAGTTGGGCGACCAGACGGAAGCGCTCGTTCCAGCGATGCGCGGCACGCTCGATTTCGTGGAATTCGCTGACATCTTGCACTACGCCGATCAGCCGCCGCACGCCGTCGCCGGACTTGTCCGCTTCGGGACGAGCCAGCCAGCGCAGGCAAACCTGGCGGTTGCCGATCTGCAGCGCACTGGCGACATCGAACGATACGCCGGATGAAAACGATTCAGCCAGCGCGGTCTGCCATGCAGCACGGCTTTCCGGATCGAATCGCTGCAGCAACGTGGCCACGGACAGCTGTGTGCCGGCCGGCCATTCCAGCAGCGCCAGCGTCTCATCCGATGCCTCGATCGCATCGATGCCCGCAGCCAGCTGCCAGTAGCCGGCACGCGCCACATCGGCGGTGAGCCTTTGCAACACTGCATGGCGCTGCGCATGTTCGCCCAGCACTTCGCGCAGCATCAATTGTCGCCGACGCAATTCCAGCGTCACCATCGCCAGCATGCCCAGCGTATGCAACTGCCGTCGCTGACGCGGCGTCAGTGCACGCGGCTGCGTATCGAGCACGGCAAGCATGCCGAGCGCATGGCCGCCCTGCGTGCGCAACGGATAGCCGGCATAAAACCGCAAGCCGGGCGGCCCTGTCACGGTCGGATTGTCATGAAACAACGGGTCGACCGAAGCATCCGGCACCTGATAGAAACCGTCCTGCCGAATGCCGTGCTTGCAAAAAGCAATCGACAGATCCATCTCGCGCATCGACAAGCCCTGGACGGCCTTGAACCACAGCCGCCGGTCGTCGATGATGCTGATGGCCGCCATGGGCGTATCGCAGATTTCTGCGGCCAGCCGCACCAGCCGGTCGAATTCGATTTCATCCGGCGTGTCAACGATGGAAAACGTACGCAACGCTGCGAGCCGCCGTGCTTCTGCTTCAGCATCGGCCGGGTCGCAAGGCGACGGAACCTGATCGGGCATGTGACGCGCCCCTATGAACCGGCACGGCTGCCATCGTGACAGCCCCCGTGACAGGGTTCGACCGCAAAAGTCCCGCAGCGTTGGATGCGGGACTTTGATTCAACGCCAGTCGCGCGTCTTTAGCCAGCGTCTCTAGTTGCGCTTCTCGATTTTCGTAACGACGAACTGTCCGTTCACCTTGTCCGGAACGAAGCGCACCTTGTCGCCAACCGCCAAGCCGTCGAGCATCGCCGGGTCGGCGACACGGAAGGCCATCGTCATGGCGGCCATGTCGAACTTGCGCAACGCCTCGTGCTTCAGGCTCAGCTTGCCGTTGTCTTTGTCGATCTTCCTGACTTCGGCATTCACGAACTCGCTGGCGGCGTCCTGTGTGCCACTGGTCGCGCGATGCTCGTGCGAGCCGCCATGGTGATCGGCCGCTGCCGGCAGCGCCGCCAGCAGGGCCACGACCAGCACGCTGCCGGACGATGCGCGCCTGACCAACCTGCCGGCAGTCATCGTCTGCTTCATTTGTTTTATCTGCTGCATCCCTGGCTGTTTCATTTCCATCCTCCTGTTCGTGGTGAGTGTTTATGGTCTTCAGTGATTGCCATCATGCGCATGCGGCTTGCGCGCCTTCAGCTCGCCGGGCGGCATGCCCTGCTGCGACTGCCCGGCCGGCATCGCCTGCCCGCCGGCCGAGTCCTTGCGGACCGGTGGCGGCAGCGCGCCGGTCCATTCCCACGCGACCGTACCGGGCGGATGCGCATACCAGCCGGGGTCGCTGTAATCGCCAGGCTTTTGTTCGGCGCGCACTTTGAGCACGGTGAACATACCGCCCATCTCGACGCTGCCGAACGGCCCGTCGCCGGTCATCATCGGCAGGGTGTTTTCCGGCAGCGGCATCTCCATCGTCGCCATGTCGGCCATGCCCTTGTCGCCCATCACCATGTAATCGGGCACCAGCCGGTTGATTTTTTCAGCAATGCCGCGATGGTCGACACCGATCATGGTCGGCACGTTATGACCCATCGCGTTCATCGTGTGATGCGACTTATGGCAGTGGAACGACCAGTCGCCCGGCTCGTTGGCGTCAAATTCGATTGCGCGCATCTGCCCCACGCCGATGTCCGCCGTCACTTCCGGCCAGCGCGAGCCCGGCGGCGTCCAGCCGCCGTCGGTACCGGTCACTTCGAATTCATGGCCGTGCAGGTGAACCGGGTGGTTGGTCATGGTCAGGTTGCCGACGCGGATACGTACGCGGTCGCCAAGCCGGGTTTTCATTGAATCAATGCCGGGGAAGACGCGGCTGTTGAAACCCCACAGATTGAAATCCAGCATGGTGTTGACCTTCGGCGTCGCGCTGCCCGGCTCGATGTCGAAGCTGTTCAGCAGGAATACGAAGTCGCGATCAACGCGCATGAAGTCCGGATCCTTCGGATGCGTGACCCAGAAGCCGTACATGCCCATGGCCATCTGCACCATCTCGTCCGCATGCGGGTGATACATAAAGGTGCCGGCACGGCGCGCATCGAATTCGTACACGAAGGTCTTGCCGGGCGGGATGGACGGTTGCGTCAGGCCGCTGACGCCGTCCATACCGTTCGGCAACCGCTGGCCGTGCCAGTGGACACTGTGCGGCTCGGGCAGCCGGTTGGTCACGAAGATGCGTACGCGGTCACCCTCAACCACTTCGATCGTCGGTCCCGGTGACTGTCCGTTATAGCCCCACAGATTGACCTTCATTCCTGGCGCGAATTCACGCACCACGGGTTCGGCCACCAGATGAAACTCCTTGACACCCTGGTTCATCCGCCACGGCAGCGACCAGCCATTGAGGGTGACAACTGGATAGAACGGCCGCCCGCTCGAGGGCAGCGGCGGCGGCACGGTGGCCGGGCCGCTGGCCACAGCGATCTCTGGTAATGACGCCGCAGCAACGCGGCTGACAATGCCGGCGCCAAGCGCGGCCACACCGGCCTGCATGAAAAATTGCCTGCGTGAGACCATGATTCGTCGTTCCCTGTTCAGTGGGCGTCGGCCGGCGCAGCGCGCGGCGACAGGGTGGCTGAAGGCAGCGCCAGAACAGCACTGCCGCCGTGGATGGCAAACTGCAATTCGCTGTCGGCGATCCAGAAATCGCGTTGCGCATCGATAGCCGCATTCACGCTGGCGATCTGCGCACGCGCATCGGCGAGCAGCTCGAACACGCTGGCAAGCATGCCGTTGTAGCGCAGCAGCATCTCGTCAGACATCTTCTTGCGCAGCGGCACGATCTCATCGCGGTAGCGTCGCGCGACTTCGTACTGCGCGCGCAGCGATGAATGTCCTTCACGCACTTCCGATCGCGCCTGCACTGCGATGTCAGCGGTACGCTGCAACGCGCGCAGGTAGGTCGCCTCGGCACGCCGCACACGGGCCGTCCCCCAGTCGAATAGCGGCAGCGATAGTTCAACCTCGTAACCGTCGGCGCGCGGCGCGCCACTCGCGCTGCTGTTCTGGTAGCCGAGCTCCAGCACATTGATGAAGCGGGTGGTGCGGGTCAGGCCCAGCGTACGCGCGGTGAATTGCGTCTCCAGCGTGGCCGCTTGTACATCAAGGCGCTGTGCCAGCGCGAGTTGCTCGGCTTGCTGCGGCAATGACAGCTGCGCCGGCAATGACGGCAAACGATCGGGCAGGCGCAGCGATGGCTCGTTGACCGACAATCCGAGCAGCCGCACCAGTCGCTCGCGTGCGGCGACAGCAAGATGCTCTGCCCGCAGCAGCTGCGCGCTGACTTCTGCATGGAAGACCTGTTCGCGCGCTTCATCAAGGCGGCTCCAGTTGCCGACGGCCGCCATGCGCTGGCCCAGCTCAGCGCTGGCCTGCGTGGCCAGCTCGGCCTGCCGCAGGTAAGTCAGCGACTGCGCGGCGGCCACGGCCTGGTACCACGCGCGGCGCGTATCGGCGGCTACGCGCACCACCTGCAGCGCCGCCTGCAGCTGCGCGCCCTGGAAGCGTTGCTGCTCGATTGCACGGCGCAGCGGCATCGTCAGCAGGCCGCCGAGATCGAACATCACCGTGCGGTCGATCTCGACCGCACCGTCACCGCTCAGACGGCCAAAGGAAAATCGCGGATTGCGCATCAGGCCGGCCTGCACCAGGTCAGCCTCGGCGACGCCGAGTTCGGCCAGCGCGACCTGCAGCCGCTTGTTGTTCAGCAGCGCGAGCTGCACGGCAGCATCGGCAGATAATGGTTCGGCCAGCAGCGCGGCGACACGCGTCGGCGTCTGCGGCCCATCACGTTCGACCGCATGGCCGACGCGCTCGCTGCTGAGCGCCCCGACCCGCGCGACACCGCCGTCGGAAGAAAAGCTCGCACAGCCGGCGAGCAAAGCCAGCAGCAGCGCTGTCACTGGAATCGTTAATCTGGAAATCATGCATCACCTCAATGCCGGATTCGACGCGGGCGGGTGCCCGCGCGAGATGCACCGCTTGACCGATCAGGGTCAGGCGGCGCGACAGGATCAGGCGTTGAGGTGTCTGGGCGGTCGCTCAGGGCCGTCGGTCAGGAACGCCGGAACCGGCGCATGTTGCGCAGTGAAAGATGCCCGCGCTACTGCCGGGACGAAAACAGCGGGCAACATCGGCGGTGGTGCCGACGCCGCTTGCAGGCAGCATTTCGCGCAATCGGCGCATCCGGCCTTTGCATGTTTTGCCTGATGGGACATCAGCTTGTCTGAAGTCGCCTTGCTGCCGGTGGAGTGGCCATGTGCGACATGACCGTGATGGCCATGATGCGCCAGCACCGATATCGCCTGCTCTTGCGCCGCAGGCGGGGCCACTGTCTGCACGGCCACCCTGTGCACGGCACCGTGGCGCGCCATCGCCGTCGCGCGCGCAAGCGTGGCGCCGGCCTGCAACGGCAACAGCAGGCACAGTAGCAATGCAATCCAGGGCCGGATGACGGTGATGACTTTCATACCCACAATGTAACGTGATTCCACCATCGCAAGCAAGGCGACGCGCCGTCAGCCGTCATTGCCATCGAGCCTGGTCGTGCTCAGTCGCGGCAGATAGACCGCCAGGTAAAGCACGAAGGCCATGCTCCAGCAGCCAGCCGAGGCCAGCAGCAATTCACTATAGCCCGCACTTAAATGCAGCGACGCCAGCACGCGCAGCAGCGCGCCGGCCATCAGCAACGCATACATCAGCACTTCGGCCTTGCCGGCCTGCAGCGCGCGCCCGGTGTGGCCAAGCGCGGTACGCGTGATCATGCCGATGACCAGTCCGCCGGTCGCACCAACGCCGAGCGCATGCCAGCCGGCGCTGGGCGGCGCCAGCCCGAGGGCTGCGAAGGCCAGCAGCGCGAAACCGATCGCGATCCACAGGTAGGCGAAATGCAAGATCCACAGCAAGGGATGGGCCAGCGTGCGCTGCGGCTGGTAACCCAGCACCCGCCGTCCGGTGGCCAGTGCGGCAGCGGCAAAGCTGGCGGCCTGGGCCGGCACTGGCAAACCGAGCAGCCAGCTGACGATTGCCAGCACGGCCAGCACGATCGCCAGCCGGTCATCCCGCGGCCGCACCTTCGGCCGTGCCTGTGGCACCGCGTTCGATGTGAATGACGGAATCACGCGGCCCCCCATCACAAGCTCGATCAACACGATCAGCAACAGCCCGCCACGCAATGGCGACAGCGGATCGATCGCAAGCCAGCCCAGCGCTGCTGCATGATGCAGCGCGTTCAGCAACACCAGCGCACCGAGCAGCAGCGGCAGGAACTGGTTGCGCCGATTTTTTGTCTTGCTCAGCAGCTGCCAGATCGGCCATGCCGCCGCCGGCAGGAACGCAAGGTCGATCATTGCGGCCCACAGCGGTGGCGCGACCAGCAAAGCGATGCGTCCCGCGCACCATAGCAGCACCAGTGCGGCGAGGTGCGTGCCGCGCGGCGTCGGCAGATTGGTCCAGTTGCGTACGGCGGTGTAGAGAAAGCCCACGATCACGGCGACCGCGAAGCCATACACCATCTCGTGCACATGCCAGTACAGCGCCAGCTGCAGCCCGAACGGCGCGACGCCGAAGAAGGCCGCTACCCACAGCGGCACGGCCAGCGCGGCCAGTGCTGCGGCGACCAGATAGAAAGGCCGGAATCCGAGGCGCAACAGTGGCAAGCCCTTCGGCGGATTGACAGGCTGACTGCCGGGACGGGACAGTGGCTGCACGGCCGGCGGCCGGGGTTCGTGAATCTTGAGCAGGGGCATGGAATATCCTTAACATGCATTATTTGTGCATGTTATAGTTGCGCACACCGGAACGCAATGACAATTCCCCAAAGGTCGAAATTCAATGAGACTGACCGCATTTACCGACTACGCGCTGCGCACGCTGATCTATCTCGGGCTGAACCCCGGGCGGCTGGCGACGATCGACGAGATCTGCGACGCCTACGACATACCGCGCAACCACTTGTCGAAAGTGGTGCATCTGCTGGGCTCGTCCGGGTGGGTGCAAACGGTGCGCGGCAAGGGTGGCGGACTGCGGCTGGCGATGCCGCCGGCGCAGATACCAGTCGGTCAGGTGGTGCGGCTGACCGAGAGCGATTTCGAGATGGTCGAATGCTTTAACGGCGCAACCAATCGCTGTGTGTTGTCGCCGGCCTGCCGGCTGAAGTCGGCGCTGAAGCAGGCGACCGACGCATGGTTCGCAGTGCTCGATCCGTTGACGCTGGCCGATGTGCTGGGAAATGCGGCCGGCCTAAGGCAACAACTGCAGATAGCGCCGGCCTGAAATTCGACTTTCCTGCGCTGCATCCTTGCGCCGCTTTCCCTGCGCAGCCTCTCCTGGCCGGCCCTGCCAATGCGTCAGACGAACCGATAGCGTTCGACTGCCGTCTCGTTCCACACCATGCCCAGGCCTGGACCACGTGCGCGAACGCAGCCGTCGGCATCGACACGATACGGGTCGGCCAGCACGGCCGAGCCAAAATCCATGAACTCCAGCCAGTCGCAGGTCGGCGTGACCGGCAAGACATGCGCGCTGGCCTCGATGAACAGGTGGCTCGACACCGGCATCGATGCCGCTGCCGCCAGCCCTGCCACCGACAGCCAGCCGGTGATGCCGCCGATCTTCATCAGGTCCGGCATCATCTTGTCGCAGGCGTCGGCGGCCAGCGCGCGCTCGGCATCGCGCGGGAACCACCAGTTCTCGCCGGTCTGAATGCTGGCGCCGGTACCTGCACGCACTTTCGCATGCCCCTGCAGGTCTTCGGCCGCTACCGGTTCCTCGATCCAGCACAGATCGAAGGCTTCCAGCGCGCGCACGCGACGGATCGCTTCGGCCGGCGACAGGCTCTGATTGAAATCGACCATCAGCGCGACATCCGGGCCGATCAGTTTGCGCACCTCGCGGGTAACCTCGATGTCGCGCGCAAGGTCCGGAAAACCGAGCTTGATCTTGATCGCACGAAAGCCCTGCTCGATCGAGTGGCGCAATGCGCCCGCATCATGCACCGGATCGACCATGCCATAGCTGTCATACGCGCGCACCGGCACGGCCTCGCCGCCGAGCAGCTGCACGACCGGCTGACCGGCCGCCTTGCCCAGCGCGTCCCAGTAGGCCATGTCGAGCGTCGAGACCAGCATGCCGAGCAGGCCGTGCAGGCCGAGCAGCCGGAAGCGACGCTCCATTTGCTGCATGCGCGCGAAAGGCACGAGCGGCTGGCCGACGATTTCGGCGCGCAACTCGGCCGCCAGCGCGAGCAGCGGCCTGAGCATGGCGCGGGTATAGCCGAACGCATAAGCGCTGCCAGTGACGCCTTCGTCGGTCAGCACATCGATCAGCAACAGCGGCGCTTGTTCGATCTCGCCGGACGCAGTGCGCACCGGGCGCGCAATGGGCACCTCGACGGCGCGCGCGCGCAAGTCACGGATAGTCAGCTGGCTCATCGTGTTCTCCCTTTGTATTTTTGTATAACGGTCTGAATACAGGCCATTGTAAGGAATGCCGGCGCCGGCCGCCTTTCAAAAAATTTGAGGCGGCCTCGCTGGCAAGGTACCGTCCATGCGGGATAACGACAGCAGAGGCATGTCGGCCGAGTCCTTCAGCCCGCCAGGTCAGCTTGACGGACGATCGGCGTCCTGCACCGGGTAAGAGTCGGACGTGTATTGCGGGCCCTTCATGATCATCACGATCAGGCAGCCCAGCGCCACGGTGATAACCATCGTGACATGGAAGATCGCCATCCCGATCAGCGTGTAGTTGAAGGTGCGCAGCCTGCGCTCGATGTCATGCGGAGCGCCGTCGAATGGCCACGCATGCGCGATACCCCACAGGGCCAGCAAGGCCAGCAGACCGAACAAGGCAAACCGCGGCAGTCTTTTGATCAGCCGCCATTCGAGGCCGGCGGGAGCGCGTATCGAGTCGGGGTTTTTCTTCATCGGATGACAGTGCACGGCAAACAATTCGCCGAGAGGAAACAGGCAGAACCAGCATACTCCCCCGTGCTGCCGCAGCCGGATGAGTACACTAGCATTCCCGGTGCCGCCTGCGCGCCATAAAGCTTAGAGGAGACATGATGGCCACCGTTCCACTGATCGAGCATGCCAATGCCAGCCCGTCCGTACGCGCCGTGTATGACGACATCAAACAATTGCGCCGCGTCGATGACGTGAATAATTTCTGGAAAGCGCTGGCGAATTCGCCCAGGCAACTTGAACAGGTATGGTCGGAAGTCAAGACCGTGATGCAGCCGGGCGCGCTGGACGCGCTGACGAAGGAACTGATCTACGTCGCCGTGTCCGCAGCCAATAGCTGCACGTACTGCGTACACTCGCATACCGCGGCGGCACGCGCGAAAGGCATGACGCCCGAGCAGCATGCCGAACTGCTGGCCGTGATCGCGCTTGCCAGTCGCACCAACGGGCTGGCGAACAGTCTGCAAGTGCCGGTCGACCCGCAGTACCAGGCAGGCTGAATGGCTAAATAAATTGAAACAATATCATTTTTATCATTATTTTCCTCATTGGCGAGTCGGGCATCTTTGACTCATGTCAAAGACCGAAGGGGGCGTAAAAAGGAATACTGGTCGCATTCAAACAAGGAGCCTGTATGACC
Organism: Burkholderiaceae bacterium; assembly: GCA_030158675.1. Classification (GTDB taxonomy): domain Bacteria; phylum Pseudomonadota; class Gammaproteobacteria; order Burkholderiales; family Burkholderiaceae_D; genus Pernthalerella. Next base: position 247,024 of record JAOASL010000003.1, on the reverse strand, counting down.
TTCAACCATGCCGTAATCTGGATCGACCATAGCGAAGCGCACGTGATTCATTTCGACGCCGAGGCCAGCGAGAGCGACGTCGTGAAGACCCAATCGACGCATCCGCACCTGCATCACAAGTCCGGTGCGGTCGGTGCGGGAAACTCACGCGTGGCGGATGAGTATCTGCGCTCGGTGACCGACGCCGTCGCCGACGCAGGCGAGATCCTGGTCGTCGGTCCAGGTTCGGCAAAGCTTGAGCTGATTCGTTACGTCGAAAAGAACCTGCCGAAGACTGCCGCGAAGATCCTCGGCGTGGAGACGGTCGACCATCCGACCGACCGCCAGTTGCTGGCCTATGCGCGCAAGACCTTCGTGCGCATCGACCAACTGAAGGGCTCGGTCACGCTGCCGACTTGATCGCGTCCTGAAACGCCTATTTGCGGCCTGCCAGGTATTTGACGCCTTGCGGGCCGTATTGCTCTGTGTGCGGCACATTGGCCGCCAGCTGAAACATATCGCCCGCCGTGCAATGCCGGGTGCTGCCTTCGGCGACGATGGTGATCTCGCCGTCAAGAATCAGCGCTCTCGCCTCGAACGGATGCGAATGCGTGTCGAGCGAGCCATTCGCTTCGCGCTCTACCATCACCACGGTGGTGATGCCTTCAGCAGCCAGCTGACTGCGAAATTCCTGTTCAGTCATTTTCTTCTCCGTCAGGGTGTTGCCACTAGCTTGACCAGCGCAAGCAGGGTCTGGTTGAATGGCGTCGGCAGGTCGTGCGCCTGGCCGCGGCGAACGACGTAGCCGTTGAGGTAATCGATTTCGTTGGGCTTGTTGCGTGCGACATCCTGCGCAGTCGATGAGTACTGATTGGCCATTGAGTGCGCGATCTTCCGGACCGCTTCGCGACTGTCGCCGGGCACATCGATACCGTCAGCCCGTGCGACCTGCAGACACTCGTCGACCACGGCCTGCATCAATTCCGGAATGCCATCCACCTCGATCAGCTTGCCATAGGTTTTTTGCGCAATCGCCGACAGCGCGTTATACGCGCAATTCACAATCAGCTTGCCCCATAACACGCCCATGATATTTTCCGACACCTGCACCGGTACGCCGGCAAGCGCAAACGTCTCGAGAATGCGCGTACTCTCGGGCGCCGGGCCAATCACCAGCTCGCCACGGCCATGATGCTTCAGGTGGGCCGGGCCGGCCATCTCGGTGGCCACATAGACCACCGCAGGAATCACGCGCTGCGGCAGCACACGCCGGATGATCTCGGCATTCTCGACGCCATTCTGCAGTGAGACGATGACGGTTTCGGCTTTCAGCCAGGGCGCGATCTCGCGCGCAGTGCGCTCGGTGTCGGTGGATTTCACACAGAACAGCACGACATCGGCACCGGCGATCGCCGCCGTATCAGTGCTGGCGTTCACGGCGACGGTTTCATCGAACATCCGGGTCTCGAGCCGCAGCCCGCGCGAACGCATTACATCGACATGCGAAGCACGGCCAATCAGCGTCACCGGCACACCGGCACGGGCGAGCATGCCGCCGAAATAACAGCCGACCGCACCGGCACCAATGACGGCAAAACGCGGGGAATCGCTGGTTTGCATCTTGTCTCCTTTTTTATTATTGGATGAAGACTATACCCGATTGATACGCGGCCCCGAATGCCGCAGCGGCAAGGGCCGTTTTGTGCAGACGACTCAGGCGGATCGTTCGATCAGCCTTGTTCCGCGTCCATCTCCGCGAACACCTTCTGCGCCAGCGCGAAGGCGGAATTTGCCGCCGGCACGCCGCAATAGATCGCTGCCTGCAACAGCGCTTCCTTGATCTCGTCGCGCGAGACACCATTGTTGGCAGCCGCACGCAGGTGCAGCTTCAGTTCTTCTTCGCGATTCAACGCGACCATCATGCAGATGGTCATCAGGCTGCGCGTATGCCGGGGCAGCCCCGGACGCGTCCAGATTTCGCCCCACGCATAGCGCGTGATCAGGTTCTGGAATTCGGAATTGAGGTCGTTCAGGTTGGCCTGCGCGCGATCGACGTGCCGATCGCCGAGCACTGCACGCCGCATCGCCATGCCGCGTTCATATCGCTGATCATCATCCATCGTCATCATCCGGCCTCAGGGAGCGGCGTCCTGCTTGAGCAGGAAATTCAGCAGCTGCTGGGTGAACGCCTGCGCGACTTCCCAGTTCGACAGATGCGCGGCGTTCAGCTCCACATAGCGAGCTCCGGGAATCGATCGGGCGATCAGCTCGCCATGCTCGGGCGGCGTAGATTTATCATGCTTGCCGCCGATCACCAGCGTCGGCGCCGCAATCCGCCCCAGCTCGGCGCGCTGATCCATGTCGCGCACTGCCGCACAGTTGGCGACGTAGCCCTCAACGGTGGTGTTGGCCAGCATGTTGCGCACCCGCTCAACCTGGGCCGGGGCATGCGACAGGAAGTCGTCGGTGAACCAGCGCTGCAGCACGGTATCAAGCACGATCTGCATGCCGCCCTGCCGCACCTGCGCGATGCGGGCGTTCCACATTTCGGGCACGCCGATCGCGGCGCTGGTGTTGCAGAGCACGAGGCGATCGATACGATCGGGATGATGAATGCCGAGCCACATGCCGGTCATGCCCCCCATCGACAGTCCGCAAAAATGTGCACGTGGAATCTTCAGCCGGTCGAGCAACGCGATGACATCGCCGCCGAGCTGCGCGATCGTGTAGGGACCAGCAGTGATGTCGGACTGGCCGTGGCCGCGCGTGTCATAGCGCAGCACGCGAAAGTGCTCGGTCAGCGCCGGCATTTGCGGCAGCCACATGTCCAGCGTGGTGCCCAGTGAATTGGACATGACCAGCACGGGCGCGCCATCGGCGCCGTCGATCTGGTAATGCAGTTTGCCGCTCCCGGTTTCAATGAAAGGCATCGATTGGCTCCATAAAATAGGTCATCCGGCCTTGCGCTGCCGGTGCGCCGCAAGCACGCGGTCAACGAAGGCGGTCGCTTCTCCCGTATAGCTCAGCGGATCGAACAGCGCGGCCAGGCGTTCCGGCCCGAGCACCGACGCCACGCGCGCATCCATCTGCAATACCTGCTGCAGGTGCTGCCCGCTGTCGATCGCAGTATGGCAGGCCGATTCGACGATCTCATGCGCTCGCGCACGGCCGAACTCCGCCGCCAGCGCCAGCGACACCGGCTCGGCCATCACCAGCCCCTGAGTCAGCTCCATGTTCTTGCGCATCCGCACGGTATCAACGCGCAGGCCCTCGGCGACATCGCGCAGCTGCGTCAGCGCCGCAGCGCACAGCGAAGCGATTTCGGGCAGGGTGTCCCACTCGGCCTGCCAGCCACCGAGCGCGCGCTCGTGCTCGTTCGGCATGGCCGACAACAGGGTAGATACCAATGCCGGCACGCGCACGGCCACAGCCAATACCGCCGCACAACCCACCGGATTGCGCTTGTGCGGCATGGTCGACGAACCGCCACGTCCGACAGCGACTGGCTCAGACAATTCCGCGACTTCGGTCTGGTTTTGCAAGGCAATGTCACGCGCGATCTTGCCGAGGGTGCCGGTCAGCAGCCCCAGGGTAGTCGCAAATTCGGCGAAGCGATCACGGTGTGCATGCCAGGGCAGATGGGGCAGCGGCAAGTCGAGCGCAGCAGCGACCGCATGCGCGACGGCCAGGCCGCGGTCACCAAGGCTGGCGAGTGTACCGGTGGCGCCACCGAACTGCAGCACGCACAGCCGTGCGCGCATTTCGGCCAGGCGCTGCTGATGCCGCATCAGCGCGTCAAGCCAGCCGGCAGCTTTCAGTCCGAAGGTGATTGGCAGCGCATGCTGCATCCAGGTGCGGCCCATCATCGGCGTGGTCCGGTGCCGGTGCGCGAGGCCGGCCAGCACATCGGCCAGCTCAGCCAGCTCGACGGTGATCAGGTCAAGCGCATCGCGTAACTGCAACACCATACCGGTATCGATCACGTCCTGGCTGGTCGAGCCCCAATGTACGTAGCGCGCCGCGTCGGCATCGCGCTCGGCGACCCTGGCGGTTAACTGCTTTACCAGCGGAATGGCCAGATTACCCGCATCGCGCGCAGCCAGTGCCAGTGCCGTCAGGTCATAGGCGCTCGCGTCACAGCAAGCCAGCAGCGGCGCCACTGCGGAGGTGGGTATCACCTCCTCGCAAGCCAGTCCGCGAGTCAGCGCCGCCTCGAAGTCGAGCATGCGCTGAACCGCACTACCGGCAGAGAACACGCGCTGCATGCCCTCACTGGAAAAGATGGCGGAGGTCAGGACTTGCATGGTCGTCGCGTGTCAGCAGTGAAAGTCAGCAATGAAAGTCGGCAGTAAAAATCGGTCGTGAGCGTCGTGAGTTCACGTCGGTAGTGCGTGTTGGCAGTGCGAATCAGAAATCGAAAAACACGGTTTCATTGTCGCCGCCTCCGCCGAGCACGATGTCCCGTTCGAAGGTCGCCGGCGCAGCAGATGCCGGCTTTGCGATCAGGGTTGCACGACGCTCGGCGGGCACCTGCTGCAACACGTGATCCGTGGCGTGATTGTCGCCCAAAAAATAAATCCGCGTAGACAGCTGCTTTAGCAGGCCGCGCGCGAACACATTGACCAGGATATGCGGCGCCTGCGGCTGGCCGTCGGCAGCGGGCACGCAGCCGGGCTTGACGGTTGCGAAGCGGAAGCGCCCTTCGGGATCCGTCGGGCAGCGGCCGAACCCGGTAAAGCCCGGCTCGGTCGGCAGCGCGCGCGCGTCATCAGGATGCGCATATTTGCCATGTGCGTTCGCCTGCCAGATCTCGACCACGCCATCCGGCACGGGCTGGCCCTTGGCGTCCAGCACACGACCAGTGACGACGATACGCTCGCCCGACACGCCGGCGTCTGCCAGCTCGGTGGTATTCAGCCAGTCGAAGCCAATGTGCAGGTAAGGGCCGACGGTCTGCGACGGGGTCAGAGGAAAACTCATGTCATTTCTCCATCGGCGTCGCATCGCGGCCGCGCAGGACGATGTTGAAGCGGAAGCCGAGCGCATGCTCGGGCTCGGTCAGGCCGAGGTCGAAGTCCGAGATCATCTTCTGGCGCGCGCCGTCGGGCACGCTGTTGTAGATAGGATCGAAAGGCAGCAAGGGGTCGCCGGGAAAATACATTTGCGTGACCAGTCGGGTCGCAAACGCCGGGCCGAACAGCGAAAAATGAATGTGCGCCGGCCGCCAGGCATTCGGATGGTTGCGCCACGGGTAGGCCCCGGGACGAATCGTCAGAAAGCGGTAATTGCCGTTCGCATCCGTCATCATGCGGCCGGTGCCGGTGAAATTGGGATCGAGCGGTGCATCGTGCTGATCGCGCTTGTGACGGTAACGACCGGCAGCATTCGCCTGCCACACCTCGACCAGTTGGTTCGCCACCGGGCGACCATCTTCATCGAGCACGCGACCGGCGACAATGATGCGCTCGCCGAGTGGCTCGTCGGCATGCTGGCGCGTCAGGTCCGCGTCCTGCGGGTGCACGCGATCCTGGCCGAACACGGGCCCGGTCATCTCCGAGAGCGATTGCGGCAGCAGGATCAGTGGCCTGGACGGTGTGCGTGCGACCGTCGACTGGTAGTCGGGGTAAAGATAGTCAGGCTGGCTTTCCGCTGCCGGACGCCGATAGGGTTGAAGTACAGACATGCTGGTTCCTTGCCTCGAATAATGATCAGACGCGCTCGATCAGAATGGCGATGCCCTGGCCGACGCCGATGCACATCGTGCACAACGCATAACGGCCACCGCTGCGGTGCAGCTGGTACATCGCAGTCGTCACCAGCCGTGCACCGCTCATACCCAGCGGATGACCAAGCGCGATCGCGCCACCGTTCGGGTTGACGCGCGGGTCATTGTCGGCGATGCCGAGTCCGCGCAGCACGGCCAGCCCCTGCGCGGCGAAGGCCTCATTGAGTTCAATGACATCGATCTGGGCTAGTGTCATACCGGTCTGCTGCATCAGCTTCTGGACGGCCGGCACCGGACCGATGCCCATCACGCGCGGCGCCACACCAGCGGTGGCCATCGCAACGATGCGCGCGCGCGGCGTGAGTCCGAAACGCGCCGCCGAGGCTTCGTCAGCCAGCAGCAGTGCGCATGCGCCATCGTTGACGCCAGAGGCGTTGCCTGCGGTGACGGTACCATCGGGACGGACCACGCCTTTCAGTTTGGCCAGCGCCTCGACGCTAGTGGCGCGCGGATGCTCGTCATGCAGCACCGTTACCGGTTCGCCTTTTTTTTGCGCAATGATGACCGGCACGATTTCGTCGGCGAGGATGCCGGCGGCCTGCGCGGCGGCTGCCTTGTTCTGGCTGGCGACCGCGAAGGCATCCTGATCGGCACGGCTGATCTGATGATCGGCGGCGACGTTCTCGGCCGTCTCCGGCATCGAGTCCACGCCATACAGCGCCTTCATCTGCGGGTTGATGAAACGCCAGCCGATGGTGGTATCGAAGATCTGCGCGTTTCGCGAGAACGCGCTGTCGGCCTTGCCCATCACGAAAGGCGCGCGTGTCATTGATTCAACGCCACCGGCGATCATCAGCGCAGTCTCACCGGACTTGATGGCACGCGCTGCGCTGCCGATGGCATCCATGCCCGAGCCGCACAAGCGGTTTACGGTGCCGCCCGGCACCGACAGCGGCAAGCCTGCCAGCAGCGACGACATGCGCGCGACGTTGCGGTTGTCCTCGCCGGCCTGGTTCGCGCAGCCGAAGATGACTTCATCGACCGCAGACCAGTCGACCGTCGGATTGCGTTCCTGCAGCGCGCGCAGCGGCACGGCGCCGAGGTCGTCGGCACGCACGTCTTTCAGCGCGCCACCGAAGCGGCCGATCGGGGTGCGGATTGCATCGCAGATGAATGCCTGTTTCATTCGTTGTCCTATCGTTGAATGTGGGTTCTTGCTGCGGTGCTCAGGCCATGGCCAGCCGCACACCGGTCAGCGCCTGCAATTCGGCCAGCGTCAGTCCGTCGGCCATGTCAATGACGCGCAGGCCTTCGGCAGTGACATCGATGGTCGCAAGGTCGGTGTAAATTCGCGCCACGCAACCGACACCTGTCAGCGGATAGCTGCAGTGCTCGACGATCTTGCTCTCGCCGCTCTTGGTCTGGTGTTCCATCATCACGAACACGCGCTTGGCGCCGATCGCCAGATCCATGGCGCCGCCGACGGCAGGAATTGCCTCCGGCGCGCCGGTGTGCCAGTTGGCGAGGTCGCCGCTTTGCGATACCTGAAATGCGCCCAGCACGCAGATATCGAGATGGCCACCGCGCATCATCGCGAATGAATCCGCATGATGGAAGTAGGCGCCGCCGGTCAGCAAGGTGACGGGCTGCTTGCCGGCGTTGATCAGGTCAGGGTCTTCAGCACCGGGCTGTGGCGCCGGGCCCATGCCGAGAATGCCGTTCTCGCTGTGCAGGAAAATTTCTTTCGACGAGTCGAGGTGATTGGCGACCTTGGTGGGAAGGCCGATGCCGAGGTTCACATACGCGCCCTCGGGGATGTCTTGCGCGACACGGCGCGCCATTTCGTCACGGGTAAATCGCTTCATTGCACCCCTCCGGCCTGCACCACGCGCTGCACGAAAATTCCCGGGGTGACGATCACTTCCGGATCGAGTTCGCCCAGCGGCACGACTACGTCAACCTGGGCAATCGTGCACTTCGCGGCCATCGCCATGATCGGGCCGAAGTTGCGCGCGGCCTTGCGATAGACGAGATTGCCCCAGCGGTCACCCTTTAACGCCTTGATCAACGCAAAGTCAGCATGGATCGGCGACTCCAGCACATAGGGCCGGCCATTGATGACGCGGGTCTCCTTGCCCTCGGCCAGCAGCGTGCCGAAGCCGGTGGGCGAAAAGAAGCCGCCGATGCCGGCGCCGGCCGCGCGGATGCGCTCGGCCAGATTGCCCTGCGGGGTCAGTTCGAGCGCCACGTCACCGGCGCGGTACAGGCGATCGAAAACATGGGAGTCAACCTGACGCGGGAACGAGCAAATGATTTTTTTCACGCGACCGGCGGCCAGCAGTGCTGCCAGCCCGGCATCGCCGTTGCCGGCGTTATTGTTGACGATGGTGAGCTCGCCGGCCCCCTGTGCGATCAGCGCATCGATGAGTGCGCTGGGCATGCCGGCATTGCCGAAGCCACCAATCATGACTGTCGCGCCATCGAAGATGCCGGCGACGGCCTGCGCTAAATCTGGAACGATCTTATCGACCAAGAAAAACCTCCCGTCATAGGTAATGCCAGTCGAGGGTGGACGAGCACGCCAGTTGAAGACCCAAAGGTACCGAAAAGGCGCCAGAAACAACCTGGGAATCACCGGTTGATAACGCGTTATTCTCGCCCTATACTTCGCCCAAAAGTTCGATCAACGAACAACTGGCTGTCTATAGAACATTTATCAGCGCGTCGGAGTGTATCTCCGCCAATTAATACCGACAAGCGCGGAGCTAAAATTTTTGTTCGGTTCCCGAACTCGGACGTTCGCAAGGGTGAAATTTATTGAAATGTCTGAAAGACACAACAATTCTCCCCGCTTCCATACGGACAAAGTGGCAGGCGCCATGAACAGCGCAGAGATTGTCAAAAAAATATCGAGTTACGTTACGGTAACGCCCTGCCGTTCCCGGAATCCTCGCCAACGCGGACCACGCGGACCTCGCGGCATGAGTCCCCGTCAGACAGTTTGAAAAGGCAGCGAGCGCGCCGAGTTCGGTTCGGGAGGCGCAGTCGATCAAGTGGTGCGACGAGCATCGCAGGACCGAATGAAGAGCGCAGTTTTCAAACAGTCTCCAGTCCACAAGATAGCCACCATTTACAGCGATCTGACCATGCAGAACATATCCACCGCCATCACCGATCCTAACCGCGCCGCTGCGCCGGAACCCCTGGCGCCGGAAGCCGCCAGTGAATTGCCGTTACCGCCCGCACGTCCTCTCACGATTGCTGAGGAAATCGATGCGCTGACCGATCCCAGCTTCATGACCTCGCTCGCGCGCGGTCTCGCCGTCGTCAAGGCTTTCAGCGATCAGCGACGGGCGATGACGATCGCGCAGATCAGTCACAAGACCGGAATTCCGCGCGCTGCAGTCCGGCGCTGCCTGTACACCCTGAAGCAACTCGGTTACGCGGACTCGGAGGCGAACAATTTTTACCTGAAGCCCAAGATCCTGGCGCTGGGCTACTCTTATCTGTCGTCGACACCGCTGACCATCGCCGCGCAGCCTTGCCTGAACCAGCTGAGCCGCACGTTGAACGAATCCTGCTCGCTGGCCGTGCTGGAAGACGATGAAGTGCTGTATATCTCGCGCTCGCAGACCTCGCGCGTGCTGTCGGTCGCGCTCAATGCCGGCAGCAGGCTGCCGGCCTACTGCACGTCGCTCGGACGCGTGCTGCTTGCCAGCTTGCCAGAGGCAGAGCTCAATGAATACTTCTCTCGGGTGAAACTGGTCGCCTTCACCGACCGCACGGAAATTGCGGAAGCGCGGCTGCGCGAGATCATCGCCGACGTGCGCCTGAAAGGGTATGCGGTCGTTGAGGAAGAACTGGAAATCGGTCTGCGCTCGATTGCAGTGCCGGTGCGGGGTGCGTCCGGCGCCACGATGGCCGCGCTAAACATCGGCGCCCAGGCGACGCGCGTTGCCCGCACGCAGGTCGAGCAATCCTTTCTGCCCGCACTCCTGAACGCATCCAGCGAACTGGCCGTGCTACTGCCCTGATCGCTGCGACGGATCTGCGCCGGCCAGCTCGGATCCGTTGGGTTCAGAGCACGCCGGACGGCAGGTCCGTGCGCTCCCTGAATTGGGTCGGTGACCTGCCGGTGGCGCGTCTGAAAAATCGCGTGAAATACGCCGGATCCGAAAACCCCAAGAGCTCCGCAACTTCCCTGACCGTCATTGCGGTATAGACGAGGTTGCGGCGCGCTTCCAGCAGCAAGCGGTCATGCACCATGCCCAGTGCCGACCGACCCGCATACTCGCGGCACAGCGCATTCAGGTGCGCAACACTCAGCCCCAGCAGCGATGCATAGTGCGCCAGCGGCGCATGCGTTCGAAAGCTGCGCTCGATCTCCGCGGCGAATCGCGCAAGATGTGCCGACGCCGGCGCTGGCACTGGCATTCTTCCGGCCTCCGCGCTATCGCCCTCCGCCCCGCGCTGCCGCAACAGCAAGGCCAGCAGCGCAACCACCAGCGCCTCCAGTAATTGCGGCCGGAACGCAGCATGCATTTCATACTCGCTGGCCAGCAGCTTCCATAGCCGCTGTATCTGCACACGCTCGCCGGAACGGCTCAGCTGGCATAGGCTCGGCGCCGATAAGGCCAGAAGCCGGCGCCCCAGTTCGCCGGACAGACCGGCAAGCATCGGATAGGCAAGCGTCAGTACCAGTCCGCCAGCGTCGCGCTCGAAATGGAAACCGTGCACGCAATGCTGCGGTACCAGCACGACCGAACCGGGAACGAGCCGGCCCGGCGCACCGTCCAGCATCAGCCGGCCCTCGCCCTCGGAAAGCCATAGCAACTGGAACAGGCCATGATGGCGGTGCGGCTTGATCTCCCAATTGTGCAAGCTGCTGCGCGCGGCAATAGACTCGACATGAATCGGGTCAAGCGTCGGCCGGCCCCCTTCCTCGCCATATAGCTCGAAGACAGGAACCGCCTTGTCGGTACGACTGGGACGCGCCATGGAATCGGCCTGATCGGAAAAATAATCCGCGAAATGTACAAGTATTCATCGCTATCGTCCATTCCCAAGAGGGGCGTTAACACCGACACTCGCGGTTTTCGAGTCGTCGCATGTCAGGCAAATCGCCGCAGGCAAGACAGCCGGTCGACAAGACGACACCAGCGCCGCAAGCGGCATTTTGATAAAGAGTTTTAGCCAAACTCCGGGAGCCAGGACAGTGAAAACCCAAGTTGCCATCATCGGTGCCGGCCCGTCCGGCTTGCTGCTCGGTCGCCTGCTCGCATTGCAGGGCATCGACAACGTCATCATCGAGGCAAAGTCGCCGGACTATGTGCTGTCACGTATCCGCGCCGGCGTGCTCGAACAAGGGACGGCGAACCTGCTGCGCGAAGCGAAGGTCAGCGAGCGGATGGATCGTGAAGGCCATGTGCACGAGGGTTTCGCGCTGTCCTTCGGCGGACAGGTCGAGCGCATCGACCTGAAAAAATACTCGGGTGGCAAAACGGTGATCGTGTACGGCCAGACCGAAGTGACGAAAGACCTGATGGATGCACGCGCCGAATCCGGCGCGCCCAGTTTCTATGAAGCCGGGGATGTCGCGGTGCACGATATCGACAGCGATCATCCGTATGTGACCTTCGTGAAGGACGGCCGGCCGTACACGATCGCCTGCGACTATATCGCCGGCTGCGACGGCTTCCATGGCGTTTCCCGCAAATCGGTGCCGACGGAACGGATCAAGCTGTTCGAACGCGTCTATCCGTTCGGCTGGCTCGGCATCCTGTCACGCACGCCACCAGTATCGGATGAGCTGATCTATGCGAACCACGAACGCGGCTTTGCGCTATGCAGCATGCGCTCCGACACGCTGTCGCGCTACTACGTGCAATGCAGCCTGACCGACAAGGTAGAGGACTGGTCGGACGATCGCTTCTGGCAGGAATTGCAGTCGCGGCTGCCGGAGCAGGTTGCGCATCGCATGGTGACAGGGCCGTCGATCGAAAAGAGCATCGCGCCGCTGCGCAGCTTCGTCGCCGAGCCGATGCAGTTCGGCCGCATGTTCCTGGTCGGCGACGCTGCCCATATCGTGCCGCCGACCGGCGCCAAAGGGCTCAATCTCGCCGCCAGTGATGTGTATACTCTTTATCACGTTCTGCGCCGCCGCTACAACGAAGGCCGGATCGACCTGGTGGCAAAATATTCGGAGATCTGCCTGCGCCGCATCTGGAAGGCCGAGCGTTTCTCCTGGTGGATGACGTCCATCCTCCACAAGTTTTCGGATGACCCGTTCAGCCAGCGCATTCAGGAAGCCGAGCTGGCCTACTACACCCGTTCGGAAGCAGGCCTGGCGAATATTGCGGAAAACTACGTCGGACTCCCTTATGAGACTGTTGAATAATTCAAATTCGGCAAGCGAAGTGGCGGTCCTGCGCCGAATGGGATACAGTCGGTTCGCTCCTACCCGCCAGACGCCATGACCCAATCCGCCCCAATCGCCGACTGCAAGAGCATCTCGATCAATTCTCTGCGCAACAGTTGCTCAACCTGCAGCATGCATCAGCTGTGTCTGCCGATGGGACTGGGCGAGTCCGACATGCAGCGTCTCGACCAGATCATCGGCCGCCGCCGCAAGGTTCCGAAAGATTCGCTGCTGTACCGGATGGAGGACACATTCACCAACCTGTACGCGATCCGTCTCGGGCATTTCAAGACCTATCAGGTCAGCCCGGGCGGCGAGCAGCAGGTCACCGGTTTCCAGATGGCGGGCGAATTGCTGGGCATGGACGCGATCAGCACCGATCGCCATCACTGCGACGCGATGGCGCTCGAGGACAGCGAGGTCTGCGAGATTCCGTTTTCGCGACTGGAAGATCTTTTCGGCACGATACCGACACTGCTGCATCACTTCCACCGGATGATGAGCCGCGAAATCACGCGCGAGCAAAACGTGATGCTCCTGCTTGGAAACATGCGGGCCGAGCAGCGCTTTGCGGCCTTCCTGGTCAATCTTGCGTCGCGCTATGCGGCGCGCGGCTATTCGTCGACCACCTTCCAGCTGCGCATGTCGCGCGAAGAAATCGGTAATTACCTTGGACTGACGATCGAGAGCATCAGCCGGCTGTTGTCGCGACTGAAGAAGCAAGGCTTGCTGCGGGTCGCAAACCGCGAGATCGAGCTGCTTGATCCGGATCGCTTGCGTGCGATCGCCGCAGGCACGGACAGCAACGACCAAACCTCCGCATGAAAACGACTGCGCGACCCGAACAACGGGCGCGCACAGTCAGCTCATCTTGTCTGGCCCAGTGAACCGACGCTGACGCCGAACCCTCGGTCAATTTGTCAGAACGGCGGATGCCCTGGCACTTCGGTACGAACCAGGTAAAGGCTGATCATGCTGGCGATTGCGCAGATGGTCCAGAAAAAGAAAAACCCCACCGTGTAAGCAGCAATCGGCTCCAGATCGACATGCCCTCCGACCAGCATCAGGTCGCTCGGGTCGAATACGGAAAAGAAAAAACCTTCGGCAATGATGGCCGACAGGAATGATGGCCAAAGTACCGACATCGCCAACTTGAGCATGGATCCCCTCCGATTCAATCCGGGCGGAATGGCGATGCGCTCATCCCGGGCCGGTTCAGTGATGCACCCTTGCCCGTCTATGCGGCAGGCTGGATGTCTATGTTTTTCTGTTCTGGCCAGTGCCAGTCGCCATGCAGCCGCCATTGGCCGCCGACATCTTCGAGCTGCACCTGCCACCTCGCCCTGTCGAGCAGCGGAAGCGGCAAACTGAACTCTCCGGAGGCGTCCGGTGTGACAGTGCGCCGGATGTCTTTTGCCGGCACCGTCGGGTGAATCAGCTGCACGGTCACGGCAGTCGCCGTCTTCGTTCCCTGCAACCGACCGGCCAGGGTACCGGTCGCGGCATCATAACGCATCGACGCAGACAGACGCAGCGTTGCGGCGGCACGATCGCGGCGCAGATCCTGGTTGATTGCCCGGCCTTTTTTGTAATAGTCGTCGACGACCAGCGCATCGGCTCCGGCAAAGGAAATCCAGGTCGTGACGAAGCCGGCAATCAGCACCGCCATCGGCCCGGCCATCAGCAGCCAGGGCCAGCGATGTCGATACCACGGTTGCGTGTCGTTGTTCATGGTTTGCACAGTGTAGTCTCTCGTTCAATGTCAGCGCGGCACGAAGAACACGGCCTTCTCCTTCAACTGCACGTGTGGGTCGTCCACCGACGTCAATGTGAAGTAGATCTTGTTCGACCCCTTGTCGCCCTTGCCGGCTGCGGTACGCACGGCCACCGGCACGGCGCGCGATTCTGTCGGGCTCAATGCGATTTCATTCGCTCCCGTCAGGCGCACACTATCGATGCCCTCAACGGCAATCCTGAAACGATGCGCGGATTCGTCCGTATTCATGATCTGCAACCGGTACACGTTTTCGATCATGCCGTCCTCGACTTCGCGCCCCATCGAGCCGCGGTCGCGGATCACATCCATCTTCACCGGCGTGCGCGTGAACAGGGTGCCGAAGAATGCGGCGACGATCAGCAGCAAAACCACGCTGTAAATCAGTACGCGCGGACGAAATGCATGGCGCACGATCTCGGGTGTGGCCCAGCGGCGCGCCATCGCATGATCAGTCCAGTAGCGGACCAGGCCGCGCGGTGCACCGATCTTATCCATCACGCTGTTGCAAGCGTCGACGCAAGCTGCGCAACCGATGCAGTCGTACTGCAGCCCATTGCGGATGTCGATGCCGGTCGGGCAAACCTGAACGCACATGGAACAGTCGATGCAGTCCCCCAGCGACTTGCCCGCTGCTGCATCCGCCTTGCTGCGCGCGCCGCGCGGTTCGCCACGGTCCTTGTCGTAGGTGATGATCAGGCTGTCCTTGTCGAACATGGCGCTCTGGAAGCGCGCATACGGGCACATGTATTTGCACACCTGTTCGCGCATCCAGCCGGCGTTGCCGTAAGTCGCGAACGCGTAGAACAAAACCCAGAACCATTCCCACGGTCCGAGCGACAGCGCCGCGATTTCTTCCGACAGCACATGGATAGGCGTGAAATAGCCGACGAAGGTATAGCCCGTCCAGAGCGCGAAACCAATCCAGACGGCATGCTTGGCAAACTTGCGCAGGAATTTCTCGGCTGACATCGGCTGTCGGTCAAGACGCATGCGCGCACTGCGGCTGCCTTCGATCTTCCGCTCGAACCACATGAAAATTTCGGTGTAGACGGTTTGCGGACAGGTAAAGCCGCACCAGACACGACCGAAAATCGCAGTGAACAGGAAAAGCGAATAGGCGCTGATGATCAGCAACCCGGCAAGATAAATGAAGTCCTGCGGCCACAGGACGATACCGAAGATATAAAACTTACGTGCACCCAGATCGAAAAGAACGGCCTGTCGATCATTCCATTGGAGCCAGGGCAGACCGTAGAACAGGATTTGGGTGAACCAGACGAAGAACCAGCGAAGGCTGGCATACCTTCCCTGAATCTCGCGCGGATAAATTTCCTTCCGCGCTTCGTACATCTTGATGACTGCCACTTCAGGTGAGGCTTTCTCCATCGCGCTTCCCGTTGACATCCACAATGCTGCTGCTGCGCCGCCGGGTCGGGCCCGGCGGAATGCAGCGTGTTACTTGTTGCCGGCAGTCGTGGCCGGCGCCTTGTTGGAAAGGCTCCAGACATAAGCGGCCAGCACGTGGACCTTGCCTTCGCCGAGGAACTCGTCAAAGGCAGGCATCTGGTTGTTGCGGCCATTCCGGATGGTTTCCATGATGGTCGCGACACTTCCGCCGTACAGCCAGGTCTTGTCGGTCAGGTTAGGCGCACCGACAGCCTGGTTGCCCTTGCCGTCCGCGCCGTGACAGGCGGCGCAGGCGCCGAACTTCTCTTTGCCGAATGCTGCCTTGATCGGATCGTGCGTGGAGTTCGACAGAGACAGCACGTAATGTGCGACGTTCTCGACTTCTTTTTCACCACCCACCGCAGCGCCCATCGGCGGCATCTGGCCATGGCGCCCCTTCAGGAGGGTGGCCTTGATCACGTCAGGTTCGCCACCGTACAGCCAGTCGCCGTCGGTCAGGTTCGGGTAGCCTTTGTTGCCGCGAGCGTCAGAGCCGTGGCACTGCGCGCAATAGGTCAGGAACAGGCGCTCGCCCATGGCCTGCGCCTTCGGATCGGCGGCCACCGCCTTCAGGTCCGTTGCCTTGTACTTCTCGAACATCGGGCCGACTTCGGCGTCCGCGACGGCGAGCTCTTGCTGATATTCGCCGATCGAAGTCCAGCCGAGCTTGCCGGCAAACGTGCCCAGGCCCGGATAAAGCGCGAGGTAGACCAGACCGAACACGATGGTGATGTAGAACTTCCACATCCACCAGCGCGGCATCGGATTGTTCAGCTCCTCGAGACCTTCGTCCCAGGTGTGGCCGGTCGTCTCGACGACCTTGCCATCCTTGGGCACCGTGATCTTGACCTTCGCCTGCGACCACAGCAGCAATCCGCAGCCTGCGATCGAGGCGATCGTCAGGACGGTGACGTAAATCCCCCAAAAACCATTGATGAAATCAGCCATGATGACGCGGCTCCTGCTTCATATTGTTCGTATCCTCATCCGCGAAGGGCAGCATCGCTGCCTCATCGAAGTCTTGTTTGCGATGCGCGACATACGTCCAGTAAACGATGCCGAGGAAGGTCAGCAGGCACACCAGGGTCATGATGCTGCGCGCATCGGTCAACAGAGTCGTGAAGTCCATGATTACCTCCGTGCCTTGATCTGGGTGCCGAGGCCCTGCAGATAAGCGATCAGCGCGTCGAGTTCGGTCTTGCCCTCGAGATCCTTGGGGGCGGCAGCGATCTGCGCGTCGGTGTATGGGTCACCCAGGCGCTTGAGTGCCGTCATTTTCGGCACGATGCCTTGCGGATCAAGCGCGGTCTTGGCCAGCCATGGATAGCCCGGCATGTTCGACTCGGGCACCACATCGCGCGGGTTATCCAGATGCGCGCGGTGCCATTCGTCGGAATAGCGGCCGCCGACACGGGCCAGATCCGGACCAGTGCGCTTGGAACCCCACTGGAACGGACGGTCGTAGACGAATTCGCCGGCGACCGAGTAGTGTCCATAGCGTTCGGTCTCGGCGCGGAACGGGCGGATCATCTGCGAGTGGCAGTTGTAGCAGCCTTCGCGAATGTAGACGTCGCGACCGGCCAGGCGCAGCGGGCTATACGGTGTCAGGCCCGCCACCGGCTCGGTGGTGGATTTCTGGAAAAACAGCGGGACGATTTCGACGAGGCCGCCGATGCTGATAACCAGAAGTACCAGAACAATCAGCAGCCATGGCTTGCGTTCGATGGAATCATGAGCGAGTTTCATTCAGTTCTCTCCAGATATCACGCGTGTGCGCCGGTAGCGGCCTGGATACGGGTATCCACCGGCTTGCTGCCACTCACGGTCTTGAACATGTTGTAGGCCATCATCAGCATGCCCGCCAGGTACAGCAGGCCGCCGGCCATACGGATCACGTAGTACGGGAAGGTCGCCTTCACGCTCTCGACGAAGGTGTAGGTCAGCGTGCCGTCGTCGTTCACTGCACGCCACATCAGGCCTTGCATCACGCCGGCGATCCACATCGAGGCGATGTACAGCACGATGCCGATGGTCGCGGTCCAGAAGTGCCATTCGATCAGACGCATGCTCCACATTTCCTTTTTGCCGGACAGACGCGGCAGCAGGTAGTAGATCGAACCCATCGACACGAAGCCAACCCAGCCGAGCGCGCCGGAATGCACGTGGCCGACGGTCCAGTCGGTGTAGTGCGACAGCGCATTGACGGTCTTGATCGACATCATCGGGCCTTCGAAGGTCGACATGCCGTAGAACGACAGCGACACGATCAGGAACTTCAGGATCGGGTCATTGCGCAGCTTGTTCCAGGCGCCCGACAAAGTCATGATGCCGTTGATCATGCCGCCCCAGCTCGGTGCCAGCAGGATCAGCGAGAACACCATGCCAAGCGACTGAGTCCAGTCCGGCAGCGCGGTGTAGTGCAGATGGTGTGGGCCGGCCCACATGTAGGTGAAGATCAGCGCCCAGAAGTGGACGATCGACAGGCGATACGAGAACACCGGACGCTCGGCCTGTTTCGGAATGAAGTAGTACATCATGCCGAGGAAGCCGGCGGTCAGGAAAAAGCCGACCGCATTATGGCCGTACCACCACTGAATCATCGCGTCCTGCACGCCGGTGTAGGCCGAGTAGGACTTGGTCAGCGTTGCGGGCATCGCGGCCGAGTTCACGATGTGCAGAACCGCGACGGTCAGGATGAACGCGCCATAGAACCAGTTCGCGACGTAGATGTGCGAAACCTTGCGCTTGATGAGGGTTCCGAAAAACACGACTGCATACGCGACCCAGACCAGCGCAATCAGGATATCGATCGGCCATTCGAGCTCCGCGTATTCCTTGCTGGTGGTGATGCCCAAGGGTAGCGTCACTGCCGCCGCCACGATCACCAATTGCCAGCCCCAGAAGGTGAAGGCCGCAAGTTTGTCCGAGAACAGCCGCACCTGACAGGTACGCTGGACGACATAGTAGGAGGTCGCGAACAGTGCACAGCCACCGAACGCAAAGATCACCGCATTGGTATGCAACGGCCGCAGTCGGCCATACGTCAGCCAGGCAGTATCAAAATTCAGCGCGGGAAATGCGAGCTGGGCGGCAATGAGCACCCCCACCAACATGCCCACAACGCCCCACACCACCGTCATGATCGCGAACTGCTTGACCACGCGGTAGTTGTAGTTCAGTGCTGTGTCCACAGGAACTCCTCTAGATTTACAAAAGACGGATTACTACGAGTGTGCGGGGAGAGTACGTTGCGAGAGGTCAACAATCTTTGACCTGCGTCAAAATTGTCCGGCAGCCGAACAGAGTGCTTCTGCAGTTATTTCTTGGTATGTGTATCCAACGGCTCAGGCTCGGTATGAACGCTGTCATCATCTTGCAGAATGCGCAGCGCCGGACCTTCGAGATCGTCAAACTGGCCGCTATCCATGGCTTTGAAAAACACCCACAGAGCGATGAAGACCACGGCGACCGACAGGGGAATAAGCAGGTAGAGGGATTCCATAGCGGGAGCCGCCGGGTTCAGTGTTTGGTGACGCGCTGCAGGCGCAGCGCATTCAGGACAACCAGTGCAGAGCTGGCCGACATGCCGACGCCCGCCATCCAGGGATTGAGCAGGCCGAACGCGGCAGCAGGTATCGCGACGAGATTGTAGATGCTTGCCCAGGCGAGATTTTGCCGGATCACGCGCATGCAGGCGCGTGCTGACAGATCGGCATCGCGTAGCGATTGCAGGCTGCCCGACAGCAGTACCGCGTCCGCATGCGACTGCGCCAGCGCCGCGCCGGATCCCATGGCAAACGACACATCGGCCGCGCGCAGCACGGCCGCGTCATTGATGCCATCGCCCACCATCGTGACAACGGCACCGTCACGCTGCAAGGCTTGTACGAATTCCATCTTGTGCTGCGGCAGCATGCCGCCGTGCGCCTCATCCATGCCCAGCGCAGTGCCGACTTCAGCGGTGATCGCGGGTGCGTCGCCGGACAACAAAATCACGCGACAACCACGTGCACGAAACCAGTCCGTCGTACGTTTCGCCTCCGGCTTGAGGCCGTCGGCTAATTCGAAGCGTGCCAGCCAGCCGCCATCGGTGCCGAGAAAAACTTCGGTGACGCCGGCTTCCTGCGCGCCGGGCGGCAGGGCGCCGGCAAGCTGTGCGACAAAGCCGGCACTACCGATCCGGTAGCGGGTGCCGCCGACGATCCCGGCAATGCCCTGGCCCTGGACGAACTCGACTGCCTCTGCCTGCAGCGTGCTGCCGGCAACCGACAGCGCATGCGCGATCGGATGGGCGCTGCCTGCCTCCAGCGCCGCAGCAATCGCCCTGACCTGGGCGGCGTCCATCGCGCCAAGGGTCGCGATGTGTCGCAGCACAGGTCGTCCCTCGGTCAGCGTACCGGTCTTGTCGAAGATGACATGACTGGCGCGATACAAGGTTTCCAGTACATGCGGCTGCATCACCAGCACGCCCTGTTTCAGCAGGCGATCGGTCGCCGCTGCCAGCGCCGACGGTGTGGCCAGCGACAACGCACATGGACAAGACACCACCAGCACGGCAATGGCGATCGACCAGGCTCGATCTGCGTCATGCCAGTGCCAGAATGCAAACACCAGCACGGCGAACAGCAGCAGCGCGCCGACGAACCATGCGGCGACGTGATCGGCCCATTGCGCGACCTGCGGCTTGCCCTGCCCGGCCCGCTCAATCAGCCGGATCAGTGACGACAGTGTGCTGTCGCGGCTGACCTTGTGGACCCGCAGCAGCACCGGCTGGCTGACATTCACCGCGCCGCCGGCGACCTGCTCGCCGGCCGTCTTGCGCTGCGGGGCGCTTTCGCCGGTCAGCAAGGACAGGTCAAGTGAGGTCTCGCCATCAATCACGGTACTGTCGGCCGGCACCGCCTCGCCAGGCTTGACGAGAATGACATCGCCGGCACGCAACTGCACCGCCGCCACCCGGCTCGCCTCCCGGCTGGCCGGATAATCATTCAGCAGCCAGGCGGCATCCGGCAGCGCGCGCTGCATGTTCTCCAGCGAGCCGGCGGCACGCCGGCGCGCCACCAGTTCGAGATAGCGACTGCACAACAGCAGAAAGATGAACATGGTGACGGAATCGAAATACACGTCACCCCGCCCCGCCAGGGTCGCCTGCGTGCTGCCGATGAAACCGGCGGCGATGCCCAGCGCGACCGGCACATCCATGCCCGGCGCACGCCGTTTCAGGTCAGCCCACGCGCCTTTGAAGAAGGGGGCCGCAGAATACAGTACCGCCGGCAGGGTCAGCAGCAGGCTGGCCCAGCGCATCAGCGCCTCCATGTCCGGCTCGATCGCATCCGGCCCGCTCATGTAGACCGGCACCGCATACATCATCACCTGCATCATCGACAGACCGGCAACAAACAATTGCTTGAACATCTTGCGCGCATTCTTGCGCAGTAATTCGCCGTGCTGGATCGGATCGTACGGATAGGCGACATAGCCGACCTCGCGCACCGCCTGCAGAATATCGCTGGGCTTGCAGCGCTCAGCGTCCCAGGTGACTTGCAGTTTTTCGGTCGACACATTCAGGTTCGCCGCCGTCAGGCCCGGCACCTGCGACAGCCGCCTCTCGATCAGCCAGACACAGGCAGCGCAGCGTATGCCCTCAATCGACAGCGTAGCCTCGGGGCCGCCGTCAGCGCCAGTGAATTGCGACACCAGCTCGGGCGTGTCATACAGCTTCAGTTCGTCGGGCACCGGCGTGGCAACGCCTTGTGGCAAGCTTTGCCGGTTGCGGTAATAAGCAGTCAGGTGATTGTCGACGATGGCCTGTGCGACCGCTTCGCAGCCGGGGCAGCACATTGCGCACTCGGCGCCGTCGATGTCGACGGTCCAGTGACTGCCCTGCGGCACCGGCAGTCCACAATGGAAACAGGCTGCGGGCGCAAGGTGGGTGGTCGCTGTCATCGGCGTGGAACTCATCTTCCCGCCGGCGTGATGCACACCGCGTCGAGCCAGCCGTGCGACAAGCCGGTACCGACGCGCACCAGTCCGAGCAGGCCGAAGGCCAGCACCAGTAAGCCGGCCACGCGGCGCACCGCACGCTTTTGCAGCCAGGGTTGTATCGAGGTGCCGGCCACACCCATCGTGAACAACAGCGGCAGCGTGCCAAGGCCAAACGCCAGCATGACCTGCGCGCCCTGTGTGGCCGAACCGGTGAGGAGCGCCGTCATCAGCACGCTGTAGACCATACCGCACGGCACCCAGCCCCACAGCGCGCCGAGCGCGAATGCCTGCAACGGAGTCTGCACCGGCAGCAAACGACGCATCAGCGGCTGCACATGACGCCATGCCACACGGCCGACGGCCTCGATGCGCGCCAGGCCGTGCCAGACGTTCATCAGTGTCAGCCCGAGTGCTATCAACATCAGGTTGGCCAGCCAGTACGCCGCAGTCTGCACAACGGCGACATTGATCAGCGCGGGAACACTGCCGACCAGGCCGGCGAAAGCGCCGGCCGCCATGTAACTGCCGATACGGCCGGCGTTGAATGCGAGCACGCGCGCGCCGCTGTCGGCCACGGCAGCCGGCAGGCCATTCATCGTCGCGACGGCAACCGGAAACGGGCGGCGCGGGGTGGCGACAGCGAATGCGCTGACGATGCCGCCGCACATGCCAACGCAATGCACGCCGCCGAGTAGACCGATCAGGAAGATCGGTAGCAGAGAAATCGATGTCATCAGGTTAGGTACCTCGCCAAAACTGGCGAAGCGCAGAGCGGTCGACAGCCGCGGACGCTGCCGGCACGGCCACGGAGTTCATCGGCAACGCCGGACGGCGCTATACCGTGCGTGAATAACGCAGCGGCTCCGATTGTAACCGCCTTGCCTGCTGAAGGTGGCGGTCGAAGACCATGCAAATATTGCGGATAAGCAGCCGACCTTTGAGGCTGACCTCGATCCACTCGTCATCCATCGTCAGCAGGCCCATCGCCTGCAAATCCTTCAACTGTTCCAGCTCGAGCGCGAAGTAGGCGTCGAACTTGATCGGATACGCCTCTTCGAGCGAACGTATCGATAGCTCGAAATTGCACATCAACATCTGGATGATGAAGCGCCGCAGCACATCGTCCATGCTCAGTTGATAACCGCGCGTGACCGGCAACTCGTTGTGATCAAGACGGTCGTAGTACTCCTCAAGCGTCTTGGCGTTCTGGCTGTAGCCCATGCCGACCGAGCTGATCGCCGACACGCCGCAGGCGACCAGGTCGGATTCCGCGTGCGTCGAATAACCCTGGAAGTTACGGTGCAGCCGGCCCTGACGCTGCGCTATGGCCAGTTCATCGGTCGGCTTGGCGAAATGGTCCATGCCGATGTACACATAACCTGCCTCATTCAGGCGACGAATGCACAGCGCCAGCATGTCGAGCTTGGCGTCCGGGCTTGGCAGGTCGTCATCGTGGATGCGCCGTTGCGGCTTGAACAAGTGCGGCAGGTGCGCGTAATGATAGACGGCGATGCGATCCGGGTCGGCGGCAATAACCTTGCTGATGGTCTGGTTCATCGTCATCACGGTCTGCTTCGGTAGCCCGTAAATCAGGTCAATGCTGACCGAGCGAAAACCGGCCTCGCGCGCAGCACGGATCACTTCCAGCGTCTTTTCTTCCGGCTGAATACGGTTGACCGCCTTCTGTACCTCGAGGTCGAAATCCTGCACGCCGAGACTGATGCGATTGAAACCCTGCTGGCGCAGCGTATGGACACGCTCGGCCGTCACGCTGCGCGGGTCAACCTCGATCGAATACTCCCCCTTCTCGTCGTCAGCCAGCGAGAACCAGCGGCGTATATGCTGCATCAGGTCGTCCATCTGCGCATCGGACAGGTAAGTCGGCGTGCCGCCGCCGAAGTGCAGCTGCTCGACCTGGTTGAAGCCGGCGAACAGCTTGCCCTGCATCGCGATCTCGCGTTTCAGGTAACCGAGGTAGGTGCCGGCCTTCTCGCGGTTCTTGGTGACGATCTTGTTGCAGCCGCAGTAGTAGCAGACCGTGTCGCAGAACGGGATATGCAAATAGAGCGACAACGGATGGCGCGCACCACGCGAATGCAAGTGCGTGACCGTCTGCAGGTAATCGCGATAACCGAAACTGTCGGTGAACCGGTCAGCCGTCGGATACGACGTATAACGCGGACCGGACTGGCTCAGGCGGCGCAATAGCCCGGCGTCAAATTCGACATGCTGGACGGGATGGATGGGGATGGTCTGAAGGTTCATGGGGGCTCGCAGCTCGCCTCGGGTGCACACATGCACCTCTCAGGCGACTGGAGTCTACGAACGCCACCTCTGAATTACCTTGACTTAAGTCAAAATAGGCCGGCTGGTCAAAAATGACCACATCGCCGGCCCACGCATTAAGTCGCCGGACCGTCGCCGCTCAGATCGAAACGCAGCTCGACCGTACCTTCGCCGGGATTGCTGCGCAGGCCAAAACCCAGGTCGCGCATCAACTCCATCATCGCGCGGTTATCCGACAGCGCCTCGCCGACGATCGCGCGCGTGCCGCGCTGGCGGAAATACGCGATCAGCTTGCGCATCAGGATGCTTCCCAGTCCCATGCCCTTCAGGTCGGAGCGGATGACGATCGCGAACTCGGCCTGCTCATTGTCGGGATCGGCAACCCCACGCACCACGCCCAACGTCTCATCGCTGCCGTCCGCACGCTTGCGGACGGCGACGAACGCCATCTCGCGGTCGTAGTCAATCTGGGTCATGCGCGCAAGCTGCGACAGCTGCAACTCACGCAGCTGCACGAACATGCGCATGCGCACGTCGATCGGTTCCAGTGAATGGAAAAAACGCAGGTGCTCTTCGGTGTCCTCCGGCCGGATCGGCCGCAGCAACAGCGTGTCGCTCATCCAGGCGATCTTCTCCTCCAGCTCCTGTGGATATGGGCGGATCGCCAGCCGGTCATGCGGATGTCGTAGCCGCGATGGCCGGATCAGCACGCGCGCATCGAGCGCGATCACGCCATGGTGGTCTGCCAGCAAGGGATTGAGGTCCAGCTCGGCGACTTCCGGCAATTCGGCCGCCAGGTGCGCGACCTGAATCAGCACGCGGCACACTGCCTCGATGTCGGCGGGCTTGCGATTGCGGTATCCGGCCAGCAGGCTGGCCACGCGCGTGCGCATGACCATGTCGCGCGCCAGCACACTGTTCAGCGGCGGCAGCGCCACCGCATGGTCATGCAGCACCTCGACGGCGATACCGCCCTGACCGAACAGGATCACCGGGCCGAAGATGGGATCGGTGGTGATGCCGATGATCAGTTCCTGCGCATCCGGCCAGCGCGCCATCGCCTGCACCGAAAAACCGTTCAGCCGCGCTTCCGGACGCAAGCGTGCGAGCCGCTGCTCAATGCCCTGCACCGCCGCCTCGACCGCTTCCGGCGTCGTCAGATCCAGCACCACGCCCCCCACCTCCGTCTTGTGCGAGACATCCGGCGACAGCACCTTGACGGCGACCGGAAAGCCGATCTGCTCGGCCATCTCGCGCGCTTCGCCGGCACTTTGTGCAATACGCGTGTCGACCACCGGAATATGACAGGCCTCGAGCAAGGCCTTGGACTCGGGCTCGGTCAGCATGCTGCGACCTTCGGCCAGCGCGCGATCAACGATGGCGCGTGCAGCCACCCGATTGATCGGGTCATGCTGCGTGCCGGCGGCCGGCGTCTGCATCAGCAACTGCTGGTTGCGCCGGTACTCCACCACTTGCATGAAGGCCTGCACCGCATCCTCGGGCGTGCCGAAATGCGGTATGCCGGCGTCGGAAAAAATCTGCCTTGCCTCGGCCACAGCCGCAGCGCCAAGCCAGCAGCTGATGACGTGCTGGCGCGATTGCACGACCATGGGCGCGATGACGCGCGCAATGTCGGCCGACGGAACGATCGCCGTCGGCGAATGGATGAACAGCAGCGCCTTGTCGGGATGCCGTTCGAACAGGATGGCCAGCGCGCGCTGGTAGCGTTCGACCGGCGCGTCACCGATGATGTCGATCGGATTGCCGTGCGACCAGTTAGCCGGCAATACCTGGTTCAGTGCCGCGACAGTCTCCGGTGGCAGCGTCGCCAGCTTGCCGCCCGACAGGATCAGTGCATCCGTCGCCATCACGCCCGGGCCGCCGCCGTTGGTGAGGATGATCAGCTCCTCGCTGCGCAGCGGTTGCGCGCACGACAGCGTCTCGACGGCATCGAACAGCGCCTCGGTGGACAGTACGCGCAGCATGCCGGCACGTCGTATCGCGGAGTCGAACACCGCATCGAGTCCGGCCAGTGCACCGGTGTGCGACGCAGCGGCGCGCGCCCCCTCGGGCGCGCGGCCGGCCTTCAGCACCAGCACCGGCTTGTTGCGGGCAGCGCCGCGCGCGGCCGACATGAACTTGCGCGCATTGCGCACGTCCTCAATGTACAGCAGGATCGCGCTGGTCTGCGGGTCGGTCGCGAGGTAGTCGAGCATGTCGCCGAAGTCGATGTCGGACGCGTCGCCCAGTGACACGAAATGGGAAAAGCCGATGCCACGCGCGTGCGCCCAGTCAAGTACCGAGGTGACCAGGGCACCTGACTGAGAAACGAAGGCGATTTTTCCGGGCAAGGCGGTAGTGTGGGCAAAACTCGCGTTCAGGTTCGCGCCCGGCACCAGCGTACCGACACAGTTCGGTCCGAGGATGCGAAACACGGCCGGCCGCGCCGCGTCGAGCATCGCCTGCCGCTGGGTGCGGCCGTCGCCGTTCGGGCCGTCCATGCCAGCGGTCAGCACGATCGCGGCATGCGCGCCACGCGCGACCAGCGCCTCGATCAAGGCAGGCACGGTCGCCGGCGGCGTCGCGATCACGGCCACGTCTGGTGCGCGCGGCAGACTGGCCACGTCGGGATAAACCGGCAATCCCATCAACACCTTCAGGCGGGGATTGACCAGCATCAGCTGCTCGCGCAGCTCATCGCTACTGCGGCCGCCGATCAGGTTGGCCAGCACGGTAGCGCCGACACTGTGCGGCCGATCGCTCGCGCCGATCAGCACGACGGACTTTGGCGCGAACAGATACTGCAGATTGCGTATGCTCATGGATGGAGGGGCGCTTGACCTCGGTAAAATTCTACAGAAACATTCGGTTAATCTATCGGCAAACTGACTGGACTCATCATGTCGCTGGTAGTTAGTCTTGCATGAAAGCCGGACAGACCGGCCCTGATTCCCACTGTCGGAAGGAAAGAGAATGAGTTACAAGACCTTGCTGGTGCATGTCGACCAGTCCCCGCGCAGTGCCGTGCGCACCACGTTGGCCGCACAACTGGCGAAGGCACACGGCGCCCATCTGGTGGGCGCTGCCACGACCGGCATTTCCCGGTTTGTGTTCAGCCAGGGCGCGTTCAATCCGGAGGATCCGGTATTTGCGCATCATCTTGAGCATTTGCGCCAGTATGCGCGCGGGGCGCTTGGCACCTTCGAACCTGTCGCCGCCCGCCTGGGCGTCGAACCGGTCGAAACGCGGTTGGTCGACGACGATGCCGCCGGCGGCATCGCGCTGCATGCGCGCTATGCGGATCTGACCATCATCGGGCAATTCGATCCGACGACCGCCGTGCCAGGGCTGATGCCAAATTTTGTCGAGACGGTGGTGCTCAACAGTGGTCGCCCTGTCCTCGTCGTGCCATATGCGGGCCAAGCCAGCGGCAACTTCCGTCGGCCTCTGGTCGCATGGGACGGCGGCATACCCGCAAGCCGCGCAATCGCCGGCGCATTGCCGCTGCTGTGCCAGGCCGGCACGACCGATGTGGTGATCTTCAATCCGCGCGCCGATGCCGATGCACACGGCGACGAACCGGGTGCGGATCTCGCGCTTTATCTGGCGCGGCACGGTATTCAGGTCAACGTGATCGAGCGAACCGTCACTGGCGCCACCGGTGAGGCGCTGCTATCGATTGCTGCCGACCTCGGGTCGGATCTGATCGTGATGGGTGCCTACGGTCATACCCGCTTTCGCGAGGTGGTGCTCGGTGGCGTCACCCGCACCGTGCTGCAATCAATGACGGTACCGGTGCTAATGGCCCATTGAGCCGGCGTGAGCCGGCGCACGGCAGCGCCGCGACGTATTGCGGCGCTGCGTTCTTTGAATCAGGGCGCGCGGTACACCATCACCGGCAGCGTTGTGTGCGACAGCACGCGCTGTGTCTCACTGCCGAGCAACAGCTTGTCCAGGCCCTTGCGGCCGTGGGACCCCATCCAGATCAGGTCGCAGCCTTTGGCCGACGCGGTATTAATGATTTCTTCGTAGGGATGCACGCCACGTGTCGACAGCGCCTCGCAGCTGACTCCGGCCGACGCCGCCATCGAACGCAGCTTCTCCATGGCTTGCTGCGCGGACTTGTCCTGCAGCTCTTCATAGGTCGACAAGTCGACCATGGCGCCGGCCTCGGGCATCAGCATGAACGGGTAGGCCTCGGCCACCGCCAGGCCGACCACCGTTGCGCCGTGCTGAGCCGCAAACTCAAGGGCGGCCTTGGCCGCCTTTTCGGACAGCGGTGATCCATCGGTAGGTACCAGGATTTTCTTGAACATGCCAGTCTCCCCTTTCCTCAGAAGTGGGGATCACACTAACAAAACGAACGATTTAAAAATTTGACTTCGGTCAAATAGGCCAAAGTGGCTCTTCGTCCATCAATGCAACCTGTTCATGCAGTTCAAGGATCCGGTCCTGCCAATAGCGAACTGCGCTGAACCAAGGGAAAGCCTGCCGGAAAGCCGGATCATCCCAGCGCATCGCAATCCAGGCGGAGTAATGCAGCAGGCGCAGCGTGCGCAATGCTTCCAGCAGATAAAGCTCGCGCTGATCGAATTCACGGAAATCCTCGTAACCTGCCAGCAGGTCGGCCAGCTGAGAGCGCATCTCGGCACGTTCGCCGGACAGCAGCATCCAGAGATCCTGCAGCGCAGGCCCCATGCGGCTGTCGTCGAAGTCGACGAAATGCGGACCAGCGTCGGTCCAAAGCACATTGCCGACGTGGCAATCGCCGTGCAGGCGAATCATGCGAACGTCGCCGGCGCGGTCGTAACAGCGACGCACGCCGTCCAGCGCCAGTCGGCTGATCGCGCTCCAGCTGGCGCGCAAGTCTTGCGGGACGATTTCATGCTCAAGCAGCCAGTCGCGCGACTGCTCGCCGAAGGTATGCCGGTCGAGCAACGGGCGAGCGACGAAGGGATGGAGCGCGCCGAGCGCGTGAATGCGGCCCATGAAACGGCCGAGCCATTCCAGCGTGCCGGGCGCATCAAGCTCGGGTGCGCGCCCGCCCTGACGCGGAAAGACCGCGAAACGATACGACTGATGACTGTGCAGCGTTGCGCCGTCAAGCACCAGTGCCGGCACCACCGGTATCTCCGCCGCATGCAGTTCGGCGACGAAGGCATGCTCTTCCAGGATGGCCGCGTCGCTCCAGCGCTGCGGCCGATAGAACTTCGCGACCACCGGCGCGCCGTCCTCCATGCCCACCTGGTAGACGCGGTTCTCATAGCTGTTGAGCGCGAGCAGACGGCCATCGCCGCGCAGGCCGACCGCATCCAGTGCGTCCAGCACGGCGTCGGGCGAGAGTTCGTAAAACGAATGCGAGAGGGAAGAGCTCATGCACCGATTGTAGTCGCGAACGGGTGGCTGACTGCAATGAGAGTACACTGCGCACAAACATTTCACGGGCAACAAATATGGCTGCAGAACCCTTGCTGACTGAAAAAGAATTCGACGAACTCGACCGTTTCCTGATGTCCGATCGCTGCGGCGACGAAACGATGGCAATGGATGCGCTCCACGGCTATCTGACCGCCGTCGCGGTCGGTCCGGAGCCGGTGCCGGTCGACGAATGGCAGCCGCGCATCTGGGGACCGGGCGCGGAAGATGTGCCTGACTTCGGTACTGAGCAGCAGGCGGCGCGCATCCGTGAACTGCTGACGCGCGCGCTGGACGAAATCGTGGTCACCTTCGATGTCGCGCCCAAGGATTTTGAACCGCTGTTCTCGGTGCACCAATGGAAAGGCCAGGAAGTGCTGGACGCCGAAGCCTGGTGCTGGGGTTTCATGGAAGGCGTCAGCCTGCGCCCGAACGCATGGCAGCCGCTGCGCGAGTCGCCGCAGGCGTCGCTGCTGCGCGCGATCTATCTGTTGGGCGCTGAGGAAATCGAGGACAACGAAGTCGCGCTGGTCGATGACCCGATGAAGTGCCACAAGCTGGCTATCGAAGTCGAGGTATCCGTGCCGCAGATCGAAAGATTCTGGAAGGCCCGCGCAAAACAGCTCCATTAATTGCTTCAAACAAGATCTTGGAGCCTGCGCCGATCGCCATAGAAGCTACCGGTTGAACGGCAAAGGGCGAACGACGCGAGCGCTACTCTGCGAGAAGCGCCAGGCCGGCGCCGGCAGGAAGATTGGCGATGTGCGGCCGGGACCCCACCGGACATCGCCGTCCATGCTCACACCTTAATGAAATGCTCGCGGTAGTACTGAAGCTCTTCCACCGATTCGCGAATGTCGGCCAGCGCCGTATGCAGCTGGTGCTTTTTAAAGCCAGCAATTAGTTCCGGTTTCCAGCGGCGACACAATTCTTTCAGCGTCGACACATCGACGTTCCGGTAATGGAAGAAGGCCTCGAGCTTCGGCATGTGGCGCGCCATGAAGCGACGGTCCTGGCAAATCGAGTTGCCGCACATCGGCGACTTCCCGGCCGGCACATACTTGCGCAGGAATTCGATCATTTCTGCCTCGGCCTGCGCCTCGCTCACCGCAGACGCCTTGACGCGCTCGATCAGGCCGGAGCGCCCATGGGTGCCCTTGTTCCACGCATCCATGCCATCCAGCACTGCATCGGACTGATGAATCACGAATACCGGTCCTTCGGCCAACACGTTCAGGTTCGGATCGGTCACGATGGCAGCGACTTCGATCACCCTGTCGTTGTCAGGGTCAAGGCCGGTCATTTCCATGTCGATCCAGACCAGGTTGAACTCGTTGGGCCGCACGACCGGCGCCTGATGGGCTTCATTTGCTTGTGACATAATCCAGATCCGTTAGCGCGCCGGCCCTTCGGCCACGCGTTTGCAAAACCCGCATTTTCTCACACGCACCCCATGGATTCACACAGCTTCTCATTGATGTTCGCCGCCTTCCTGCTGGCCACGCTGGCAGTCAAGCTGTGGCTGTCAGCGCGCCACGTACGCCATGTCGCCCTGCATCGCAATGCCGTGCCCGAGCAGTTCGCCGCAAAGATACCGCTGCCAGCGCATCAGAAGGCGGCCGACTACACGATCGCGAAAACCAAACTGAAGATCGTGCTGCTGGTCGTCAATGCGGTCACGCTGATCGGGTTCACGCTGCTCGGCGGCCTGCAGTGGCTGTCGACCACGCTGGTGGCCAGCGTCGGCACCGGCATGAGCTACCAGATCGCGCTGATCGTCGCCGTGGCCCTCATTTCGGGGCTGATCGACCTGCCGTTCGACTATTACAAGCAATTCAGGCTGGAAGATCGCTTCGGATTCAACAAAATGTCGCCGTCGCTGTTTTTCTCTGACCTGGTGAAAAGCACTTTCATTGGCGCGCTGATTGGCCTGCCGCTGCTATGGATCACGCTGACGCTGATGGAAAAGGCCGGTCCGCTATGGTGGCTGTATGCATGGCTGCTATGGTGCGGCTTCCAGGTATTCATGCTGGGGTTTTACCAGAGCCTGATTGCGCCGCTGTTCAACAAGTTCACGCCGCTGGCCGACGAAAGCCTGAAGCAGCGCATCGAGGGCCTGATGAAGCGTGTCGGCTTTGCCAGCAAGGGACTGTTCGTGATGGACGGTTCGCGCCGCAGCGCGCACGGCAATGCTTATTTTTCCGGCTTCGGCGCGGCCAAGCGCATCGTGTTCTTCGACACCTTGCTGTCGCGCCTGGCGCCGAATGAAATCGAAGCTGTCCTCGCGCACGAACTCGGCCACTTCAAGCTGAACCATGTGATCCAGCGGGTCGGCGTGATGTTCGCGATCTCGCTGGCTTTCCTCGCACTGCTCGGCTGGCTCAAAACGCAGGCGTGGTTCTACGCCGGCCTCGGTGTGACGCCGCTGATGCAAGGCAGCAATGACGCGATGGCGCTGATCCTGTTCATGTTCGTCCTGCCGGTATTCACGTTCCTGTTTTCACCGTTGCTGTCGATCACCTCACGCAAGAACGAGTTCGAGGCCGATGCATTCGCGGCCAAGCACAGCAATTCGCAGGACCTGATCTCTGCACTGGTCAAACTGTACGAAGACAACGCGTCGACCCTGACGCCGGATCCGCTGCACTCGGCCTTTTACGATTCGCATCCGCCGGCCAGCGTGCGCGTGCAGAAGCTGCTGGGCGCCTGACCATGCTGACGCTGGCCGCACTGTTGCAGTCCACCTGTCAGCACCGCGAAGACGCGGTAAGCGATGTGCAGGTACGCGATGCGCTCGCTGTACTGGAGCACTGGGCGGTGGACGGCGGCCGGCTGGTGCGCAGTTTCCGCTTCACTGACTATCATCAGACGATCGCATTCGTGAACGCGATCGCTGCAGTCATCCATCGCGAAGACCATCACCCGGAGCTGGTGGTCAGCTACAACCGCTGCACGGTCAAATACGACACCCACTCGGTCAATGGCGGCAAGGGCGGCCTGTCGGAGAATGACTTCATTTGCGCCGCAAAGATTGACGATGTTTTCCGGCAGGGTGCATGGCAGAACGCTTAGGCCTGATTGTCGCCGCCCATGGCCGGCACTACCTCGCGCAGGCTGACGGTCAGCTGTGGCAATGCGTCACCCGCGGCAAGAAAAGCGACATCGCCACCGGTGACCAGGTGCGCTTCCGCGCCACGTCGCTGGATCAGGGGGTCATCGAAGCCATCCAGCCGCGCGCCACGCTGCTGTACCGCTCCGACCAGTTCAAGTCCAAGCTACTGGCGGCCAATGTCACCCAGCTGTTCATTGTGGTCGCCACCGAACCGGGCTTTTCGGAAGACCTGGTCTCGCGCAGTCTGGTCGCGGCCGAAGCGGCTGGCATTCGCGCCCGCCTGGTGCTGAACAAAATCGACATCGAGGCGCAGCGCGAATCCGCCCGCGAACGGGTGGCGCGCTATGAAGCGCTCGGCTACCCGGTGCATGAAGTCAGCGCCAAGGACGACCCCGCGCATGCGGTCGATACGCTGCGTCCATTGTTGCAGGGGCAGTCGACGATCCTGATCGGGCAATCCGGCATGGGCAAATCGTCGCTGGTGAACCTGCTGGTGCCGGACGCGGACATTGCCGTTCGCGAGATCTCGCAGCGCCTCGACACCGGCAAGCACACCACCACGTTCACCCGGCTCTATTCGATTGATGACACGACCTCGGTGATCGACTCGCCGGGATTCCAGGAATTCGGGCTGTACCACCTAAGCGAAGGCATGCTCGAACGCGCCTTTCCGGAGTTCGCATCGCATCTGGGCAGCTGCCGCTTTTACAACTGCCACCATGTGGCCGAACCGGGTTGCGCGCTGCTACAGGCGGTGGCAGAAGAGCAGATCGATGCAAGCCGGCATCAGCTCTATCTGCAGCTGCGGCATGAATCGCTGCAGAAACCCGGCTACCGCTAAAGTCGCCCTGACCCCGTAACCCATCGTCTGAGTTGACATCAGGCTCGGGTATCAAGCATTGCCATCAGGGATTCCAGGCACTGTCCCGGGCTCGCGAAACCCCTTATAATCCAACAGGTTAAAAAAGATTCGGCGGCAGCCGCTGGCTGGCCGCCGATTTCATTTATGGCAATCAAACACTACCTGCAGTTTGCTGACCTGACACTGGCCGAATACGACTACCTGATCGAGCGCGCCAAGATCATCAAGCGCAAGTTCAAAAGCTACGAGCCTTACCACCCGCTGATGGACCGCACGCTGGTGATGGTGTTCGAGAAGAACTCCACGCGCACGCGTCTTTCCTTCGAGGCCGGCATGCACCAGCTCGGCGGTGCGGCGATCTACCTGAACACACGCGACAGCCAGCTCGGCCGCGGTGAGCCCGTCGAAGACGCTGCGCAGGTGATGTCCCGCATGTGCGACATCATCATGATCCGCACCTTTGGTCAGGACATCATCGAACGATTCGCTGCCAATTCACGTGTGCCGGTAATTAACGGCCTGACCAATGAACACCATCCGTGCCAAGTGTTTGCCGACGTTTTCACCTACATCGAGCATCGCGGCTCGATCGTCGGCAAGACCGTGGCCTGGATCGGTGACGCCAACAATATGCTGTACTCATGGCTGCAAGCGGCCGAGGTGTTCGGCTTCCACGTCAACGTCTCGACACCGGTGGGCTATGACATCGACCCCGCGCTGGTAACGAAGGACCACACGCGCTACACCGCATTCGCCAATCCTGCTGACGCCTGCGAAGGCGCCGATCTCGTCACCACCGACGTCTGGACCAGCATGGGCTATGAACAGGAAAACGCAGAGCGCCTGAAAGCCTTCGAGGGCTGGATCGTCGATGCCGACAAGATGCGACGCGCGAACAAGGATGCGCTCTTCATGCACTGCCTGCCCGCCCACCGCGGCGAGGAAGTCTCGGCAGAAGTGATCGACGGCCCGCAATCGGTCGTCTGGGACGAGGCGGAAAACCGGCTACACGTACAAAAGGCCCTGCTCGAATATCTCGTGCTCGGCGAAGTTTGAATATCGGAACCAAGGAAAACATCATCATGAGCGACATCAATAAAGTCGTGCTCGCCTATTCGGGCGGCCTGGACACCTCCGTCATCCTCAAGTGGCTGCAGGATCACTATCATTGCGAGATCGTCACCTTCACAGCCGACCTCGGCCAGGGCGAAGAACTTGACCCGGCACGTACCAAGGCGATCAAGTTCGGCATCAAGCAGGAGAACATCTACATTGACGATGTGCGCGAAGAATTCGTGCGCGACTTCGTGTTCCCGATGTTCCGTGCCAACACCGTGTACGAGGGCGAGTACCTGCTGGGTACGTCGATTGCGCGTCCGTTGATCGCGAAGCGCCTGATCGAGATCGCCAGAGAGACTGGCGCCGATGCAATCTCCCACGGCGCGACCGGCAAGGGTAATGACCAGGTGCGCTTCGAACTCGGCGCCTATGCGCTGATGCCGAACGTGAAGATCATCGCCCCGTGGCGCGAGTGGGACCTGCTGTCACGCGAGAAGCTGCTGAAGTACGCGGAAGACGCCGGCATCGAAATCGACATGAAGCACAAGAACGGCGGCGCGCCGTACTCGATGGATGCGAACCTGCTGCACATCAGCTACGAAGGCCGCCATCTGGAAAACCCGGGTGCCGAAGCGGAAGAGTCGATGTGGCGCTGGACTGTCAGCCCCGAGGCGGCGCCGGATGCAGCGGAGTACCTGGACATCGAATTCGAAAAGGGCGACATCGTCGCGCTGAACGGCAAGAAAATGAGTCCGGCTACGGTACTGACCGAACTCAACCGCATCGGTGGCAAGCATGGCATCGGCCGCCTTGATCTGGTAGAGAACCGCTACGTCGGCATGAAGTCGCGCGGCTGCTATGAAACCCCGGGCGGCACCATCATGCTGCGCGCGCACCGTGCGATCGAATCGATCACGCTCGACCGCGAAGTCGCGCACCTGAAAGACGACCTGATGCCGCGCTATGCATCGCTGATCTATAACGGCTATTGGTGGGCGCCGGAGCGCGTCGCACTGCAGACCCTGATCGATCATACGCAGCAGACCGTCAATGGCTGGGTTCGCGTCAAGCTGTACAAGGGCAATGTCATCGTCGTATCGCGCGACTCGAAGACCGACTCGCTGTTCGACCAGACCATCGCCACTTTCGATGAGGACGGCGGCGCGTACAACCAGGCCGATGCCGGCGGCTTCATCAAGCTGAATGCGCTGCGCATGCGCATCGCGGCGAACGCGCGCATCAAGCGCGGCCAGTAAACCGAATCAACGCAAAGGAAAAAGAATGAGCATCCAGTTCGACAATGTCTCCGTGGTCAAAAAGGCGAATATCTACTTTGACGGCAAGTGCATATCGCATACCGTCGTCTTCGCGGACGGCACGAAAAAATCGGTGGGCGTGATTTTCCCGTCCACGCTGGTGTTCAATACGGGCGCACCGGAGATCATGGAACTGAACGCCGGCAAGTGCCGCATCCGCCTGAAAGGCGAAACCGAGTGGACCACCTACGCAGGCGGCCAGAGCTTCAACGTGCCGGGCAACTCCAGCTTCGACATTGAAACGCTCGAGACGCTCGACTACGTTTGCCACTTCGGCTGATCGACCCGCCAGAATAAAAAACGCCCCGTTAAATATGCGGGGCGTTTTTTATTGAAGCAAACTCAAGGGACGAACACAGGTTCCGGCTCGAGCATCACGCCATACTTAGCGTATACATCGTCACGAATTGTTTTCGCGAGTCGCAGGATCTCCGCACCACTCGCCCCACCGCGGTTCACCAGCACCAGCGCCTGCTTGTCGTGCACGCCTGCAGCTCCCAGCGTTTTTCCTTTCCAGCCGCACTGATCAATCAGCCAGCCTGCCGCGAGCTTGTAGCTGCCGTCGGACTGTGCATAGCTGACCAGACCCGGACGCTGCGCCAGCAGTTCATCGCGCGTCACGGCCGTCACCCGCGGGTTCTTGAAGAAGCTGCCCGCATTGCCTGTCGTTGCCGGATCCGGCAGCTTACGCTGGCGAATGGCAATGACGGCGTCGCTGATGTCCTTCGCGTCGGGCTGATGGATGCCGCGCGCGGCAATTTCGGCCGCCAGCTCCGCATACCGCAGGTTGGGCTGCCAGCGCTTCGGCAATGCGAAGCTCACTTCGACAATCACTGCACGGTCGCGCAGTGATTGTTTGAACACGCTGTCGCGATAGCCAAACGCGCACTCGCGCTTCGACAAGGCGATTACTTCACCGGTCGAAAAATCAAATGCTTTCAGTGAATGGAAGTAGTCGGCCAGCTCGCTGCCATACGCGCCGATGTTCTGAATCGGCGACGCACCGACACTGCCAGGAATCAGCGACAGGTTCTCGAGTCCCGGCAGCTGGTGCGCAAGCGTCCATTGCACGAAGCTGTGCCAGTTTTCGCCAGCCTGCGCGGTGACGATCACGTGATCGGCATCCTCACCGTTGACCGCCATGCCAAGATTCGCCATGTGCAAGACCAGACCAGCAATATCGGCAAGCAGCAACAGGTTGCTGCCACCGCCCAGCACCAGCCGCGGCAACGCGAACAACTGCGGATCAGCACGCACCGCACGCAGGTCATCGACGCTGCAGACGCGCAGGTAGGATGACGCCTTCGCATCGATGCCGAAGGTATTCAGGTCGCGCAGCGACTGGTCATGCCGGATATCAAGGGGGAATGCCATAGGCGCCCGATTATACCGGCGGGCATTCCGCCGGCTGCGGTGCGTCCACTATAATGCGCGGCATTGCTTAATTATCAGGAGGATCCCCATGCCATCATTCGACGTCGTCTCCGAAGCCAATCAGGTCGAGGTGAAGAATGCGGTCGACCAGGCGAACAAGGAGATCACCACCCGCTTCGATTTCAAGGGCAGCGATGCGCGCATCGAGCAGAAGGAACGTGAACTGACGGCCTACGCAGACAGTGACTTTCAGCTCAGCCAGGTGCGCGATGTACTGACGACCAAAATGTCCAAGCGAAGCGTCGACGTGCGCTTCCTCGATCTCGGAAAAATCGAGAAAATCGGCAGCGACAAGGTCAAGCAGGTGATCAAGGTGAAGAACGGCATCGAGTCCGACGCAGCGAAGAAAATCCAGCGCCTCATCAAGGACAGCAAGATCAAGGTGCAGGCCAGCATTCAGGGCGATGCACTGCGTGTCCAGGGCGCCAAGCGCGATGACTTGCAGTCGACGATCGCACTGTTGAAAAAGGAAGTGACGGATATGCCGCTGGAATTCAACAACTTCCGCGACTAAACGCATGGCGCGTCAGACAGCTAAACGCATGGCGCGTCAGACAGCGCGGCAGTGACATCCGAAGTAAAAAGGGCCGGTTCAGATGAACCGGCCCTTTGCATTTACTCTGCAGACTCGCTGCGCAGGCGACGCTGACGCACCGATGTCGCAAGATTCTCCAGCACCTGCAGGCTGCTGTCCCAGTCGATGCAGCCATCCGTGACCGACTGACCATAGGTCAGCTCCCGGCCCGGCACCAGATCCTGGCGCCCGCCGACGAGATGGGATTCGACCATCACGCCAATGATGCGGTCGTCACCGGCCGCGATCTGTTTGCCAATGTCGGCGCAGACCGGCACCTGGTTTTCCGGCTTTTTCGAGCTGTTCGCATGCGAGGCATCGATCATCAACTTCTGCGACAGACCATTCGCACCCAGCGCGATGCAGGCTTCCTCAACGCTGGCGGCGTCGTAGTTCGGCGCCTTGCCACCGCGCAGGATGATGTGGCAGTCCTCATTGCCGCTGGTCGACACGATCGCCGAATGGCCACCTTTGGTCACCGACAGGAAATGGTGCGGCTGTGATGCCGCCTTGATCGCGTCAGCGGCAATCTTGATGTTGCCGTCGGTGCCGTTCTTGAAACCGACCGGGCAGGAAAGGCCCGACGCCAGTTCACGGTGCACCTGCGATTCGGTGGTACGTGCGCCGATGGCGCCCCAGGTAATCAGGTCGGCGATGTATTGCGGGCTGATCACGTCAAGGAATTCGGTGCCGGCCGGCAGACCCAGCTCGTTGATTTGCATCAGCAGCTCGCGCGCGATGCGCAAACCGTCATTGATGCGAAAGCTGCCGTCAAGGTAAGGATCGTTGATCAGGCCCTTCCAGCCGACCGTGGTGCGCGGCTTCTCGAAATACACGCGCATGACGATCTCGAGGTCATCCTTGAAGCGCTCGCGCTGCTCGACGAGACGGCGCGCGTACTCCATACCGGCCTTGGTGTCATGGATAGAGCACGGCCCGATAACGACCATCAGACGGTCATCCTGGCCGTGCAGGATGCGATGCAGTGCGGTACGCGAATTCGCGGTAACGTTCGCGATTTTTTCCGTACAGGGAAATTCCCGGATCAGGTGCGACGGCGGCGTCAGTTCCTTCAATTCTCTAATCCTCAGGTCATCGGTGCGGGGCATGGCTTCTCCAGGAATAATTCGGTTCTAATCAATGCGCAAAAAACAAAAAACCGCCATTCCTGGCGGTTTCTAAGATTCGGTTTCGGTTCTTTGCTTTTACGTGAACTTACCGCTTCTCCACCGCCCGGGGGCTGGGGTAGCTAAAGTAAAAATAAAAGTGAAAACGCAGAACGGACATCGGTTTCCATCACTTCAGGTTTAAACGAAGGACGATGGTGCTATAAATCAGCGGCTTTGGCAAGTGACTGCCTGAATGGCAATCAGCCCGTACCGCCCACGGTCAGGTCTTCGATCCGCAAGGTCGGCTGACCGACGCCGACTGGCACGCTTTGTCCGTCCTTGCCGCAGACACCGACGCCGGAATCGAGCTTCATGTCGCGACCGATCATGGAAACGCGATTTAGCACGTCCGGACCGTTGCCGACCAGAGTCGCGCCCTTCACCGGATACGCCAGCTTGCCATCCTCGACCATCCAGGCTTCGCTGGCCGAGAACACGAACTTGCCGTTGGTGATATCCACCTGACCGCCGCCGAAATTCACGGCATACAGCCCCCGCTTTACCGACGCAATGATCTCTTCCGGATCGCGATCGCCGGCCAGCATGTAGGTATTGGTCATGCGCGGCATCGGCAGATGCGCGTACGATTCACGCCGGCCATTGCCGGTCGGCTGCATCTTCATCAGCCGCGCATTCAGCGTGTCCTGAATATAGCCGCGCAGGATACCGTCTTCGATCAGCGTGGTGCATTGGGTCGGATGGCCTTCGTCATCGACGTTCAGCGAGCCGCGCCGGTCGGCCAGCGTGCCGTCATCCACCACGGTGACACCCTTCGCGGCCACGCGTTCGCCAATGCGGCCGGAGAAGGCGCTGGAGCCCTTGCGGTTGAAATCGCCTTCGAGCCCATGCCCAATCGCTTCGTGCAGCAGTACGCCGGGCCAGCCCGGACCGAGTACTACCGTCATGGGACCGGCGGGCGCAGGACGCGCCTCAAGGTTGGTCAGCGCGGAATTGACTGCCTCGCTCGCATATTTCTCGAGCAACTCGTCGCTGAAATAGCTGAAGTCGTAGCGGCCACCGCCGCCGGCCGTGCCGATCTCGCGGCGGCCATCCTGCTCGGCGATCACGGTCAGCGACAGCCGGACCAGCGGGCGGATGTCAGCGGCAATCACGCCGTCGCTGCGCACGACCAGCACCACATCGTGTTCGCCGGACAGTCCTGCCATCACCTGTACGACACGCGGATCTTTTGCGCGCGCGATGCGCTCGAGCTTTTCCAGCAGCTTGACCTTCGCGGTCGCGTCCAGTGACATCACCGGGTCTTGCTGCAAATACAGGGTGCGAGCCGAACCCGGCCGGATCGCTGACGCCACCTTCACGCGGCCGGCACCCTGACGGGCGATTGTGCGCGTCGCAGCAGCCGCCTCGAGCAGCGCCCGT
Source organism: Burkholderiaceae bacterium (assembly GCA_030158675.1). Taxonomy (GTDB): domain Bacteria; phylum Pseudomonadota; class Gammaproteobacteria; order Burkholderiales; family Burkholderiaceae_D; genus Pernthalerella. The sequence continues at coordinate 207,087 of JAOASL010000003.1, read as the reverse complement.
TCGGAGATATCGTCGGAATAGGAGAATGCGGTCTTGTCGCCCGAGACCGCACGTACGCCGACCCCCTGGTCGATCGAGAAACTGCCGGTCTTGACGATGCCTTCTTCCAGGCTCCAGCTCTCGCTCTTGGTGTGCTGGAAGTACAAATCGGCGTAGTCAACCTTATGCGTGAAGATCGTCCCCAGCACGGACAGCAACTTGCCCTCGTCCAGCCCGTAGGGAGTCAGCAAAATATTGCTTGCGGTGGCTTGCGCGTGCAGGTTAGGTTCAATGATCTTCATGGGGAATCGGCGGCAAAAAAATCGAACCCTGATTCTAATGGATAGCGCCAGCGCGCGCCGAGGCGCCGCCAGCTATAGTTTTCGGTGCGTCAGCGCCGGCAAGCTGCGCCGCACGCCTTCCATCAAATCGCGGTCGACTTCCCCGCTGATGACGCCCTCGCCTTCGGCGCGCTGCGCGCCGATCTCGCCCCAGGGGTCGACCAGCATGCTGTGCCCCCAGGTCTGCCGGCCGTTCGGATGCTGCCCGCCCTGCGCGGCGGCAAGGACGAAGCACTGGTTTTCGATCGCCCGCGCGCGGAGCAGAATCTCCCAGTGCGCGCGCCCTGTGGTGTAGGTGAACGCCGACGGCACGACGATCAGGTCGCAGTGCCCCATGGCACGATACAGCTCAGGAAAACGCAGGTCGTAACAGATCGACAGGCCGATCCGCGCGAACGGCGTTTCCAGCAACCCGATGTCGCTACCAGGCAAGATGGTGCGCGACTCATCGAAAGATTCGGTGCCGCGTGAAAAGCCGAACAGGTGGATCTTGTCGTAGCGCGCCGCCTGCGCGCCGTCCGGCGCATAGGCGAGCAGCGAATTGAGTACCTTGCCGGGCTCTTGCGAACGCAAGGGCACGGTGCCGCCAAGCAGCCACACGCCGGTCTTCTGCGCCAGTTCCGCCATGAACTCCTGCAGGGGCCCGTCGCCGGGCGCTTCGGCATGGTCGAGCTTGTCGGTGTCGCGGTGGCCGAGGATGGCCCAGTACTCGGGTAACAATACCAGCCGGGCACCGGCATCCGCAGCTTCGCACACCAGCTGTTCGGCAGTACGCCGGTTCTCTTCGGGTTCCGGCGTCGACACCATCTGGATGGCGGCCACCTGAAATTTGCGCTGTCTACCGTCGTCGGTCATTTTGCCGGCCCTGAGGACTGTGAACTGTTGTCCGCGTCGGACGTCGGCTTGCGACGGCCGGAAACTTTCTTGATCACCGGATCCTTCCAGGGACCCGTGACCTGGTATTCCTGGGTCAGCGCGGTCGACAGCGGATTCTTCAGCACATACTGTGCGAGAAAGGTGCCCAGACCGATCACCGGATTAACCGCCAGTCCGTAAAGCACCGAAGCCCCGCCGATATTCAGATCGGGAATCACGACCACGTTCAGATTTTGTATCTCCTGTGCCAGATCGACCGTACCGTCCATCAGAACCACCGCTTGCGGGCCACGCATCTTGAAGCTGTCGCTGGTGAGCGTGCCACGCGAGATCGACGCCGTGCTGGCGATCGAATCGAAGCTGAAACCTTCGGAGAAGACATCACGGAAATCGAGCGTCAGACGGCGCGGCAGCGACTGCAGGCTCAGCACGCCAAGCAGTTTGGCAGCGCCGGGGTCTGCCTTCAGAAACTGGCCTGCACCCAGCTTCAGGCTGATATTGCCCGACATACTGGGGAAATCAAAGGTGACCGGATCGCCACGCCAGCTGAGTTCGCCCTCCATCTTGCCTTTGCCGCCCTTGAGCGTGCGCTCGAAGCCCATGCGATCGAGCAGCTTGCCGGCGTCAGTGATGTCGAGTTCGTAATTCAGCGTTGTCTGCCCGCCGTTCAGACCCGTGATCCACTGGCCGGTCGCAAACATGCTGGCGCCCGGGTTGAAGATGGCCAGCCGGCTCATTCGCCACTCGCGCCCACCGCCAGTTGGCAGGCCGGCGTTACTGGCGACCAGCTCAAGCCGGCCCAGACGCATGCCGCGCAAATCAAAATTCTCGACCACGATATCGAGACCGGGCAACTCGGTAAATTCCGGCTTGCGCCCACTCAGAATTTCGGTCACGTCGGAAGCATTGTTCTGTTCGATTTTCAGCTTCGACAAGCGTGCGCTCAGCTTGCCCGCCCCGCGCTCCGACAAAGGATCCTCCCAGCTCGCGCGACCGACGATTTCATCCGAACTCACGCTGAAATGCCAGCCGCTGCGGCTGCGCGAGACACCGATGGCCGCATTCTCGATGGTGCGCTCGGCAAAGGTCAGCCCGCCGGCACGCAAGCTGACGGTATCCGGCAACAGATAGGCCATGATCGGCGATGCATGGCCGCTGTCGGACGTCGCCGCAGCCTCGCTGGCAGGGCCGGCGATCAGATTGCGCCAGATATCAAGGTTCAACGATGACAGGCTGGCTGACAGCGACACTCCGCTGTCTGGCAAACCGGCCGCGGCATTCACGCCGATCGCGCCGCGCACTACCCGCCAGGATGCATTTTTGCCGGCCGGACGCTGCCGCAAGTAGCGCGCCGAGATCGAACGTCCGAGGCTGACGCGAATGTCTTCGCTCTCCAGCGCCGAGTCAGACTGCCCGGCGGGGACAATGGTCAGCCGCAACGGCAGGCTTTCGCTGGCGACTTTCTGCAAAGGTGCCGGCAGATCCATCGCCAGGCCGCTGAGAGGGGAGTCCAGCGAGAATTCCATCCGCTGGTTCCTGACCCTGACGCTGGCCGCATAGCGCGCATTGCCCGACAGTCTGCGCGCCAGCCGCTTGGCCTCCGTACCGGGCGCAGCGCGCACGATACCGTCGGCCGTCACGCTGCCATCGATTTTCACGGTCGTACTGCCATCGCGTTGGGTGCCGCCCGACAGCAGCACCGGTCCGCCGATGAAATTGCCATGCATGCCGGACAGCTGGAAGCCCTGGTTGGAAAATCCCAGTTCGCCATGCAGCTGGGCAACGGCCGGCATCGTACGCCACAACTGCACCTCGTTGCCGCTGAAACGCACATTGCCCTGCACTACCGGCTCGGCGGTATCGGACAGCGGCAACTGCATCTTCAGATTAAGCCGCGCATTACCGCCGGCGCGGGCTTCTTCGGTGAAGTCGTCTATCCAGCCGCTGATCGGTGTGACATTCACGTAGTTCAGCATCAGTTGCGCCGGCCCGGTCGCACTGCCCGTGATGTCGAGCGCCGGATGTTCTGCGAAAAAATCGGGCATCACGACTTCGACACCGGTCAGCGGCACGCCGAAGGTCTTGGCACTGTCTGCGTGCACATGCAGACGGGTGCGATCGATCGTCACGCGACCGTCGATCTCTTCGATCCGTGGCCACAGCGGCGTGCGCCTGTCCGGTCCCAGCTGCTGTGGTGTCGGGCTCAGCTTGCCATGCGCAATCTGTGCGCTCACGCGAAACACGCCGTTTGGCCCCAGCGTGCCTGGCGTCGGCAGGAAAGGAAATTTGTCGAGATTGCCCTTGATGACGAGGCTGACATCGTTGGCATGGCCATCGATCAGCGCACCGCTCATCCAGTCACGCGTTTCGGCACCGGCCGCGGCCGGCAGATAACCGACGACCCGGTCCAGGCGGACGGTCGGGAAATGCGCTTTCAGATCGATCTCACCAAGTTTGCCTGGAACCAGTGGCCAGGGCAGCACGTGAGTAGCGTCGACACGTCCGCGCAGGCCCGACTGCAGGAATTCCATGCCGGCCACCCTGACATCGAGCTGCTTGCGCCCATTGAGGAACGACCAGCTGCCAGCCAATGCCAGTTCGTCGAAGTACAGGGTCGACTCGTTCAGGTATTTCGCCAGATACAGGGTGCTGCGCTCCCCCTTCAGCTTCACGCGGCCGCTGTCCTGATTTGCGTCGATCTCACCTGACAGACCTTCAAAGCCGGGTACGGCGGCACGGCCTTCAGCCGCCTCCTGTTCCTGCAGCGCGAGGCGCTCGAAACTGCCACTGACGCGGTACTTGCCTGATCCGGGCAATTCACCGTCCCAGCTCGCCGAGAAATTTTTCAGTTCTCCACGCGGCGCGAAATCGTCAAGCAGACGCCGTTCGCCCGGTGACATCGGCAGGTAATTCGCCAGGTGGGCAAGCGCTTCGAGGTCGAGTGCGCTGACTCTCAGCTCATGATGCTCAGCGCGGCCGGAAACCGCGGCTGAGTAATGGTGACTTGCGGTGATACGCGGCAGTACCGTTCCCTGCGCGGTGCGCAAAGAAAAATTCGTCAGCGTCAGCGCATGCCCCTGCATGCCGAACGACAGCAGTTTCTGTTTCAGCCCGCTGGCGGTCTCGCCGGCAGAAATCCGCCCGCTGACTTCCAGTACCCTAAGCGGCTCCAGCCCTTTTGCGAGGGTCACGGAGGCTTCCTTCAAATCGAGATCGGCAGTGACATTCTCGATCACCCCGCGTTTGAAATTCAGCCATGCGCGCAGCGTACCGCGGCCTCCGTTGATATCCCAGGGCAAGTCGACATAGCGCTTCCAGCCCTCAAGATCGGTGTTGCGCCAGTCAAGGTAAAGCTCGCCTACCCATTCACCAAAATCTGCACTGCGTGAGCTAAACGCCGGACGAAAGAATTCGGCGCGCAGATCGATCGGCGCCGCCAGTTCGGACGGCGGCGTTGCGCGTAATGCAAGCCGATGGGAACGCCATTGGTTATGCAGCACAAAATTGATATCGGTGAGCTCCAGCTCGGGCGCATCGCGCCGCCGGTCGGTCCAGTGCAAGATGCCGCCGCGAATGATGATCTCGCGCTGCGCAAGCAGCCAGTCGAGCCCGCGGCCATCGTCTGGCTGACCGGCATCAATGCGGATACCGGCAACATAAAGCCGGCCATCCACGTCGCGTTCGACCTCAAGATCCGGACTCAGCAGCTCCAGCGATGCCAGGCGTAACTGGCCGAGTACGGTCAACCAGGAGAGCGTCGCATTCACCTGCGGTAGCTGCAACGCACGCTCACCCCTGTCATCGTGGATCACCACGTTCTCAAGCTGCAATTGCGGGCGCAAGCCTTGCCAGTTGGCACGAATCCCATTGATCGTCACCGGACGGTTCAGCAACTGGCTCGCCAGTCGGGATACTTGCGGCTTGTAGTGATCGATATTGGGCAGGATGACGTAGCGCAGACCCAGGAACAGCGCGCAAAATGCGAAGTAACCGACCACGGCAGCAACCATCAGCCAGGCGAATGCCCGGTGCGTGAAGCGACTGGCCGTCGACAAGGCTGACGCAATGGCCTGCCCTGCACTCAGAAAGCGGCGCGGGCGGAGATTGGATTGTTGAGGATGGATCGACATCAGCCGGAAATGGGTTGCGGTTCGCGCGGCACGCGTCAGCGTCGGCGAATCCCGCTCACCGCTTTATCGTTATGATACCCGTAAGCAGGTACTCGCTCCCATATCCCCGTTTCCACGCCTATCATGACCACAAACCTTCCTTTGACTCCCCTCGTTCCGTCGCGGTTCGTCGAACGCTGGCTGGCCGCCGACCCGGCGCGGGCAGGTCTGCTGGAGCGGATGAGCGGCCAACCACTTTCCGATCTGGGCTTTGATAGCTGGCTGGCCGAGCTGCGGGCGAATGCCCCGTCGCTGCGTGCGGCCATGCGGCGCCTGCGCAATCTGCTGGTCAGTGCGATCGTCGTGCGCGACGTGTCCGGACGGGCCGACCTGTCGGAAGTGGTCGCCGCGATCTCCCGCTTCGCCGACTTTGCGGTGCGAATTCACCTTGCCGACCTGTATGGCGCGATGACCGACGTCCATGGCGTGCCGACCGGCGAAGAATCAGGACGGCCGCAGCAGATGATCGTGGTCGGCATGGGCAAACTCGGCGGCGGCGAGCTGAACGTGTCCTCCGATATCGATCTGATCTTTCTGTATCCGGAAGGGGGCGAAACCGTTGCACAGCGCGACGGTCAGCGTCTGCTGTCGAACCACGAATTTTTCTTGCGGCTCGGCCGCAAGCTAATCGCTGACATCGCAGAAATCACCGAGGATGGCTTCAGCTTTCGGGTCGACATGGCGCTGCGTCCGAACGGCTCCTCCGGACCGCTGGCCGCGAGTTTCGCGATGCTGGAAGACTATCTGCTGGTACAAGGTCGCGAATGGGAGCGTTATGCGTGGGTCAAGGCGCGCGCGATGACGGGCGAGCTGCAGGACATCACGCAACTCGAGCAGCTGGTGACGCCTTTCGTATACCGCCGTTACCTTGATTTCGGCGCGATCAATGCGCTGCGCAATATGCATGCGCAAATCCGCGCCGAGGTGGTGCGCCAGGAGACGCGCCACCCGGAACGCGACGTAAACGTCAAGCTCGGCCGTGGCGGCATACGCGAGGTTGAATTTCTGGCCCAGGTATTCCAGCTGATCCGCGGCGGACGCGATCCTGCGCTGCGCGACCGCTCGACGCGCACGACGCTACGCACGCTGGCCGAGAAAAAACTGCTGGCACCGGACGTGGTCGACCGGCTGCTGGCGTCGTATCGTTTCCTGCGCAACCTCGAGCACCGCATACAGTATCTCGACGATGCGCAAACCCACGTGCTGCCCGCACCGGAAGCAGACCGGCAGCGGATCGCCACAATGATGGGCTTTGCCGATGTGACGGCGCTGAAGCACGCCTACGACGAATGCAGCCAGTGGGTCGCCATGCAATTCGACGCAATGTTCGAGGACAAAAGCAGCAACGCCAGGGATGGCGAAGGCACGGCTGCGCCCTTGCTGGACGACGCAGACGAGGACGCGCTGAGTGCTTATCTGTCAACGCTACAGTTTGACGATGCAAGCACGTCGGCCCGACGGCTGCTGATTTCGCTGCGCTCGACCCGCCTGCAATCCCTGCCTGAACAGCGCAAGATCCAGCTGCACGCATTGATGCGCACTGCGCTGCCGATGGTGGCACGCGAAGGTGGAACGCGCTCGGCCACGCTGGGACGGTTGATTGACTTCTTCGAAGCGATTGCACGTCGTTCAGCCTATCTCGAGTTGCTCACCGAGTACCCGCATGCGCTCGGTCGCGTGGTCCGCATGATGGCCGCCAGCGGCTGGGCCGCGCAATATCTGACCCGCCACCCGATGCTGATGGACGAACTGCTCGACGACGCCAGCCTGAAGGGCGAGCCGGACTGGGTGGCCGTTACCCTCGAATGCCGTAACCGGCTGCAAGGTTTTGAAGGCGATACCGAGCGGCAAATGGATGCGCTGCGCGAGATACACCACGCGCAGCTGTTCCGGCTGCTGGCGCAGGATCTGGGCGGCCTGCTGACAGTCGAGCGGCTGGCGGACCACCTGTCGGCTCTGGCTGATGTGCTGGTGCACACTACCATCGAAGCCGTCTGGAAGACGCTGCCGAATCGCCATCGCGAACAGCCGGCATTTGCGGTGATTGCCTACGGCAAACTTGGTGGCAAGGAGCTGGGGTATGCGTCCGACCTTGACGTGATCTTCCTGTACGACGATGACGACCAGGACGCGCCACCACTGTATGCGAAGCTGGCACAACGCTTCATCAGCTGGATGACCAGCCCCACCTCAGCCGGTATTCTGTTCGACATCGACATCGCGCTGCGGCCTGATGGCGCCAGCGGTCTGCTGGTGTCGTCTGTCAATGCATTCGAAAAATATCAGCGGCAATCCGCGTGGGTGTGGGAACACCAGGCGCTGACGCGGGCGCGCTTTTGTGCCGGCGATGCGGCGATCGGCGCACGCTTTGAGGCGCTGCGCACCGACCTGTTGCGGCAGCGGCGTGACGCAGCAGCCCTTCGCGAGGAAGTGCTGGCCATGCGCAAGCGCATGCACGACGCGCACCCGAACCACTCCGGCATGTTCGACCTGAAACATGATGCAGGCGGCATGATCGACATCGAGTTCATCGTGCAGTATGTGGTGCTGGCGCATGCATGCGATTTTTCCGCCCTGACTGCAGATATCGGAAATATTTCACTGCTCAGGCTAGCCGGAAATCTGGGGCTGATCGACGCTGATCTGGCGCTCCAGGTGTCTGACGCCTATCGCGAATTTCGCAGACTTCAGCACCTGATACGGATGCGCGGCGCAGAGCGTGCACGCATCGAACCGGCAACGGTTGAGAAACTGCGAAACGCAGTAATCGCCCTTTGGCAATCGATTCTGTGAGTTGAATTACGCTCCAAACTAGCCCGACGAAATGCATCATTTCGTCGTTGGCTGGCCACAGAAATATTGCCATTAAAGCAATTACCCGCCAGAATTCCAATTTCATTTCTGACAATGATCTAACGGCCTGCGATCCCGCTGACCGAATAGATATTTATCTCAACAATGACATGAGAATTCACTTATGCATCGCCGCTAGTTGCTTCGCACTGCTGACCGGCTGCGCAACGCCCCCGAAAGAAACGATAGGACAGAACAAGCTGACTGCCGGCCAAGTCAGCCTGACGCTGAAAAAAAACATCACATCGCAACAGGAAGTAATTGATTCTTTTGGCGCCCCTAATCTAGTTACCCAAAGCGCTGATGGCGACGAAACCTGGACCTATCAGAAACACGCTGTCGTAGCGAACTCAAGTTCGAGCGGCATCGGCGCCACCATCATTCTTCTCGGCGGAAGCAGCAGCACGTCAGGCTTTGAACAATCCAGTAGAACGATCACACTGATCATCAAATTCAGGGAGCTCAATGGTGTCAAGACTGTCGTCGATTTTTCGTCTCGCTCATCCTCGTTCTAAGCACGGAGCATTTGCCATGAAAATCCCATTCTTGCTGACGCTGGCAGCGCCGTTTCTGCTCTGTGCCTGCGCAATTGACAATCCCGCACCGGAGAAGAGCTCGCTGGAAATTCAATCATTCCAGTCAAGACAATTCGATGCAGAAAAGAAAACGACATTCAACTCGACGATGTCGGTTTTCCAGGACTTGGGCTACATCGTGAACTCGGCCAGCCTTGAGACAGGCTTCATTTCCGCCGAATCGCCGCTCAAGGGTGCGGATGGATTAAAGGCCTTCCTCGAAAACATCAGCAGCATGCGCTCTGAAGGAAAGACTGCGGTCACGGCCTTCGTCGAGGAAATCGGACCGAAGACAACCAAGGTCAGACTCAACTTCGTACAGCGGGATAAAACCACGAGAGAGTACGGACAGCAAGCCAACCGTGAAAAGCCGATCATGGATCCGAAAATTTATGAGTCGGCGTTCAATAAGATAGGAGATGCTGTGTTTATCAGGACATCGCAAAAATAATTTATCTACTCGTTGTCGAGCAGGTAAAGCAAAAGGGATCGCAGAGGCGATCCCTTTTGCATTTCGTGAGTTTCATCTCAATCGTTGCGACACAGACTGCATCCTGCAGCTAAGCCTGCGCGCAATGAATAGGCCAGCAGCCCTGCTTACTTTGCCGTCATCAGAGCAACGGTGGTATCCAGCATGCGGTTGCTGAAGCCCCATTCATTGTCGTACCAGGACGACACTTTGACCAGACGACCAGACACCTTCGTCAGCGTCGCATCAAAGTTCGACGACGCCGGGTTGTGGTTGTAGTCGATCGATACCAGCGGCGCGGTGTTGTAGGTCAGGATGCCTCTCAGCGCACCGTCGGCAGCTTCCTTCATAATTGCGTTGACTTCGTCTGCAGTGGTGTCACGCGCAGCGATGAAGGACAGATCGACGACCGACACGTTGATGGTCGGGACGCGGATCGCGTAACCGTCCAGCTTGCCGTTCAGTTCCGGCAGCACCAGGCCAACCGCGGCGGCGGCGCCAGTCTTGGTCGGGATCATCGACATCGTGGCCGAACGCGCACGGCGCAGGTCTTCATGCATCACGTCGGTCAGCACCTGGTCGTTGGTGTACGCGTGAACGGTTGTCATCAGACCGTTCAGCACGCCGATCTTGTCGTTCAGCGGCTTGACCAGCGGCGCGAGACAGTTGGTGGTACACGATGCATTGGAGATCACGGTGTCGGTTGACTTCAGCACCGACTGGTTTACGCCAAACACGACGGTCGCATCGACATCCTTGCCGCCCGGTGCGGAAATGATCACCTTCTTGGCACCGCCCTTCAGGTGTGCGGAGGCCTTTTCCTTCGACGTGAAAAAGCCGGTGCACTCGAGCACGACATCAACGCCCAGTTCGCCCCACGGAATCTGTACCGGGTCGCGCTGCGCGAACACACGGATCTTGTCGCCGTTAACGATCATGTAGTCACCCTCGACCGACACGGTGCCCGGGAACTTGCCGTGGGCGGTATCGTACTGGGTCAGGTGCGCGTTCGACTCGGGATTGCCGAGGTCGTTGATCGCGACGATCTGAACGTCATGCTTCTTGCCGCCTTCGTAGTGGGCGCGCAGGATATTGCGGCCGATCCGGCCGTAGCCATTGATGGCAACCTTGATGGTCATGCTGATCTCCTGAAATGAAATGCGTTAACCGTAGAGTGTCAAATCAGTTCAGTACCGATTTGACCGCAGCCACGACCTTGTCGGTCGTGAAGCCGAAATGCTTGAACAATGCGCCGGCCGGGGCCGACTCGCCGAAGGTGTCGATACCGATCACCTTGCCTTCGAGACCGACGTACTTGAACCAGAAATCGCTAACGCCGGCCTCAACCGCAACGCGCGGCAAGCCCTTCGGCAGCACGCTCGTCTTGTAGGCCGCATCCTGGCGCTCGAACACGTCAGCGCTCGGCATCGAGACGACGCGCACCGTGACGCCTTCGGTCGCCAGCGCATCGGCCGATTTCAAGGCCAGCTCGACCTCGGAACCGGTGGCGATGATCAACGCCTGTGCGCCGGGCGCGTCGCGCAGCACATAGGCACCGCGTGCGATGTCGGCCACCTGGATCGCAGTCCGCTCGAGGAATGGCAGGTTCTGGCGCGAGAAAATCAGCGTGCTCGGGCCATTACGACGCCGCACTGCCTCGGCCCATGCCACCGCCGATTCAACGGTGTCGCACGGACGCCAGTTATCGAGGTTCGGGATCAGGCGCATGCTGGAAATGTGCTCAACCGACTGGTGGGTCGGGCCATCCTCACCGAGACCGATGGAATCGTGGGTGAACACGAACAGCGAACGCCGCTTCATCAGTGCTGCCATGCGCAGCGCATTACGGCTGTAGTCGGAGAAGGTCAGAAAGGTCGCTCCGAACGGCAGGAAGCCGCCGTGCAACGCGATGCCGTTGATGATCGCGCTCATGCCGAACTCGCGCACACCATAGTTAATGTGGTTGCCCGGCTGGCCCGATCGGACGGCGACGCATTCTTTCCAGTTGGTCAGGTTCGAGCCGGTCAGGTCGGCCGAACCGCCGAGGAATTCCGGCAACACCTGCGCCAGCGTCTGGATCGCATTCTGGCTCGCCTTACGGGTCGCAATGGTTTCTTTCTTTTCGATGCAGGCAGCAATCATTGCCGCGACCGCCTGGTCAAAGTGAGCCGGCAGGTCGCCCTTCATGCGGCGCTCGAACTCGGCCGCCTCGGCCGGGAACTGTGCGCGATAGGCGGCGAATTTTGTGTTCCAGGCGGACTGCAGCTCCGTGCCTTTGGCCTTCGCGTCCCAGTCGGCATACACGTCGGCCGGAATCTCGAACGGCGCGTAGGGCCAGTCGATCGCGGCACGGGTGGCGGCGATTTCGGTATCGCCAAGCGCAGCACCATGCACCTTGTCCGTACCCTGCATGGTCGGCGCGCCTTTGCCGATGATGCTCTTGCAGCAAATCAGCGTTGGCTTGCCGGCCTGCTTGGCAGCGGCGATCGCCACGTCGACTGCGGCCACATCGTGACCATCGACGTTAGGCACCACGTGCCAGCCATAGGCTTCGAAGCGTTTCGGTGTGTCGTCCTTGAACCAGCCTGCGACCTTGCCGTCGATCGAGATGCCATTGTCGTCGTACATGACGATCAGCTTCGACAGCCCGAGCGTGCCGGCCAGCGAGCACACTTCGTGACTGATGCCTTCCATCAGGCAGCCGTCGCCAAGGAACACATAAGTGTAGTGATCGACGATGTCGAAGCCTGGCTTATTGAATTGCGACGCCAGCAGCCATTCGGACAGTGCCATGCCGACCGCATTGGCGATACCCTGACCGAGCGGCCCGGTAGTGGTCTCGACGCCCGGCGTGATGTCGACTTCCGGATGACCGGGGGTCTTCGAATGCAACTGACGGAAGTTGCGCAGATCGTCCATCGACAACGCGTAGCCCGACAGATGCAGCAGCGCATACAGCAACATCGAACCATGACCATTCGACACGACGAAACGGTCGCGGTCGGACCAGGTTGGATCGGCCGGATTATGGCGCAGGTGGCGAGCCCACAGCGCGACGGCGATCTCGGCCATGCCCATTGGCATGCCAGGGTGGCCCGAGTTGGCTTTCTGGACTGCGTCCATTGCCAGTGCGCGAATCGCATTGGCCATCTTGCGAGTGTCTGGAGATGAGCTCATATTGCCAAAATTGAATGGAATAAAGGGGGTAATGCGGGTTCCGCACGGCCGACCGAAAAGCCTGCGATTTTACCAGACAGGCCCGGCCCGCTTAAAATGAAACGACTAGCCGACCTGGCATCACGCTGCGAGACCTGCATGCCCCGCTTTTACTGCAACCTGCCTCTCGATATCGGCCTGCAGCTTGATCTGCCCGAGCACGTATCGCATCACCTTGCGGTGCTGCGCCTGGCTGTCGGCGATACGGTGACCCTGTTCAACGGCCACGGCGGCGAGTACAACGCGGCACTGATCCGCGTCGAGCGCAAGCGTTGCACGGTCGAGGTCAAAACCTTCGATGCGCGCGAGGCCGAACCCGGCCATGTGCTGACGCTGGCACAGGGGCTGCCCGAAGGCTCGAAGATGGACTGGATCATCGAGAAAGCAGTCGAACTCGGCGCCACCGCCATCCAGCCATTGGCGGCAGCCCGCTCGGTCGTCAGGCTGTCGGAAGAGCGTGCCGCGAAGAAGCTCGCCCACTGGCAGGCCGTCGCCATCGCCGCCGCCGAACAATGCGGGCGCAACCGCGTGCCGTCGATCGCCGAGCCACAGTCCTTCGCCGGCTGGGTTGCGCAACACGATCTGCATCCGCGCATTCTGCTTTCACCGCGCGCCAACCAGTCACTGTCGGACTGGGCGCGGCATCATCCGCCACAGGCTTTGACGGTGATGATCGGTCCCGAGGGAGGATTCACCCTGGACGAGGAGACCGCCGCAATCACGCACGGCGCGATCTGCCTGTCCATCGGCGAGCGTGTGCTGCGTACCGAAACCGCCGGACTCGCGGTACTGGCCGCGCTGAACGCGCTATGGGGTGAATTCTGAGCATGGGATGGTGGTCCCGCTTGCGTGCCGCGTTCGGCCGCGCACCGGTACAGATACCGGCGCCACTATGGCGATCAACAATGAAGCAGCTCCCCTTCCTTGCCCGGCTTGATGCGACCGACACGGCACAACTGAAAATCCTGTGCGAGCAGCTGCTCGACCGCAAGCCCTTGTCCGGTGCGAAGGGCTTCGGCGTCAGCGACGAAATCGCGGTGCTGATCGCGGCGCAGGCCTGTCTGCTGGTACTGAAACTCGACCTCGCGCTGTATGACGACCTGTCGGCAATCATCGTCTTTCCCGATGCTTTCGGCGTCAGGCAGCAGCATGTGGACGAGGCCGGGGTAGTGCATGAATGGGACGAGGAACTGGCCGGCGAAGCGGTGGAGCAAGGCGGTGCGGTCGTGCTGTCGTGGCATGATGTGGCGCTGCAGCAGGTGCCGGGAGCAACGCACAATATCGTGATCCACGAGTTTGCCCATAAGATCGATATGGGGCGCGGTGCCGCCAACGGTTGCCCGCCCTGCCTGCCGGTGCTGCACGAGCCGGCATTGCTGAACGACTGGGCGGCGGTATTCAGCGCCGCCTACCAGGACTTTTGCGCGCAGGTCGACCAGATGGAAGAGCGGCTGCCGCCCGACTTCGACCCCGACCGCGCCGAGGATGCCAAGCTGTACGAGCAGCTTGCGGCGAGCTTGCCGCTGGATCCGTACGCGTCACGCGATCCGGCCGAATTCTTCGCGGTCGCCTCCGAAGCGTTTTTCGTCGATCCCGAACCGCTGGCTGAAGGCTATCCGCAGGTTTATCGCAAGTTGACAGCTTACTATCGGCAAAACCCGCTCGATCGCGGCAGATGCGGCCAATGACGCTGGGGAAACCCACTATAATCGTTGGTTTTGAATTGCGGCAGGAACCAGCCTCCCGATGAAGGTCTTTCGCGGACTCCCCAACGCCGAAGCGCGCCGCCCGTGCGCGCTCACGATCGGCAATTTCGATGGCGTGCATCGCGGCCACCGCACGCTGCTTGCGCGCGTCGCCGAAGCGGCCGCGCGCCTCGGACTGGAGAGTGCGGTCATGACCTTCGAACCGCACCCGCGCGAGTACTTCGCGCACTTGAGCGGCGATGAAAGCCGTGCACCGCTGCGCATCGCGAACCTGCGTGACAAGCTGCAGGCGCTGGAGCAGTGCGGCGTCGACCGCGTGATCGTCGAGCACTTCAGCGCCAGCTTTGCTGCGCTGTCGCCCGAACGTTTCATTGAAGATGTACTAGTCGGCGGCCTGCACGTGAAGTGGTTGATCGTCGGCGACGATTTTCGTTTCGGCGCAAAGCGTGCTGGCGATGTCGCCCTGCTGGCCGAGGCTGGTCGGCGGCTCGGTTTCGACGTCGTTGCGCTGCCGACCGTGATGCATGAAGACACGCGCATTTCCTCGTCCGTCGTTCGCACTGCCCTCGCCGATGGGGATTTCGCGCACGCTCAAGACCTGCTCGGCCACCCGTATGCGATCTCGGGTCATGTGCTGCACGGCCGCAAGCTCGGCCGCACAATCGGTTTCCCGACACTGAACCTGCGTATCGCGCACAAGCGCCCGGCGGCGTCCGGCATCTTCATCGTTCAGGTATACGGACTCGGCGACCTGCCGCGGCCGGCAGTCGCCAGCCTCGGCGTGCGCCCGACCGTCGAGGACAATGGCCGTGTGCTGCTCGAAGTCCATCTGTTCGATTTTAGCGGCGACTGCTACGGCAAGCTGATTCGCGTCGAATTCCTGAAGAAGCTGCGCGACGAAGCGAAGTACGACGACCTCGATAGCCTGACGCGCGCGATCGATGCAGATGCGCGTGCCGCCCGCGATTATTTCGCGCAGCATGAAGCTGTGTGAACACCGAATACCGAATAGCCAACCAAAGCCCATCCATGTCCGACAACAGCAAGAAGCCTGACAACAAATATTCGGTCAACATGACCGAGACTCCATTCCCGATGCGCGGCGATCTCGCCAAGCGCGAGCCCCAATGGGTCGCGCAGTGGCAGCAGAAGCAGCTGTACCAGCGCATCCGCAAGGCGTCGGCCGGGCGCCCGAAATTCATACTGCACGACGGCCCGCCGTATGCGAACGGCGACATTCACATCGGCCATGCGGTCAACAAGATCCTGAAGGACATGATCGTCAAGACGCGCCAGTTCGACGGCTTCGACGCGCAATACGTGCCGGGCTGGGACTGTCACGGCATGCCGATTGAGATCCAGATCGAAAAGCAGTTCGGCAAGCACCTGCCGACTGCCGACGTGCTGGAGAAATCGCGTGCCTATGCAGCTGAACAGGTCGAACGGCAGAAAAAGGATTTCATCCGGCTGGGCGTGCTCGGCGACTGGGGCAATCCTTACCTGACGATGAACTATCGCAACGAGGCCGATGAAATTCGCGCGCTCGGCAAGATTCTCGACAAGGGCTATGTGTACCGTGGGCTCAAGCCGGTGAACTGGTGCTTTGACTGCGGCTCGGCACTGGCCGAGGCCGAGGTCGAATACCAGGACAAGCGCGACCCCGCCATCGATGTCGGCTTCCCGTTCGCTGAGCAGGACAAGATCGCGCAGGCCTTCGGCCTGGCAGCGCTACCGACGGACAAGGGCTATGTGGCGATCTGGACCACCACGCCCTGGACCATTCCGTCGAACCAGGCGCTGAACGTGCACCCGGAATTCGACTATGCACTGGTGCAGACCGAGCGCAATGGCGAGCCGCTGCTGCTGATCCTCGCGAACGATCTGGTCGACAGCTGCCTGCAGCGCTATGGCCTCGAAGGCAAGGTGATTGCAACAACCAAAGGCGAACGCCTGTCGCTGATCCGATTCCGCCATCCGCTGGCCAGCGCTGACGCAGGCTATGACCGCCTGTCGCCGGTCTACCTCGGCGACTATGTGACCGCCGACTCCGGCACCGGCATCGTGCACTCCGCCCCCGCGTATGGCCTCGAAGACTATGCGTCGTGCAAGGCGCACGGCATGAAGGATGACGAGATCCTGAGCCCGGTCATGGGCGACGGCCACTATGCGTCGACGCTGCCGTTGTTCGGCGGCATGACGATCTGGGACGCATCGAAGCCGATCTGCGCCGCACTCGAGCAGGCCGGCTCGCTGTTCAAGTTGGTGATGTTCGACCACAGCTACATGCACTGCTGGCGTCACAAGACCCCGATTATCTACCGCGCGACCTCGCAATGGTTCGCCGGCATGGACCGCACGCCGAAGGCAGGCGGGACGTCGCTGCGCGAGACCGCGCTGGCGGCGATCGAAGCGACCCGCTTCTACCCTTCATGGGGCAAGGCCCGCCTGCATGGCATGATCGCGAACCGTCCGGACTGGACGCTGTCGCGCCAGCGCCAGTGGGGCGTGCCAATGGCCTTCTTCGTGCACAAGGAAACCGGCGAGCTGCACCCGGACACGCCAGCGCTGCTGGAAAAAGTCGCACAGCGCGTCGCGCAGCACGGCATCGAAGCCTGGCATCAGCTCGACCTGAATGAATTCCTCGGCGCGGATGCGGCACACTACGAGAAGAACAAGGACACGCTGGATGTCTGGTTCGACTCCGGTGCGACCCATTTCACCGTGCTGCGCGGCTCGCACAAGGAGGAGCTGCAATTCCCCGCCGACCTGTATCTCGAAGGCTCGGACCAGCACCGCGGCTGGTTCCATTCGTCGCTGCTGACAGCGTCGATGCTGGATGGCTGCGCGCCTTATAAGGCGCTGCTGACGCACGGCTTCGTGGTCGATGGCGAAGGCAAGAAAATGTCGAAGTCCAAGGGCAATGTGGTCGCGCCACAAAAGGTGTCGGACACGCTGGGCGCCGATATTCTGCGGCTGTGGGTTGCGTCGACCGACTACTCGGGCGAACTATCGATCTCGGATGAGATTCTGAAGCGTGTGGTCGAAAGCTATCGCCGCATACGCAACACGCTGCGCTTCCTGCTGGCGAACACGTCGGACTTCGATCCGGCCAAAGATGCAGTCGCCATCGATGATCTGCTTGAAATCGATCGCTACGCGATCGCCCGCATGGCGCAACTGCAGGACGAAGTGCGCGCGCATTTCAACGACTATGAGTTCCACCCGGTGATCGCCAAGCTGCAGATGTACTGCTCGGAAGATCTCGGTGGCTTCTATCTCGATATCCTGAAAGACCGGCTGTATACCAGCGGCATGAGCTCGTCAGCGCGTCGCTCGGCACAGACGGCGATCTGGCACCTCACGCAATCGCTGCTGCGACTGATGGCACCGGTCCTGTCGTTCACCGCCGAGGAAGCATGGTCGGTATTTGCCGATCAGGCAGCTTATGACGCATCCGGCGAAACCATTTTCACGCAGACCTTCTATACGCTGCCATCGATCGCTGATACCGATGTCCTGCTGAGTAAGTATGCAATGCTGCGTGAGATCCGCGCCGGCGTGCTCAAGCAGCTGGAAGAAGTGCGGGCATCCGGCGCAATCGGCTCGTCGCTGCAGGCCGAAGTGGAAATCCACGCAGCCGGCGACAAGCTGGCGCTGCTGCAGGCGCTGAATGATGACCTGAAATTCGTGCTGATCACCTCGGCCGCAACGGTCGTGCCGGCCAACAGCGACGCTGACGAGAAAGTTGTGGTGCATGCATCGAAGTACCGCAAGTGTGAGCGCTGCTGGCACTACCGGGCCGATGTGGGTACCGACGCCGGCCATCCGTCGCTGTGCGGACGCTGCGTATCCAACCTGTTCGGTGGCGGCGAAGCCCGCCGCGTGGCCTGAGCGTAAAGGCGAACGATGGCAAAGAAAAGTGCAGGTCTGACACTGTGGCTCGGTATAGCGACCATCGTGGTGCTGCTCGACCAGCTGTCGAAGATCACGATGTCGCGACTGCTGGCCTATGGGCAGTCCGAAGCCATCACCAGCTATTTCAATCTGGTGATGGTCTACAACCAGGGAGCAGCCTTCAGCTTTCTGTCGAATCAGGGCGGCTGGCAGCGCTGGTTCTTCAGTGCGCTGGCGTTCGGGGTGTCGGTGTTCATCGTCTGGATGCTGAAGAAGAATGCAGGTCAGCGCATGTTCTGCTGGTCGCTGTCGCTAATACTGGGCGGCGCGGTCGGCAACCTGATTGACCGGATCGCCTACGGCCATGTGATCGACTTCCTCGATGTTCACGTCGGCGGCTGGCACTGGCCGGCGTTCAACGTCGCCGATGGCGCGATCACAATCGGTGCGGCATTATTCGTGCTGGATGAACTGCGACGCGTCAACCGCTGACGCGCAGAGCCCATGAAACTCGTTGGCAAGAATATCGTGCTCGGCCTTTCCGGCGGTATCGCCTGCTACAAGGCTGCAGAGCTTGTGCGCGGGCTGGTAAAAGCGGGCGCGCGCGTGCAAGTCGTAATGACCGACGCGGCCTCCCACTTCATCACGCCGGTGACGATGCAGGCGCTGTCCGGCAAGCCGGTATTCACCGACCAATGGGATGCACGCGTCGATAACAACATGGCGCACATCGACCTGACCCGCAACGCCGACGTGGTCGTGATCGCACCTTGTTCAGCGGACTTCATGCGCAAGCTCGCGCACGGTGCCGCCGACGACCTGCTGTCGACGCTCTGCCTTGCCCGCCCCGCCTCGGTGCCGCTGCTGGTGGCGCCGGCGATGAATGTCGAAATGTGGGAGAACCCTGCCACAGGGCGCAACGCAGCGCAGCTGCGCGCTGACGGCATCACGCTGCTCGGGCCGGTCGCTGGCGAGCAGGCCTGCGGCGAGACCGGGCTGGGCCGGATGATGGAACCGGAGGCTTTACTCGATGCAATCGAGGCTTTTTTCCATCCGAAGCTGCTGCAAGGCCGCACCGTGTTGATAACGGCGGGCCCGACCTTCGAGCCTATCGATCCGGTGCGCGGCATTACCAATCTGTCGTCGGGCAAGATGGGCTATGCCATTGCGCGCGCAGCGCAAGCGTCCGGGGCCGAAGTCACGCTGGTATCCGGTCCGACCGCCCTGCCTTGTCCGGCTGGCGTACGTCTGCTGCCGGTGATAACTGCGCGCGAGATGCATGACGCGGTGATGGCGAACATCGCCGGCCAGCAGATCTTCATCGCCGTCGCTGCAGTGGCCGACTGGCGCGTCGCAGAATCGAGCGCGCAGAAAATCAAGAAACAGGACGGCGGCATGCCCTCACTGACATTCGCAGAGAACCCGGACATCCTGGCAACCGTCGCCGCATTAGCATCACCGCCGTATTGCGTGGGCTTCGCCGCCGAATCGGAAAATTTGCTGCAGCATGGTGCCGCCAAGCGCCAGCGAAAGCATATTCCCCTACTGGTTGGCAACATCGGCCACCAGACCTTCGGCAAGGACGACAACGAACTGGTACTGTTCGATGAGTCTGGCCACCATCCTCTGCCGCGCGCAGGTAAGGACGAACTGGCGATGATGCTGGTCGCCGAAATTGCGCAACGCCAGCGCACCTGAAGTCCATCATTATGAAAAATATCGCCATTAAAATCCTTGACGAACGCCTGCGCGAGCAGATGCCTGCGTATGCCACGCCAGGCAGTGCGGGACTCGATCTGCGTGCGTGCATCGATGTGCCGCTGACTATTGAACCGGGTTGTACGCACCTGATACCGACAGGCTTGGCCATTCATATCGGCGACCCGGGCTATGCCGCAATGATCCTGCCGCGTAGCGGCATGGGCCATAAGCATGGCATTGTGCTCGGTAACCTTGTCGGGCTGATCGACTCGGATTACCAGGGCCAGCTGATGGTCTCCACCTGGAACCGCGGTAACACCGCGTTCGTGCTGAGCCCAATGGAGCGCCTGGCACAACTGGTGATCGTGCCGGTATTGCAGGTAGGTTTCGCAGTCGTCGACGAATTCGAGAACAGCGAACGTGGTGCCGGCGGGTTCGGCAGCACCGGCAAGCACTAGGCCTGAGCAAGGCGTGTCCAGATGACCATCCGCACGCTTCTGCCGAATGCTTTACGTGCCGTCCACGCGGGACTGGTCGTCATTGCTGCAATAGTGCTGACGGCATGCGCCTCGGATACGGGCCGGCCGGCAAGGAGTATCGTGGGCCAGACGGACAGATCCAACGTCGACCAGGCATTTGACATACTGATACGCCGTCAGGATCGCGTGTACCGCGTGATCACACCGCTGCTCGTAAAGAACACGGCGTTATGCAAGTCCTCCGCGCGCCCGCTACTCGGTTTCACCGCGAAAAACCGTTATTCCTATTCCGCTGAACTGCGCGCCGCAGCCGAATCGCGGCTGAAGCTGGGCGATGCATTGCAGGTGTTGCAAGTGCTGGACGGTAGCGGCGCAATGCGTGCCGGTATCAAGCGCGGCGATGTGCTGCAATCTATTGAAGGACAGTCGGTTCCACAGGGCGATCAGGCGGAGACCGAAGCGGCCAAGCTGGTACTGCCCCTGATGCGCAATGCCACCGAACTTGAAGTCGCCTTGTCACGCAACGGAGTACCGACGGTGCTGAAAGTGCTGCTCACACCGGCATGCGCATTCGCGGTCGAAATCGGCAATGCCCCGCATGTGAACACTTATAACGATGGTCGACGCATCATGATGACTGCCGGCATGCTTGACGTCTTGTCCGATGCCGAACTGGCGATCGTTCTCGCACGCGAAGTCGCGCACGGCAGTCTGCGTCATGCGCGCACGATGCAGATGACATCGACGCTGGCCGGCGTGATCGATGCATTGCTCACGATCCGCCCTGATCTCAGTGGCTTTGCCGGCAGTGCCGGCATCAAGCCAATGGATGCTCGGCTTGATCAGGAAGCCGACCGTATTGCGCTGTACATGCTGGCACGCGCCGGCTTCGACCCCGCGCTGGCACCACGAACGCTCGAGAAGCTGTCGCTGGCCTATCCGGCCACGGTCACCAACTCCTACACCGCACATCATCCATGGACAGCCGAACGGGCATCGCTGATGCAGGCAACGCTGACTGAAATCCGCCAGAAGCAGGCCACCCGCAAATCTCTGCTGCCCTGATTCGCGCTGTAAATAAAAAACCCCTGCCGCAAGGACGGCAGGGGTTTCAGGAGCAGACGCGAGGGGGCGCTTATTCGACTTCTGCCGCTTCCTGCGGCGGTGCCGACGGTGGCGGTGGTGTATCGCCTTCGTTAAATTCGAGCCTGATCTGCTCGTTTTCGTCCAACTCGACTGCCACACGCCCGCCACTGACCAGGCGACCGAACAGCAATTCGTCGGCCAGAGCCTTGCGAATCATGTCCTGGATCAGCCGTGCCATTGGACGCGCGCCCATCAGCGGATCGAAGCCCTTCTTCGCAAGGAAGCTGCGCAGCGATTCACTGAACGTGGCTTCGACTTTCTTCTCATGCAATTGCTCTTCCAGCTGCATCAGGAACTTGTCGACCACGCGCAGAATGATCTCCTCATCAAGCGCACGGAAGCTGATGATTGCATCCAGACGATTGCGGAACTCCGGCGTGAACATGCGCTTGATGTCAGCCATCTCGTCGCCGGGCTGCTTGGTCTCGGTAAAGCCGATCGTGCGCTTCTGCAAGCTTTCGGCGCCCGCGTTGGTGGTCATGATGATGATCACATTGCGGAAGTCGGCCTTGCGTCCGTTGTTGTCGGTCAGCGTGCCATGATCCATGACCTGCAACAGGATGTTGAACACGTCCGGATGCGCCTTTTCGATCTCGTCCAGCAGCAGTACCGCGTGCGGCTTCTTTGTAATCGCTTCGGTCAGCAGACCACCCTGATCAAAGCCGACATAACCCGGCGGCGCGCCGATCAGACGAGACACCGCGTGACGCTCCATGTATTCGGACATGTCAAAGCGAATCAGCTCAATGCCAAGGATGAATGCCAGCTGCTTCGCCACTTCGGTCTTGCCGACGCCGGTCGGGCCGGAGAACAGGAACGAGCCGATCGGCTTGTCCGTCTTTCCGAGGCCGGCACGCGCCATCTTGATCGCTGACGCCAGTGCCTCGATCGCGGGTTCCTGACCGAACACCACATTTTTCAGGTCGCGATCGATCGTCTGCAGCTTAGTACGGTCGTCCTGGTTGACCGACTGCGGCGGAATGCGCGCAATCTTCGAGATGATGTCTTCGATTTCCGCTTTGCCGATCGTCTTCTTCTGGCGCGATTTCGGCAAGATACGCTGCGCTGCGCCCGCCTCATCAATCACGTCAATGGCCTTGTCCGGCAGGTGGCGGTCATTGATGAAACGTGCCGCCAGTTCGGCCGCCGAAGTCAGCGCGGACGCCGAATACTTCACGCCATGGTGTTCTTCGAAGCGTGACTTCAGGCCACGCAGGATCTGCACAGTCTGCTCGACCGTCGGCTCGTTGACATCGATTTTCTGGAAGCGCCGCGACAACGCGTGGTCTTTCTCAAACACGCCGCGGAATTCATTGAACGTGGTCGCACCGATGCACTTGAGCTGCCCCGACGACAGCGCGGGCTTCAGCAGATTCGACGCATCCAGCGTCCCGCCGGACGCCGAACCGGCACCGATGATCGTATGGATCTCGTCGATGAACAAAACACCATTCGGGTTCGCCTTCATCTGCTTGAGCACGGCCTTCAGACGTTGCTCGAAGTCGCCGCGATACTTGGTGCCGGCTAGCAGCGCGCCCATATCAAGCGAATAAACGACCGCATTTTGTAAGATTTCCGGAACGTCGCCCTGCACAACACGCCATGCGAGTCCCTCTGCGATCGCGGTCTTGCCGACGCCAGCCTCGCCGACGAGCAAAGGATTGTTCTTGCGGCGGCGGCACAGCGTTTGAATCACGCGCTCAACCTCGGATTCACGCCCGATCAGCGGGTCAATCTTGCCTTCTGCCGCCAACTTGTTCAGGTTGACCGTGAACTGGTCGAGCGCGCTTTCCTTCTGCGGCCCTTCCGTCTGCGTCTCTTCGGCCGAGTCGGTGGCCTTCTGGGGCTCGGACTGCTGGTCCTTGCGCACACCATGCGAGATGAAATTCACCACATCGAGGCGCGTCACGCCCTGCTGGTGCAGGTAATACACCGCGTGCGAGTCTTTTTCACCAAAGATCGCCACCAGCACGTTCGCGCCGGTAACTTCTTTTTTGCCGTTTGACGCCGACTGCACATGCATGATCGCGCGCTGAATCACGCGCTGAAAACCCAGCGTTGGCTGGGTATCGACCTCGCTGGCGCCGGGGACCGTTGGTGTGTTGTCGTTGATGAAATTCGATAGCGTCTTTCGCAGATCGTCAATATTCACTGCGCATGCGCGCAGCACTTCTGCGGCAGACGGGTTGTCCAGCAGGGCGAGCAGCAGGTGCTCGACGGTGATGAACTCATGTCGGGCCTGTCGCGCCTCGACAAAGGCCATGTGCAAACTGACTTCGAGTTCCTGGGCGATCATGCTTCCTCCATCACGCACTGGAGCGGATGACCCGCTTTCCTCGCGTGGGTTAATACCAATTCCACTTTTGTGCCGGCAATGTCCTTCGGATAGACACCGCACATACCTTTGCCGTCCCGATGCACCTTGAGCATAATCTGTGTCGCAGTTTCGCGATCCTTGTTGAAATATTCCTGAATGACTGCCACGACAAATTCCATTGGCGTGTAGTCATCGTTCAGCAGCACCACCTGATACATGGGCGGCGGCTTGCTTGCTGCTTTCTGCTCTTTCGGTACAAGAAGCGTGCCATTGTCGCTGTTCGTTGCCATGCTTCTATTTTATCGTCCTCACATGTTGCGTGACCCGCGTTGCGTGCGGTATCCGCATTCGTTTCGATATTACGCGCTTTCGGAAAGCTCCGCAGACCCCTCGTCAATCCGGCCTCAGGAACTACCCTCCGGCGCATATTGTGACCGACCGACAAAGACATTCCGAACCTGTCGCAATCGCGCCCATCTGAATCAGCAATTCACTTGACTTTTCCATTTTTTGCCAGAAGAATGCAAAAAATCAATATGTGTTATTTAGCACTATTGGTTTCAGGAGGAGCAATAATGGTGGGGGTCAGCGTTCCGCGGGTCTTCTTGCTTTTAGGGCTCGTGTTTTAAGTCAATATTTGAAAGACGTTTTTATGGCTAAAGGTAAGGTCAAGTGGTTTAACGATGCCAAGGGCTTTGGCTTCATCACCCCAGACGACGGCGGCGAAGACCTGTTCGCGCATTTTTCTGCAATCACCATGTCTGGCTTCAAGACCCTGAAAGAAGGTCAGGAAGTATCGTTCGACGTAACCCAAGGCCCTAAGGGCAAGCAAGCGTCGAATATTCAAGCAGTTGGCTGATCAGCGGCAGATTTCCTTTCTGCTACTCCCCGCCTAAACCCCCGGCTGGCCGGGGGTTTTTATTTTTCCGATTATATTCACTGCGATGGACTTAGCCAGAGATACAAAGGTTCAGATAATCTATTTATTTTCTTCTGGAAAAATATTTTCACAAAAGAAAAAGCCGGACCAAAGTCCGGCTTTTTCTCAAGCGCTAATAGCTTACATATGCTGAATCATAACGTCGCCAAAACCCGAACAGGAAACCTGCGTGGCGCCCTCCATCAAGCGAGCAAAATCGTAGGTGACTTTCTTTGAAGCGATGGACTTTTCCATCGAGCTGATAATCAGATCAGCCGCTTCAGTCCAGCCCATGTGTCGGAGCATCATCTCGGCCGACAGAATTACCGAACCCGGGTTCACATAGTCTTTGCCCGCGTATTTCGGCGCGGTGCCGTGCGTCGCTTCGAACATGGCGATCGAGTCGGACAGGTTAGCGCCCGGAGCGATACCAATGCCGCCGACTTGCGCCGCCAATGCGTCAGAGATGTAGTCACCATTCAGGTTCAGCGTGGCGATCACACTGTATTCGTTCGGGCGCAGCAGGATTTGCTGCAGGAACGCGTCGGCAATCGAATCCTTGACGATAATGTCTTTACCGGTCTTCGGATTTTTGAAGCTGCACCACGGACCGCCATCGATAAGCTGTGCACCAAATTCCTTCTGAGCAAGCGCATAGCCCCAGTCACGGAAGCCGCCTTCGGTGTACTTCATGATGTTGCCCTTGTGAACGAGGGTAACTGACGGCTTGTCATTGTCGATCGCATATTGGATCGCCTTGCGGACCAAGCGCTCGGTACCTTCGCGCGACACAGGCTTGATGCCGATACCCGAGGTTTGCGGGAAACGGATTTTCTTGACGCCCATCTCATTAATCAGGAAGTCGATCAGCTTCTTCACGCCGTCGCTGCCCTCCTGCCATTCGATGCCGGCGTAGATGTCTTCCGAGTTCTCGCGGAAAATCACCATATCGGTCTTTTCCGGCTCACGCAACGGCGTCGGAACGCCCGTAAAATAACGCACCGGGCGAAGGCAGACATACAGATCCAACTCCTGGCGCAATGCTACGTTCAGCGAGCGAATGCCGCCGCCGACTGGCGTTGTCAGCGGGCCTTTGATCGACACCACGTAATCCTTCAACACCTTCAGCGTCTCTTCGGGCAGCCATACATCCGGACCGTAGACTTTGGTCGACTTTTCGCCGGCATAGATTTCCATCCAGCTGATTTTGCGCTTGCCGCCGTAGGCCTTCGCAACCGCCGCGTCGATCACCTTGATCATGACCGGGCTGATGTCCACCCCTGTACCATCACCCTCGATGAACGGAATGATCGGATTGTCCGGCACGTTCAGCGAAAAATCGGGGTTGACCGTGATTTTCTGGCCCTCGGCGGGCACTTTGATATGTTGGAACATCGTAATCTCCGAAGATTGGCGGATGCCGCGATTTTAAACGGCGGCTGGCGTACATCAAAGCACGACGGTGCTGCTTGGCCGATAGCTTTGATCAAGGTCGTGAGTCTTAAGCAAGTCTTATATAAGACATAAGACCATATTTCGTATTATGCACTAGAATTTTGCTTTGTGCCACAACGGACTACCGGAAACCACGGATGAGCCTGATACTTTTTAACAAGCCATTTG
This sequence comes from Burkholderiaceae bacterium, assembly GCA_030158675.1. Taxonomy (GTDB): domain Bacteria; phylum Pseudomonadota; class Gammaproteobacteria; order Burkholderiales; family Burkholderiaceae_D; genus Pernthalerella. The sequence continues at coordinate 180,824 of JAOASL010000003.1, read as the reverse complement.
GGGTGATGAGCCAGTTCTCGGCACACCCTTCGCGTGCCACGCTGGCTGATTTTCTGTCGATTCCCGGCATTTATCCTGCCGGTCGCCTGGACGCCGACAGCGAAGGCCTGATGTTGCTGACCGATGACGGGCAGTTGCAGCACCAGATCAGCCATCCAGACTACGAGAAACTGAAAATTTATCTGGTGCAGGTCGAGGGCGAAGCCAACGCTACACAGCTCGCACGACTGCGTGCACCGCTCAATCTTGGTGACTTCACGACGCGCGGCAGTCAAGCGGTTCGCATCGAACCGCCAGGTTGGCTCTGGCTGCGCAATCCGCCGGTCAGGGAGCGCCGGCAAATTCCCACCAGCTGGCTGGCAATCACGCTATCCGAAGGCAAGAATCGGCAAATCCGCCGCATGACGGCGACCGTCGGACTTCCCACTCTGCGGCTGATACGTCAGGCGCTTGGGCCGTTCTCGCTGGCAACGCATCCCCTACTGCCGGGCGAATGGCGCGAGGTCGATCTGGCCGACTGGCTTAAAGCCTGAGCCTGACCACCGCCACCATCTCCGACCGGCATCGAACATTCTGCGACGAAGCATTTACAATCCGCCCACCCCATCAACCACGGACCGCCAATGAAACGATTCCTGCTGCTTGCCTCACTGCTGTTGTCGCTTGACAGCCGCGCCCAGCATTTCCAGGTAACTTCACTCAGCGTTGGTATTCATCTGATTCGGGCAGAAATGGCAATCAGCGATGAAGAGCGCGCGCGCGGACTCATGTACCGCGAAAAACTGGGGCAGAACGAGGGAATGATTTTCCGCTTTGCCAACAATGGCAAGGCGTGCATGTGGATGAAAAACACGCTGGTGCCGCTGTCTGTTGCATTCATCGCGGAGGATGGCAAGATCATCAACATTGAAGACATGGTGCCGCAAACGCTGGACCCACATTGCGCCAAGCAAGTGGCGCGCTACGCGCTGGAGATGAACCGGGGCTGGTTCAGCAAGCGCAACATCAAGCCCGGCTCCGTGATATTGGGCCTGCCCCAATAAATGCCTGTGTCATCAGGCCGGAAAGACATCCGGCCAAATAAACAAACCCGCCGGACGATCGTCGGGCGGGTTTGAAAACAGCAACATGCCGGCAAAGTTGCCGGCAGAAAACGTTAGGCCAGCGCCTTGATCGCTGCAGACAGGCGGCTCTTATGGCGAGCGGCCTTGTTCTTGTGAATGATCTCTTTGTCAGCGATACGGTCGATAACCGAAACCGAGGCTTGATAAACTTGGGCGGCGGCTGCCTTGTCGCCGGCTTCGATGGCCTTGCGAACTGCCTTGACAGCGGTACGCAATGTCGAGCGCTGGCTGGAATTGTGAGCGTTAAGCTTGACTGCCTGACGGGCGCGCTTGCGTGCCTGTGCGGTATTTGCCATGTATGGGTTCCTGACGGTGTAAGGCTCGAGGCCTAGCCCCGGGCGGAATTCGAAAGACGGCGATTGTATCGGATTTTTATCGTTGCAGCAAATTTCTCGGCATCCTCTGAGCTGAAACAGCCTGCCGGTGCCGGTTTTTCAAAAGAGCAAGCCTGAATCCGCCGGCCTGCTCGCTGCAGCTATAATCGGTTGTCATGAATCTGCACAGAACGCTCGCAACGGTGGCGGGCATGACGATGTTGTCACGCATCACCGGCCTGGTCCGCGAGTTCCTCGTGGCACGCACTTTTGGTGCCTCGGTTTATACCGATGCCTTTTTCGTCGCCTTCCGCATTCCTAACCTGTTACGCCGCTTGTTCGCCGAGGGTGCATTTTCTCAGGCCTTTGTCCCGATTCTGGCCGAGTATAAGAATCAGCAAGGCCAGGAAGCCACCCGAACTCTGACCGACCATGTGGCGACCGTGATGTTTTGGTCGCTGCTGGCAACCTCGATGGCCGGCATCCTGTTCGCCCCGGCGATTGTGCTGATGATGGCCAGCGGATTCGCTGAAGATCGACTCGCGATGTCGCTATCGGTCACGATGACGCGCATCATGTTTCCATACATCCTATTCATGTCGCTAGTCGCGTTCGCGGGCGGCATCCTGAACACATGGCGTGAATTCCGCGTGCCGGCCTTTACCCCGGTGCTGCTCAACCTGTGCTTCATCGCCGCAGCGCTGTTTATCGCACCGATGTTGCCGGAGCCCGTGTACGCACTCGCCATCGCGGTGCTCATTGGCGGGCTGCTGCAACTTGCGATTCAACTGCCGGCACTGCGCAAGATCGGCATGCTGCCGCGTGTCGGACTCCGTCCGATGGCGGCGCTGCGTGATGCCGGAGTCCGACGTGTGCTGAAGCAAATGGTGCCAGCCACTTTCGCCGTGTCCGCAGCGCAGATCAGCCTGATCATCAACACCAACATTGCGTCTCACCTTGCGGATGGTAGCGTGTCCTGGCTTTCCTATGCGGATCGCCTGATGGAGTTGCCCACCGGCCTGCTGGGCGTCGCACTCGGCACTATTCTGCTGCCCAGTCTGTCGAAAGCGCATGCGGTCGGCGACAGCGCCGAGTACTCGTCATTGCTGGACTGGGGACTGCGGCTGACCTTTTTGCTAGCGATGCCGGCTGCCATTGCGCTCATGATCCTGTCCGAAGCCTTGACTGCTACTCTGTTTCATTATGGAAAATTTGATTCGAACTCGGTCACGATGACCGCCCACGCGCTGGTGGCCTATGGGGTCGGCTTGATGGGGCTGATTTTGGTCAAGATTCTCGCACCCGGTTTCTACGCAAAACAAGACATTCGCACGCCGGTAAAGATCGGCGTCGGTGTCTTGGTGGCAACGCAGCTGATGAACCTAGCGTTTGTTCCCTGGATCGCTCACGCCGGACTGGCGCTGTCGATCGGCCTGGGGGCGACGGCGAACGCAGCCTTCCTCTACCTGATGCTGCGAAGAAATGACATCTATCGACCGGTGCCCGGATGGACCCGCTTTCTCGCCAAGCTGGTCATCGCCTTGCTGCTGCTCACAGGGGTCGGTTACTGGACGGCCGGGTATTTCGACTGGATCGCCATGCAATCGACGCCCTGGCTCCGGATCAGCGCGCTGTCGCTGGTTGTCGGGCTGTGCATGAGCACTTACTTTGGAGCATTATTCGCAATGGGCTTCCGCTTTTCGGATTTCAAAAGGGAGTCCAGCTAGTACAGGCGATCGGGCGACAAGGCGATGATCAAATCTCTCGACTACTTTGCGTCACTGGTGCAGGAAGACGAACACATACCCTTGTTCGAGGCGGCGCTCAGCGTCGCACAGGATGACGTTCCGGCACTCGACCTGAGCGATTACCTACTTGAAATCGACCGCTTCGCCGCCCGGCTGCAGCGCCGAATGCCGGCAGACATCGCGCAGATACCAAAGCTGCGCCTGCTGAACAATTTCTTCTATCAGGAACTGGGCTTTGCGGGCAACCTGAACGATTACTACAATCCGGACAACAGCTACCTGCACAAAGTGCTGGCGTCGCGGCGCGGCATCCCGATTTCTCTGGCCATCATCTACATTGAGCTGGCGCAACAGATCGGCTTGGATGTGAAAGGCATTTCGTTCCCAGGCCACTTTCTGATGAAATTATCGGTAAACAGCGGCGACATCATTCTCGATCCATTCAATGGGGCGAGTTTGTCGCGAGAAGATATCGAAGAACGCCTAGAGCCCTACTTCATCAACGGCCGCAGCCCGAACGATCCGCCGCTGGCGAGCTACCTCGCAGAGGCGCCGCCACGCAGCATCCTGGCCCGAATGCTGCGCAATCTGAAGACGCTGTTCTCAGAGCATCCGCACTGGAAGCAATTCCTGAATGTACAGCAGCGTCTGGTAATCCTGCTGCCCGACGACATTGCAGAACGGCGCGATCGCGGCCTCGCATTTGCCAATCTCGATTGTCCGCAGGCAGCATTGCAAGATCTCGAAGCTTATCTGGACCAATGTCCGCAGGCGATCGATGCCGACTCGCTGCGACGACGGCTGCCCGAATTACGGGCCGCCACACGCAAGCTGAACTAAAATGCGGGGCCCGATCCGCGCCTAATTTCCATTAGCGCGTGCTTCGATAATTTCCCAGCGCTCCAGCGCTTCCATCAGCAAGCTGTCGATCTCTGCGAATCGCTGGTTCAGCTTCTGCACCTCGCCCGGATCCTTGCGGTAGAGCTCGGTGTCCTCTAGGCGCGCAGAGACCTCCGCCTGCTCCGCCTCGAGGCTGGCAATACGTTGCGGCAGTTCGTCCAACTCGCGCTGCTCCTTGAACGACAGCTTCTTCGGCTTTACCGCAGGCGTAACCGCAGCAACAGGAGCTGCCTTGGATTCGGCTTTCTTCACATCCCTTAATGTCTGTGCGGTATCCTGCTTGCGCACGCGCTCCCAATCGCTGTAACCGCCGACATATTCGCGCCACAGCCCATCGCCCTCGGCGACTACTACCTGCGTCACCACATTGTCGAGGAAAGTACGGTCATGGCTGACCAGAAATACCGTACCGGTGTAATCCTCAAGCAGCTGTTCGAGCAATTCCAGTGTATCGATATCGAGGTCATTGGTCGGCTCATCCAGCACCAGTACGTTGGCCGGTTTGGCGAACAGGCGCGCCAGCAGCAGGCGATTGCGTTCGCCGCCGGACAGCGATTTCACCGGTGAGCGTGCGCGCTCAGGCGCAAACAGGAAATCGCCGAGATAGGTCATGACATGCTTGCGCTGGCCGTTCACCTCGACCCAGTCGCTGCCGGGCGAGATCGTATCGGCCAGTGCCGCCTCATCATTGAGCTGTTCGCGCATCTGGTCAAAGTACGCGACCTGCAGTTTGCTCCCCTGCCGCACCGTCCCCGCATCCGGCATGTCCTCACCGAGGATCAGACGCAGCAAGGTGGTCTTGCCGGCGCCGTTCACGCCGATCAGGCCGACCTTGTCACCACGCAGAATGGTTGCACTGAAGTCCTTCACAATCGGCCGTTCGCCATATGACTTACTGACATTCACTAGCTCCGCGACAATCTTGCCGGAACGCTCACCGGCAGACAGCTCCATCTTCACTTGCCCTTGCTGGTCGCGCCGCCGCACCCGGTCCACCCGTAACGCTTCGAGTCGCCGCACCCGGCCCTCGTTGCGCGTGCGGCGCGCCTCGACACCCTTGCGTATCCAGACCTCTTCCTGCGCCAGAAACTTGTCGAACTTTGCGTTTTCGACTTCCTCGACGGCCAGCTGGTCCGCCTTGCGCGTCTGATAAGCGCTGAAATTGCCGGGATAAGACTGTAAATGACCTCGATCAAGTTCGACGATACGGGTGGCGATGTTGTCGAGGAAGCTACGGTCGTGCGTGATGAACAACAAACTGCCCCGGAAGTCGCGCAACAATTCCTCAAGCCATGCAATCGACGAAAAATCGAGGTGGTTAGTCGGCTCGTCGAGGATCAGCACGTCCGGCACCACCACCAGCGCACGCGCCAGCGCAACGCGCTTCTTCATGCCACCCGACAAGGTGGACACCAGCCGCTGCCCGTCCAGGTTCAAACGATGCAGCGTGGTCTGCACGCGATTCGACAAGCTCCAGCCGTCGGACACATCCAGCTTTGCCTGTACAGCGTGCATACGCTCCATCAGCGCCGTATCATCGTCGCCCCCAAGTTTTGCCGCCAGCTGGTCATACTCGTCGAGCAGCGCACGAATGTCACCCACGCTGCTGGCGACAGCATCGAACACCGAAATACCGTCGTCAAACCTTGGCTCTTGCTCGACGTATGCAATGCGCAGTCCTTGCTGCAATACCAGCTGGCCATCGTCCAGCTTTGCCAGTCCGGCAATGACCTTCAGCAGGGAAGACTTGCCGGTACCGTTACGGCCGATCAGGCCAACGCGTTCGCCAGTCTCGAGGGAAAATTCGGCATGGTCGAGCAAAGCGACATGACCGAACGCCAGTTGCGCATCGTTGAGGGAAATGACTGCCATTGTGAAAGACGCCGGGAGCCGGCGCACAGAAGAGGGTGGATCAGTGCTCTATTGTACCGGCTGTGGCACCAGTGCTGCGCCAGAGCGGAACGGATAGGGGTTGGCGAAGGCGCTAGGCTATAATGCGCGCCGGGTTGCGCTAACGCGCGCCACAGTGTCCTCGCCGTAGTTCAATGGATAGAACGAGTGCCTCCTAAGCGCTAGATACAGGTTCGATTCCTGTCGGCGGGACCAGTCTTCCGATTTCCCACACTCAAGCCATTTGCGCAATCGCGCGACGAAACCTGCTCAGCGAAAAGGCAAACAAGGTCGCGCCGATCACGGCCAGCCACAGTAACGACGACCAGACCACCGGCAGTCCCGCGCCGCGATACAGGATCGCCTGACTCAGCTCAGTGAAATGCGTGGTCGGGGAAAAGGCCATGCCCCACTGTATCCATAGCGGCATGCTCTCGCGCGGCGTCATGCCGCCGGACAGCATTTGCAAAGGCATCATGATCAGGATCACCAGCAGGCCAAATTGCGGCATGCTACGCGCCAAAGTCGCCAGAAATATACCCATAGATGTCGTTGCAAACAGATGCAGCGCTACGCCGGCAAAAAATAGACACAGCGATCCTTCGACAGGCACTTGCAACAGACCACGCACCACCCCATTCAGCGACAACGCCGCCGCGAGTATCACCACCAGCCCCATCGCCCACACCTTGGCCAGCATAATCTCGGTCGGTGTCACCGGCATCACCAGCAGATGCTCAACCGTTCCATGCTCGCGCTCACGGATCAAGGCCGCGCCGGTCAGGATGATCGACACCATCGTGATCTGCCCCACCAATTCCATCAGCGAGCCGAACCAGACATTCGATAGCGTCGGATTGAAGCGCATGCGTGTCACCACGGCTACCGCAGACGTGTCACTGTGGCGCTCGCGCTGCACGAATTCGTTCACCTCGCCGATGACGATCTGCTGTGCAAACGCACTTCCGGTGAAGGCCTGGCTCATCCGTGTCGCATCGACATTCAGCTGCAACGCAGGTTGCCGGCCGGCGAGGACGTCGCGCTCGAAATTCGGCGGGATCACCAGGATCAGCGTATAGCGGCCCGCATCCATCAACGGATCAACGTCGGACAAGTTAATTCGTGCCGGCGGCGTAAAAGTCGGCGGATAAAACGCCGTGAAGATGCGCGCCGACAGCGACGAATCGTCCTCATCGACGATCGCGATCGCCGTGCGGTACAGGGATTCCGGCATCGACTTGCCGGCGCTGTAAACCGCAAACGTGAACGTGAAAACAATCAGAAACAGCATCATCGGGTCGCGCCACAGACTCCACAATTCTTTGACGCCGAGCAGAAAAATATGGTGCAGATGATGGCGCACGTCATTCACCCTGTTTTTTCAACAACGCGGCAGCGCACAGAAAAATCACCGGTGCAGTCAGCGCCAGTGGCCAGAATGACGAGGCCAGATCCTGGAAATACAGCGCCTTGCTGAACACCCCGCGACTGATCGTGATCATGTAGCTGGCCGGATAGAATTCACCGATCCAGCGCCCTGCTCCCTCCATCGCCGACACCGGATTGATCAAGCCCGCGTACTGCACCGCCGGGATCATCGTGGCCACCATCGCAAAGAAGATCGCTGCTATCTGGCTGCGCACCAGCGTAGCGATCAGCAGGCCAATCGCTGTCGAACTCAGAATGAATAACAAGGCAGCCAGTGCCAATGTCGGCAGACTGCCTTTCAGCGGCACGCCGAGCAGGGCCACGGCCGCGCCGACCATCAGGAAAAAATTCACCATGGCCAGCGCAACATAAGGCACTTGCTTCCCAAGCAGAAATTCGATCCGCGTGGTCGGTGTGACGTAGAAATTGATGATCGAGCCCAGCTCTTTTTCGCGTACGATCGCCAGCGCAGCCAGCATCGCGGGCATCATCAACAGCATCAGCGGTATCACGGCCGGCAACATCGCCGGCAGGCTCTTCACGTCCGGGTTGTAGCGAAAGCGCGTTTCCACCGTCGCCAGTGCGCCCGCAGTGCTGCCAGTGTGTTCCCGTGCCTTTTGCGTCAGCCAGTGGTAATGCATGCCCTGCACATAGCCGGCGACGGTCTCGGCGCGGTGGGTCATCGCGCCGTCTATCCATGCGCCGATCTCCACCGGTCTGCCGCGCTCGAGGTCGCGCGCGAAACCGGCCGGTATCTCGAGAGCGAGCGATAGCCCACCACTGCGCAGCCGGCGATCCATCTCCACATAGTCTGTCAGCGGCGACTGTTCGGAAAAATAGCGCGACCCTGCGAGGTTCAACGCATAGTCGCGGCTCAGTACAGTCTGGTCACGGTCCAGTACCGCGAAGCTCATTTCCTCGACATCCATGTTGATGCCGTAGCCCATCACGAACATCAGCAGCAACGAACCGAGCAATGCAAGCACACCGCGCACCGGGTCACGCTGCAATTCAAGCGACTCACGCCAGATATGCGTAGCGATACGCCTGCGGCTGTTGCGCAGGCGCACGCGCCAGCGCGGCCGCACTGCCAGCGCACCGGTATCAGCATCAGCGACAGTGCGCGTGATTGTATTCGGTCGTTGCGTTCGCGCGCTGGCGTCCGCCGCAGTGGCCTCGCGCAGATAACTGATGAAGGCTTCGTTTAGTGTGGCGACCTGCCGCTTCGCGATCAGGTTCGCAGGCGTATCGCTGTCCAGCACACGGCCGGCATGCATCAGTGAGATGCGATCACAACGCTCGGCTTCGTTCATGAAATGGGTCGAAATGAAGATCGTCACCTTGTCGCGCCGCGCGAGCTCGATCATCAGCTGCCAGAACTCATCACGCGCAATCGGATCCACACCCGAGGTCGGCTCATCGAGAATCAGCAGCTCAGGCCGATGCACTACCGCGACCGCCAGTGACAATCGCTGCCGCAGACCCAGTGGCAATGCCGGCGGCAAGGCATCCTGGTGCCCGGACAATCCGAAGCGTTCGACCATCTCGGTGACACGCCCGTCGATTTCCTGCGCCGGCACATTAAACAGGCGCGCATGCAGCGCCAGGTTTTGCCGTACGCTCAGCTCGCTGTACAGAGAAAACGACTGCGACATGTAGCCAACGCGATGACGCGTCGCCATGTCCTGCGGCTCCAGTGGCTGTCCGAACAGCCACGCCTGTCCGTCACTCGCCGGCAGCAAGCCGGTCAGCATCTTCATCGTGGTCGACTTGCCGCAGCCATTGGAGCCGAGAAAACCAAAGATCTCCCCCCGCCCGATCCGAAAGCTCACCTGATCGACCGCAACGAAGTCACCAAAACATATGGTCAGATTACGTGCTTCGATGGCCAGTTCGTCTGTGCCCACAGAAGGTGGCGGCGGCAGTTCGTAATGGCCGCTGTGTCTTGCCTCCGGCAGCAAGGCAATGAAGGCGTCTTCGAGGTGCGACTTGCCGGTGTGCGCCAGCAGTTCGGCCGGCGTGCCGCTGGCTAGCACGTGGCCGCCATCCATCGCTACCAACCAGTCGAAACGTTCAGCCTCTTCCATATACGCGGTCGCCACCAGTACGCTCATGCCGGGTCGACTGGCACGAATCCGCTCGATCAATTCCCAAAACTGAGCACGCGCCAGCGGATCGACGCCCGTAGTCGGCTCATCAAGAATCAGAAGATCAGGGTCATGCACCAGTGCGCAACACAAACCGAGTTTCTGCCGCATACCGCCAGAGAGCTTCCCGGCCGGCCGGTCGAGAAAAGCATGCAGACCGGTGCTGAGCGTAAGTTGCTCGACGCGGCGGCGGCATTCGGGATCGTCATGCCCGAACAGGCGCGCGAAAAAGCGCAGGTTTTCCCCGACCGACAGGCTGGCGTACAGATTTTTACCGAGCCCCTGCGGCATGTAGGCAATGAGCGAGCACACGGCCTCGCGATGGCGGCGTCGCGCCATATCGCCGCCAAGCACTTCGACGCCACCCCGCTGAATCACCCGAGCACCGGCAACCAGTCCCAGCAAGCTGGATTTGCCGACGCCATCGGGCCCGATCAGGCCAACGATGACGCCGGGCGGAAGGTCAATCGATACATCATGCAACGCGATCTTGGCACGGTAACGCAGGCTGACGTTCCGGAGTCGCGCGACTGCAGGCTGGCTGGCAGCAGCGTTCACAATCCGGGCGTAGCGATCAGGTGAGTGGGCCAGGCCATGTCGGCATCGATTTTTACCCAGGCCACACCGGGCAGTCCGGTCTTCACTTGTGCCAGATGGCGCTTGAGCAGTTCGCGATCGATTTGCGCGCGCACGCGAAACATCAGTTTCTGCCGCTCGCTGGCTGTCTCGACCGTCTTTGGCGTGAACTGCGCATTGCTGGCGACGAACGACACCGCCGCCGGAATCACGTACTTCGGCGCCGCATCGAGCACGATGCGCACTTCGGTCCCCAGCGCAATGCGACCGGACACGGTTTCGGGCAGGAAGAAGGTCATGTAGACATCCGACAGATCGAGCAGATTGAGCACCCGTCCGCCCCCGGCGATCACTTCGCCCTCGCGCGCGAGCAGGTACTGGATTCGCCCATCGCGCGGGGCCTTCAGATCGCTGTCGGCCATCTCCACATTGATACGGTCCAGCGTGGCCTGTGCGGCCCGCGCATTGGCAAGCGCGCCACTGACCTGAGCGCGCGCTGCTGCGATCGCTGCCTGCGCGGAACGCACCTGCGCCTGTGACGCGCTCAGCGTCGCCTTCAGGTTACGCGACCGCGCACGGTCGTCGTCCAGCGTCTGCGTTGAAAAAAATCCCTCGCGCGTCAGCTGCTCCGAACGAGCCAGCCGGAGGTTGGCCGCTTCGAGCTCACTGTCGCGCTGCGTGACCAGGGCCAGTGCAGACTGCAGATCGCTTTCACGCAGGCTGACCTGTGCATGCGCGCCGACGATCGCCTCGCGCGCCTGCTGCAGTCGCGCGATTGCTTCATCGCGCTGTGCCTGCAGGCTGGCAATGTCCATTCGCGCCACCGTCTGCCCGGCTTGCACAAATTCGCCTTCGCTGACCAGGATCTGCCGGATGCGTCCGGCCAGCTTCGTCGCGACCGCCACCTCAGTGGCCTCGATGCGTCCGTTGCCACTGACAAAACCATTGCCAGGCCCCTCATTGCGCCAGGGGCGCCAGCTTGCCAGGATAGCAACAGCGACTGCCGCAGCCACGAGAACCAGCACAATCCATCTCTTGTTGAAACCCACGATCCCCCCAAGCCGCTGGCAGATGATTTTCGGGTGAACAACGCTATTCTACGAAACTCGGATGGTGCTGCGTCCGGATGGATGGAACCGTGCTATCTGATCCCCCACGAGATGACCATGGGTGCCGTTGATACGCTTGAAATGATCAATGTCGAGATTGAATCGGAGTATCGGCCGTGGCGGCTAACCGGCTGATGAGGGATAATTTTTTTCTGCATAAGTTCGTCGGTCAAAATTCAGCGGCAGACCCGAGCCAGTAAAGCCTCCTCCGCGCTGCCAGCCTTCGTCGCCACCAGCCGCAATGGCGTTTCCATCGAACTGATCACCTCGCCGCCGGCATCGGTGCCAGCGTATCGGATCACCTTCTCGGCGCCGACCTTGCGTTGACCGCAGTCCACCGTGGTGAGCATCTTCTCGGACGCGTAATCCTGGCCTTCAAGCGTGGTCATCGGCGTCGCAAAATTGGTGAGCGTCCAGATTTTCAGCTGAGCGCCTTCCTGACTCACCGCCTGAAGGTCGACGAGTTCATCGATATTGCCACTGCGCTGGTAGGAAATCCATTCGGCATGCGCCGATACGCTGGCGACGATGGCCAGCATCAGGAACAGTTTTTTCATTGCTTGATTGGGTTCAGTCCAGTTTGCGCGGCTTGCCGAAATTGCCTTCTTTCGGAAACAGGAACGTGGTCTTGCTCGGCCCCATGCCGACGATCTGCACGACCGCCCCCTTCTCGCCTGCCGAACCGTCATAGTGCACGGCACCGCCTTTGTGGAACATGTAGCTGCCGGTAACCAACGCTTCAGTTGCCTGCGGATCCCAGCTGTCATCAGTCCCGGCATTCCAGGTACCCTCGACCACAATCACATGACGATCTTCTGCATGGAAGTGCGGCGAGCTCATCACCCCCGGCGGGAAGTAGGCGCGGATCACATACATGCCCGGTTTCGACAGGTCGCCGTAAACAACGGCGAGTTTCGCGCCGCTGCCGGCATCTTTCCAGACCAGCTTCTCCGGCGGAACAATCAGGAAATCGGCTTCACTGTTCGCCGAAAAGCTCGGCGACATCGCCAGTACGGTGGCTAATCCGAATGCCATAAGCACGCTGCGATATGGTTTGAACATAAGTCCCCCTTTTGGAATTTGAACCGCCTTGCGTAAAAGTTCGCCGAAAATAACACAGGGTTCGCGCGATGGAAATTGGAAACCCGGGAACGAATATAAAAAATATTTGCAATTGCCCGGACTATCGCGCGATCGCATGGACGCCCTGTCCGGGTCGTGATTGCGAACCTTTCGCACATCAGCGCGCATAATGCAACGACCACTGATAATCATCGAAAAGCAAAGGGAGACAGATGAAACTGGTACGTTACGGCCGCCCCGGCCATGAAAAGCCCGGAATGATCGATGCCGAAGGCAAGCTGCGCGACCTGTCGGCGATCATTGATGACATCACCCCTGGATCCTTGTCCGGAAAAACCCTGGCCAAACTCGCCAAGGTCAAGCCGGCCAAGCTGCCTGCCGTACGCGGCAAGCCGCGTTATGGCGTGCCGGTGTCGGACATCGGCAAATTCATCGCGATCGGCCTGAATTACTCGGACCATGCCGCTGAGTCGAACATGCCGATTCCGAAAGAGCCGATCATGTTCATGAAAGCGATCAGCTGCCTGAACGGACCGAATGACGATGTGATGCTGCCGAAGGATGCCAGCAAGGGCGACTGGGAGGTCGAGCTGGGCGTGGTGATCGGCACCAAGGCGCAACATGTCAGCGAGCGTCAGGCGCTGGAATATGTGGCGGGTTACTGCGTCGTCAACGATGTCTCCGAGCGTGCGTTCCAGCTGGAGCGCGGAGGTACCTGGGACAAAGGCAAGGGCTGCGACACTTTCGGCCCGGTCGGCCCGTGGCTGGTTACACGCGACGAGGTGCCGAACCCGCAGCGTCTTGGTATGTGGCTGGACTTGAACGGCGAACGCTGCCAGACCGGCAACACCAAGACAATGATCTTCTCGGTCGCGAAGATCGTCAGCTATGTCAGCCGATTTATCACGCTGATGCCAGGCGACATCATCTGCACAGGTACGCCACCGGGCGTCGGTATGGGCATGAAGCCACCGCGCTTCCTGGCTCCGGGCGACGAAATGCATCTCGGCATCGACGGCCTTGGCGAGCAGCGGCAGAAGGTGGTTAAGTACCGCAAGGCCTGATGCGCTATCGGCGCACTTGGACTTGGCAGGGCACTTGACACTGCGTCGCTTGTCAAATTCCGGACTGAAAGGGAGACGATATGCTGCTGCGTACAGTCGCCCGGCTCCGGGCAGCCGGCCGGCATTTGCTGGTCGGCTGGTACGCTTGGCGCCATCCGGCACTGAAATGGCCCGGCAAGCTGGTTCTGCTTGGCATGGCTGTTTACGTGCTGAGTCCGGTCGATGTCGTTCCGGACTGGATACCCGTGTTGGGCTGGATCGATGATTTTTTATTGATCGGAGTGGTGCTGCCGCTGTTCATGAAACTGCTACCAGCTGAGGTGGTACGGCAGGCACGGAAGTCTGCGAGGATCAACAAACACTGAGAGGAACTGCATAGGAAGACGAGACACGCAGGAATGTTCCAACCTTGTCTCGATCAACATGTCCATCCCCCGCACCGCCAGACGACCTCTGGACAGCTTCATCTTAGAAAATCAGCGCAAAAACCAGTCAAAAAGTCAAATGGAGCTCGACCAGGCTAACGACGAAGCGCTGCAACAGGCAATTCGTGCAAGCTTGTTGCACAGTGATGATGGCCTGACTGCAGCACAGATCTTTGCCCGGGATACCGGCGACCCGGTTCAGATCCAGGAAGCAAATGATCAAGCGCTGGCACAGGGCATAGATGCGAGCCTTGAAACGGCGAGCACGCCAAAGAAAGCGCGGCGCGCGCGAGTCCCGGACCATGAAATAGTCATGCAGCGCACACTGAACGAAAAGCTCAGGCATGTACTGGAAACCAAGGGATACGACATCCATCCGAATCGCGGCAATCAGAACAATTGCCTGATTATTTCAATCCTGCAGCATGTGACCGGCAATTATCACAGCGACCATACCGACCAGGCAAAACACTACAAAAAGCTGCTTGTAGAACGCAGCGGCGGCACCGAAAAAACCGGTAATGCACTGTTCTCGGATGACAAACTGACGCGCTGGCTGATCGCGAAAATCAATCACGATTACTTTGGCAAGGCGCAGGATAAATACGTGAAATTTAAATTTATCACCGCCAATCTCAACGGAGAACCAGGGGTCAGGACGATAGGCGAAGGTGCACGCGTGGGCGGCATTGTCGATCTGGCCGGCCATTATGTGGCCTACACAGCGCGTGCGTGACGGACTGGTGCTCGAACAATGGCACGGATTCAGCCGCCCAGATAAGCCTCCACCACCCGCGCATCCTGCAACAGATTGGCGGCCGTATCCTGCAGCACGATACGGCCGCTTTCCATTACATAGCCACGCGTTGCAATCGACAGGGCTTGCCTGACATTCTGCTCGACCAGCAGGATCGTCACGCCTTGCTGCGCAACAGTGCGCACAACCTCGAAGATACGCTCGACCATGATGGGCGCCAAGCCCATCGACGGCTCATCAAGCAGCAATAGCTTGGGCCGTCCCATCAGCGCACGCGCCATCGCCAGCATCTGCTGTTCGCCACCGGACAGCGTGCCGGCCAGCTGTGCATGGCGCTCTTTCAGCCGCGGAAAGGTCATGAACCAATGCTCAATGTCGGCTTCGATGGCGTCGATGTCGTTGCGTGTATAGGCGCCCATCTGCAGATTTTCGCGGATCGTCATCCGGGCGAATACGCCACGTCCTTCTGGCACCATCGCCAGCCCGCGTGCCGGCAGTGCATGCGCGGGCAGCGCTTCGATGGCCTCTCCGGCGAATCGGATCGTCCCGCTGGAGCGCACGGACGGTAGCGTGCGCGTGATGGCCTTCAGCGTCGTTGTCTTGCCGGCACCATTGGCGCCAATCAGGGTGACCAGCTCACCGTCGCCAACATCGAATGAAATGTCCTTGACTGCCTCGATGCCACCGAAAGCAACCGATAGCCCGCGAACCTCAAGCAACTTGTCTGCCGGTGCGCTCATGCTGCCTCTCCGCCTAGGTAGGCGGCGATCACGGCCGGATTTTTCTGGACGTCAGCGGGAGTGCCATCGGCAATCACCTTGCCGTAGTCAAGGACGGTAATGCGGTCACACAGACCCATGACCAGCTTCACATCATGCTCAATCAGCAGGATGGTGACGCCGGTCTCGCGTATCCGCTGCAGCAGACGGCGCAGACTCTCTTTTTCGGTCGCATTCATGCCGGCTGCCGGTTCATCCAACGCCAGCAGCAAGGGCTCGGTCGCCAGCGCACGCGCAATCTCGACGCGACGCTGGTCGCCATAGGACAAGTGACGTGCGGTGCGGTGCGCAAGCTGCGCGATGCCGACGAATTCAAGCAGCGACATCGCCTTCTGTCCAATCGCACGCTCTTCGTCACGCGCGGCACGATGGCGCAGCACCGCGCCGATCACGCCCTGGCGGGTGCGCACATGGCAACCGACCATCACGTTTTCCAGTGCGCTCATCTCGCCGAACAGTCGGATATTCTGGAAAGTGCGGGCGATGCCAGCCTGTGCGACCGTATGCGGTGCACTGGGCGAATAAGGCTTGCCATCCAGTGTGAAGCTGCCGCCGTCGGGCTGATACATACCGGTAATCACGTTGAAGCAGGTGGTTTTGCCAGCGCCATTCGGTCCGATCAGACCGTGAATGTGACCGCGTACAACCGCGAGATTCACATCGGCCAACGCCTGGAGACCGCCGAAACGCTTACCGGCGCGCTGAACGTCGAGCAGGGATTCGCTCATGCCGCGCCTCTGCCGACGCTGGCCACCATTCGGTCTTCACGGCGCGGCGACGGCCACAGGCCGGCCGGACGCGCCAGCATGATCAGCACCAGCGCGAGCCCATACAACAATTGCCGCAACACCTCGGCTTCGATCCATACATGATCGAACAAAGCCATCTGCACCGGTTCAACGGCGTGCCGCAATACCTCGGGTAAGGTCGCCAGCAGCACGGCACCGAGCACGACACCCGGGATGTGGCCTATGCCTCCCAGCACCACCATTGCGAGAACCGCGATCGATTCAGTCAGCGAGAACGATTCAGGCGAAATGAATCCCTGGTAAGCGCCGAACATGGCGCCGGCCACGCCACCGAAGGTGGCGCCCATCGCGAATGCCAGCAGCTTCATGTTGCGCACGTTGATGCCCATCGCCTTTGCGGCAATCTCGTCTTCACGGATGGCAATCCATGCGCGTCCCAGCCGCGAGTGCTGCAACCGTGCAGAAATGACGACGGTCGCGATACACAGCAGCAGGAAAAGAAAATAGTAGGCGCTCACCGAAGGTATCGACAGGCCGCCAAGACTGACGATCCCGCCGGCGCCGGCCTCGCCGGCGAGCGACACGCCGCCAATGCGAACCGGATCAATCAGATTGATACCCTGCGGCCCGTTCGTAATGTTTACTGGCCCGTTCAGGTTGTTCATGAAGATGCGGATGATCTCGCCGAACCCGAGGGTGACGATCGCGAGGTAATCGCCGCGCAGTTTCAGCGTCGGCGCACCCAGCAGCGCGCCTGCCACGCCGGCCACCAACGCCGCAATGGGGACGATTAGCCATACCGACAGATGAATGCCGTTCGCGGCCACCACCGGGCCAAGCATCTGCAACAGCCATTCGCCGGCGGCCGGATATTCCATCTGTAACGACTCGATCATCGTCGCAAACTGCGGAGATGAGAGCAGACCTGCGATATACGCGCCAATGGCAAAAAAAGCGATATAGCCCAGATCGAGCAGACCGGCAAAACCGACCACCACATTCAGTCCGAGCGCCAGCATGATGTAGAGCAGCGCGATGTCGGCGATCCGTACCCACGAATTGCCGAACTGTGTTGCGACAAACGGAAACGCCAGCACCAGCAAGGCCAGCAAAACCAGTTTGACGCGCGGCGCCATATCGGCCGGACTGAAGCTCATTGTTGTACGCTCACGAACGGTCAGCGACGCGCTCGCCCATCAGGCCGGACGGCCGCAGCGTCAGCATCAGGATCAGCACGACGAACGCAAAAATGTCCTGGTAATGACTGCCAAGTACACCGGCCGTCAAATCGCCGATATATCCGGCACCAAGGCTTTCGATCAGCCCGAGCAGTATGCCGCCCAGCATGGCGCCGTAAATATTGCCGATGCCGCCGAGGACTGCGGCAGAAAATGCCTTCAGACCCGGGACGAAACCCATTGCAAATTGGGCTGACGCATAGTTTGCGGCCCACATCATACCCGCCACTGCCGCCAGCGCCGCCCCGATCGCGAAGGTGAATACGATCACGCGATTGGCATCCACGCCCATCAGCGCAGCCACGCGCGGATTCTCGGCGACAGCACGCATCGCCCGTCCCATGCGCGTACGCTCGACCAGCAGCGCCAGCGCAACCATCGCTGATGCAGCCAGTGCCAGCAACAGAATCTGAGTCGGCGTGATCAGGCCGCCGAACAGGTGCAGCGGCTCAGTCGGCAGCACCTGCGGAAATGGCAGAGGATTACGGCCCCAGATCATCATCGACAAAGTCTGCAGCAAGATCGAGATGCCAATCGCCGTGATCAGCGGCGCAAGTCGGGGGGCATGACGCAGGCGGCGATAAGCAATGCGCTCGATCAATACGCTGACGACAACGCAAATCGGTATCGCGCCGCCAATCGCAATCGCCAGCTGCAACAAGCCGGGCATCTGCGGACTGACTTTCTGCAGAATCTCCAGCAGCGTCAGACCCACCATCGCACCAATCATCAGCACATCGCCATGCGCGAAGTTGATCAGGTTCAGCACTCCATAGACCATGGTGTAGCCGAGGGCGACCAGTGCATACATACTGCCCAGCACGAGGCCATTGATCAGTTGCTGGACGAGGATATCCATCGCTTATGCACCTGCCCGTGGCGCCAGGCCCTTCGGCAGAGGAAAGGTCACGTTTTCCTCGACACCATCGAGCTCTCGTACCTTGGCCGGACTGATCGCCTTCAGCCGATCAATAACATCACGCACCAGCACTTCCGGCGCGGACGCACCGGCGGTGACACCGATTCGCGATTTGCCGGCGACCCAGGCCGGATTGATCTGATCGGCGTTGTCGACCATATAGGCCTCGACGCCATTCTTTTCGGCGACCTCACGCAGGCGATTCGAGTTCGAACTGCTCGGGCTGCCGACCACGATCACCAGCTGCACTTGCGAGGCCATGAATTTGACGGCCTGCTGGCGGTTGGTCGTCGCGTAACAGATATCACTCTTCTTCGGTTCAGCAATCTCCGGGAAACGGCGTTTCAGTGCCTCGATGATCCCGGCCGTATCATCGACAGACAGCGTAGTCTGCGACACAAATGCCAGCCGCTTCGGATCGCCAACAACCAGCGCATCGACGTCCGAGACCGTCTCGACCAAGTACATTCCGCCATCGGCCTGCCCCAGCGTTCCCTCGACCTCGGGATGTCCCTTGTGGCCGATCATGATTATTTCGCGGCCTTCGCTGCGCATCTTCCCGACTTCGACATGGACCTTCGTCACCAGCGGGCAGGTGGCATCAAACACCTGCAATCCGCGCCGGTCGGCTTCAGCCTTCACCGCACGCGACACACCATGTGCGGAAAAAACCAAGTGACTACCAGCCGGCACTTCGGCCAGATCCTCGATGAAAACGGCACCTTTCATACGAAGATCCTCGACGACATATTTGTTATGTACGATTTCATGTCGCACATAGATCGGCGCGCCGAACTGGGCAAGCGCCCTCTCGACAATTTCGATCGCGCGGTCGACTCCGGCGCAAAAGCCGCGCGGTTGCGCAAGCAGGATTTCCTTGTTGCTGTCCACGGTCGCTCCGTTCCGTCAGAGAATGCCGATGATACGAACTTCGAACTTCACGGGCTGACCCGCGAGCGGATGATTGAAGTCGAACAATGCGTCGTCTTCATCAAGCTCAAGCAACACGCCCGCGAAGCGACCGCCGCCAGGCGCGTTGAAATCGACCACGTCACCAACCGCGTAGTCTGCATCGGCATCAGAGTTCTCACGCAGCGTCGCCAGCGACACACGCTGCAGCAACTCGTGATTACGCGCCCCGAATGCCTCACCCGGAGCCAGTTCGAAAGTCTGGTGCGCGCCTTCACACAACCCCATCAGCCGCTCCTCAAGTGCGGGCACCAGCTGGCCCGAGCCAAGCTGCAATGTCGCCGGATTGTCGTTGAAGGTGGTGACGATGTCGCGACCGTCCTGCGACGAGAGGCGATAGTGAAGGGTCAGAAAGGCACCTTCGTTGACAACGGGTTGTGGCGAATTCGACATAAATCTGCGCTCTGGATATCAACACACTATTGTAAGCTAGCCTGATCGGCGAGTTGCACCTCGGCTTCGCTGCGTCAGGCTACAGTGGCCAACCCCGCCCTTCTTGCCGCAGCCGCCATGCGTATTGCCGACCTGCCTTCCGAGTTGAGACCACGTGAGCGCCTGCTTGCGATGGGTGCTTCTACACTTGGCGACTGTGAGCTACTAGCGATCCTGCTGCGCACGGGGACAAGCGGCATGAGCGCGGTTGAGCTGGGAAGCGTACTGCTGTCACGCTTTGGATCGGTCGCGCGACTGCTGGCAGCCACGCCAGAGGAACTGCAAGACATCCGCGGCCTAGGTGACGCCAAACGTGCTGAACTGCTTGCCGTAAGCGAATTGCAACGGCGTGCACTTGAACATCTGCTTCAGGAGCGGGCCGTCCTGAATTCGGCCAGTACGGTTTCGGCTTTTCTGCGACACCACTTCAACGGTTTGCAGCAGGAACGCTTCCTCGGATTATTCACAGATGTGCGGCACCAGCTGATTGCCTGTGAAGAGCTGGCGAGCGGAACCCTGGACCGCGTCTGTGTCTATCCGCGCGAAGTGGTCCGTCTGGCACTCAAACACAATGCGGCTGCAGTGGTCTTCGCGCACAATCACCCCGGTGGGCGGGCCACGCCAAGTGACAGTGACAAGGCGCTCACACGCAAGCTCCGCCAAGTCATGTCCTGCATTGAAGTCGATCTGTTGGATCACCTGATCGTGACGCCGACTGAAACATGGTCATTTAGAGAACACGGACTGTGCTGACAGCAGTAAACCCTTGCAGTGGCGAGATAAATTGTTAAATATAAATACAGAATTAAAGACACAATTATTTTCTGCAAGTCATTGAATTTGTGTGATTTTTTCGGTACACTCTCGTTTTTCCAAATCCGGAAATTTTAAGGAGTCTGCTGTGGCACGTGAATGCGAAGTAACCGGGAAAAAGCCGATGGTCGGCAACAACGTTTCCCACGCAAACAACAAAACCAAGCGTCGCTTCCTGCCCAACCTGCAGAACCGTCGCTTCTGGGTTGAGTCGGAAAACCGCTGGGTGCGTATGACGGTATCGAGTGCCGGCATTCGCATCATCGACAAACTTGGCATCGACGCTGTGCTCGCTGATATGCGTGCACGCGGCACCAAAGTTTAAACGAATTCAGATTAGGGAATAAAGACATCATGGCAACCAGCAAAGGCCGGGAAAAAATCAAATTGGAATCGACCGCAGGTACAGGTCACTTCTATACGACGACCAAAAACAAGCGCACGATGCCCGAGAAAATGGCGATCATGAAGTTCGATCCGAAAGCTCGCAAGCACGTCGAATACAAGGAAACCAAGATCAAGTAATTGATCGGCTCCCCAATAAAAAACCCGCTTTTAAAAGCGGGTTTTTTATTGCCGGGCATCGCGCATGCGATGCCCTTTCAGTGCCAGCTTATGCGTAGCTTCGCAGACGCAGCGAAAACTCCTGCAGCGAACGAATGCCTGACGCTTCAGCACGAGCGCACCAGTCACGCAATTGCTGAACCAGCTGGTCACTCGTCGAGTGCGAGCGCTCCCACAATACCGCCAGTTCGACACGCATCTCGTGCATCGTCTTCAGCGTATGACTGTGCTTGAACAGCTCGGACAGCTGCTGCTTCTGATTCAATTCGAGGCTCGCTGGTTCGCGCTGCAGCAGCTTGCCGGTCGACTTGAGGAAATCGGACTCGAGCTTGGATTTCGCGCGAATCTGATCGACCTCTTCGCTCCAGGTATGGCGCAGGGAACGCGCGTACTTGGCCATCACGTCGTAACGGTTTGCGACGATAGACTGCAATGTAGCGCTGTCAGCAACTTGCTTGGACCGATCAAACTTAGGCTCCGGGGCGATTTTCTTGACTTTCGCCAGACCGAAGAAAGCAAGGATGGAGATGTACAGCCAGCCGATATCAAACTCATACCATTTGGCTGACAGCTTGGCCGAGGTGCCAAAGGTGTGGTGATTGTTGTGCAGCTCCTCTCCGCCGATGAGGATACCGATCGGGAAGATATTCGTTGACGCATCCTTGCAATCGTAATTGCGATAGCCCCAGTAATGGCCGATGCCATTAATCATACCTGCGGCAGTGACCGGGATCCAGGCCATCTGCACAGCCCAGACTGTCAGACCCAGTACGCCAAACAGTGCGATGTCGATGATCAGCATCAGCGACACCCCCAGCGCCGAGTGTTTCGAGTAAACATTGTGTTCAAGCCAGTCATCCGGTGTGCCGTGGCCGTACTTCTCCATGGTCTCGCGGTTTTTCGCTTCGGCGCGATACAACTCGGCACCCTCGAACACCACTTTTTCGATGCCACGGGTAATCGGGCTGTGCGGATCGTCGACAGTCTCGCATTTCGCGTGGTGCTTGCGGTGGATGGCTGCCCATTCCTTGGTAACCATACCGGTCGTCATCCATAGCCAGAAGCGGAAAAAATGGCTGGGGATCGCATGCAGGTCGAGCGCACGATGCGCCTGGCAGCGATGCAGGAAGATGGTGACGGACGCGATGGTGATGTGCGTAACAAGGGCTGTAAACAGCAGGATTTCCCAACCGCTCGAATGAGTCACGCCGTTCAGCAGGAAATCAAGTACGAAATCCAGGCCGGAATTCTGAGTCATTTTTTCTCCATACAATCAACGGACACAGATAAACGCCAAACGCTTACCCCGTCCAACCAATAATTGTACGTCTTTTCGCGGCTCAACGCCCTGCCGCCAGCCGATTTTTTCAAAACAAAAGCTTGCAAATCAATGACTTGTTCGTCTGCGCGATGACCGATGATTCTCTCATTGCTCCGCCTCACGGCAAATCGGCGAACTCAAGGCAAAACTATCGGCCTTGCAGCCAACTGGTGTCGCACCCAATTGGCAGCGTAACGCTCGGCGATGCGCGGATGGCTGCGGATGATCAGCAGATTTTCCGCGTTCTGGTGTTGCGCACCCCAAGTAAAGTTGTAACTGCCCGTGATGACAACCGGCCAAGATGTTCGGGCATCAATGATCATGACCTTGTTATGCGCATGTCGATAACGATCTTCCAGCCACACAGGGATTCCGGCCAGCGCCAGCTTGGATAGGGCCGAAGAGGGAGTCCCGGCGTGCTGGGTCGCATCTGCCAACACCCTCACATCCACGCCGCGCCGGTGCGCATCAAGCAGGCCAGCGGCGACCTCGCGACTGGTCAGCAAAAAAGCCTGAACCAGTATTTGCTCACACGCGTCATCGAGTACCTGAATTAACTGTTTCTGCGCATCGTCCCAAGGCGGAAAAAAGGCGTCGATCGCCGCATCCTCAACCGCGCTTCGCGGACATTCGCGCGCAGCGCCGTGAGCAGCAACTACCAGCAAAATCGCTGCCAAAAAGCCCCGCCATGGCGGACTGTCGATCATTGCCGGCGTTCAAGCACTGCAGCAAAGAAGCCGTCTGTCTGATGCATATCCGGCCGCAATTTCAGGTAATTTCCAGTATCCAGCGTAATTTTCTGCAAAGACAGCAGCTCATTTACTGGCAAAAGCAAAAATTCCGAATGCGCTGCGAGGAAAGCCTCCACAACCTGTTCGTTTTCCTCGACCAATAGACTGCAGGTTGCATATACAAGCCGACCACCCGGTTTTACCAAACGTGCCGCGCCGGCCAAAATCGCTTGCTGTTTCGCATTCAACTCAGCGACATCAGTCACTTGCTGCCGCCATTTCATGTCCGGGTTTCGGCGCAAGGTACCGAGACCACTGCAGGGTGCATCAACCAGCACGCGGTCGATCTTACCGGCAAGGCGCTTCACTTTAGCGTCATTTTCATGTGCAATCACTACAGGATGCACGTTTGACAGGCCACTGCGCGCCAGGCGCGGCTTCAATTTTGCAAGGCGCTTTTCGGACACATCGAACGCATAGAGCCGGCCCGTATTTCGCATCGCAGCACCAATCGCAAGTGTCTTTCCACCCGCTCCCGCACAGAAATCGACCACCATTTCGCCCCGCTTTGCGCCCAGCACTTGCGCGAGCAGCTGACTGCCCTCGTCCTGTACCTCGATACCGCCCTCATTGAACAGCGATAAGTTCTGCAATGCTGGCTTTTTGGCCAAACGCAAGCCGAGCGGTGAATAAGGCGTGCGTTCAAATGCAATATTCCCCTCAGTCAGCGCAGCCTCGGCCTGCTCGCGCGTGCATTTCAACGCATTCACGCGCAAATCCAGGGGCGCAGGGCGGTTCAGTGCATCCATCAATTGTGATGCGCCGTCCTCACCGTATTGCGCAAGCAGACGCTCACGTATCCAGTCGGGAAAGTTCGAACGTACTGCCGGCGTCAGGCTGTTGCGATCAATCGCCATTACCCGATTCAGCCAGTCAGATTCTTGTTCCACCAAGCCGGCAATCGAATCAACGCCCACGGCTTCAGCCAGCGCAAGCAGGGCGACCCGCCGCATCTGCGATCCGACACCGGAATCCACAAACTGCATCAGCACCGAGCGATTGCGCAGCAGACTGTAGACCGCCTCGGCAATGGCAGCCCGCTCGCGTCCGCCAAGGCGAGGATGCTCACGTAAATAACGGGACAAGGTTACATCGGCGGGACCGGCGAAGCGCAATATCTCGCGCAAAGCCTCTTCCGTGCTGCCGACGACATACGGGGGCAATCTCATGGGAAATCCTGATAAAAAACTGCAGGCCGCAGCAGCGGCCCAAGGTAATTCAGCGACTGATGACGCGACGGACCCGCTCACCATCCAGCCACACCCGGCCTTCAATGAAGTCGCGTACCGCGCGCGGATAGATCACATGCTCCTGCTCCAGCACACGCTTTGCAAGCGCCGATTCGGTGTCGTCGTCCAGCACCGGAACCACTGCCTGCTCAATGATCGGCCCGTGGTCAAGTTCGGGGGTGACGAAGTGTACCGTCGCACCGTGGAATTTGACGCCAGCATCCAGCGCCTGCTGGTGCGTTGCTAGCCCCGGAAAACTAGGCAGCAATGATGGATGGATATTCAACAGCCGGCCATGGTAGTGCTGCACGAATGCCGCTGTCAGTATGCGCATGAAGCCGGCCAGGACAACGAGGTCAGGCGCGAATCGATCGATCACCTCGGCCAGCGCGCGGTCAAAGCTGTCGCGATCGGAATGGTTGCGATGTTCGACGGTGACAGCCGGTATGCCTGCAACTTGCGCTGTATTCAATCCCGCAGCGCCTGCTTTATTGCTGATGACGGCGGCAATCTGGACGGGCCATTTTTCCGCCTCCGCCGCCCGCAATATAGCTTCCATATTGCTGCCGCGGCCGGAGATGAGGATCACGATTCGTTTCATGGCGCGCATTTTAACAGCGCGTCATGAAACGACCGGATTACTGAAAAGAGAAAAATACCCTGAACGGAATCTTTTTTTCTGCCCAGAAGTCGGCCGCATCGCGAAACACATCGAGCAGGTTCTCGCGAGCTTCACGGTCGAATTTCTGCGTATTCGGCAATTGCTCTAGCACGATAAGAAAACCGGTTTGCTTGCCAGCCTTGTACATCTGTTCCGTCAAACAAGTTCGCAACGCATCAAAATTCTTTCCATAGGGCTTGGGCAGATGGAATGCCTCGGCGATAGTCGCCAATATCTGCTGGCGTGTCAGAGCCTGCGAGCAATTCGCATAAAGGAAATGATAGGCAAGCCGAATGGCCTCGGACTGCAGCTCGGTGACCCGGAATGCGCGAATGGATTGCACTACATTCCCCGGAACCGCACGCAGCAACCCGCCGCCTGCCACTGTTTCCTGGATCTCTTCGTCGCGCTGTGGAGGCGCGCTGAGCATGTAAATATTCACGATCCTGTTGAAACAACCAAATGCACGCGCACTCCAAAATGGAGTTATTTTTATTGCAATGTTGCACGTGAAAGCACCAAAACGATGCCTAAGTGTTTGTTTGAAAACGTAGCGAGCGGCTCGAGTCAGCCCCTGGAAACGCAGTCGTACTGAATGTACGGCAAGCATCACAAGGCCTGAACCAGGCCGCGCAGTAATTTTCAAACAGACACTGACGAATCTCTACGGCTGAGTCGCTTGATATACAGCAATTCGAAATGATACCTGCGCTTTGGTTCCGATAAAACCCCTGACGGCTGCCAATCGCACGAAAGAAGTACGAAAGTAATCATCTTGCAGCATTGTCTGACCGATAAAGAGAAAAGACCAAGGCCACTCAGGCGATGCACAGATCTTCCATTGGATAACGACTCAATGCAGTTCCGCCAATAGCTTATTTTTAATAAAATCTTCCTTTTTCATCGAATTTACGTCAAAAAATGCCAAAACCTCATCACGCCGACTCAACGTATCAATTTGCCCAAGTTCGATAAGCGACCTTGTGTAGCTAGATTCAAACAACAAATATGACGCCAACGCCGCACCGCGCCGCTCAGTGGCCCCGATTGTCGACAAAAGCGCACGGATGGACACCGGCAAACTACCGACATGCTGGCTGGCAATATTGTCCAGCGGCTGAGATGGTGTGATAGCCAGCATGCGAACCGGACGAAGCGTGGTCTGCATCAGTTGTTCTGGCGTGAGCAAGGACAGGGTGCTGTTGATGCGCGACATGCGCTCAAGATCAACGGACAAGCCGTCGAGAAATATGCTGGACAACGCATGTCCGGCGACCTGAGCCAAGCTGGGATACCCGGAAAATTCGGAAAAGCTGCGGTCCGGCCCCGCAATATTGCCTGAGCCAATCACCAAAACCTTACTAGCACCGAGATGAATGGCAGGTGAAATCGGCGCCACTTCGCGCAATGACCCATCTCCGAAATATTCGCAACGATCAGCACAGTAAAGAGGAATAGCAGGAAAAATAAGTGGAATAGCAGAAGATGCAAGCAAATGATCGACACCAATCTGCTGCGGGATCGACATGCGCTGAGCACGCCGCCACGGCGGTATTTCAGGACCGGACTGGTAAAAAGTGACGTGCCGCCCGGCAGTATACGAAGACGCAGACACCGCAAGCGCGGTCAAGTGCCCTGCATCGAGTGCCGCATCAAGGCGAGGCAGGTCGAGCATCTTGTGCAGCAGGCCAACCAGCGGGGAATTGTCGAGCAGCGACATGGGCGGGCTTGTATGCCATTTGCGCAGCAGCCAGCCGAACGACAGCAGTGATAGCCAGCGAGCGCCGGAACGAATCACACCGATCGAATCGGCGCGGTACACCTGTTCAACCTCCAGCTGTCGCCATGTCTGCAGTAGCTGCGTGACACTGTCGCCAAAATCATCGGCCCGGCAGGCGAAAGCAGCTGCATTGATCGCACCTGCCGAGGTGCCGCAAACGATATCGAAGGGATTTTTCCGTGACGCCCATCCGGTTTCGCTGAGTAGCGAAAAAATGGCCTGCAACACCCCCGCCTGGTAAGCGGCGCGCGCGCCGCCGCCCGTCAGGAACAGCGCGGTTTTCTGCGGCGAGGACATGACGGAAGATTACCAGCGCGCAAAGTCACCGAGTGCATTCGCTCGCTACTATCACCGGTTTACGACAATCCGGCGGCGATACCGGCCAGATAAAAAAGCCGCATCACAGATGCAGCTTGACAGCCATCGTGGAGAAAGTCCCTTCCGAGTCAGGCGGCAAGACGGCAGCACCGCAGAAGACCCGACCGGTCGGCAGCTACTGCCAGCGCGGCCGGGCGGCGCGATGGAGCGCGTTTTTACTTCGGTTGCATGCGAATCGCACCATCAAGGCGGATCGTTTCACCGTTCAACATGGAATTCTCGATGATGGTCTTCGCCAGATGCGCGTACTCCGCGGGCTTGCCGAGGCGCGACGGGAACGGAACCATCTTGCCGAGCGCGTCCTGCACTTCTTGCGGCATACCGAGCAACATCGGGGTCTCGAAGATGCCGGGAGCAATCGTCATCACGCGAATGCCGTTGCGCGACAAGTCACGCGCCATCGGCAACGTCAGACCGACCACACCGGCCTTGGATGCGCCATAGGCTGCCTGGCCAATCTGGCCATCGTACGCCGCAACCGACGCGGTGTTGATGATCACGCCGCGCTCGCCGCCGACATTCACCTGATTATTCGACATCGCAGCGGCTGCCAGACGCGACATGTTGAAGGTGCCGATCAGGTTGATGTTAACCACGCGCTGGAACACCTCCAGCGGATGCGGGCCATCCTTGCCGACGGTCTTGACCGCCGGCGCGACACCGGCGCAGTTGACCAGGCCAACCAGCGTGCCCATCGATTGGGCTGCAGCCACCACCGCCAGGCCATCCGCCTCGGAAGTTACGTCGCACTTCACGAACTTACCGCCCAGTTCCGTTGCCAGCTTTTCGCCGGCCTCGACTTGCACGTCGGCCAGGATGACCCTGCCGCCGCCATCGACGATCATGCGCGCAGTCGCGGCACCCAGACCCGACGAACCGCCGGTGATGATGAAGACGTTGTTCTTGATTTCCATTGTTTCTCCAGATTGGCTGAGATTACAGATGCTGAAATGTGGGGCTGGGCTCGTGCCCCGCCGTCAGCCCGCTATGATAACCGCAGCGACGACAAAGGCAGCCGAAGCTGCCTTTGAATTGAATAAAGCCGGTATTGATGAACGCTGGCGTGCGGCTACACCGATGCCGCGCGCCAGCGGTGAAGCTGTCTAGCCGATCAGGCCGGTCGAACCCAGCAGAGGAACGATCAGCAGCGCCACCAGATTGATGATCTTGATCAGCGGATTGACCGCCGGACCGGCCGTGTCCTTGTACGGATCACCAACGGTATCACCCGTCACAGCTGCCTTGTGCGCGTCACTGCCCTTGCCACCGTGATGACCGTCTTCGATGTATTTCTTGGCGTTGTCCCAGGCGCCGCCGCCGGTGCACATCGAGATCGCGACGAACAGACCGGTGACGATCGTGCCCATCAGGAGTCCGCCAAGCGCCTTCGGTCCCAGCACGAGGCCGACCACGATTGGCACCACCACCGGCAACAGCGACGGGATCATCATTTCCTTGATCGCCGCGGCCGTCAGCATGTCCACCGCCTTGCCGTATTCCGGCTTGCCAGTGCCCTCCATAATGCCGGGGATCTCGCGGAACTGACGACGCACTTCCTCGACCACCGCGCCGGCCGCACGTCCGACCGCCTCCATTGCCATCGCTCCAAACAAGTAGGGAATCAGGCCGCCGAGGAACAGGCCGACGATGACCATCGGATCCGACAGGTCGAAGGTGACCGAAATGCCGCGCGCGGCCAATGCATGCGTGTAGTCGGCAAACAGCACCAACGCAGCCAGGCCGGCCGAGCCGATCGCATAGCCCTTGGTCACTGCCTTCGTGGTGTTGCCAACCGCATCAAGCGGATCCGTAATGTCGCGCACGCTATCGGGCAACTCAGCCATTTCAGCGATGCCGCCCGCGTTGTCCGTGATCGGACCGTACGCATCAAGCGCCACAACAATGCCAGCCATCGACAACATCGCCGTCGCCGCCACTGCAATGCCATACAGACCCGCCAGCGCATACGACACCAGGATGCCTGCACAGACAAACAGTACCGGCCAGGCAGTCGATTTCATCGAGATGCCGATGCCGGCGATGATGTTGGTCGCATGCCCGGTAGTCGATGCCTGAGCGATGTGCTTGACCGGATGGAAGTCGGTACCGGTGTAGTACTCGGTGATCCACACCATCGCGGCAGTCAGAACCAGTCCCACCACGCAGGAGCCAAACAGCGCCATCGCCGACACGCTGCGCTCGCCCGACATCATCACCGGCTCGGGGAACATCGAAGTCGTCACGAAATAAAAGGCGATTAATGACAGTACGCCGGACACGATCAGTCCGCGATACAAGGCCGGCATCACGTTCTTCATGCCAGGCTTGGCCTTGACGAACATCACGCCGATGATGGACGCGATGATCGACACACCACCGAGAACCAGCGGATACATCACCGCTGCGCCCGATGCTGAAGCCATCATCAGTGCGCCCAGCGCCATCGTCGCGATCAGTGTCACCGCATAGGTCTCGAACAGATCAGCTGCCATGCCGGCACAATCGCCGACGTTGTCACCGACGTTATCCGCGATGACCGCCGGGTTGCGCGGATCATCTTCCGGAATGCCCGCCTCGACCTTGCCAACCAGGTCGGCACCAACGTCAGCACCCTTGGTGAAGATGCCACCGCCGAGGCGTGCAAAGATCGAGATCAGCGAAGACCCGAACGCGAAGCCGAGCAGCGGCTTTAGCGTCGCTGAGTCCGGCGACTGCAAGCCGCCGATGTACCAGAAAAATCCTGACACACCGAGCAGACCGAGCCCGACCACCAGCATCCCGGTGATGGCGCCGCCCCGAAAGGCGACGTCAAGCGCCGGGCCAATGCCCTGCGTCGCCGCTTGCGCGGTGCGCACGTTGGCGCGAACCGATACGTTCATACCAATGAAGCCGCAAGCGCCCGATAGCACGGCGCCAAGCACAAAGCCGGTCGCCGTTTTCATATCGAGGAAGATGCCGATCAGGATCGCCAGCACCACGCCGACCACGGCAATGGTGCGGTACTGGCGGGCCAGATAGGCAGCAGCGCCCGCCTGGATCGCGGCCGCGATTTCTTGCATTCTGGGATTGCCGGGGTCCTTGCCAAGGATCCAGCTGCGCGAAACGAGTCCGTAGATAACGGCGATGAGGCCGCATGCAACGGCAAACGACAAACCTGTTGATGCCATATGTCTCCTCCTGAGGTTCACGACAGTTTTTGAAACCCGGCCGCCCCGCCTTGTATCGACAAGTGCATGCCGCTCACAACAAACTCTTCGCTTCCCGCTTTGTCATGCTCGTTCGTGCGGGCCTTGCTCTAGGTATCGCAATATGTCAGCACCATGAAAAAAGCGGACCATCGGATCCGCTTTTTTTGGTCAAATCATTCGGCCAGCGCTGCAAAGGCACGGTCGCGAATTTCATCGACCGCGCCGACGCCGGCAATTTTTCTGTATTTTGGCGCGCCGGCCTGACCGGACTTGGCCCAGTCATTGTAGTAGCCGACCAGTACCTTGGTCTGGTCATGGTAGACCGCCAGACGTTTCTTGACCGTGTCTTCGCGATCATCGTCGCGCTGGATCAGGTCTTCGCCGGTTGCATCATCCTTGCCCGCGACCTTCGGCGGGTTGAACTTCACATGATAGGTACGGCCGGACGCCGGATGCACGCGCCGACCACTCATGCGCTCAATGATGGCCTCATCCGGCACATCGATTTCGAGTACGTAGTCAATCGCAACGCCCGCATCTTTCATCGCGTCAGCCTGCGGAAGCGTGCGCGGAAAACCGTCGAACAGATAGCCATTTGCACAGTCAGGCTGCTTCAGACGGTCTTTCACCAGGCCGATGATGATGTCATCCGACACAAGACCACCAGAATCCATGACTTTTTTCGCGGCCAGACCAAGGGACGTGCCTTCCTTCACTGCTGCGCGCAGCATGTCACCGGTCGAGATTTGCGGAATGTTGAATCTTTCCTTGATATAGGCAGCCTGGGTGCCTTTTCCTGCACCCGGAGCTCCCAACAAAATGAGCCGCATCTTGATTGAATCCTTAACTGTTTTTTTATATCTTTTGCGCGACGCAAGCAATCCGCCGTTCGCAGTAGTCCCGGCGGTATTGTCTGCTGCTTAGCTTGCCCGAAACTTACCACAGAATGTCAGGATGCTACCCGATATCACCCTGGGTTGAAATTGCTCAAACGACAAAATGCCGGCGCACTCGCTCGAGATCGGATGGCGTATCGACACCGGCAGGCGGCGCATCATGGATCACGTGCACGGCGATCCGGTAGCCATTCCACAAAACGCGCAACTGCTCGAGTGCCTCGATCGTTTCCAGCGGGGACACTGGCAGCGTCGGGTAGCACTGCAGGAAATTCTGTCGGTACGCATACAAGCCAATGTGCCGCAGTGGCTGGTAAGCGGCGGGCATAGCGGATCTGTCAATTGCAAATGCATCGCGATGCCAGGGCAGCGGCGCGCGCGAGAACATCAATGCATCGCCCTTCGCATCGAGCACCACTTTGACGACGTTCGGATTGAACATGTCGGCGATGTCATGGATCACATGTGCAGCGGTCGCCATAGGCGCGTGCGCATCGACCCGCGCCGCGCAGGCATCAATCAGCGCGGGATCGATCAGT
Organism: Burkholderiaceae bacterium; assembly: GCA_030158675.1. Lineage (GTDB taxonomy): Bacteria > Pseudomonadota > Gammaproteobacteria > Burkholderiales > Burkholderiaceae_D > Pernthalerella. The sequence goes on along the minus strand of JAOASL010000003.1, from coordinate 149,013 downwards.
GGCTCGTCACCCTGCACGTTGACGATCACCGCATCGTCCGGGAGGCCGGCAATGGCAGCGACTTCAGCGATCCGATCGGTGCCCGACGGATGCTCAGCGCGAGTCATCCGCGCAGCGATGCCATGCCTTTCGCACGCAGCCAGCACGTCCGGGTGGTCGGTCGCAACGATGACCTGCGAGGCCTTCGACAGCGCGGCACGCTCGGCCACACGCACTACCATTGGTTTGCCGCCAAGGTCGGCCAGCGGCTTGTCGGGCAGGCGCGTCGACGCCATGCGCGCAGGGATGATTACGATAAACGACATCGAAAAAGCCGCTTCAGACCGGATCGGCCGCACCGGCCGGCGCCGCGTTCAGGTCGCGCGCTTCTTCAGCCCACATGATAGGAATGCCATCGCGGATCGGGTACGCCAGCCGATCGCCGTGGCAGATCAGTTCCTGCGCATCCTTGTCATACTTCAGCGGCCCTTTGCACAGCGGGCAGACCAGGACCTCAAGCAGTCGTGTGTCCATGCAATTTCTCCACAATATGGTCAGCCAGAGGCTGGTCAATCGACGCCTCCACCGGCACCGCCCACACGCGTCTGTCCGATGTGAGCGATTCGATGCGCGCGCATTTTACTGCATCCTTGTCGGTGACCAGAATGAAGTCAGCCGCAAGCGCTGCGAAAGGATTGTCTGAGAAATCATAGTGATCGGGCAGTGCAATGGTCTGCGCCAGTGGCACGCCTTGCGCCGCCAGCATGTCGAAAAACCGCCGGGGATGCCCAATGCCGGCTGCGGCCACTATGCGTGCGCCGGCCGGTATCGACGACAGCGCGATTCGCTGACTTCGATCCGCTATAGACTCCGCATGATCGCCAGCCAGTTGCATAAGATAGCCACCGGCTGCGGGCAGCACACCGTTACCGACATAAAAATCGCTGCGACGCGATGCTGGCTCACGCAGCGGTCCCGCCGGTAGCAACCAACCGTTGCCATGGCCACGCGCGTCGGACAGTTGTATCTCCAGCCGACGTCCGAGCGCGTAGTGCTGCAGGCCGTCATCTGCCACGATCACGTCCGTTGCGGGATGTAACTGCAGCAGTCGTTTTGCGGCCTGAACGCGGCGGCGGCCGACCACTACCGGCACGCGCGCCTTCAGCGCGATCAGCAAGGGTTCGTCGCCCACGTCAGCGGGCAGGCTGTGCTCGCTGACCTCGATCACTTCATCAACATTCGCGCCATAGCCGCGCGAAATCACGCCAGGCCGAAAACCGCGCTGACGCAACTGCTCGACCAGCCAGATCACCAGGGGTGTCTTGCCGGTACCGCCCACGAAGATATTGCCAACCACGATCACCGGCACCGGCAACAGGGTTTGCTTCAGCCAGCCGGTCGCATACAAGCCACGCCGGCAGTTCATAAGCATGCGATACAGCAGTGACAGGGGCAGCAGCAGCCAGGCAAGCAAGCCGCGTTGCTGCCACGCGTGCATCAGCCTGTCGGCCGGCGACCGGGAGAAGAAAATGTTCTGCATTTGGTGACTTTAACAAAACGCGGTGGCAAATCGTTCCACCACTGGCGCTGCCGGCATAACGCAAGACGCCGCCAACGCCGCCAACGCCGCCAACGCCGCCAGCGGCATTTTTATACAGAGTCTTAGTCTGGAAGTCTGGACTCGGTTGAAAAAGCAAGCGCAGGCAAGCCGGCCAGCCGGGCCGCTTCCATCACGCGCACCACGGACTGGTGCGTCGCAAGCGCATCGGCATATACCTCGATCTGACAGGCGGGATCGTCATGTGCCGCCGCAGCGAGGGCCCGCGCCAGCGACCCGGCATCATCTGAGACGGCGCGGCGGCCGACCGCCACATGACCGTCAGCGCTGACGGCAACCGGCACCGTACAGGCGGGCGGCCGCGAGACTTTGGTGGCGGCATCCGGCAGCTTGATACGGAAGGCCCCGAACCGGTTGAAGCTCGTGCTGGCCATAAGGAAAATGACAATGACAAGCAGTACGTCAATGAAAGCGATCAGATTCACTTCGGGCCGATCGCCGTTGTGTACTGGGCGGAAGTTCATCTCAGTTACGTGCGCCGGCGGTGGCCGAGAAGTGTTGCGCCTGCCGTTCCATTTCGATGACAAAACCATTGACCAGCGCATGGAAATGACGATGGAACAGCAGCGCGGGAATGGCGATTGCGAGACCGAACGCCGTGTTGTAAAGCGCAACCGAAATGCCATGCGCTACCCGCAGCGGATCGGCGCCGCCGACATCCTGCGCGCCGAACAACTCGATCATGCCGATTACGGTGCCGAACAAACCCAGCAAGGGTGCCAGCGTTGCGACCGTACCGAGTGTCGTCAGATAGCGCTGCAGCCGATGCGCCGCGACGCGCCCCGCCTCCTCGATCGCCAGCTGCATTGCCTCGCGTGGCGCAGCGAGGTGACGCATACCGGCTGCCAGTACCTGGCCGAGCGGCGAGTTTTGTTCGAGCTGATCAATCACTTCGTCATCGACGTAACCGGCACGGCTCACCTCAATCGCTTCATTGAGCAGCGTCGGCGGAAGAACACGTGCGCTGCGCAAGTACAATGAGCGCTCGACGATCAGCGTCATGCCCACAACAGACGCCACGAGCAGAAACCAGACCGGCCAGCCGGCCGCCTGAATCATCGCAAACAAGATAGGTGCTCCCCGGCAGGTAAACGCAGGCTGCGAATGTAGCCGCTTCATTTTTTGCAGGCAAGGCAATCCCTTGCGAATGACGGCAATATGCATCGTTTGTGCCTACGCAAATTCGCTCACCGGCCGATTGATCAAAACCTGTCACATACGCCCGAAGGCGGTGTCATGACGCAACGAGTGGTGACCCCGTCATGCACGCCGACCGTGCCTGGCGGCCCGAAAATCCGACGCCAAGTTGTCCACGGCGACTGTGGACAACTTTGTGGGCAAGCAGGCAAAGAAAACGGAAAGCCCTTGATTTCTAAGTGTTTTCCGTTGTTGCATCGGAATAAGGCAAGAAAGCTTTCCTTTTGAAAATCAGTCACTTGCAATAAATGAAAATCCTACCAGTGAGACATCCCCTGCCCTTCATCCCTAATGGCAAGAATGTGGAAAGATCGACAATGCTTCGTGTGACCTGGGAACAGACATCATGATGGCGCCGGATGTGGGCAGCGACATTCTCACCGTGTCGCAGTTGAACCAGGCAGTTGCTCGCATGCTCGAACGTAACTTTGGGCTGACCTGGATCGCCGGCGAAATCTCCAATTTCACCCGCGCCGCCTCCGGCCACTGGTATTTCACGTTGAAAGATGCGAATGCGCAGGTGCGGGCCGTGATGTTCCGCGGCCGTTCGCAGTATGTCGACTTCAACCCGCGCGAAGGCGACAAGATCGAGGTACGCACCACCGTCGGCCTGTATGCACCGCGCGGCGATTTTCAGCTAAACGTCGAAGCGATGCGCAAGGCGGGCGTCGGCAATCTCTACGAAGCCTTCCTGCGATTGAAGGCGACGCTGGCGGCCGAGGGGCTATTCGACCCTGTGCGCAAACGCGCGTTGCCGGCATTTGCGAGGACGATCGGCATCGTCACCAGTCCGCAGGCAGCCGCACTGCGCGACGTGATCACCGCGTTCCGGCGACGTGCGCCGCATGTGCAGCTGATTTTATATCCGACGCTGGTACAAGGTGACGGTGCAGCCGAGCGGATCACGCAAGCGATCGACACGGCGTCGCGGCGCGCAGAATGCGACCTGCTGCTGGTCTGTCGCGGCGGCGGCAGCCTCGAAGATCTGTGGTCCTTCAATGACGAAAAGGTGGCACGCGCGATCGCCGGCTGCAGCATGCCGGTGATCTCCGGCGTCGGCCATGAAACCGATTTCACGATCGCCGACTTCGTCGCTGACCTGCGTGCGCCCACGCCCACCGCAGCTGCCGAACTCGCTGCCACGCCGACTCGCGACTGGCTGGCCTCCATCGCGCAACATGCGCAAGACCTGAGCGACGCGCTGCGTCGGCAATTCGACGACCATACGCAGAAGCTAGACTGGTACGCCAACCGATTACAAAGTCCGGCGGTAGCGATCCGGCAGCAACGCTTGCGTATCGAAACGCTGCAACTACGATTGCGGCATGCAACGCAATCGCCGCTGACGTCCACACGCTTCGGACTAGAGCAGCTGCACCGCCGGTTGCAGCATGCGCTACCCGACACTGACGCGCGTCGCACGCAACTGCAGGCGAAGTCATTGCAGCTGGCCAATCTGTTCGGCACGCAGTTTACGGCCGGCCGCCATCGTCATAGTGCGCTGCAGGCGCAACTGGAGCTGCTGGCACCGCAGCGCACGCTGGAGCGCGGTTATGCGATTCTGCAAGACGGTGACGGCAAGGTGCTGCACGATACCGGCGAACTGGCGCCGCCGCAGCAACTGATTATTACCTTGGCCAAGGGCAGCGCACGGGTCGGCATTGATGCGGTGCAGCCGCTGACGGGTGCCGGCGCTACTTCCGCAGGCGAAGCACGGAAGCGATAACACCCTTACAATGCGGGGTTCGAAAGATACCCGCACCGAACGCTACTCCAACAGAACAGAAAGGACGAACATATGGAACATACTCTGCCCGCACTGCCCTATGCGATGGACGCCCTCGCACCGCACATCTCGAAAGAGACCCTCGAGTACCACTACGGCAAGCACCATCAGACCTACGTGACCAATCTCAACAACCTGATCAAGGGCACTCCGCACGAAAATCAGTCGCTGGAAGAGATCGTCAAAAGCGCCAGCGGCGGCATCTTCAATAACGCGGCCCAGGTCTGGAACCACACGTTCTACTGGCACGGCATGAAGCCCAACGGCGGCGGCGCTCCCGGCGGCACACTGGCTGACGCGATCAATGCGAAGTGGGGCTCATTCGACAAGTTCAAGGAAGAGTTCAGCAAGTCCTGCGCCGGCAACTTCGGTTCAGGCTGGACCTGGCTGGTGAAAAAAGCCGACGGCAGCGTCGATATCGCCAACACATCGAACGCAGCCACTCCGCTGACCGGCAGCGACAAGCCACTGCTGACCTGCGACGTGTGGGAGCATGCGTACTACATCGATACGCGCAACGCGCGCCCGAAGTACGTCGAGAACTGGTGGAACCTGGTGAACTGGGATTTCGCTGCCAAGAACTTCGCGTAATTCCCTGCAGCGGCATTCCGCTGCGAGAAAAAACCCCGGCCCGATCCATCCGCCGGGGTTTTTTTTGCGCGCGCTTTCAGCGCAGCTGCCTGAAATAGTTTTAAAAAATAAAACTATAACGCGTTGACTGGTATTTTCAGATACGACACGCCGTTGCCATCTTTCGGCGGCATGTCGCCGGCACGGATATTCACCTGTACTGCCGGCAGGATCAGCACCGGCATCTCCAGCGTCGCATCGCGCTTTGTACGCATCTCGACGAACTGCGTCTCGGAGATGCCGTCGTGTACATGGATGTTCTTGCGCCGCTGCTCGCCGACCGTTGTCTCGAACTGTGCCTCGCGATCCGTCGGCGGATAGTCATGGCACATGAACAGCCGCGTGTCTTGCGGCAGGCTCAGTATCTTTTGTACCGACTGGTACAGCGTCTTCGCATCACCGCCGGGAAAATCGCAGCGCGCGGTGCCGACATCCGGCATGAACATCGTGTCGCCAACGAATACCGCATCGCCGATGTGATACGCGACACACGCCGGCGTATGGCCCGGCACATACATCACCCGTGCCTCGAGAGCACCAATGGTGAAGCGCTCGTCCTCTTTCATCAGGTGGCTGAACTGACTACCATTGGTCGGAAAGGCAGATTCGAGATTGAAGATGCTCTTGAACACCGTCTGCACCGTGGTGATGTGGTCGCCGATGGCCGTCTTGCCGCCGAGCGCAGTCTTCAGATAGGGCGCGGCCGTGATGTGATCCGCATGCGCATGGGTTTCAAGAATCCACTCGACCTGCAGGTTTTTTTCTTTGACGAAGGCAATGACCTTGTCAGCCGAATCGGTACGAGTCCGGCCAGACTTGGGGTCGTAATCGAGCACTGAATCAACGATTGCGCACGAACCACCGTCCTTGTCATAGACGACATAGGTGACTGTCCATGTCGTCCGATCGAAAATTCCGTGAACCCGGGGTTTCAGCGCACTCGAAGTCATCGCGATTTCCTTTTCACTTAGCTACAGCACATTATATTGACCAACAATATATATGTCAATATAATGTGTTCACCCTAAACGAATACCTCAGTCGGCCAACTCCCTGATCTGGCCAAACACATCGCAACCGCACCGGAAGGAAAGTTCATCGTGGTCAATCTTGCTCGTCAAACGGATGTATTCAGCAAGTCACCGCAGATCAGTCCGTCCGACCTGCCGGTAGGTAACTGAACGATGAAACTGCCTTCCATGCCCGCTTGGCTGACTCACTATCAGCGTCAGTGGCTGAGCGGCGACCTGACTGCTGGCCTGATCGTCACCGTGATGCTGATCCCGCAGAGCCTGGCCTATGCGATGCTGGCCGGACTGCCGCCGCAAGTCGGTTTGTACGCCAGTGTGTTGCCCTTGGTCGCGTACGCGCTGCTCGGCAGCAGCATGACGCTCGCCGTCGGTCCGGTCGCAGTCGCATCGCTGATGACGGCCAGCGCACTCGTGCCGCTCGCGGCGACCGGATCGCCCGAGTATGTCGCGCTCGGTATCCTGCTCGCCCTGATGTCGGGGCTGATGCTGTTCGCCGCCGGACTGCTGCGGCTGGGTTTCCTTGCCTACTTCCTCAGTCATCCCGTCATCAGCGGCTTTATATCGGGCTCCGCTGTGCTGATCACCATCGGCCAGCTGAAGTCGCTGCTCGGCGTTGCGCTGCCATCAGGTAATGCATTCGGCACACTGACCGCCCTCGCCCAGTCGCTGGACCGGATCAATCTGGTTTCTGCTGGCATCGGCGGCCTGGCGCTGCTGTTCCTGGTAGTGACGCGCAAGTGGCTGTCGCCCGGGCTGAAACGCGCCGGGCTTGCTCCGAAGGTCGCCGACCTGATGAGCCGGCTCGCGCCGATGGCCGCAGTAATCGCCGCCACCGCATATGTGGCAGCCAGCGGCGTCGACCGCACGGCCGGCGTGTCCATCGTCGGCGCTGTGCCGTCGGGATTACCGTCGCCAGCCTTTCCTGCGCTGCAATGGCAGCAGATGAATTCACTCTGGCTGCCCGCGCTGCTGATCTCGCTGGTCGGCTTCGTAGAGAGCGTATCGGTCGCACAATCACTGGCGCTCAGGCGCGGACAGCGCATCCAGCCGGACCGCGAACTGCTCGGTATCGGCGCTGCCAACGTCGCCAGTGCCCTGTCAGGCGGCTACCCGGTGACCGGCGGCTTCGCACGCTCAGTCGTAAACTTCTCGGCCGGCGCACATACACCGGCGGCCGGCGTGATCTCCGCTGTGCTGATGGCGCTCGTGATCGCCGGCATGACCGGCTGGTTTCATTACCTGCCTCACTCCGTGCTGGCCGCGACCATCATCGTGGCCGTCACCGCACTGATCGATGTCGATACGCTGAAAGAAGCCTGGCATTACGACAAGGCCGACGCCATCTCCTTGCTGCTGACTTTCGCCGGCGTGCTTTTCATCGGAGTCGAAGAAGGCATCATGCTCGGCGTGGTGTTATCGCTGGCCGTGCTGGTCTGGCGCAGCAGCCGGCCGCACATGGCCGTGGTCGGCCGCGTGCCGGGTACCGAGCACTTCCGCAATATCGATCGGCACCAGGTCGACACCCTGCCCGGACTGGTCGCGCTGCGCGTCGATGAAAGCCTGTATTTTGCGAATGCGCAGCTGCTTGAGGAGAAGATCGAGACGCTGATCCAGACCACCCCCGGCACACGCTGCATACTGCTGATCCTGTCGGCGGTAAACCAGCTCGATACCACGGCGCTGGGCACACTGACCGAACTCGAGAAAAGCCTCGCGGCGCGCAACATCATGCTGCAGTTTTCCGAGGTCAAGGGCCCTGTCCTTGACCGATTGCATTCCACGCCTCTGGGGAAGCGCATGAAAAACCGGATCTTCCTCAGCACGCACCAGGCCTTTCTTGCGTTCACCGACGCTCATGCACTGTCGATGGACACGGCAAGAAGGACCCCATGGAGTTCAATGCACTAGGACTGGCACGCCTGCAGTTTGCGTTCACGATCAGCCTGCACATCATCTTCCCGGCGTTTTCGATTGGGCTGGCGAGCTATCTGGCCGTGCTCAACGGCCTGTCGCTGACGAGCGGACGCGCGGTTTATCTATCGCTATTCAATTACTGGAAAAAAATCTTCGCCATCGTGTTCGGCATGGGTGTCGTGTCGGGCATCGTGATGAGCTACCAGATCGGCACCAACTGGTCCGTGTTTTCAGACAAGGCCGGACCGGTACTGGGCCCGCTGATGGCCTACGAAGTACTCTCCGCATTTTTTCTCGAGGCGGGCTTTCTCGGTGTGATGCTGTTCGGCCGCGAACGTGTCGGCGCGTGGCCACATTTTTTCGCGACCGCGATGGTGGCGCTCGGTACCTTCCTGTCGGCATTCTGGATCGTGTCGGTCAACAGCTGGATGCAAACGCCGGCCGGCTATGGCATCAATGACGCGGGCCAGTTCATCGTGCAGGACTGGTGGGCGGTCATCTTCAATCCATCGTTCCCGTACAGGCTGGCGCACATGCTGCTGGCCGCCTACCTGACGACGGCCTTCGTGGTCGGCGCGGTCGGCGCGCTGCACTTGCTCAGAGCCCGGCACAACGCCGGACCGGAACACGGCACAGCGACCAGCGAAGGCGCGCGAACCATGTTTTCGATGGCGATGTGGATGATTGCGGGCACTGCGCCACTGCAGATCATTGCTGGCGACTTTCACGGACTGAACACGCTGGAGCATCAGCCCGCAAAGATCGCGGCGATGGAAGGACACTTCGACACCCAGTCCGGCGCGCCGCTAATCCTGTTTGGTCTGCCGGATCCTGAAGCCGGGCAAGTCCGCGCACAAGTTGCGATCCCAAAGCTGGGCAGCCTGCTACTCACGCACGACCCGGACGGTGTAGTGCGCGGGCTGAGCGAATGGCCTGCAGACCAGCAGCCGCCGGTGTCGGTACTGTTCTGGAGTTTTCGCGTGATGGTGGCAACCGGCATGGCCATGCTGGGCTTCGGCCTGTGGAGCCTGCTGTGGCGCGCGCGCGGACAGCTGTACAACGCACGTTGGCTGCAGCGCGTGGCCGTGCTGATGGGACCAAGTGGATTCATCGCGGTGCTTGCCGGCTGGATCACCACCGAAGTCGGGCGCCAGCCCTACACGGTCTACGGCCTGCTGCGCACTGCGCAGTCAGTGTCGGCGATCGATGCGCCGGCCGTCGGCATCTCGCTGCTTGCCTTCGTCGTGGTGTATTTCGCGCTGTTTGGCGCCGGTACCTTCTACATTCTGCAACTGATGCGTACCCACCCACAGCCGGTCGAGCCGGGACTGCCACCGTCGGAACCCATACGCGCAGCCGGCATCATGCCGTCACCGGTGCTGGCCGGCGCAAAGGGAGCGCGACGACCATGAACAGCGTCGACTTGCCGCTGGTCTGGGCAGGGCTGATCGCCTTTTCCGTGCTCGCCTATGTGGTCCTGGACAGCTTCGATCTCGGCGTTGGCATCCTTTTCCTGTTCGTCCACGGCGAAGCGAGTCGCGACACGATGATGAATTCGGTCGCGCCGGTCTGGGACGGCAACGAGACCTGGCTGGTGCTGGGCGGCGGCGGCCTGCTGGCAGTTTTCCCGCTGGCGTATTCGATCATCCTGCCGGCGCTGTATGTGCCTCTGACTGCGATGCTGTTGGCGCTGGTGTTTCGCGGCGTCGCATTCGAATTCCGCTGGAAGTCCTACAAGGGGAAATTCGTCTGGGACTGGGCGTTCATGCTGGGCTCGACTGCCGCGGCCTTCTTCCAGGGCATCGCACTGGGTGCACTGGTACAAGGCATACCGGTCGCAGGCCGGGCTTATGCCGGCGGCTGGTGGGACTGGCTGACGCCCTTTAGCCTCGTGACCGGTATGGCACTCGTGATCGGCTATGCGCTGCTGGGCGCCAGCTGGCTGATCTGCAAAACCGAAGGTGATCTGCAGTCTCAGGCCGTGCATTTTGCATGGATCAGTGGCGCACTGACCATCGCGCTGATCGGGCTGGTCAGTCTGTGGACTCCCTTTCTCGACGCGCGCTACATGGCGCGCTGGTTCGGGTGGCCGCAGGCGCTGTATGTGCTGCCGGTGCCGGCACTGGTGGCCGCCTGCGCGGTCGCGCTCTACATCGGCCTGCGCGACCGGCATGAGCTGACGCCCTTCATCGCATCACTCGGGCTATTCGTATTGTCGTTTTTCGGCTTGTGTATCAGTTTCTATCCGCACATCGTTCCATCGTCGGTCACCATCCAGGCCGCTGCCGCACCCGAGAACAGCCTGCGCTTCCTGCTGGTCGGCGCAGCGGTGCTGTTGCCCCTCATCCTTGCCTACACCGCGTATTCGTATCGCGTGTTCCGCGGCAAGGTAAGCATGGATGCCGCTTATCACTGATGCGAACCGCGCTATCGAAAACAGGCTGGTTCGCACTGCTGTGGCTGCTGTCGGTGACGGCGCTGGCATTGATGACAGCACTGATCCGGTGGGGCGTGATGCTGGCCTTCAGCCCGTAGCAGTCGCCCCTGCGGCGCAACAAGCGCATGTCTGCGCGCCCGAAGCCTATATCATTGGCGCCGGGCACAGCCAGAGCGGTGGCCCCGGTGGTGACCCGAAGGCGGACGAGGCACTCGAAGGAACTCGACGCCAGCTGAAAGAAAAAGACTATGAAAATACTCGTTACCGGCTGCGCTGGCTTCATCGGCATGCATGTGGCGCAGCGCCTTCTGGCGCGCGGCGATGACGTCATCGGGATCGACAACCTGAATGATTACTACGACCCCGAACTGAAACAGGCGCGGCTGGAACAGCTCACACCCTACCCGGGCTTTTCCTTCGTCAGGTGCGACATCGCCGATACGGGAGCGCTGGCCGCCGTGTTCAACGGGCATGCGCCGCAGCGCGTGGTGCATCTGGCTGCGCAGGCAGGTGTCCGCTATTCATTGCAGAATCCCGGCGCTTATGTGCAAAGCAATCTGGTTGGGTTCGGCAACATCCTCGAGTGCTGCCGACAGCATCAGGTGGCCCATCTGGTCTATGCGAGTAGCTCCAGCGTATACGGCGCGAACACGCGCGTGCCTTTTTCCGTCCATGACGCAGTCGACCATCCGGTCAGTCTGTACGCGGCGAGCAAGAAGGCCAACGAACTGATGGCTCACAGCTACAGCCACCTGTTCAGCCTGCCGACGACGGGATTGCGCTATTTCACCGTCTACGGGCCCTGGGGACGGCCCGACATGTCGCCGTGGCTATTCACCCAGGCGATCCTTGAGGGTCGCCCGATTGATGTGTTCAACCATGGCCAGATGCAACGCGATTTTACTTATATCGATGACATCGCCGAAGGCACGATTCGTGCACTGGACCATGTCGCTCGCCCCGATCCGTCGTATGACAACGGCCGGCCCGATCCGGCCAGCAGCACCGCGCCTTACCGCGTCTACAACATCGGCAACCACACACCGGTGCCGCTGATGGAATTCATCGGTACCCTCGAGCGCACGCTGGGTCACGAAGCAAAAAAGAATTTTCTGCCGATGCAGCCCGGCGACGTGGTCGCGACCTATGCCGATGTATCAGACCTGCAGCGCGATGTGGGATTCGAGCCGTCCACTCCGCTACACGAAGGACTCGCGCGCTGGGTCGACTGGTATCGACAGCGCCCTGCGCGCTGACCCGCCGAAGGACGCGCCGCATGCGCGTGGAACGACTCAGGCGGCGGTCAGAAAAATGCTTGTATGCCCGTCTGCGCGCGCCCGAGAATCAACGCATGCACGTCGGCCGTGCCTTCGTAGGTGTTGACCACCTCGAGGTTCACCAGATGGCGGATCACGCCGAATTCATCGCTGATTCCGTTACCGCCGAGCATGTCGCGCGCAATGCGTGCAATCTCGAGCGCCTTGCCGGCTGAATTGCGCTTCATGATCGACGTGATCTCGACCGCAGCCGTGCCCTCGTCCTTCATCCGACCCAGCCGCAGGCAGCCCTGCAGCGCCAGCGTGATATCCGTTTGCATGTCGGCCAGCTTCTTCTGTACCAGCTGGTTGGCCGCCAACGGCCGTCCGAACTGCTTGCGATCCAGCGTGTACTGGCGCGCCGCATGCCAGCAGAATTCGGCCGCCCCGAGCGCGCCCCAGGCAATGCCGTAACGCGCCGAATTCAGGCAGGTGAACGGCCCCTTGAGTCCCTTCACATTCGGCAGCAACTGCTCATCCGGCACGAATACGCGGTCCATCACGACCTCGCCGGTGACTGACGCGCGCAGCCCGACCTTGCCTTGAATCTTCGGCGCCGACAGGCCCTTCATTCCCTTGTCGAGAATGAAGCCGCGAATCTCGCCGGCGTCATCCTTGGCCCAGATCACGAATACGTCCGCCAGCGGGCTATTGGTGATCCACATCTTCGCGCCGGAAAGCTCATAGCCACCGTCCACCTTGCGCGCGCGCGTCTCCATGCCGCCCGGATCCGAGCCATGGTTCGGCTCGGTCAATCCGAAACAGCCAACCCATTCGCCGCTGGCCAGCTTTGGCAGATATTTGCGCCGCTGCGCTTCGCTGCCGAACTCGTGGATCGGCACCATGACCAGCGAACTCTGCACGCTCATCACCGAGCGAAAACCCGAATCGACACGCTCTATCTCACGGGCGATCAGTCCATAGCTGACATAGCTGAGTCCGCCGCCGCCATATTCCGCAGGCAGGGTCGGGCCGAACAGGCCCATCTCACCCATTTCGCGGAAAATCGCCGTGTCAAAGGTCTCGTTGCGAAACGCTGCGAGCACGCGCGGCGCCAGACGCTCGAGCGCATACGCGGCGGCGGCATCGCGCACCATGCGCTCGTCGGCCGTCAGCTGCTGCTCAAGCAGTAGCGGATCGTCCCAATGGAATTGCGCCTGTGCCATGGCCACGCCCTCGTCAAGGTCAGCGCAGACGCGCTGCCAGTTCGCCGATAATTCCGCGCCGGAACGCCAGCACGCAGATCACGAAGATCAGGCCGGTGACCATCGTCACCGATTCGCCGATCGTGTTGAACCATTCGATCGAGGTCAATTCAGCCAGCCAGGTGCCGAACTCTCCGAGCTTGTTCTCCAGCGCGATGATGATGATTGCACCCAGCACCGGCCCGAACATCGTCCCCATACCGCCGACCAGCGTCATCAGCACCACCAGGCCCGACATCGACCAGTGCACATCCGTCAGTGTGCCGAAGCCGAGCACCACGGCCTTGGTAGAACCAGCCAGTCCCGCCAGCGCCGCCGACAGCACGAAGGCCAGCAGCTTGTAGCGCTCGACGTCATAGCCGAGCGAGGTCGTGCGCGGCTCGTTCTCGCGCACGGCCTTCAATACCTGCCCGAACGGTGAATGAATGATGCGCATCACCAGCGCAAACGTAGCCACCACGATGCCCAGCACCACGTAATACATGGTCAGGTCGTTGGTGAGATCGACGATGCCCAGGAGCTTGCCGCGCGGGATGGACTGCAAACCATCTTCGCCACCGGTGAAGGGCGCCTGCAGGAACACGAAGAACAGCATCTGTGACAAGGCCAGCGTGATCATCGTGAAATAAATGCCCTGACGACGGATCGCCAGGCCGCCGATCACATAGCCCATCAGCGCGGCGAACGCGGTGCCGACCACCAGCCCCAGTTCGAACGGCAGACCCCAGGCCTTCAGCGCATAGCCGGTGATGTACGCGGCGCCGCCAAAGAAGGCGGCATGGCCGAACGACAGCAAGCCGGTAAAGCCGATCAGCAGGTTGAACGCACAGGCAAACAGTGCGAAGCACAGGATCTTCATCAGCAGCACCGGATACAGGTAGAACGGCGCACAAAGTGCACCGACCAGCACCGCGGTATAGCCCAGTTTTCTCAGCATGGCTGACTCCTTATTTCTCGCGGCCGAACAGGCCTGCCGGGCGAACCAGCAGCACAATCGCCATGATGATGAACACGACCGTCGACGACAACTCCGGATAGAAGACCTTGGTCAGGCCCTCGATCACACCGAGTGCGAGGCCAGTGACAATGGAACCAAGGATCGAGCCCATGCCGCCGATCACGACCACCGCAAAAATGGTAACGATCAGGTTAGAGCCCATCAGCGGCGACACCTGCAGTACGGGCGCGGCCAGCACGCCGGCAAAACCGGCCAGCGCCACACCGAAGCCATAGGTCAGCGTGACCATCAGAGGCACGTTGACGCCGAACGCCTCGACCATCTTCGGATTCTCGGTACCGGCGCGCAGGTAGGCACCAAGCCGGGTCTTTTCAATCACGTACCAGGTCGCCAGGCATACCGTCAGCGAAGCAAACACGACCCATGCGCGATAGTTCGGCAGAATCATGAAACCGAGGTCGGTCGCGCCGGCCAATTGCTCGGGCACTGAAAACGGCTGGCCCGACACGCCGTAGAACGAGCGGAACACGCCTTCGAGCATCAGCGTGATGCCGAAGGTCAGCAGCAGACCGTACAGGTGATCGAGGCGGTACAGCCAGCGCAGCATGGTTTTTTCGATCACGACACCGAATGCCGCCACCAGCAACGGCGCGATCAGCAGCATCGCCCAATAGCTGATATCGAAATACTGCAGCCCCATCCATGCGAGGAACGCACCCATCATGTACAACGCGCCGTGGGCAAAATTAATGACGTTCAGCAGGCCGAAGATCACCGCCAGGCCGAGCGACAACATCGCATAGAACGAACCGTTCACCAGGCCCAGCAGCAACTGGCCAAGCAGTGCCGAGAGGGGAATGCCAAAAATTTCCATCTTCTTATACCCCCAGCAACTCGTTCAACACCGGCATCTTTGCGTTCAGCTCGGGTGCGGCGAACTGTTCGACGATCTGACCATGCTCGACGACATAAAAGCGATCGGCCAGCGGCGCGGCGAAGCGGAAGTTCTGCTCGACCATCACGATGGTGTAGCCCTTCGCCTTCAGCGCCGTGATCATGCGCGCGAGCGTCTGGACGATGACGGGCGCAAGGCCCTCGGAGATCTCGTCGAGCAGCAGCAGCTTGGCGCCAGTGCGCAGGATGCGCGCGACTGCCAGCATCTGCTGTTCGCCGCCGGAAAGACGCGTGCCCTGACTGTGGCGTCGCTCTTCCAGGTTGGGAAACATCTGGTAAATCTCGTCGACCGACATGCCACCCTGCATCAGCGTCGGCGGCAGCATCAGATTTTCTTCGGCAGACAGCGACGAGAAGATCGCACGCTCTTCCGGGCAGTAACCGACACCGATGTGTGCGATCCGGTGCGTCGGCAGGCCGATGGCCTCGATGCCGTTGATCTTGATCGATCCGGTACGGCGACCGGTCAGACCCATGATGGCGCGCAGCGTCGTCGTGCGTCCTGCACCATTGCGACCGAGCAGAGTCACGACCTCGCCCTGCTCCACCGAGATGTTCATGTCATGCAGGATGTGCGATTCGCCGTACCAGGCGTGCAGCCCCTTGATTTCAAGCGCTTTCGTCATCAGTGCGCTCCTTCCAGCGTCGTGGCACTTCCCATGTAGGCTTCAAGCACCTGCGGATTCTGCGACACGGTCTGGTAGTCGCCTTCCGCAAGGATGGCACCACGCTGCAGCACCGAAATGCGATCGCAGATGCCGGCCACCACGTTCATGTTGTGCTCGACCATCAGGATGGTCCGACCCTTCGAGACCTTCTTGATCAGCTCGGTCACACGCGCCACATCTTCATGGCCCATGCCCTGGGTCGGCTCGTCGAGCAGCATCAGTTCCGGCTCCATCGCCAGCGTGGTGGCGATCTCCAGCGCGCGCTTGCGGCCATAGGGCAAGTCGACCGTGACACTATCGGCGAACTCGCGCAGGCCGACCTCGTCGAGTAATTGCAGCGCACGCTCGTTGAGCTGCTCCAGCGTGCGCTGGCTTTTCCAGAAATGGAACGAGGTGCCGAGTTGCCGCTGCAGACCGATGCGCACATTCTCCAGAACCGTCAGGTGCGGGAATACTGCTGAAATCTGGAACGATCGGATAATGCCGAGCCGTGCGATCTGCGCCGGCTTCATCATCGTGATGTCGCGGCCATTAAGCAGGATCTGTCCGGAGCTCGGCGCAAGAAATTTCGTGAGCAGGTTAAAGCAGGTCGTCTTGCCTGCGCCGTTAGGGCCAATCAACGCATGAATATGGCCTCGCTGCACTTGCAGGTCGACCTGATTGACTGCAACAAAGCCCTTGAACTCCCGCGTCAGCTTGCGGGTTTCGAGAATGATGTCTGCCATCTGGACTCCTGATTCAGGTTCGATTCAAACGCGCGCATTGCCGTTGCGCCGGCCCGCCATCTGTCGCTCTATGCGGATGCGCACATTGTCCGGCAGAAACTACCGGAATCACGGATCTCATCTCAACCATCTCCCTGAATCTTTTTGTTTGGTAAAACTTTGACGGTCGCTCTGCCGGTGACCGGCTGCAAAGCAGAGCGAAACTTATTCTATTTCTTTGAAAACACAAAATGAATTATTTGGCCGGCAATTGTGCCGCAATGCAGCATAGGTTCGCTGAAAAAACGCACATCATAGGCAGCCTTGAATCGCGCGCGGTTTGTGATTGGCAAAGTCTCCTCTCCATGGGCATGAAAAATCTCATACCGGCGACCTGATCGCACGGGAACCCCTGAGGCCTCTGGTGATCCATGTTCAAGGCTGATAAAAATCTTTCGTGAGAGAAAATTGACTAATAACAAATGACTGTGCGATTGTCAGCTTAAGCTCAGCATTGTGATCAACAAGGCGCACGCTGAGCCCGTGTCAAACGATGCAAACAAATTGACACATTCATTTCTTAGTAGAAATTAATTGAACCATCCTGCCGCCGAATTTCGCTTAAAAGGTCACCCGCTCGCCGCATTTACTGGCGGGGCCATGGTGCTGCTGATACTGGCCGCGCTGACCTGGAACTTTTCCCTGAAGGCTGCCGAAGCGACGCGCTTTGTCGTGCACACCCATGAAGTGCTTGCGAGCCTGCAAAGACTGAACGGATTTCTGGCACGCGCCGAATCGGAACAGCGCGGTTACCTGATCAGCGGCGACACCAGCCAATTGCAACGGTCGCGGCAGGCAATGGCGGCCGTCAATACGGAACTGGACCGACTGACGATACAGCTCGCCGATAGTGCTTTGCAGAGCGAACGGCTACGCGTATTGCGTGCATCCTGCGAGCGCCGGGTGGCGCTGCTGGAGCACAATATCGCGCTCGACGATGCCTTGCCGGGAGTCCGGTCGGGCGTCAACGTGGCAGATGGCGTCGAGGTCGATCGGCAGATCAGTGCGCAACTGGCCGATATGAACATGGAAGAGCAGCGGCTACTGAAGCAGCGCCAGCAGATTGAAAACGATCGGGCCTATGTCAGCGCATTCGGCTTCATCGCGCTCGTGGTCGTGCTCGTGATCGCCTTGCCACTGCTGTACCTGCGTCTGCGCCAAAGCGAGCGGATCAACAAGGACGCCGCCGCCGAGACGGCGCGGCTCGTTGCCGTGATCGACAGCACACCCGACCTGATTGCCACCGCGACGCCGGCGGGCAAGGTGTCTTATTTGAATCGCGCCGCGCGCGACGCCTTGCAGCTTGGCGACCGGCCAGCCCACACCGTTACGCGCGAGATGGTCTATCCGCCGTGGGCGCTGGATATCGTCACGCGCATCGGCATACCGGCTGCGATCGCTCACGGAAGCTGGATCGGCGAGACCGCGATGATGAGCCTGGACGGCCGTGAGATCCCGATATCGCAAGTCCTGATCGCGCACCATCACCCGGATGGCAGCGTGACGCTTTCGACCATCGCGCGCGACATTTCGGAGCGCAAGGCCGCCGAGGTGCTGCTGGCAGAAAAAAACCGCCAGATTGCCACCGCGTCGCGAATGAAAACAGAATTTCTCGCCACCATGTCCCATGAATTGCGAACGCCGCTGAATGCCATCATCGGATTTTCAGGCCTGATCGGCGACGGTTTCGCCGGGCAGGTCAGCAAGCAGGTGCAGGACTACGCGCGCGACATCCAGGCCAGCGGTCGGCACTTGCTGGCACTGATCAATGACATCCTGGATTTGTCGACCATTGAGTCCGGCAACATGCGACTCGAAACCGATGTCGTCGATTGCGAGGAACTAGTGACAAGCGCACTGGCGATCGTGCGCGAACAGGCTGGTGCGCACGCGATCCGCCTGCGCAACAGCCTGTCGCCGGAGCTCGGTCAGGTGTGGCTGGACTCGCGCAAGACACGCCAGATCATCATCAACCTGCTGTCGAACGCGGTGAAATTCAGCCACGACGGCGGCGAGGTTAGTCTGTCGCTCCGACTGGTACCGCGCAGCGGCGTCAGCTGTAGCGCCTGGGGCGCCGACTCCGACCGCAGCCAGCGGCTGCTGCCTTTGCCCGACAGCGACTTCCTCGAATTTATCGAAATTTCCGTGCGCGATCAGGGCCATGGCATCTCGGCCATCGACATGCACCGTTTGTTCCAGCCATTCACCCAGCTCGACGCATCGCGTATCCGCCAGCATGAAGGCACCGGGCTCGGACTGGTGATGGTGCGTCGACTGACCGAACTGCAGCAAGGCGCGCTGCTGGTCGATAGCGCACCTCAGGCCGGCGCCACCTTCACTGTCTGGTTGCCATTGCGCGATCCCGAAGGCCACGAAACTTTCCCGATCGCGCTACCGGAGTCCGTCCTGCATCCCCTGGCAAATAAAAAGGTCTCATGAATACACGCGAACAACTGCCTCACGCCGAAGAACGGCGGCCGCTGCTGCTCTTGGTCGACGACCAGCAGCGCAATTCGCGCCTGTTGCAGGCGCAGCTCGGCACAGACCAGTTCGATTTCCTCATTGCCGAATCAGGCGAAGAAGCGCTGTCGCTGGTCGAGTCGAATCTCCCGGACCTGATCCTGCTCGACTACATGATGCCCGGCATGAGCGGGCACGAAGTCGCTCTCCGGCTGAAGAGTGACGAGCGCACTCACAACATACCGATCATCATGCTCACCGCGCTATCGGACCAGAACTCGCGCCTACAGGCATTGTCGGCCGGCGTCGAAGAATTTCTGAACAAGCCCGTCGACCAGACAGAGCTGTGGACGCGCGTGCGCAATTTGCTGCGACTGAAGCGTTATCAGGACAAGCTGGCCCGGCACAATCAGGACCTGGCCAGCCAGGTGGCGCAACGTACCCGGCAACTGTCCGACGCTTATCGCGACACGGTATACACGATGGTGCGCGCAGCCGAGTACAAAGACGAAGAAACCGGCTCGCATGTCAAACGAATCAGCTTTTTTTGCCTCGAACTGGCCGAGCAGCTTGGCATGGACGCGGAGTTCCGCGATCGCATTTTTTATGCGTCACCGATGCACGACATCGGCAAGATCGGCATCCCCGATGCCGTACTGCTCAAGCCGGGGAGTTTCAATGAAAGCGAATGGGCAATGATGAAGACGCATTGCACGCTGGGTGCACAAATCCTGCGACACGGCAGCTCACCGTATGTGCAGATGGGCACCAGTATCGCGCTGCATCATCATGAACGCTGGGACGGCACCGGCTACCCGCACGGTATCGTCGGCGAAACCATACCGATCGAAGCGCGCATCACAATGCTGTGCGACCAGTATGACGCGCTGCGTTCGCTGCGACCTTACAAGCCGCCATTCACGCATGAACGCGCGTGCGAGATCATCATGGTCGGTGACGGGCGCACGATACCGGGACATTTTGACCCCGAAGTGTTGGCCGCCTTCACCCGGACCCATGAGCGCTTCGACGATATCTACAATGCGAACAGCGATTGATGCGTGCAGCCTGGCCTGCCATTGTGTATTCTGACGATTAGCGCCCCTCATTAGCGACTGAAGCGAATTCCCGTCATGAATGCCCTGTTCGGCGACATCAGCAACATCATCAGCCTATCGATCACGCCAGCATTTCTGATGCTGGGCGTGATGTTGCAACTGCGGGTGTTGAACAACCGGCTCGACCGCATCATCGACCGCCGTACGATCGTGGAGCAACGACTGGCTGGCGGTGTCCAGTTTGCGGTGCTCACGCACGAGCTGGCCATTTTGTGCCGGCGCGCCAACGTGATCCATCGTGCGGTGGGCATTTCAACGGCCTGCATGCTGTTGGTCTGCGCGGCGGTCGTGGCATTGTTTGCCGATGATGTGCTGGCACTCAGGCTGGGCTCGGTGATTGCCTTCCTGTTTGTCGGCGCCATGCTGTTGCTGGTCACCAGCTTCAGCCTGTTCCTGCACGAAATCTTCATCGCCTCGCATTCGATGCCGAGCACGGCCTTGCACCGCGCGCGGCAACCTGACGGCCAGCATTAACCGGCCGGCGCGCCCCCGTCCGCTCGCTCCGGCAGCCAGAAACGCGCCTCCATTTCCTGTAATCCCAGCGTCGCCAGCACTTCACGCAAACGCTGCGCCGCCTTCTGCCGCGGTGCCTCCTTGCGGGTGGCGATGATCAGCTCGTTCTTCATCGAATGCTCCCAGCCGACCAGTTCGGTCACGTTCACCTGATAGCCGTGCGCCTCCAGCTGCAGGCAGCGCAGCACATTCGTCATGTGGCTGCCGAATTCGCGCGTGTGGATAGGATGACGCCAGATCTCGGTGACGACATCGCGCGCCAGCGACTTGCCTTTCAGGCGACGCAGGGTCGCCGCCACTTCCGCCTGGCAGCAAGGCACCAGCACGATGAAGCGCGCATGCTTTTTCAGCGCGAAGCTGATCGCATCGTCGGTCGCGGTATCGCAGGCGTGCAGCGCGGTGACGATATCGACCACCGGCGGCAGCTGGTCTGACGTAATGGATTCCGCCACCGACAGCGGATGAAAGCACATGCGCCCAAAGCCAAGCTGTTGCGCCAGGGCGCGGGAACGGTCGACCAGCTCCGCACGCGTTTCGATGCCGTGAACGACCGGATGGTTCGCGCAATCCTTGAAGAACAGGTCATACAGGATGAAGCCGAGATAGGATTTTCCGGCGCCATGGTCAACCAGCGTGAACGGCTTTCCTCCGTCGTCAAGTTGCCGCAACAGCGGCTCGATGAACTGGAACAGGTGATAGACCTGCTTCAGTTTGCGACGGCTGTCCTGATTCATCTTGCCGTCGCGCGTGAGGATATGCAGCGCCTTCAGCAATTCAATGGACTGGCCGGCGCGAATCTCTGGTTCTGCCATGGTGTAACGATCTCCTGCTGCAAGGCCGCCATGGTAACCCAGTGTCGGCGGCACGCCGGCAAGCGCCGGACGACACAGGCTCCAAATTTTCCACGCGCCCGGTAGTTCTTACGCTGGCAACGCGCTGCCGCCACGCGAGCGGCGGCCAATCGCAGGCAGGCATGGTCGCTGCTTATCCGTCCGTCTCGCCACGCCATGCCTGACATGGCGATCTACAGACTGCGCCATGAGTCGGTTCCCGCTGGAGGCTTGCCCGTGTTGCACCGCGTTGTGCCACCTTGCAGCCCCGGTCGGAACCGGCTCAGAAGCGCGGCGCACATCGATAACAGGGAGTTTTACTGAAACAGAGGATGAGCCATGAAATCCATTTATTCGCGACTATTCACCCCTTGGTGGATCGCGGCGCTGTCACTGTTCGCCATCGCGGGCTGCGGCAGCAACGATAATCCGATCAGTCCGAACGCGTCATCGATAACGCAGGTGAACTCGGTGAACAATGTCGTACCGCAAAATGTATTCTCCGCAACCCTGAGCGGAGCGCAGGAAACGCCACCCGTGAACAGCACCGGAACCGGAACGGGAGTCGTGGTCGTCAACCCGAGCACGCGGCTCATGCGTGCCTCGATTGTCACCACGGACATCCCCGGCACCGAGGCCCACATCCATGTGGCACCACGCGGTGTTGCCGGTCCGGTCGTTTTCCCGCTGACGGAAACCGGTACCGGTACCGGGGTCTGGACTGCCAGCGTCACGCTGACGCCCGAACAGCTGACCCAGCTGCAAACGGGGAATTATTACTTCAACGTGCACACGGCCGCCTTCCCTGACGGCGAAATCCGCGGGCAGATCACCGCCAGCTTGCCACAGAGCGGCAGCGCGATCAGTACCTCGACCACGACGACAAGCACGGGCGCCACCGGAACGCAGGCGACCACGCCCGGTACGACAACGGGCACCCCGACTGGTACGACGGGCACCACCGCTGGCGGCACGACAGGTACGGCGACAGGCACCACCGGCGCAACCACTGGCACCGACGCGACCAGTACCTCGGCGGGCGCGTCCGGCACCGGCGGCGAAACCGCAGGCGGCGCCGGGACGAGCACAACGGGCACCAGCGCCACGGGTACAGGTACGGGTACTGGTACAGCGACCGGTACAACCGGCACGAGCCCAACCGGTACTGCTACGACCGCTACGCCCGCAGCAACCGGCGGATCTGCCCCGAGCAGTAGTAGTGCGACGGGCACGACCGGCACCGGCAGCACCGGTACCGCAACTACCGGCACCACCGCCAGCGGCACGCGCACCACGAACACCGCCTCGGGCAACGGCACCGCCACCAGCACCGCCGTTCGTCCGGTGTTCTACACCAACGTGCTGTCCGGTGCGCTGGTCGTGCCTCCGACATCGAGCACGGCGACCGCCACGGCCATCAGCGCGTTCCGGCCGACCACGCGCACGCTCACATCGGTGATCATCTCGAGCGGCATAACGGGTACTGGCGCCAACCTGCGGCAGGCGGCGCCGAATGCGGTCGGTCCGGTAGTCACTTCGCTGACCGAAACCAGTCCTGGCTCTGGAATCTGGGTCGTACGCACGACGCTCAGCACCACACAAGCCTCGGCGCTCACCGCGGGCAATCTCTATTACGAGATCCTGTCAGCGGCGTTTCCTGAAGGTGAACTGCGCGGCCAGATCGTGAAAACCTCCGGTACAACCCGCACGGCGCCGACCAGCGCCACGTCAACGACGGGCGCCGCCACAGGCACCGGCACCACGCCGGCGTCAGGTACTACGAGCGGCACAGCCACCGGCACCGGCAGCACCACACCGACAACGGGGACCGCCACAACGACGGGCACGGTGCCGATAACGGGCAGCACGACAGGTACCACGACGGGCACGACGGTGCCGACTACGGGAACAGCAACAGGCACCGGCACCGGCACAACCACCACCACGTCGCCGACGAGTACGACCACCGGCACCACCACAGGTACTACCACAGGCACTACACCGGCAACCGGCAGTCCTACGGGCACGACACCGACCACGGATATGACGCCGACCACAGGAACCAGCACGGGTACAGCCACCGGAACGGCTACGGGCACGTTACCGACCTCCGGAACGACGACCGATACCACGCCAACGACCAGCACGACGCCAACGACCAGCACCACCGATACTCCGGGCACCACCACGACCGTGACACCGACCACCACGCTGACGGGCGTGGGCACGACCGACGCCACGGCAAGTTGATCGTAAACGTCGACTGCTGCAACGAGAAACCCCGGCAACGGGGTTTCTTTTTTCCACGCGACACAGCGCAGCGCCTGCGTCAGCAAAACGCGGCCGGGTCCTTTAGCTCAGCTCCCGGCGGACTCAACGGACAGCTTCTGCGCCAGGTAGACCGCGAGGCCCGCCTCGTCGAGCGCAGCGCTGAACAGATAGCCCTGATAAGCGTGACAGCCATGCGACGCCAGGAAAACGCGCTGCTCCTCCTTCTCGACCCCTTCGGCGATCAGGTCGAGCTTCAGGCTCTGCGCGAGCACGACGATGGTACGGACGATCGCAGCGTCGGTCTCTTTCGTCAGCCGGTTGCGGAAGAAGGAATGATCGATCTTCAATTCATCCAGCGGCAAGCGCCTCAGGTAGGACAGCGACGAATAGCCGGTACCGAAATCGTCCAGTGAAAATCCGACGCCGCAAGCCTTCAGCATTTTCATCTTGTAGATGGTGCCGTTGATATCGTCGACCAGCAGACTCTCGGTCAACTCCATGCGCAGCCGGCGCGGGTTCACCCCAGTGCGCCGGATAACTTCCAGCGAATGCTCAACGAACATCGGATGGCGGAACTGACGTGCGCTGACATTGACGGACAAGCGCAGCTTCGCCGTCTCAGGACGTCCTGCCCAGGCCACCAATTGTTCACAGGCCTTCTGCAGCACCCAGGTGCCGATCGGCACGATCAGGCCGGTCTCTTCGGCCACGTTGATGAAATCCGACGGTCCCAGCAGCCCCAGCTCCGGATGATGCCAGCGCAACAGTACCTCGAAGCCGAGCAGCGCGCCCGAATCGGTCACCTGCGGCTGGTAGCGCAGCAAGAACTCCCCCTTGCGCAGCGCACCGCGCAAGCTGGCCTCGAGCTTCGCACGCCGCGACAGCATCACCTGCATCTCCGGCTCGAAGAAGCGAATGCTGTTGCGGCCGGCAGCCTTGCTCTGGTACATGGCCAGATCGGCGCGCTTGAGCATCTCGCTGACCGTGTCGGAGCTGGTGTCGAAAACATAGATGCCGATCGATGCGCTGCCGTGATGCTCACTACCGTTCAAACGGTACGGGCGGTCGAGCGCCGCCAGGATCTTATCGGCCACCATCTCGACATTCCGCGTGATGGCGTCGAGCGGTTCATGTCCACTCTCCAGCAGCACAACGAATTCATCGCCGCCCAGGCGCGCCACCAGGTCACTCTTACGCACCGCCACCTGCAGCCGCTGCGCCACTTCCTTCAGCAACAGATCACCGGTCTCATGGCCAAGGTTGTCATTGAGCGTCTTGAAATTATCCAGGTCAATGAATACGATCGCACCGTGCTCAACATAGTGCGATCGTGTTTCGATCAGCTTGTGCAGGCGATCGAGCAAAAGACGCCGGTTCGGCAGGCCGGTCAACGGGTCGTAAAAGGCAAGACGCTGGATCTCTGATTCCGCCGCCTTGCGCTGCGTGATGTCGAGCAGGATGCCGCGCAGTGCCACCCCGCCGCCATGACTGCTACCCTGGCCGTCACGGTTATCGACAACGCTGCCAATCTCTTCCACCCAGAGCTCTTCACCACTGCTGTTGCGCATCCGGTATTCGCAGCTGTATTCCATGCCGCCACCGACGGCCTCCTCGCGCGCGCGCAGCACGGCCTCAATGTCGTCATCATGCACATGACGACGCCAGAATCCGCGCTGCAGCCATTCGGAGGTAATAAAGCCGAACAGACGTTCGGCCTGCGGCGACACATAGCTGTAGTCACCGTCGGGCATCAGCGCTTCCCAGGAAACGGCGTTAGTACCTTCGATCAGCATCCGATAACGACCAATCAAGCGACTACGGCGCTCGCTTTCTTCGCGCAGCCGCTCATGCTGCGCATTCAGGCTGTCGAGCATGTGGTTGACTGAATTAGCGAGACCAGCCACTTCGTCAGAGCCACTGATCGGCGCGCGCTCGCGGATGAATCCTTTTTGCACGACCTCACGGGCGAAGCTCTCGAGTTGGCGCAACTGGCGCGTGAGCACCAGCGCGACTCGGTGCCCAAGCAGCACGACGGCCAGCCCGAGCAAAAGCATGAGCACGCCCAGGAAGATCAGCTGGTTCCAGCTCAATAATTTGGTGATCGGGCGCGGCTTGACGCCAACCCGCAGGCCGAGCACATCAAGCGGCGCCGGCAACCAGACTGCGGCCGTCACCCGCCCGGGAGACGGACTGTCAAGGCCGGCGGCCGCACTGTTCCATGCCAGTGTCGCCTTGTCGGAGTACAGCACCGAGGCGAGGCTGAACCGGTACAACAGCGCGCCCTCGGGTTGCGATGTGCGCGGCAGACGAATCAGCTTGACGGCGAGCACATCCGGCCCCAGCTTGCCGGCTGCCAGCTTGGCACCTTCTGTCCCCATTGTCAGATGCGCCTTTAGCCACGCCCGGTCGGCCGCATCGAATCCAGCATAGTCATTGCTGGCGAGGTCAGCGCCAATGAAGTCGGTAAACAGAATCGACACCGGAATCGCATTCACGTGATGCACGCTGGAGAGGAAAGGATGCAGATAGGTATCCCGCCCGGCCGAATCCGTCAGCGCCGACGCCAGCAGGCTGCTACCGGCCAGCTCATTGATGTGCAACGCGATCCCGCGCATCGTCGTGCCGGCCATGGCCGCTGAATGATCGGCCTCACGCACGGTCAGCACGCGCTCAGCCAGCCACAGCAAGCCGATCGCGCTGACCAGCAGCGCCGCGGCCGCGACGCCCGCGCTGACCAGCGCGAATTGCTTGGCCAGACTGTCCGTCGACAGCAGCACGCGCCAGCGACTCAGCAGGGACATCACAACGGCACCAGTAAGCCATCAGCGCGATAACGCGCCATCAGCAATTCGTCTGAAGACAGCGCTTCATGGCTGGCGGGACTGAATGCGGGACGGTAGGACTTCACCAGGCCGCGCCATGCAGGCAGGTGTTCGAGCGCATCACGAATGCGCGCGCGCTCCGCACTGCCGGCCTTCGTGATCGCCAGTGCCAGCAGGTGTACTGCGTCATACGCATGCGCGACGCCAACGGCCGAACGGATGTCCTCGAAGCGCTTGACGCCAAGCGGCGCCGCCGACTGTAGAAACTGCGTGCGCAGCGACGGATCGGCAGTGAAGAAACTGAAGGTCTGCAGCACCGATACATCGACCTCGCGCAACGCTGAGCCGGCCTGCTCGAAAAATTCGCCGCCGGCCGCGCCCCAGTGCAGTATCAGCGGCACCCGCTGCGCGGGCGGCAATGCCGCCATCTCGCGCACCAGGATAGCGCTCTCATCGTTCGCGACGACCACAATCGTCTGCGCGCCCGCGGCCGTCATGCCGCGGTATTTGCTGATCAGGCTGGTGTCTGCCCAGTTGATCCAACTGCTGGCGACGATGCTCAGGCCGCGCGCGCTGCGCAGGTAGCGTTCGGCGGCGTCAAGGTTGCTGCGTCCCCACGCCGTATTGCTGAGCAGCAGACCAATGCGCGTCAGCCCGCGCTTCTTCGCTTGTTCGAGCAGGAACGGCATCGCGATGCTGTCGCGCAGCGACACTCGGAACACATAGTTCGGGCGCATCTCATTGCGGACGATTTTTTCAGCGGACGACCACAGCGCCATGAAAGGGATCTGATGCTCGGCAATCAGGGGCAACTGTTCGAGAATGACCGGACTGAAGCGACCTCCCAGCACGGCCACTAGCCCGGGCATCGCAGCCAGTTGTCGCAAGTTCTCTACCCCGCGCGCTGGCACCGAGTGATTGTCACGCAGCACCAGCTGTAATGAACGTCCGCCCAGCAAGCCGCCGGCCGCGTTGATCTCATTGACCGCTGCTTGCGCGCCCAGCTGTATCGCCTGTGCAGACGTACTGCGCAACAGACCAAATTCAGCATCAACGCCAATCAGCAGTGGCGCCTTGTCAGCCGACGAAGCGGTCGGCAAGGCTGTGGCAGCGAGCAATGCAGCAGCGTACTGAATGACGTGTCGGCGTTGCTTGTCAGAAAATTTATTAACGACAGCCATGCTCATTTAACTGTAAATCTCTATGCTTAAAAGAATCATTACAAAGAGGATACAACAGTTGAATTAAAGCAAGCGCGCAATTTGCTGTCTTTGCCACTATGGCGAGGTGGTTATTACACTAAGGTTTAATTTCTATAAATTAATTTTTCTTTAAATAAATTTTCCATAATCCGAATTTTTAATTCACCACATCAACATGGAGTCGACCGGAGCCGCAGGTAGCGTGGAATCATGACAATCGATGCAATCAGCTGATTGCGGTTGATCACCGGCACCGGTGTGATCGGGCACGTCGCTCAGGCACGTTTACGCCAGCGCCGCCAGCTCTCGGGCACTGCCTGCCGCGCACGCGCCCCCGCAAGCGCAAGCCACGACAAGCCGGCGGCCCCTTCTTGCGGATCACCCAGCAGCCAGTCGCGTACCCGATAGCGCAGCTGAAGCCACGCCATCGCCAGCACCGTTGGCGGCGACAGCAGCATCCGCAACAGCGAACGATAGACCAGCACTCGGTGCAATGCGTGCGGGACGCCAAGCAATTGCCGTTTGTACTGATAGCGTCCCCATAGCAGATGGCACTCGCGCGCGCCGTCGCGCACGCAATCGCAGACGGACCAATAACAACACAGCATCCCGAGACGGTACGATTCCAGCGCCGGATCAGCGGCGGCCAGCAACATCACGTAGTTGTCGCCAAAGCGGCAGGCGAGCGATCCGGCACAAAGACGGCCATCGGCGCTTGCCGTGCCAACGATCCCGCGCTCAGAGACCAGCGCCAGCAGCCGTGCGGTATCGCGCAGCGACAGCTCGGCGCGCTTGCCACGCGCGGCCATGCTATCGCGCTTGAACGCCTGCAGCTGCCGGACCAGACGGCGCAACTCATCGGCACGCAACTCAGACGCAGGCCGGGCCTCCCAGCGCAGACCCGGCAATTCACGCTGCAGACGGTTGCCGTAGCCGCGCAGCGTACGGCGGGTCGATTTGCCGAGCGCCGCCAAATAACGATCGACGCTGTCCGGCAAGGTGATAACGTAATTTTCAGAGAAGGCCGCAGTCTGTGCCGGCAGCCGCGGCAGTGGCGCGGGCAGCACTACCGCGTTGAAACACACCGACTGCGCGTACGCAAAGCGCGAAAACAGCGCCCGGCAAAATTCTTCGGCCACCTCTGCTGAGAGCGCGAACATTTCAGTCAGCACGACAGCCTGCACGCCGCGCATCCGAAACAGCAGCACACCGATGATTTCGCCGCGCCGATAAGCTACCCACGAATGCGGCAACGGCTGGGCCGCTTCGCACAATTGCAGATGGCGAAGCGACGCGTACATGCTGCCGTACAGACGCTCCAGCGCTGCCTCGGCGAAGGCAGGCACGGTGAATTCATGAATTTCGCTGATGATGCCTGCGCCGGCTTCCGTCGGCAGGCCATCCATCGTCCCCGGCAAGGCCGCCAGTGGATGCGGCAGCGGGGCATCGGGCAGGTGTGCCATATCTCTCCCTGATCAAAACGCTGTCTGATTGTGGAGGTACTGGCGTCGATCCCGGTTGAGGGCAGCCAAGCAGGTGAACCGGCCGCCTGCGCCGGCGCAAGTCGCCACTTCGCCGGGCCGCGCATGATCGCGCTACAGGGGAGTGTCCAGCGGGGACCGTCCGGTGTCCAAGCCGGCCGGCGTGGTTCAAATCCATGCTCCCCTGCCGACCGGGTCAGCAGTGAGCCGGCAGAGGGCGCCCGATGATCAGGCGCGTGGAATCAGACAATTTCGGCAATCATCTCGATCTCGACGCAGCTGCCCAACGGTAGCTGGGCAACGCCAAACGCAGAGCGCGCATGCTTGCCCACGTCGCCGAACACCTCGCTCAGCAGTTCGGAGCAGCCGTTTGTCACCAGATGATGCTCGGTGAAATCCGGTGCTGAATTCACCAGACTCACCAGTTTTACGATGCGCCTGATACGTCCGAGATCACCATCGCAAGCGGCATTCAGCGTTGCCATCAGATCGATCGCGACCGCGCGGGCCGCTTCGCGTCCCTGTTCGGTCGTCATGTCGCGGCCCAGCTGACCGACCCAGGGTTTGCCCTCCTTTTTCGCGATATGGCCGGACACATACAACGTGTTGCCGCTGCGAACGTACATCACATACGCTGCGGCCGGCGTGGCGACTGCCGGCAGGGTAATGTTGAGCGACTGCAGTTTCTGTTGGATCGACATAAACACTCCGCAAATTTTGTTCGAAATCGAGTCCCGGATTTTACAGCGACACCCCTTGAAAACCCTGAAGCCGCCCCCAATTTCCGGCAAAGTTCGTGATTTTTCAGGTAATTACTTTTAACGAGGGCAACATGACCGTCGCACAAAAACAAACCCTGGGCTTCCAGGCGGAAGTCAAGCAGCTGCTGCAGCTGATGATCCATTCACTGTACTCGAACAAGGAAATTTTCCTGCGCGAGCTGATTTCGAACGCCTCTGACGCGGCCGACAAGCTGCGCTTCGAGGCCATTAACAATGCCAGCCTGTTCGAAGGCGACAGCGAAATCGCCATTACGGTCGAGTTTGACAAGGACGCTCGCACAATCAGCATCACGGACAACGGCATCGGCCTGTCGCAGCAAGAGGCCATTGACCACCTCGGCACGATCGCGAAATCCGGCACCCGCGAATTCTTCTCGAAACTGTCTGGCGACCAGCAAAAAGACGCCGCATTGATCGGTCAGTTCGGCGTTGGTTTCTATTCGGGTTTCATCGTCGCTGACAAGATCACCGTCGAGTCGCGCCGCGCCGGCCTGCCGGCCGACCAGGGCGTGCGCTGGGAGTCCGCAGGCGAAGGCGACTTCAGCGTCGAAGCCCTCGAGAAGCCGCAGCGCGGTACGAAGATCACCCTGCACCTGCGCGAAGGCGAGGACGAATTTCTGTCGGCCTGGCAGCTGAATTCCATCATTCGCAAGTACTCGGACCATATCTCGCTGCCCATCAAGATGCGCAAGGAAGAGTGGGACGAAGAAAAGAAAGCGATGATGCTGAAGGATGAGTTCGAGACCATCAATCAAGCCAGCGCACTGTGGGCACGCAGCAGGACTGATATCACCGAAGCGCAGTACAAGGAATTCTACAAACATGTGTCGCATGACTACGCCGATCCGCTGACCTGGACCCACAACCGCGTCGAAGGCCGCAGCGAATACACGCAGCTGTTGTACATTCCCGAACGCGCGCCGTTCGATCTATGGGACCGCAATCAGCGTGGCGGCATCAAGCTGTATGTAAAGCGCGTGTTCATCATGGACGATGCCGAGCAGCTGATGCCGGTTTACCTGCGCTTCGTGAAAGGCGTGATCGATTCGAACGACCTGCCGCTGAACGTGTCACGCGAGATCCTGCAGGAATCGCGCGACGTGAAGGTCATCCGCGAAGGCTCGACCAAGCGTGTGCTCGGCATGCTGGAAGAGCTGGCCAACGCCGACGAGCAGGAGAAGAAGGACAAGTACTCAGGCTTCTGGAAAGAGTTCGGCCAAGTGCTGAAGGAAGGTGTCGGCGAGGACGCGACGAACAAAGAGCGTATCGCGAAGCTGCTGCGCTTCGCCAGCACGCACAATGACAGCGACGCGCAGAACGTGGCGCTGGCCGACTATGTGTCACGCATGAAGGACGGCCAGGACAAGATCTACTACGTTACGGCTGACAGCTGGATCGCCGCGAAGAACAGCCCGCATCTCGAGATCTTCCGCAAGAAGGGCGTCGAAGTACTGCTGCTGACCGACCGTGTCGATGAATGGATGCTGTCTTTCCTGACCGATTTCGATGGCAAGTCGCTGGTGTCGGTCGCCAAGGGCGACCTCGACCTCGGCAAGCTCGAGGACGACACCGAGAAGCAGCAGAAAGAATCCACGCAGGATGAGTACAAGGAACTCGTCGAAAAAATGAAGAAGGCCCTGGAGGAAAAGGCCGCCGACGTGCGCGTGACCTTCCGGCTGACCGATTCGCCCGCCTGCCTGGTCGCCGGCGAGCATGAGTTGTCCGGCAACCTGCTGCGCATGCTGAAAGCCGCTGGTCAGAAAGCCCCGGACAGCAAGCCTGTCCTTGAGATCAATCCGAACCATCCGCTGGTACAGCGTCTGAAGTACGAGGACGCGAAATTCGACGACTGGAGCAGCCTCCTGTTTGACCAGGCCATGCTGGCCGAAGGCGGCCAGCTGACCGATCCGGCCGGTTTCGTGAAAAAGCTCAATGACATGCTGCTCGGCATGGCACTGAAATGAGCGATGCGACGATCTGGCACAACCCGAACTGTAGCGCCTCGCGCAATGCGCTGGCGCTGTTGCGGGAGCGCGGTGTCGAACCGGAGATCGTGCTCTATCTGAAGAATCCGCCAGATCGCGCCACGCTGGTGGCAACTATCCGCGCGACCGGACAACCGGCGCGCGCGCTGCTGCGCGAGAAGGAAAAGTTGTGCAGTGAACTGGAACTGGCCGACGCGTCGGCAAGCGAAGACGCACTGGTCGATGCGATGCTCACGCATCCGGTATTGATCAACCGCCCGGTAGTGATCACTGCGCGGGGAGCGCGGCTGGGAAGACCGCTGGAACGGGTGCTGGAGATTTTGCCCTGAAGTTGAACGTCAGGGACGCCGGATCCCGGCATGCGCCGGGATCCATCCAAGCCCCAGGGCCGAACGGTGCGAACGACGCAAACCTCATTAACGCCCGCCCGTCACATCCATCAAAACACCTGTGACATACGACGCCTGCTCCGAAGCGAGCCAGATGATCGCCTCGGCCACTTCTTCTGCTGTACCGCCGCGCTGCATCGGCACACCGGCCTTGGCGCGATCGACGCGGCCGGGTTCGCCAGCCAGCGAGTGGATATCGGTATAAATCAATCCCGGCCGGATCGCATTCACGCGAATGCCCTCGCCCGCCACTTCCTTCGACAGTCCCAGCGTCATCGAATCGACCGCCCCTTTCGCGGATGCGTAATCGATGAACTCGTTCGGTGAACCGAGCCGCGCCGCCGCCGACGACACATTGACGATCGATCCGCCCTTGCCGCCGTATTTGGTCGACATACGCAGCACCGCCTGCTTCGCGCACAGGAAGCTGCCGAACACGTTCGCACTGAACACACGCTGCCAGCGATCGAGTTCCATCTGATCAAGCCGGCTCTGCTGCTCCAGCATGCCCGCATTGTTGATCAGCACCGACAGCGTGCCGAGTTGATCATCTACCGTCCTGAACAGGCGCAGCACATCGGCCTCGATGCCGACGTCGGCCTGCACGGCAATGGCCGTGCCGCCGGCAGCGCCGATCTTCCGCACGACCTCATCGGCCGCTGCTGCGTTGCTCTGGTAGGTCAGCGCGACACGCCAGCCGCGCGCCGCCGCAATCAATGCCGTCGCAGCACCGATCCCGCGACTGCCGCCGGTGACGAGCATGATGGGTTGGGTCATTGCCTGTCTCCTCTGGAATAATTTGTGCGGGAATTCTAACCTGCACGCATTGAGCCGCCCCTCTACAATTCCTTAATGGCTTCTTCCGTCTCCCTTCGGCTGACTGGCTTTGCGCCAGCGATGCAGGCCGACGCCCGCTTGCTGATTCTCGGCAGTTTTCCGGGCGAGGCCTCCCTCGCCGCGCAGCAGTATTACGCCCACCCGCGCAACCAGTTCTGGCGCCTGCTGTCGGCCGTACTGAGTGATGATCTTATACGGCTCGACTATGCAGCGCGCCTTGAGCGGCTCGCGTGGCACCGGATCGGGCTGTGGGACGTGATCGTCGCCTGCGAGCGCCAGGGCAGCCTGGACGCATCGATACGACGCGCACAGGTCGCCGACTTCTCGATTCTGCGTACGGGATTTCCCGCGCTGCAGACAATCGCTTTCAACGGCAAGGCCTCGGGTCGCTTCGCGCCGCAATTCGAGGCGGTCGGATTCCGCACCCTGGTACTACCGTCATCGTCACCGGCGAACGCGCAGCTGTCGTTCGACCAAAAGCTAGTAAAGTGGCGGGCTTTGCTGTCCTGATGAGCATGCCATGAAACGTCCCCCTGCCGCCAAGAGCCGTCAACCGAAATTCGCGCCGATCACGCTGTCCGAACACGACGGCGTGCGCTATCTGCACTTCGGCACTGAGTGGGTACAGGGCGCAATGCGCGTCAGGAAGCCGGACTGGATCGAGCTTGAATATGCGCAGCAGATGATGGCCTGGATGCTCTTCATCGATCGACCGCAGCGCATCGCGCAGCTCGGACTCGGCACCGGCGCGCTGACCAAATTCTGCTATCGCGAATATCCGGACGCGCAGGTGGTGGCCGTCGAACTGAATCCGAATGTGGTCAACGTCTGTCACTCCATGTTTCATCTGCCGCAAGACGATGAACGCTTGCAGGTATTGCAGATGGATGCTGCGCTGTTCGTCGGCGACCCGGCCAATCGCAAGTCGATCGATGTGCTGCAGATCGACCTGTATGACGCGACCGCGCGCGGACCGGTGCTGGATTCGCCCGAGTTCTATCAGGCCTGCGCGCGCTGCCTCAACGACGACGGCATCGCGACCATCAATCTGTTCGGCGACCATCCCAGCTTCCGGCGCAACATGCCCGCCATCTGCAGCGCATTCGATCATGTGCTGACGCTGCCCGAAGTCCACGACGGCAATGTGGTGGTGATCGCATTCAAGTCCGAGCCAGAATTCGACTTCGCCGACCTGCATCAGCGCGCGGCGGTGATCAAAGCCATGAGCAAACTGCCGGCACGCTCGTGGGTCAACGGCATCAAGTCGGCCGTCAGCGTGTCGGACTGAACAGCTGCCCCTGGCGCGGACCGAAATTGGCCAGCAGGTCGGCGACGGTCGACCAACCAAGCCGCACGCCCAGTTCGCGCTTCATCCTGTCGTTCTGCAAACGGCGCGACTCCGACATGAAAGACAACAGCATCGGTGACACCCGCTCGACCAGTTGCGCGCGCGGCAGCCGCGGCGGATGCGGCAGGCCGAACGCATCGGCGACCGCATCGAAGTAATCGCCCATCTTCATGTCCGAATCATCGACCGTGTGATACACGCGCTGCGGCGCCGCACGGAAAAGCGCCAGCGCGATGATCTTCGCGAGATCGTCCGCATGAATATGGTTGGTATAAGGATCATCGTCCGGTAACAGCGCCGGCGTACCCTGCCGCAGCCGCTCCACCGGCAAACGGTCGGCCGCATAGATGCCGGGTACCCGCAAGATCGCCAGCCGCGCCCCGGCGGCCGACGCCCAGCGCCGCAGCACCCGCTCGGCATCGACGCGCCGGATCGCACGCGCATTCTTCGGCGCCACGGGCCGGGTCTCGTCGAACCGGGCACCGGCACAATCGCCGTAGACCCCAGTCGTGCTGACGTAAACCACGCTGCCGTGTCGGGGTAAAATGGCGGTCAGATGTCGGGTGCGACGGTCCGTCAACCCGTCCGGTGACGGCGGTGCCAGATGGACAACCCGGTCCGCCAGTCCCTTCAGCCGGTACAGGCTGTCTGGCTGGTCAAGATTGGCGACCACCGGCGTGGCGCCGGCGGCACGCAGCTCGGCCACGCGGGAAGGCTGGCTGGTTACGGCGAACACGCGGAAACGATCGCGCAGCAGTGGCAACAGCCGCATGCCGACATCGCCGCAACCGACCACCAGCAGGCGCGGCCTGCTCAGGATTTTCAGACCATTGTTTTTCATTCGCGAGATTGTATGACGTTCCAGGTAAGCGTTAACCCGAGCGGCCGGCAGTTCAGCTGCGAAGCCGATGAAACCATTCTGGCGGCCGCCATCCGTGCCGGCATCGGCCTGCCCTACGGCTGCAAGAACGGCGCGTGCGGCAGCTGCAAAGGCAAGCTCGTGTCCGGCAGCGTGGCACTCGGCGCGCATCAGGAACGCGCGCTGTCCGCAGCCGAGCAGACCGCCGGCCATACCCTGTTCTGCTGCGCGGTGCCGCAATCGGACGTGGCCATCGAGGCGCGCGAAGTGCTCGGTGTCGGCGAATTCCCGATCAAGAAAGTACCGGTGCGCGTCGCCAGGCTCGAGCGCGCGGCCGATGACGTGATGATCCTGTCGTTGCAGATGCCCGCCACCGAGCGCATGCAGTACAAAGCCGGCCAGTATGTCGAGTTTCTGCTGAAGGATAACAAGCGCCGTGCGTACAGCATCGCCACGCCGCCACACTCGGACGAGTTGCTGAGCCTGCACCTTCGTCATATGCCCGGCGGCGTATTTACTGACCATGTTTTCGGCGCGATGAAAGAGCGCGACATTCTGCGTTTCGAAGGTCCGCTCGGTACCTTCTTCCTGCGCGAGGAATCGACCAAGCCGATCGTGCTGCTCGCGTCCGGCACCGGCTTCGCGCCGATCAAGGCGATCGTCGAGCACTGGGCGCATTCGAAGTCGACGCGCCCGGTCACGCTGTACTGGGGTGGCCGCCGGCCAAAGGATCTGTACATGCATGCGCTGTGCGAAGAATGGGCGAAGACGCTGCCGAACTTCCGCTATGTGCCGGTAATCTCGGACCCGCTACCGGAAGACGGCTGGAACGGCCGCACTGGCTTCGTGCACCGCGCAGTCATGCAGGACCTGCCAGATCTGTCGGGCCACCAAGTGTATGCGTGCGGCGCGCCGCTGATGGTCGACGCCGCGCAGACAGACTTCACCGCGCAGTGCCAGCTACCGGAAGACGAGTTCTACGCCGACTCGTTCACCTCTGAAGCCGATCTGGCTGCTGCCTGAGTTTGCCTGACATCTGCCGCCCGACTCTTTTTAACGCCAGACCATGAACAAACCCGAAGCCGTGAACCAGTCATTCGAACACTACGACACCAACGCGCTGCTCTACATTACCAACCGTCCGCCACTGGTCTTCACCGAAGGCCAGGGCATGTGGATGACCGATCATAACGGCAAGCGCTATCTCGACTGGTTACAGGGCTGGGCAGTGAATTGCCTCGGCCACTCGCCGCAATGCATACAGGACGCGCTGGTCGCGCAGGCAAAGAAGGTAATCAACCCGTCGCCGGCGTTCTACAACGAACCGTCGATCCGCCTTGCGTCGCTGCTGACGCAGCACTCCTGCTTCGACCGCGTGTTCTTCGCCAACAGCGGTGCCGAAGCGAACGAAGGGGCGATCAAGCTCGCGCGTAAATGGGGCAAGCTGAACCGAAGCGCATCCGGCGAAAACCGCTACGAGATCATCACTTTTGATCATAGCTTCCATGGCCGCACGCTGGCGACCATGTCGGCGTCCGGCAAGCCGGGCTGGGATACGATGTTCGCGCCACAGGTGCCCGGCTTCGCGAAGGCGACACTGAATGACCTCGCCAGCGTCGAAGCACTGATCACCGACAAGACCGTCGCCGTGATGCTCGAGCCGGTGCAGGGCGAAGGCGGCGTCATCCCGGCGTCACGGGAATTCATGCAAGGGCTGCGCGCTCTGACGACCAGGCACAACCTGCTGCTGATTGTCGATGAAGTGCAGGCCGGCATGGGCCGTACCGGCCAGCTGTTTGCTTATCAGCTGTCCGGCGTCGAGCCGGACATCATGACCCTGGGCAAAGGTATCGGTGGCGGCGTGCCGCTGGCAGCGCTGCTGTGTCGCCAGCCTTTCGCGGTGTTTGAGCCGGGTGACCAAGGCGGCACCTACAACGGCAATCCGCTGATGACCGCCGTCGGTATCGCCGTACTCGACGAGTTGCTGAAGCCGGGCTTCCTGCAGTCGGTGGTCGACAAGGGCAACTACCTGCGCGAAGGCCTGCTCAAGCTGTGCGACCGGCATGGACTTGAAGGCGAGCGCGGCGAAGGCCTGTTGCGTGCGTTGAAGCTCGGTGCACCGATCGGTGGCAAGATCGTCGAGATCGCACGCGACCTTGAACCGCAGGGCCTGTTGCTAAACTCGCCGCGTCCGGACCTGCTGCGCTTCATGCCGGCACTGACTGTGACGAATGAAGAAATTGATCTGATGCTGACGCTGCTGTCGGATGTGATCAGACAAGTCAAGTAAAGACGGCGCAGGCACGGATACCCGTGCCTGCTGCTTTCAGAAGCGGCACGATTGGCCGCTAGCTGTTGAGGTCGATATCTGAAAATCCGTCAGAATTGCCCAAATCGTTCCCGGAGTCGCGCAGCGATTGCTTCTTGCCGAAATCGGGAGATTTCGCCTGACTGATTTCCTTCTCTACCTGTGTGTACAGCGCCTTTACGCGCTGTAGCAATGCATTGTCTGACGAAGCGAAAGTGATGACTCGATTGAAATTCCCGTTTTTTGCCTCGGCCTTGCAATCCAGCGCTGCTCTGATTTGCGCCTTGAGACCCGCATCGGTATAGACCGGCTTCATTTTGAACATCTGATCAGGCTGCGGCT
Organism: Burkholderiaceae bacterium; assembly: GCA_030158675.1. Classification (GTDB taxonomy): domain Bacteria; phylum Pseudomonadota; class Gammaproteobacteria; order Burkholderiales; family Burkholderiaceae_D; genus Pernthalerella. Next base: position 111,009 of record JAOASL010000003.1, on the reverse strand, counting down.
CGATGACGATTGCGCCAGTCGATTTCCCAATGCCGACTCGGATCAGCTGATACATATCGTTGGTATTACGCTCGCCGTTATGCAGCTCATTACTGCCACGAAAACTCAACAGTTCTTTTGCTGACGAAAATCCGGCAGTGAATTTGAAGGTCAGCTCTGCATCATTTTCAAATGTGCCTTCTTTGTTTGCCCATAGCCCAAGCTGCATCGCAGACATATCGTCCCGCTTGGTCGACATGCGGTTGTCGGCGACAGTTTTCATTGCCTCGTCAGCCGTGTCGAAACTGACAAGACAGCGATCCGCTCGAATGTCCATAGGTGAGCCGGTCATAATGCGCACCTGCTGTCCCTTGTTCTCTGCCGCGCCTGGCTTGCTCCCGACCGGCACCAGCACTCCGCCGTTATGCAGCGCTTCCAGATTCCGTGCCAGGAAATTTCCCTGCAAACTGCCGACTTTGATGATCTGCGTTCGAATATTCTGTAAAAGCTGTGTCGGAACGTCGTCGCCCAGTACCTGCTTCAGTTTGGCTTCCACCTGGTCCGCATACGCTTCGCGACTCTTGGTTCTTGAGAGATGGCCGATCAACCATTGCAACGGAGGGCGCGATCTTATGAATACCGCCTTACACGGCGGCGTGCCCGTATTACCAACATCGGACAACTCGATCGTCCCTCGACCTTTCAGGCTCTGCGCCGCAGCAGCAATGTTTGTTTGGCTCAGAGTGATCATTGGTTTATTTCGCATACCGAACCTCCCGCCAACTCTCTTCATTCAAACCCTACAGCATTCCGGGCGGGCTAAAAGACGTCGGCGGGACGGGCTCGTTAGCCACTTCCGGAGTCAGTCGCTGAATACGTTCAAGCAATTCGCTATCCGGTGACACAAAGGTAATCACCCGATCGACTCGTTGGTTCGCCGCTTCATTCCCACGATCTCGCGCAGCCCTGAGTTGCTCCCTGAGGCCATCATCGGTGTATCTGGGCACGCCGTTCTCGACCCGATCCGGCTGCGGCTCGATGACAATCGCGCCGGTTGAATCGCCGATCGCCTGATGAATCAAGTCGTACATATCGCCAGGTTGACGCTGGCTCCATGCCGGATCGCCACATTCACGCAGGCTGACGAGTTTCTTCAATGAGCTACCGGTAAAGTGGAATTCGCGACTCAACGCAGTGTCGCCGCCGAAGTTTCCGTCTTTATTGCCCCAGGCACTGAGCAAGTTGGCCGACAGCCAGTCTTTAGGGTTGGGGGCTGCGCCCTTAAACATTTCCTGCATTGCCGTGTTCGCCGAAGCAAAACCTGCAATGCAGCAATCCGATCGAACCTGCATAGGTGAGCCGATCTGGATGCGCAGCTTCTGCCCTTTGTTCGCCGCATGCACATCGCGCAAAGCGTCGAGTTTCTGTGCCAGAAAATCTCCCTTCAAACTGCCGGTTTTAATGATCTTCGCTCGGACATCCCGCACGAGCTCTGCGGTCAATTCATTTCCGAATACCTGCGTCAGCTTGCCGCAAACCTGCGCCGCGTACGCTTCGCGCGTCTTTTTCCCCGAGAGATGACCAAGCACCCCCTGAAGTCGGCTGCCAGAGCGCACGAACAAATTCTTATCGGTGCCGGTATCATTTGTAAAAACATTCGATAACTCGATGGCGCCGCGCCCTTTCAAACTCTGCGCCGCTATGGCTAATGTCGTTTGACCCAGGTTTACACCAGAGCTGTTTCGCATGCCGCATCTCCTCAAAGCGTCCGGCTAATGGGCACAAGGTGATTTGGCGGTGTCGAATCATCGCTGGCCATCCCCGCAAAAACGATCCGCGCGATGGCACCCTTCCCGGAACCTCAGCCACTCCTTGTAGAGTTGCGGAGAACCTCGAAGAGTTCGTCATGGCCACGGCATTTGGTATGACGTGAACACAAAAAAATCGACCCGCATAGCGGGCCGATTTTTTTCGATAACTTCGGGTTACTTCTTCGGCGGAATATACAAGTCCGTAATCGTTCCCAAGCCCATCTCCGCCGCGAACATTGGCGTCTCCGACAGTGTCGGATGCGCGTGCACGGTCAGCGCGAGATCTTCAAGGTCAGCGCCCATTTCCATCGCCAGCACCGTCTCGGCCAGCAGTTCGCCGGCGTTCACGCCGACAATACCGGCGCCGATAATGCGTTTGGTGGTCGGATCCCACAACAGCTTGGTGACGCCGTCATCGCGCCCCATCGCCAGCGCACGCCCGCTGGCGGCCCACGGGAAGTTGGCCTTTTCATAGGGGATGCCCTTGGCCTTGGCCTCGGCTTCGGTGACGCCCATCCATGCAATTTCCGGGTCGGTGTAAGCGACCGACGGAATCGTCATCGCATCGAACTCGACCTTGTGGCCAGCGAGCACTTCGGCCGCAACCTTCGCTTCGTTGGTCGCCTTGTGCGCCAGCATCGGATCGCCGCAGATATCGCCGATCGCGAAGATATGCGGCACATTTGTGCGCTGTTGCCGGTCGACCGGAATGAAGCCGCGCTCGTTGACGATCACGCCAGCCTTGTCGGCCGCGATCTCTGTGCCGTTCGGGCGGCGACCGACAGCCAGCAGCACCATGTCGTACTTCTGCGGTCCGGTCGGCGCATTGTCACCCTCAAAGGTGGCGACCAGGCCGTCGGCCTGCGCTTCCAGCTTCGTGACCTTGGTCTTCAGCATGATCGCTTCATAGCGCTTCTCGATGCGCTTATGCAGCGGCTTGACGATGTCGCGGTCGGCGGCTGGAATCAGGCCATCGGCGAATTCGACTACTGACACCTTCGCGCCCAGCGCGTCATACACACAGGCCATCTCAAGGCCGATGATGCCGCCGCCAATCACCAGCATACGCTTCGGGATCTGGCGCAGTTCGAGCGCACCGGTCGAATCGACCAGACGCGGATCGTCGTACGGGAAACCCGGAATTTTCGCGACCGATGAACCGGCTGCGATGATCGCGCTCTTGAAGGCGATCGTCTTCGCACCGTCAGCGGTTTCGACACTGAGTGTGTTCGACGACGAGAACGTACCTTTGCCCTGCACCACCTGCACCTTGCGCGCCTTCGCCAGACCCGACAGGCCGCCGGTCAGCTTCTTGATCACACCTTCCTTCCAGCCGCGCAGCGCGTCGATGTCGATCTGCGGCGCGCCGAAGCTCACGCCGCTGTGCGACATCTCTTCGGCTTCGGTGATCACTTTCGCCGCATGCAGCAGAGCCTTGGACGGAATACAGCCGACATTCAGGCAAACGCCTCCGAGAGCCGCATAACGTTCGATCAGCACAACCTTCTGGCCGAGATCAGCTGCACGGAACGCTGCGGTGTAACCGCCGGGACCAGCGCCGAGCACCAGGGTGTCGCATTCGATGTCGGCCGTGCCAGCGAAACTGGCGGCAGCCGGTGCCGGGATAGCCACTGCGGGAGCGGCGGCAGTAGCCGGTACCGGCACAGCAAGCGCAGGTGCTGCAGAACCTGCTGCCGCCTCAGCACCCGAGGTCTCGAGCATCAGCACGACGCTGCCTTCGGCCACCTTGTCGCCGAGCTTGACCTTCAACTCCCTGACGACACCACCGGCCGATGCGGGGATCTCCATGCTGGCCTTGTCGGATTCGACCGTGATCAGCGATTGCTCGGGCTTGATCGTGTCGCCCGGCTTGACCAGCAGTTCAATAACTTCCACTTCCTTGAAGTCGCCGATGTCGGGGACTTTGATTTCGATGAGGCTCATTATTTGGCTCCGTTATCTTTGTATCGGAAAAGTGATCAGGCGGCACGGCAGCGCCGAACTTTTGTCGAACTCCGCGCCGGCCTGCACGCCCAGCCCGGCGATCTCCTGTGCGCTGCCGGGTTGGTCATACGCGGCATACATCGCGCCGAGCGCGAAGCACTTGCCGCTGCCGATCGCCCAGAAGCGGTCGAAGCTGAACACTTCGCGGTAGGAATACACGCCGAAGATGCCGTGCGGGTTCGCGATCAGTGTGGTGATCTGCGACGACTCGTAAGGATCGTCTTCCTCTTCCTTCACATTCAGGAAGTACTTGTCCTTCAGTATCTGGTGCACGCGCGTGAAGGTGTCGAACACCTCGTCGCGCGAATCCAGCCGGCATTCATCACCCATCTCAGTCAACAGCTTCTTCATCACCGGAAAGTGCGCGGTGGTGCCGGACAGCGACACGTACGATCCGTTGACCTCGATGATCTTTTCGTTCGCCTCGTACGCGTGCGACAGACGGGTGTCCCCGAAGGTCACCAGCGAGTCCGCGGCAATGGCAATCTGATCGTCTTTCCTGACGACGACGCAGGTGGTCATCGCAGCGCGTTTACAGCAGGGTTCTGCGCATGTCCGCGAGGACGTCGCCGAGGTAGACGATGAAGCGCGCACCGAGCGCACCGTCAACCACACGATGGTCATAGGACAGCGACATTGGCAGCATCAGACGCGGCGCGAAGGCCTTGCCGTCCCAGACCGGCTTGATCTCGGACTTCGACAGACCCAGGATCGCCACTTCCGGCGCATTGATGATCGGCGTGAACTGCGTGCCACCGATGCCGCCAAGCGACGAGATCGTGAAGGTCGCGCCCTGCATGTCGGCCGGTTTGAGCTTGCCTTCGCGCGCCTGCGCAGACAGCTCGCCCATCTCTTTGGCGATCTGCGCAATGCCCTTCTGGTCAACGTTCTTCACCACCGGCACCACCAGCCCGTTCGGCGTGTCGGCCGCAAAACCGATGTTGTAATAGTGCTTCAGGATCAGGTTTTCGCCGGCCGCGTCGAGCGACGAATTAAAAGCCGGGAATTTCTTCAATGCCGAAGCGCTGGCCTTGATCACGAATGCAAGCATGGTCAGCTTCACGCCGGACTTGGCCAGCGACTCGTTGGCGCTCTTGCGGAATTCCTCGAGTTCGGTGATGTCGGCCTGGTCCCACTGCGTGACATGCGGGATCATCACCCAGTTGCGATGCAGGTTCGGGCCGCTGATCTTCTTGATGCGCGACAGCGGTTCGAGCGAAGTCTCGCCGAACTTCGAGAAGTCGAGCGACGGCCACGGCAGCAGGCCAAGTGCGGCGCCACCACCGGATGCGGCCGGTGCGGCACTGGCGCCGGACATCACGCCCTTCACGAAACCTTGCACGTCGTCCAGCAAAATGCGGCCCTTCGGACCCGTACCCGTCACGCGCGACAGATCGACACCCAGCTCGCGCGCAAATTTGCGCACCGACGGCGACGCATGCGCCTTCGCCCCAGTCGACGCGACTACCGGTGCTGCTGCGGGTGCTGCTGCGGCCGGCGCAGCAGCCGGTACTGCCGGTGCCGGTGCCGGTGCGGTGACAGCCGCAGGCGCTGCGGCGGCTGCAGGAGCAGCGGGGGCAACCGGTGCGGCGGCTGCGCCATCGGCCGGCTCCAGCATCAGCACGACGCTGCCTTCGGCCACCTTGTCGCCGATCTTGACCCTCAATTCCTTGACGATGCCTGCGCGGCTGCTCGGGATCTCCATGCTGGCCTTGTCGGATTCGACCGTGATCAGTGATTGCTCAGCCTTCACCATATCGCCCGGCTTAACCAGCAGTTCGATGACTTCCACTTCCTTGAAGTCGCCAATATCCGGCACCTTGATTTCTACTTGGCTCATTGTTTTTGCTCCGTTGGTTCCCGCCTTTGCGGGAATATGTCGCCCGATTATGGACGAGCTTTGCGGCTGCGAGTTTCTGTCGCGTTAAGAGAGGATTAAAAAAACCATCTATTTTCGCTTATGAAACATCAATAATCAGCATTATGTGCTGATTATTGATTATTTTTAGGCGTTAACTGCCAGCGTCCAATTTTCAGACGGTGACCGGGTTCGGCTTGTTCGGGTCGAGGCCATACTTCGTGATGGCCTGCGCCACCACTGCCGGGTCGATCTTGCCATCGTCGGCCAACTGCTTTAACGCGGCGATGGCCACGAAATGGCGGTTCACCTCGAAGAACTCGCGCAGCTTGGCGCGGGTATCGGAACGGCCAAAACCGTCGGTGCCCAGCACCTTGTACGAACGGCCCACCGGAATGAACGGACGGATCTGCTCCGCATAAGTCCGGATGTAATCGGTAGCGGCGATGACGGGGCCTTCGCTGGACTGCAATTGCGCAGTCACAAAGGCCGCCCGCGGCGTCGCTGTCGGATGCAGCATATTCCAGCGGTCGGCATCTTGGCCTTCGCGCGCGGCCAGCGTGAACGACGGCGCGGACCAGACGTCGGCCGCAATTCCCCAGTCCTGCTCCAGCAGCGCAGCCGCCTCGATCACTTCGCGCAGGATGGTGCCCGACCCCATCAATTGCACGCGCTGCTTAGCCTTCTTCTGCGATGACGGCTGCAGCAGGTACAGGCCTTTCAGGATGCCTTCTTCCTGGCCCGGCTTCATGCCCGGATGCGCGTAGTTTTCGTTCATCAGAGTGATGTAATAGAACACGTCCTCCTGCTTTTCGACCATGCGCTTCAGGCCATCCTGCAAGATCACTGCGACTTCATGCGCGTAGGTCGGGTCATACGGCATGCAGTTCGGGATGGTGGACGCGAGCACATGGCTGTGGCCATCTTCGTGCTGCAAGCCTTCACCGTTCAGCGTGGTGCGGCCCGAGGTACCCCCCAGCAGGAAGCCGCGCGCGCGCATGTCGCCAGCGGCCCATGCGAGGTCACCAATACGCTGCAATCCGAACATCGAGTAGAAGATGTAGAACGGAATCATCACGCGATTGTTCGTCGAGTACGAGGTCGCCGCCGCGATCCACGAACTCATCGCCCCGGCCTCGTTGATGCCTTCCTGCAGGATCTGGCCAGCCTTGTCTTCGCGGTAGTAGCTGACCTGATCCTTGTCGACCGGCTCATACAGCTGACCCTGCTGGCTGAAGATTCCGATCTGACGGAAGAACCCTTCCATGCCGAAGGTACGCGCTTCGTCGACGAGAATGGGCACCACGCGCGGACCGAGGTCCTTGTCGCGCAGCAGCACGGTGAGCGCGCGCACATACGCCTGCGTGGTCGAGATCTCGCGGCCTTCAGAGGTCGGATCGAGGATCGCCTGGAACGCGGACAGCTCCGGTACCGGCAGCTTCTCTTCCGCCTGGCGGCGGCGCTGCGGCAGGTAGCCGCCGAGCTGCTTTCGACGCTCGTGCAGGTATTTCATTTCCGGCGCATCGTCGGACGGCTTATAAAACGGCACTTCGTGCAGCTGGTCGTCGGGAATCGGGATGCCGAAGCGGTCGCGCATCTCGCGGATCGCCTGGTCGTCGAGCTTCTTGGTCTGGTGCGCGGTATTACGCGCCTCGCCGGACTTGCCCATGCCATAGCCTTTGACGGTCTTGGCCAGGATCACGGTCGGCTGGCCCTTGTTTTCCTGTGCGGTCTTGTACGCAGCATAGATCTTGTGCGGATCATGGCCGCCGCGCGTCAGCCGCCAGATGTCGTCGTCCGACATGTTAGCGACCAGTTCGAGCGCGCGCGGGTCCTTGCCGAAGAAATGCGAGCGCACATACGCGCCGTCCTTGGCCTTGTAGTTCTGGTATTCGCCGTCGACGGTTTCCATCATGATCCGTTGCAGCACGCCATCCTTGTCGCGCGCCAGCAGATCATCCCAGTTCGAGCCCCAGATCACCTTGATCACATTCCAGCCAGCGCCGCGGAAGTCGGCCTCGAGTTCCTGGATGATCTTGCCGTTGCCGCGCACCGGGCCATCAAGACGCTGCAGGTTGCAGTTAATGACAAACACCAGATTGTCGAGCCCCTCGCGGCCGGCCATGCCGATGGCGCCCATCGATTCCGGCTCGTCCATCTCGCCGTCGCCACAAAACGCCCATACCTTGCGGTTGGCGGTATCGGCAATCTGGCGCGCATGCAGGTACTTCAGGAAGCGTGCCTGATAGATCGCCATCAGCGGACCCAGGCCCATCGACACGGTCGGGAACTGCCAGAAGTCTGGCATCAGTTTCGGGTGCGGATACGAGGACAGACCTTTGCCATCGACTTCGCGGCGGAAGTTCAGCATCTGATCGTCGCTGATGCGGCCTTCGAGATAGGCGCGCGCATAAATGCCGGGCGACGAGTGCCCTTGGATATACAGCAGGTCACCGCCGTGGTTTTCGTCCGGCGCATGCCAGAAATGGTTGAAGCCGATGCCCAGCATGTTGGCCAGCGACGCGAAGCTGGAGATGTGACCGCCGAGATCGCCGTCGGTGCGGTTGGCCCGGACCACCATGGCCATCGCGTTCCAGCGCATGTAAGAGCGCAGCCGTTCTTCATACTCGAGGTTGCCCGGGCAATGCTCGCCAAGGTGTGCAGGAATGGTGTTCACATAGGCGGTATTGCTGGAGAACGGAATGTGCGCACCGCGGCGACGGGCGAGGTCTACCATGCGCTCAAGCAGGTAATGCGCGCGCTCGGCGCCTTCGTGCTCGATCACGGACTCGAGGGCATCGAGCCACTCGCGGGTTTCCATTGCATCGGGATCGTTGGCGGCTTGCGCCAGGATGCTGTCGATTTGCGCTGCCATGAGGGTCTCCTGGATTCTTGTCTTGGCCGGTTTCAGGGAAGAATTCCAGCTGCCTCACCTTACAGCGAAATCTGCTGGAATTTCAATCGCGCGGAGTTTATCAGGACTTCAGTAATTTTTCAAAATACGGTAAGTGATTTCATTATGTGGAATTTCCACCGTTTCAGCGCCGGGCAGAAACGCACTTTAGCGCGCTCGATTTGCGCATTGCCGGGGAACGACGAGGCTTTGCTGTGCATCAAACCACGGCGCTTCAAGCGCATGCCGGCCGTTACCCGACGTTCGTATGCCGCAGCATCCTTGCCCCGCTCTTATAATGTTTCCCTGCCAACCTCCACTTATCTGCAAGATTCTTTTCCCATGCCCGCAAAAATCATCGATGGAAACCAGTTGTCGCGCGAATTGCGTGCCGAAGTCGCGCAGCGCGCGGCGGCATTGACCGCCACGGGTCACCCGCCCGGCCTTGCCGTGGTGCTGGTCGGCGATAGCCAGGCCTCGCAGGTCTATGTGCGCAACAAGGTCAAGGCCTGCGAAGACAATGGCATTCATTCGGTGCTGGAAAAATACGACGCGAGCCTGTCCGAGGCTGCGCTGCTGGCGCGCGTCGATGCGCTGAACAAGGACCCGAAAATCAACGGTATCCTGGTGCAACTGCCGCTGCCGAAACATATCGACGCCAACAAGGTGATCGAAGCGATCGCCGCCGACAAGGATGTCGATGGTTTTCATATCAGTAATGCCGGCCTGCTGATGACGGGTCAGCCGCTCTTCCGGCCCTGCACGCCGTACGGCGTGATGAAGATGCTCGAATCCATCGACTATCCGGTGCGCGGCGCGCATGCGGTCGTGGTCGGCGCATCGAACATCGTCGGCAAGCCGCAGGCGATGATGCTCTTGCAGGCCGGCGCCACCGTCACCATCTGCAATTCCAAGACGCGCGACCTCGGTCATCACACCCGCGACGCCGACATCCTCGTCGTCGCCACCGGCAAGCGAAACATCGTGACTGCGGACATGGTCAAGCCGGGCGCGGTGGTGATTGACGTCGGCATGAACCGCGACGACGCCGGCAAGCTGTGCGGCGATGTGGATTTCGCGCCCACCGCTGAAGTCGCCGGCTGGATTACGCCGGTGCCCGGCGGCGTCGGCCCGATGACGATCACCATGCTGCTGGTAAACACCCTCGAAGCAGCCGAACGCGCAGCCAAGACTAACTGACTGACCCCAAACACTGAATGCACATGACAACCAACGCCCTGCTCGATTTCACCGATCTTCCCCGTTTCGATCTGTTCCAGCCCGAACAAGTCACGCCCGCAATCGCGCAGCTGCTCGACGACGCGCGTCAGGTGGTGCAGCGACTCGAGGCGCCGGACGCGCCTGCCCGCTGGGAGGATTTTGTCGTGCCACTGGAAGCCGTCACCGAGCGGCTTGGCCGCGCATGGGGCGTGGTCGGCCATCTGAACGCGGTGGTCGATACGCCCGAACTGCGGGCCGCCTACAACGAGAACCTGCCGAAGGTCACCGAGTTCTGGACCGAGCTCGGGCAGAACCTGAAACTGTTCGAGAAATACAAGGCGCTGCAGACCGATGCCGGGTATGCCACGCTGCCGACTGCGCGCAAGAAGATCATCGACAATGCGGTGCGCGACTTCCGTCTCGGCGGCGCCGAACTGCCGGACAACAAGAAGGCACGCTTCGCCGAGCTCCAGGAACAGCAGGCAGCGCTGGCCACGCGCTTCTCCGAAAATGTGCTCGATGCGACCAATGCCTATGAACTGATCGTCGACGACGAGGCGCGACTGGCCGGACTACCGGACGACGCTAAGCAGGCCGCGTACGCATCGGCCGAGCGCGAAGGCAAGACGGGCTGGCGCTTCACGCTGCACTTTCCGTCGTATTTCCCGATCCTGCAGTATGCGGACGACCGCGCACTGCGCGAAACCATCTACCGCGCGAATGCAACCAAGGCCTCTGAACTGGGCGCCAATCCGGCGTGGGACAACACGCAGAACATCGTCGAGATCCTGAAGCTGCGCGACGAAGAGGCAAAACTGCTTGGCTATGCGAACTTCGCCGAAGTGTCACTGGTGCCGAAGATGGCCAGTTCGCCGGAACAGGTGATCCGCTTCCTCGATGATCTCGCGCAGCGCGCACGCCGGTTCGCAGAAAACGATCTCGCCGAGCTGCGCGCCTTCGCGAAGTCCGAGCTGGGGTTGGCACAACTCGAGGCCTGGGACATCACCTACGCATCCGAAAAACTGCGCGAGCAACGCTATGCGTTCTCGGAGCAGGAAGTGAAGATGTACTTCCCTGAGCACAAAGTGATCGACGGTTTGTTCCGGCTGATCCAGAACATGTTCGCTGTCGAGATCCGTCCGGACAGCGGCCCGGTCTGGCATACGGACGTGAAGTTCTTCCGCATCGAGAAACAGGGCAAGCTGGTTGGCCAGTTTTACCTCGATCTGTATGCGCGCAACGGCAAGCGCGGTGGCGCCTGGATGGACGATGCACGCGGCCGCAAAAACCTCGCTGGCGATGTGCAAACCCCGATCGCTTACCTGACGTGCAACTTTACCGAGCCGGCCGTGGTCGACGGCGTGAAGAGGCCCGCTTATTTCACGCATGACGAAGTGATCACGCTGTTCCACGAGTTCGGGCACGGGCTGCACCATATGCTGACCGCGGTCGACGAACTCGGCGTGTCCGGCATCTCCGGTGTCGAATGGGACGCGGTCGAGCTGCCGTCGCAGTTCATGGAAAATTTTTGCTGGGAATGGGACGTGCTGCAGCACATGACCGCACAAGCGGATACCGGCGCGGCACTACCGCGCGCGCTGTACGACAAAATGATCGCCGCAAAGAATTTCCAGTCCGGGCTGCAGATGCTGCGGCAGGTCGAGTTCTCGCTGTTCGACATGCACCTGCATTTTGACTATGACCCGAACGGCAGCAAGAGCGTTGCCGACGTACTGGCTGAAGTGCGCCATCGCGTCGCCGTGGTGGTGCCACCGGCGTTCAACCGCTTCCAGAATTCGTTTTCACATATCTTTGCGGGCGGCTATGCAGCCGGTTACTACAGCTACAAATGGGCCGAAGTCCTGTCGGCCGACGCCTACGGCGCCTTCGAGGAAGCGCAGGGTGATCCGAACCGGCTCGCCGCGACCGGGCTGGCGTTTCACCGTGAGATCCTGTCGATTGGCGGTTCGCGCACGGCACTGGAATCGTTCACCGCATTCCGCGGACGCGAGCCGAGTATTGATGCGCTGCTGCGCCATAGCGGCATGGTGCAGGCCAACGGATGACGCGCATCGACTTCCACAGCAAAGTGCCGGACAAGATCGCCTATGCGTGTCGTCTGGTACGCAAGGCGCGCTCGGCCGACATGAAAATCGTCGTGTTTGCCGCCAATCCTGCGCAGATGACCGCGATCGACGATGCGCTGTGGACCTTTTCGGAACAGGATTTCCTGCCGCATGTGAACGCCGGCGATGAACTGGCCGGCGTGACGCCGGTGATCCTGACGCATGACGCCGGACAGGCATTGCCCCATCATCAGATACTGCTCAATCTGTCGCGCGAAACACCGGCGCATTTCGCCCGCTTCGAGCGGATGTTCGAAATAGTGTCTGCCGACGAGGAGGATCTGCTGGCCGGACGCGAACGCTATCGCCAGTACCAGCAACGCGGTTATCCGCTTACCCATTTTGTCGCTGAAAAATCATGAATGACCAAGACCTGGACCTGCCGCTGCTAACCGACATCATCGAGCCGGCAACCACTGCTGACGCAGCTAAGCTCGCCGCAGCCAATGATCGCTGGAACAAGCCCCCGTCGGCACCCCGGCCCGACCCGCAGCACGAAGCGCTGGCCGAACGACTTGCGGCCAGCCTGGCTCAAGAAGTACCGCTGCTGGTCGAAAATGCGCTACGCGAAGCGCTCATGAATGTGGTCGGTGCACGACTGCAATCGGAAGTGCAGGCGATGCTGACGACGCTGCTGCCAGCGGCCATGCAGACGATATCAGCGGAACTTTCGACGCATGTCGCACACCAAGTCGGCGGATTGCTCGAGCAGCGACTGCGAGACGACATACGCGCCGCGTTGACGAAAGAAGCCAGCCAGGCGGCCAATCAACACCACTGAGCGCCCGACAATCCTGAATGCATTCATCGCGATCATTTTTCTCGTCCTGATCGCACCACACAGGGTTCATCATGAAAGTCATCGTCCTCGGTGCAGGCATTGTCGGCACCACCTCCGCATGGTTCCTGCAGAAGGCCGGCCATGAAGTGACCGTCGTCGACCGTCAGCCCGGCCCGGCCCAGGAGACCAGCTTCGCGAACGGCGGTCAGATCTCGGTGTCGCACGCGGAGCCTTGGGCCAATCCGTCGGCGCCGGTGAAACTGCTGAAATGGCTGGGACGCGAAGATGCGCCGCTGTTGTTCCGCTTGCGCCCCGAGTGGCTGCAATGGCGCTGGGGCCTGGCCTTCCTGCGCGAATGCACGCCGGGTCGCACGGCACACAACATCCGGCAGATCATCGCCATCGCCGAGTACAGCCGGCAAACACTGCAGGCAGTGCGCGCCGAGACCGGCATCGCCTATGACTGCGAATCACGCGGCATTCTGCACTTCTACACCGACGAAGCCGAATTCAGGCAATCGCTGCCGGCAGCGAAGCTGATGCGCGAACTCGGCTGCCCGCGGCAGACCATCTCGGCCGACGAGGTGGTCCGCATCGAACCGGCGCTGGCCGCGATCCGGCAGAAGATCGCCGGCGGCGATTTCACCGCTACCGATGAGTCCGGCGACATCTACAAATTCACCACCGGCCTCGCTGAAAAATGCGCAGAAGCCGGCGTGCAATTCCGTTTCAGCACCAGCATCACACGGCTGCTGACCGAGGGCAGCGGTGCGGCCGCGCGCGTGGCTGGCGTCGAGGTGATCGACGAACACGGACGTCATCAAAGGCTGCATGCAGACAGCTACGTACTGGCGCTGGGCAGCTTCTCGCAGGCGCTGGCCAGCGGCATCGGCATCGACCTGATGCTCTATCCGGGCAAAGGCTATTCGGCCACATATCAGGTGACGCATCCGGATCGCGCGCCGCATGTATCGCTGACCGACGACGGCCACAAGCTGGTGATCTCGCGCCTCGGCGACCGCCTGCGCGTGGCCGGCACGGCCGAGCTGAACGGCTACACGCGCGAACTGAACCCGGTGCGCTGCGAAGCAATCACGCGACGCACGCGCGAGCTGTTTCCGGACGCATGCGACTACGCGCATCCGCAGTACTGGACCGGGCTGCGGCCGCTGACGCCGTCGAACGTGCCTTATATTGGCAAGACGAAGCTTGCCAACCTGTTCCTGAACACCGGCCATGGCACGCTGGGCTGGACCATGGGCTGCGGCTCGGGCAAGGCCATCGCCGACATCGTGTCCGGCCGCCGTCCCGATGTGGACTTCGCATTTACCGGTCTCACGCCGGCACGCGAAGGACGGCCGCTGATCTCGGTCGCGGCAAAGAGCTGACTCCGGCAGTCGCGACGCACCGCGCGGTCGAGAAAATCGCCGGGCCGCCCGGTTGCGGGCTTTTCGCAGCGTCCGGCGGATTGCCGCCTTTCCCACTCGGCCATTGCCACTGGTGCATTTCTTGTATTACCTTCTGCGCTGGCAACCCCACCTCACTCATTTCATCGCGGAGACCATCGATGCGCATTCGACCCTATAGCCTGTCCCTGCTTGCCCTGCTGGCCACCGGTGCCAGCGCCGAGGAGCAGATCGTGAAAATCGGCCATGTCGGCCCTTTGTCCGGCCCGATCGCTCACCTTGGCAAGGACAATGAAAACGGCGCGCGCATGGCCATCGATGTGCTGAACGCAAAAGGCGTCACTATCGGCGGCAAGAAAGTGAAGTTCCAGCTGTTCGCCGAAGACGACGGCGCGAACCCGCAGCAGGCAACGGCGGTCGCGCAAAAGCTCGCTGACGCCAAAGTGGTCGGCGTGATCGGCCACCTGAATTCGGGCACCACGATTCCTGCATCGAAAATCTATAACGATCACGGCATACCGCAGATCTCGCCGTCATCGACCAACCCGAAGTACACACAGCAGGGATACAAGGGCGCGTTCCGCGTGGTCGCCAATGACGCGCAACTCGGCGGAGCGCTGGGCCGTTATGCGGCGAACTCGCTGAAAGTAAAGAACATCGCGATCATTGACGACCGTACCGCCTACGGCCAGGGCGTCGCGGACGAATTCGCCAAGGCGGCGAAGGCGGCCGGCATCCGCATCGTCGGCCGGCAGTACACCAATGACAAAGCGACCGACTTCAATGCGATCCTGACCGCCATCAAAGGCAAGTCGCCTGACCTGGTGTTCTTCGGCGGCATGGATGCGGTCGGCGGGCCGATGCTGCGGCAAATGAAGCAGCTTGGCGTCAACGTGAAATTCATGGGCGGCGATGGTATCTGCACCGAACAGCTGCCGGCGCTGGCCGGCACCGGCATGGGCGACGATCAGGTAGTCTGTGCAGAGGCAGGCGGCGTCGAAGAAAACCAGAGGAAAACAATGGAAAATTTCCGCGCCGACTACCGCAAGAAATTCGGTATCGACGTGAAGCTGTATGCGCCCTATGTGTATGACGCCGTGATGGTAATGGCCGACGCCATGCAGCGCGCGAACTCCGCCGAGCCGGCGAAGTACCTTCCTGAATTGGCAAAGAGCCGCTATCAGGGCGTGACCGGCCTGATCGAATTCGATGCGCGCGGCGATATGAAGACCGGCACGCTGACGCTGTATACCTTCCGGGGTGGCAAGCGCGCGCAGATTGCGGTCGTTCACTAAGGCACGAACCTACCACCAGGATCGTCCCGCTGACAACGGGACGGCATAAAACAAAAGCGCCTCAGACGAGGCGCTTTTTTGTCGCGAGCGAAACGATTACTTCAGGCTCAGAATCCACTTGGCCAGCGTGCGTGCTTCGGCATCCGACACCTGCGGGTTGGCCGGCATCGGGATCTGGCCCCAGACGCCACTGCCGCCCTTCTGGATCTTCGTAGCCAGCTTGCCTTCTGCCGACTTGTCGGCTTTGTACTTGGCAGCGACGTCCTTGTAGGCCGGGCCGACGAGCTTGGCGTCAACCGCATGGCACGCCAGGCAGTTCTTCTCTTTAGCCAGCTGTTCATTGGCGAACGCTGCGTTCGATGCCAGTGCAGCAACGGCTGCGACGGCGACCAGAATTTGTTTCATGACTCTCTCCAGATAGGTAAAAGTGGCCGAATTTTAACTCGAATTTTGTTTCGTGCTCAGAGCGGAACTTAACACCGCCGCGAACACGCTGTTCGCGACGGTTACACTCATTCACACGATATTTAGTCGGTGACGGCACCCTTGCTTGCCGTCGATGCCAATTTGGAAAATTTAGCCAGCACGCCACGCGTATATTTCGGCGCTGGCTGTTTCCATGTCTTGCGGCGAAGCTCGAGTTCTTCGTCGGACACGTTTACCTGAATCAGCAGCTTATGCGCATCGATCGTGACCGAGTCGCCTTCCTGCACCAGCGCGATATTGCCGCCGACAAAAGCCTCGGGCGCGACGTGGCCGACCACCATGCCCCAGGTACCGCCAGAGAAACGGCCGTCAGTGATCAGGCCAACGGACTCGCCCAAGCCCTTGCCGACCAGCGCCGATGTCGGCGACAGCATTTCCGGCATGCCCGGACCACCCTTCGGGCCGAGGTAGCGCAGCACGAGCACGTCGCCCGCATTGATCTTGTTTGCCAGAATCGCGTCCATCGCCGACGGCTCGTCGTCGAACACGCGCGCCGGGCCAGTGATGGCCGGATTCTTCAGGCCGGTGATCTTTGCAACACAGCCTTCGCTCGCCAGATTGCCCTTCAGGATGGCCAGGTGACCTTCTTTGTACAGGGCCTTCTCGATCGGCATGATCACGTCCTGGTCAGCGCGCGGCTGGTCCGGCACATTCGCCAGTTCTTCGGCGATGGTCTTGCCAGTGATGGTGATGCAGTCGCCGTGCAGCAGGCCGGCGTTCAGCAGGATCTTCATCACTTGCGGCACGCCACCGGCCACGTGCAGATCAGTCGCCAGGTATTGACCGGACGGCTTCATGTTGCAGATGACTGGCACTTTCTTGCGCATGCGCTCGAAATCGTCGATGGTCCAGTCGACCTGCGCTGCGTGCGCGATGGCCAGATAGTGCAGCACGGCGTTGGTGGAACCACCGGTCGCCATGATCACTGCAACGGCGTTCTCGATCGACTTGCGGGTAATGATGTCGCGCGGCTTCAGGTTGTTGCGAACCGCCTGTACCAGCACGCGCGCCGATTCCTCGGCCGAGCGCACTTTCTCTTCATCCGGGTTAGCCATCGTCGATGAATACAGCAGCGACATGCCGAGCGCCTCGAATGACGACGACATGGTGTTCGCGGTGTACATGCCGCCACACGAACCCGTCGACGGGCAGGCGTTTTTCTCGATGCCGTCGAAGTCTTCCTGCGACATATTGCCGCCGGTGAACTGACCAACCGCCTCGAACGCAGACACGATGTTCAGGTCGGTGCCCTTCCATTTGCCAGCCTTGATGGTGCCGCCGTACACATAGATGCCCGGCACGTTGGTGCGCGCCAGCGCGATCATCCCGCCCGGCATGTTCTTGTCGCAGCCGCCGATGACGACACAGCCGTCCATCCACTGGCCCTGAACGCAGGTCTCGATGCAGTCCGCGATCACTTCGCGCGAGATCAGCGAGTACTTCATGCCTTCGGTGCCCATCGACATGCCATCGGAGATGGTCGGCGTGCCGAACACCTGCGGGTTCGCGCCCGATGCGCTGGTGGCGGCGATCGCGGCGTCCGCCAGTTTCTGCAGGCCGGAGTTGCACGGCGTGATGGTCGAATGACCATTGGCGATGCCGATCATCGGGTTGCTGAAGTCTTCCTTCTTGTAACCCATTGCGTAATACATCGCGCGGTTCGGGCTGCGCGCCACGCCTTCGGTAATGTGCTTGGAACGTTCGTTGTCAGCCATGGAGTCTCCGGATGATCGGTTGAAATATGAAAAGAGCGTAACCATGCCTTGCGAACAAAATGCTGTCAAATATATGATCCACCAATTATTGATACTTATTTTGAATCACAGATGAACATCGAACTGCGCCAGCTGCGCTATTTCGTTGCGGTCGCCGAGGAAATGCACTTCGGCCGTGCGGCGCAGCGGCTGCACATGACGCAACCTCCGCTGTCACAAGCGATTCAGTCGCTGGAGGCGAAGCTGGGCACGGCTCTGTTCGCACGCACCCGCCGCTCAGTCGCGCTGACCGCCGCCGGCGACGCACTGCTGCCGGAAGCGCGCCGGCTGTTGCAGCAGACCGAAGCGCTGCCGGCGCTGGCCAGGCGCGCGGCCGCTGGCGAGAGCGGCACACTGTCGCTCGCCTTCGTATCGATCGCCGACTACAACGTGCTGCCGGCCGCGCTGCGCGAGTTCTCCACCGCCTATCCGGCGGTACAGGTGTCTCTGCAGGAAGCCACCACCGACGTTCAGCTCGACATGCTGGCCGACGGTACCATCGACGCGGGCATCGTGATCGCGCCGCTGCCAGACACGACGAAGCGGGAAATCATCTACCTGCCACTGTTGTCGGAGCCGCTGGTACTCGCACTGCCCGAGCACAGCCCGCATGCGCGGCATCGCACGGTCTCATTGAAACAGGTGGCAGATCAGCCGCTGGTGATTTTCCCGCGCCGGATCGGCCCGCGCTTTCAGGACCTGATCTTCAGCTGCTTCCACGACGCCGGCATTGCGCCGCCGCGCATTGGTCAGGAAGCCATCCAGATGCAGACCATCGTCAGCCTCGTTTCGGCGGGTATGGGCATCGCGCTTGTGCCACAATCCGTGTCCAATCTGAAGCGGCCCGGCGTTGAGTACCGTGCGCTGAAAGAGGCGTCGCCGAAAGTCGAATTCGGCCTCGCGTGGCGGCGCGACAATGCGTCGCCGGTCCTGTCCGCCTTCGTCGAACTGATGCGAAAGAAACGCTAGATGCTGATCCACCCGATGCCTGATCCGATTGCATTCGCGATCGGTCCCCTTGCCGTGCGCTGGTACGGCCTGATGTACCTGGCGGCCTTCGTACAGGTGATCCTGCTTGGCCGACTGCGCACGCGCCAGCCGCATATCGCGGCCGCCGGCTGGAAGCCGGAACATATCGAGGACATGCTGTTCTACGGCGTGCTCGGCGTGGTGCTTGGCGGACGATTGGGCGAGGTGCTGTTCTACCACCCCGCTTACTATCTCGCCAACCCGGCCGAGATGTTGGCGGTCTGGAAAGGCGGCATGTCCTTCCATGGCGGCTTCCTCGGCGTGCTGCTTGCGATGGCACTATGGGCGCGCAAACACGGGCGTCGCTGGATGGAGGTGATGGACCTGATCGCGCCGCTGGTGCCGCTCGGCTATGCATTCGGCCGCATCGGCAACTTCATCAACGCAGAATTGCCCGGCCGCGTCGCGGACGCCACGCTGCCGTGGGCGATGGTATGGCCAAGCGTGGACGCGCTGCCGCGCCATCCGTCGCCGATTTATCAGGCGCTGGTCGACGGCGTGCTGCTGTTCATCGCGCTCTGGCTATATGCGCGCAAGCCGCGCCCCTACCTCGCCGTCAGCGGCCTGTTCGCCGCCGGCTATGGCTGCGCGCGCTTCTTCACCGAATACTTCCGCACGCCGGATTACGAAGTCAGCGTCGCTGGATGGACCATCTCGGCCGGCCAGATGTTGTCGCTACCGATGGTAGCGCTGGGCGCTGCGCTGCTGTTGGTCGCTTACACAAGAACCCCTGCGAATACACACTGACGATACCAGCACGCCATGAACGCACCGACAAACGCCAACCTGTACGCCCTGTTCCGCTCGCGCTTCCCGCAAGATCTTGACGACTGCTGGCTTGAGACTGCCGGCGCACAGTCCGGCAGTCAGTACTACAGCTGGCGCGACCTCGAGCGCGGCAGCGCGAAAATCGCGAACCTGCTGACCAGCCTCGGCCTGCCGGCCGGCGCGCGTATCGCAGCGCAAGTCGAGAAATCGGCGGAGGCGCTGATGCTCTATCTGGCGACGGTGCGCGCAGGCTTCGTCTATCTGCCGCTGAACACCGCTTACCGCGCTGCCGAGATCAGTTACTTCATCGAGAATGCGTCGCCCTCGGTGGTGGTCTGCGCACCGGAAAATTTCGGCTGGATCACGCAGATTGCGTTCAAGTCCGGTGTGGCCCATGTATTTACGCTCGACGAGGTACGCGACGGCCGCAACAGTGGCTCGCTACTGTCGCGCGCCCTGCACTTCACGGACGCGTTCGACACGGTGCAGCGCGCTGCCGACGATCTTGCCGCCATCCTGTACACCTCGGGCACCACCGGCCGCAGCAAGGGAGCGATGCTCACGCACGGCAACCTCGCGTCCAACATCCGCGTGCTGCACGATGCCTGGCGCTGGCAGCAAGGCGATGTGCTATTGCATGCGCTGCCGCTGTTCCATATCCACGGCCTGTTCGTCGCCGCGCACGGCGCGCTGTACAACGGCAGCAAGATGATTTTCCTGTCAAAGTTCGACAGTGCCGAAGTGATCCGGCAACTGCCGCGCACCACCGTGTTCATGGGCGTGCCGACCTATTACGTGCGGCTGTTGTCCGACCCGGCATTCACGCGCGACGCTTGCAGGAACGTGCGGCTGTTCGTGTCCGGCTCGGCGCCGCTGCTGACCGAGACCTTTGTGCAGTTCACCGACAGGACCGGCCACACCATCCTCGAGCGCTACGGCATGAGCGAAACAGCGATGCTGACCTCGAACCCGTATGACGGCGAACGGCGCGCGGGCACCGTCGGCCCCGCGCTGTCCGGCGTTTCAGTGCGCGTGGTGAACGGCGACGGCCAGCCCTGCGCGACCGGCGAGATCGGCGACATCCAGGTGAGCGGACCAAATGTGTTCAAGGGCTACTGGCAAATGCCGGAGAAAACCGCCGAGGAATTCACCACCGACGGCTATTTCCGCACCGGCGACGTCGGGCGCTTTGATGCGGAAGGCTATCTGTGCATCGTCGGCCGCAGCAAAGACCTGATCATCTCCGGTGGCTATAACGTGTATCCGAAGGAAATCGAAAGCGTGATCGACGAGATGGACGGCGTGCTCGAATCGGCCGTGATCGGTGTGCCGCATACGGACTTCGGCGAGGCGGTGACCGCCGTGGTGGTGCCGCGCGCCGGCGCAACGCTGTCCGAGACGGAGATCGTCGCTGCGCTGAAATCCCGCATCGCCAACTTCAAGGTGCCCAAGCGCGTGCACGTAGTCGATGAACTGCCGCGCAATACGATGGGCAAGGTACAAAAGAACCTGCTGCGCGAACGCTTCGGCAACTAGAAATTTTTAACGCCTCTGCAGATCGCCGGCGATGTTTTGCCCGAGGCGCTTACCGCAGTCCCTTGTAGAGCATGTATGCGGCCAGCCCGTAAAGCATCAGCGCATACACAAGCTTGAGGCTTTTCACATCCAGCGAATGCGCCACGCGTGCGCCGAGCGGCGCGGTCAGTACCGCCGCCGCCGACACCAGGCCGAGCGCCGGCAGATAGAGGAAGCCCAGCGTCCCGTCGGGCAACCCCGGTTCCTGCAGGCCGAAGTAAATGTTCGACAGCGTAGCCGCAAGCGCAATCGGAAAACCGAGCGCCGCGCTGGTCGCGACGGCGTTGTGGATGCGAACGTTACACCAGGTCATGAACGGCACCGAAATGAATCCGCCGCCCGCACCGACCAGTCCCGACAGCGCGCCGATCACCAGGCTGACAGCGACCATGCCCGGCAGCGCCGGCAATTCGCGCGTCGGCTTCGGCTTGCGGTCGAGCAGCATCTGCGTCGCCGAAAAGCTGATGAACAAGCCAAAGAACAGCGCCAGTGCCGCCGACGGCAGCTGTGCACCTATCCAGGGACCGATCCATGAACCGATCAGGATGCCCGGCGCGAATTTCCTGACTACCGGCCACAGCACCGCGCCATGCTTGTGATGCGCGCGCAGCGATGACATCGATGTGAAAAAAATGATGCCCAGCGAGGTCGCGATCGCCACATGCACAACCAGGGTCTCGGGGAAATGGCGCGCCGACAGCAGCATTGTGATGAAAGGAACGGTCAGCATGCCACCGCCGACGCCAAGCAGGCCGGCGGAAAAACCGGTGAATGTGCCGAGCGCGAGCAGGCCTGCGGCCAGCAGGATTTCCATCAACCGCCTTTCGCGAGTTGGTGCGCGATGAAATCCCACTCGGTTGGCGTGACGGGCGTAATCGACAGGCGATTCCCGCGCCGCAGGATCACCATATCGGCCAGCTCCGGATGCTCACGCAGTTCAGCCAGCGAGATCAGCCGGTTCTTGCGCAACGCACGCACATCGACCAGCAGCCAGCGTGGCTGCTCGTGCGTGGATTTCGGGTCGTAATACGGACTGGCCGGATCGAACTGGGTGGGGTCGGGATAACTGGTACTCGCCACTTCGGCGAAGCCGGCAATGCCCGGTTCGGCGCAGCTTGAGTGATAGAACAGTACGCCGTCGCCGACCTGCATCTGGTCGCGCATGAAATTACGCGCCTGATAGTTGCGCACGCCGGTCCACGGCAAGCTGCCACCCTTCGCAGCCAGCGCATGGTCGATGCTGGCATCAAAGGGCTCCGATTTCATCAGCCAGTAGCGCATATTGTTTTTCGGGGACGCGCAAATGAAAAAGCGGCTGCAGAATCTGCAGCCGCCCGAATGTAGTCCCGCCTGTGCCGCTGTGCCGGCATCCCGAACCAATTTGGTTCAAGGTGGCCGCAGTAGTTCAATATTGGGATCGTCGGACTAGCGACGTTCACGCCTACTAAACGAATCCCGCAACCAATGCGCTTAAATGGTTCAAGGAATATATGGCAAACGCGTACACGGCAGGAGAGGCAAGTCTACCCCAAACGGCATGCGTGTCAACGGATTTCATCGCTGCCAGGAGTTGCGCTGCGCGGCAGCGATGTACCGCCTCGCCGTCAGAACAGACGCTCCTGCGGAGCGAGTGCCGCATCGAGCTGCGAGTGCATCGCAATAATCTTCTCGCGCACCTCGGCCAGCGGCATGTCCGCGAACGGGCCATCGGCCGAGCGCGAAGCAAGATAGTCGGCGGCGATGCCCAGCGCGGCCATCACCGCAATGCGGTCGGTGCCCTTCACCTTGCCGACATCACGGATAGCGCCCATGCGCTCATCCAGCAAAGCGACTGCACGCTTGAGCGCAAGCTCTTCGCCTTCCTTGCACGCCAGCCGGTAAGGCTGGCCCATGATGTTCACGTCGATGGTCGTCATGCGGCCTCGCGGTCGATAGTGTCGTCGGTATCGGCGGGCAGCGACGCAATCAGCCGGGTCACGCGATCGTGCGCCTCGTTCATGCGCTGCGCGAGACGCGCGTTCTCGATCTTCAGCAACGCGAGCTCACTGCGCAGCGACGCATTCTCTCCGCGCAGCGCGTGTGAAAGCTCGACCAGCTGCCTTACCTTGTCCAGCAGGGAATTGAAATCAAAGACCATCCGGCACTATAGTCGCGGCCAAGAATTTCCGTCAATACACATTGACTCGGACAGCGAGCCGAACGGACCGCAGGCGAAATGATGCAGAAAAATTATCAGTTTCCTGCCACACCGCGCTCGTCCGGCCCCCTTGCACTCTCGTCATCGGTAACCCACAGACGACCGTCGACCGTGATCAGCGCCGTGCTGATCGACTTGCCCGGAAACAGCTCGGCGCAGGCGTCGCGATAGCGCGCCAATTGCTGCTGGTAGCCGGCTTGCTGCCATTCATACAAGTTACGCTTGTAATCGAGGATCCAAAGCTCGTCGTCGAAGATGACCAGCCGGTCGATACGCATCGACTCGCCACGATGCACGAGTTCCATTTCATTGCGCGCAAAAGTATAGACCGCCGGATCGAAGAAATGCGCCAGCGATACTTGCGAAAGAATGCAGTGCGCCTGTTCACAGGCCGTTGCCGCCTCGTCCGGCAAGCAGTCCAGCCAGCGCGCGACGACTGCCACCGGCGGCAGCGTCACCGGCCACAGTGCTCCATTGGTCAGCCGCTCCATCAGCGCATGCAGACGCTTGCCTTCGAGCGTGGCCTCGTTGTCGGCGACGGCGTCGGCATCTCGAACCTCGGTCAGTGGCATGGGCTGCGGACGAAACAGCGCGAGCTCGAACCCCGCACCCGCATCGGCTTTCTCCGGCACCGCAACGTCGGGCGTGAATTCCGGCACCGCCAGCAGCCGTTCATACCAGCTGCCGGACTGCACTCCGCCATTCGGACTGGCGATGCCGCTGATGACCAGCAGCTGCTTCGCGCGCGTTGCCGCGACATACAGCAGGTTCCAGTTTTCCTGCGTGCGATAGACCTCTTCATCGGCGAACAGCCCAGCGCGCGCGAGCCCGCGCTCAGACATTTTTCCGAATACCGAGAAATGCGTCGGCGCGCGCTGGTCCTGCGGCCAGTCGCACAACACGCCGGCCTTGTCCTTGCCGGCGTCACTATGGTTCGCCCCCATGACGACGACAACTTCCGCCTCCAGGCCTTTGGCGCCATGCACGGTCATGATCCGCACTGCGTCGAGCACAGCGTCGATATCGGCTTCGTCCGGCGCGTCCTGTTCGCTGCCGCGCTGCTTGCGCCGCAGCTGCTCAAGGAAACGCGCGATACTCGGGTAGCGACCGGCATCGAGTTCAAGCGACAGGCCGATGAACGCATCGAGATTGCCGAGAATCTGCAGCCGGGTCTCGTCCGGCGCCGCAACGGCATAGCGCCGCACCAGGTCGCCTTCGTGCAGCACGCGATCGAGCAGATCATGCACTGGCAAGCGCTGCGCGGCGTCCATCCAGCCCGACAATAGCCACTGTGCGCGTTGCAATGCCAGCGATGCGCTGCCGTCAGACACGGCTTGTTGCAGCCGCTGCCACCAGCTGCCTTCGCCGCGCGCAAGCGTCGCCAGCAGCACATCTTCGGCGCCGATGATCGGCGATTTCAGCACATGCGCCAGGGCCAGGTCGTCCGCCGGCATCGTCAGCCAGCGCAGCAGCGCGCTGAGGTCGCTGGCCTCCAGGGTGTCGAGCAAACCGCCGGTGCGACTGGACACGAAAGGCACGCCGGCCGCACGCAGTCCGCGCTCATAGTCCAGCAGATGGGTACGGCTGCGCACCAGGATCATCATGTCGGACCACTGCAAAGCAGCGCCATCTTTGCGGTAATGCGCGCGCGCATGACGCAACGCTTGTCCGACCTGTTCACCCTCCTGCTGATGGCGGTGGTCGTCCTGTTCGGGCGGCGACACCTGCAGCGGATCACGCAAGGCAAAGGTACCGTCCGGCGCCGCGGCGGTTGCGCCATCGCTGGCGGTTGCGACCAGCGGCAGCCGCCACACCGCGCCCTCTCTGTCGGCCAGCGTTCCCTGCGGGGTGTACAACGGGTTCGTCTGCATCGCCTCGTTCAGCACCTGCACGATCGCGCCGGCATTGCGGCGCGTGACGCTGGTACGCAGCGCCGTTGCGCCGGCTTCTTTCAGCAGCGCACGCGCGGCCGCGAAGACGCGCGGCTCGGCACGACGAAAACGGTAGATCGATTGCTTCGGGTCGCCGACGATGAACACGCTGGGACCTTGCCCGTCGCCGTCATACGCATCCAGCCACGCGCGCACGACCTGCCACTGCAGCGGATTGGTGTCCTGAAATTCATCGATCAGGATGTGCCGGTAGCGTGCGTCAATGCGCGCATGCAAATAAGCGGCGTGCTCATCGCTGGTCAGCAGCTTCCATGCATGCAGCTCGAGATCGGCGAAATCCATCTTGCGGCGATCTGCCTTGATCGACTCGTAATGATCGATCACGGCAGCGCCGATTACGAACATCGCTTCGTTCAGCTGCCGCACGGTCAGCTCGGCACTGCGCGCGCGCAGCTGTTGCAGCACTTCGCACAGCAGCGGCCATTCGCGCTCGAACTCGTCGAGTTCATTCGCGGCCAGCTTGTCCGACTGCATCTTGGTCAAGCGCACTGAGCGCGGCTTGCTCTCCTTCGTCAGAAATGATGCACACAGCGCTTCAAATGATTCGACGCCGGGCGCGACCGACAGCGCCTGCTCAATCGCCTTCGCCACCTTTTTCTGCGCTTCGGTACCGGCGCCGAACACCGATGCCGTGCGCGAAAAGCGCCCAATCAATCCAGTCTCTTCCCACAGCGTCAGCCGTGCGTCGCGCACGCCGTCCTCGCCGCAGCGGGTGATCAGTTCCTGCCTGGGATCACCGTGCAAATTTGCAATCGCCCACTCCGCACGTTTGTTGAGAAAGGCATCGGCCAGCTCCTTGCCGTTCCAATCGCCGGCAATCTGATAGACCACCATCAGCGCGTCGCGCAGCGCGGCATTGTCGACGTGATTCAGCGACTGCATGAAGCGCAGCCACGCAGCCTCGGCGATCTCGCCCGTGCTCTCTTCCAGCGCGAGTCCGTGCGGCACGCCGGAGGCCAGCGGCGCGATCTGCAGCAGCCGGATGAACCAGCTATGGAAGGTATCAACCGACAGTCCGTGCGGGCTGGCCAGCACGCGCGCATACAGGCTGCGCGCCGTCGGCAACAGCTGCACGGCACGCGCGCGATCAAGGCCGCGCTGCTGCAGTTCATCGATCGCCTTGTCGTCATTGCGCTCGAGCGCCAGCTCGCGCAGCAGCTGCAGCAGGCGCTCGCGCATCTCGCCGGCCGCCTTCCGTGTGAATGTGATAGCCAGCAGCTCGGCCGGTTCAGCGCCTTCAAGCAGCAGCCGCAGCATGCGCGACACCAGCAGCCAGGTCTTGCCGCTTCCTGCACAGGCCTCGACCGTCACGGAGCGCGCCGGATCACAGGCGATGCGAACGAACTCATGCTGGTCGACCAGGCGACTGTCGGCGTACAGCTGGTCGGCTTGCGTCATCACCAGGCTCCCTTGCGGCACAGGCCGCGCATCTTGCACCACTCGCAGCTCTTGCCGCTGCCATAGGCAGGCAAAGCGCCGCCCTGTGCGATCGCGCTCAGGTTGTCGCCGATCTGAAGATCAAGTGCTTCACGCCATTCGTCCAGATCATCCGGTTCGAGCTTTGCGGCCGGATCATCGTCGATCGCGACATAGGTGGCACGTACCGGCGCCGGATCGAGCAATAACGCATAAAACGGCAACTGATGATCCTCGCGTTCCTTCAACCGGGATTTCAGCGAAGCGACGCGCGTGGTCTTGTAGTCGATCACCATCAGCTCCCCATCGGCATTGCGGTCGACACGGTCGAGCTGACCGACCAGCTGCATACTCACGCTCCCGTGCTGCAGCAGCCGCTCCTTCCACTTCTCGCCGAACGCAAAAGTCCAGCCGGCGGCTTCATGATCATTCGCCCAGTCCACATAGGCGTCGCAACGCGACAGCCAGCGCATCTTGAACCCAAGGGCACCCGGATTGCGGGCAATGACCGCGTCAAACAGTTCATCGGAAATCGCCACCATCAATGCGTGCCGCTGCGCGGGCGGCGTGCACTGCTCGCCCAACGCATCGTGATAGCGCTTCAGTATCTGGTGCAGCCAATCGCCGTAATCGCGCCGTTCGGGCAGTTCGGCAATCTCGTCCGGCGCACTGAGCGCAAGCATGCGTGACGCGAAAAACTGGTAAGGGCAGGCGACCAGACTGTTGTAACCGCTGGCCGACAGGCGCTGAGGCAGCAATGCGGGCGCAGCCGGCGACGGCATGCGCTGCGGCAGCGCCGTCAAGCGCTCGGCCGGCAGCGTTGGCCGGCGCCGCGGAATTCTGCCGAGACCTGCCGATTCCAGCGTCAGTTCCAGTCGCTGTATCCATGCGCAGGGCTTGACTGCGTCGCCATCGCGGCGAGCCTGCCAGGACAGCACGACCTCGGGGCAGCCGCACAGCAGCGACGCGAACTCGCGCAGCTGCTGCCGCTGGCGACTCTCGCGTGTTTCCAGCCCGAGCTCGCGCCGCACCGCATCGGCGAAGAACAGCAACTCGGCCGGGCGGGACGGCAAGTGTTCGGCGTCGGCGCCGACCACGATCGCCGCGTCGAACTCACGCAAAATGCTGCCGTTCAGCGGCACCATCATGACGCGCCGGTCCGCGCGCGCCGCGACGAAAACGGTCTGCTCCATCTGCAGGTCGACCAACACGCGCCATTCGGACAGTGAAAAGCGCTGGTCCAGCCGCTCGCATTCGCGCGCAAGACGGTCGAGCATCTCCAGCACCTGCGCACCAGCTTTGTCTGCAGCGAGCGCCTCGCCGCAGCCAAGCGCTGCAAATACTGCGACGGTATCCTCAACCCAGTCGCACACCGGACGTGCTGCACGATAGCGCGTCGCCTCGCGCGCAACTGCATCGAGCAAGGCTTTGGCCGGTACTTGCGCGGACAGCGCGCTGCCGAGTGCGTCCCATCCGGCCGCGGGCCCGGCAGCCACCAGCGCCGCTTCCATCGCGCTGCGCTGCGCCGGATCGTCCAGCGCAGCATGGCCGACGAACGGTGACTTCAGGAAATCAAACAGGCGACCGACATCGCCACCCGAGCTGGCCAGCTCGATCCAGGCATGTAATACCGCCGCAGCACGCGTCGTCGACAATTTCCAGCCGGTCTCATCGGATACAACGACTTGCGCGCGCTCAAGCAGCGCACGCAGTCGCCGTGCCACGACGCGGTCCTGCGGTATGACTGCGATGCGCTGGCGCCCGGCAGCAATCCAGTCGACGATGGTCTGGGCGGCCATCTGCGCTTCGTCCTCCATACTGACGGCCTCATGCAGAACGATCCCGGCCGGCAGTGCGGCGGGCGCACCATCGGACGGCTCACCGTCCAGCAGCTCGGGCCAGCTGGCTGCATAGGCTGCATAGGCCGCAGGCAGCGTGACGGCAGACCAGTCAAGCTGGAGCAGTTCGACCGGCTGATGCACCGACCACGCGTCGAGAAATGCGGCCTCCAGCGCATCCGGACGCCATGGCGAACACCAGAACATAGGGAAAGCAGCATCGGCAGCCGTGCGCTGCAATGCGACGTGCCGGGCCATGCCCGGGTCGCGCTCGTCGCGCTCGATCTGCCATAACTTCCAGACCAGCTGCGCCTCGTCGGACAGCAGCGCGGCGGCGCGCGGCGACAACTGCGCCAGCGCGGCCTGCCAGCGATCCTCGACCTGTTCCGGCTGCGCCAGCGCGACCGGCAGGAGTGCCGCGGTCAGCTCGTCAGCCAATCCGACCAGGGTCTGTGCCAGTGGCAGTAGATCGGTGTTGCGGCGGGCAGCAAATAATTTCTTCAGCCAGCCCGTTTCACGCAGCGATGCATACAGCGCCATCAGCCGCTCGGTGGCCGATGCCGGTGGCTCGGCATACGGATCGGGCGGCTGCTGCTCCAGCCAGGAATCGAGTGTGCGGATCTGCGGAGGCAGGAAGCTCTCGCCCAGTTCGGCGGCCAGCGCCTGGCGCAGCAGCGCAATGTGTGCAAAGGTCGGAACCAGCACCAGCGCCGACACGAGACCCGTGCGCCCTTCGGCGGCAGTCCGGTCAATCAGCACGCGCGCCGCGCGGCGCCAGAAGTCAGGGCCGGGAGACACAGGATGGAGAGAGTGCGGCATACGGTGCGGGTGCGGGAGAGGTGCGGGAGGCGTGCGGGAATTTTTCAGAGGTTTTCGTCTGGCATTGTATGCGACCGCGCAAGGCGCTCCGCACAAAGGCACACTTTCCGGAAAAATCGGTTATGATTCGGCCAGAGTTCCCGCCGCGCCTCCTCCTGCAGAAAATCCCATTCGATTACGCGCGACACATTACGATGTGCGCACCAACGGTGCAGGCGAAGTGCAATCTGAGCAAGCAACCAAGAATAACGCGGGCCGGTTTTTACCTCTCACTGAGGACAACATGAGCGACAACATCAAACACATTTCCGACAGTTCCTTCGAGACCGACGTGCTGAAGTCCGACAAACCAGTGCTGGTCGACTTCTGGGCCGAGTGGTGCGGTCCCTGCAAGATGATCGCCCCGATCCTTGAAGAAGTCGCGAAGGAATATGACGGCAAGCTGCAGATCGCGAAGATGGACGTGGACGCCAATCAGGCCGTGCCGGCGAAGTTCGGCATTCGTGGCATTCCAACGCTGATCCTGTTCAAGAATGGCGTGCCGGCAGCGCAGAAGGTGGGCGCAATGGCCAAGGGCCAACTGACCTCCTTCATCGACAGCAATATCTAATTTTTAGTAGCAGCGGCGCGCCCGCGCCGCTGCGCTTTTGCCTTCCCTGCCCAACGTAATACCCTCCCCCACCTTTTACCCGTACATCACGGGACCAGACCATGCATCTTTCTGAACTCAAGGCACTTCATGTGTCCGCCCTGCTCGAGATGGCCATCGGCCTCGATATCGAGAATGCGGCCCGCCTGCGCAAGCAGGAACTGATGTTCGCCATCCTGAAGAAGCGCGCAAAATCCGGAGAGCAGATCTTCGGCGACGGCGTGCTCGAAGTGCTGCCGGACGGCTTCGGTTTCCTGCGCTCGCCGGACGCCAGCTATATGGCATCGACCGACGATATCTACATCTCGCCGTCGCAGATCCGGCGCTTCAATCTGCATACCGGCGACTCGATCGAGGGCGAAGTGCGCACCCCGAAAGATGGCGAGCGCTATTTCGCGCTGGTCAAAGTGGACAAGGTCAACAGCGAGCCGCCAGAGGCATCGAAGCACAAGATCCTGTTCGAGAACCTGACACCGCTGCACCCGAACCAGCCGCTGCTGCTGGAACGCGAGATGCGCGGCGAGGAAAACATCACCGGCCGCATCATCGACTTGATCGCGCCCATCGGCAAGGGCCAGCGCGGCCTGCTGGTGGCCTCGCCCAAGTCCGGCAAGTCCGTGATACTGCAGCATATTGCTCATGCGATCACGTCAAATCATCCTGATATCACGCTGATCGTGCTGCTGATCGACGAACGTCCTGAAGAAGTGACGGAGATGCAGCGCTCGGTGCGCGGCGAGGTCGTCGCGTCGACCTTTGACGAACCGGCGACGCGTCACGTGCAGGTCGCCGAGATGGTGCTGGAAAAAGCCAAGCGACTGGTCGAGATGAAGAAAGATGTCGTCATCCTGCTCGACTCGATCACTCGTCTGGCTCGCGCTTACAACACCGTCATCCCGGCCTCGGGCAAGGTGCTGACCGGTGGTGTCGACGCCAACGCGCTGCAGCGTCCGAAGCGCTTCTTCGGCGCCGCGCGCAACATCGAGGAAGGCGGTTCGCTGACCATCATCGCCACTGCGCTGATCGAGACAGGCAGCCGGATGGATGACGTGATCTTCGAAGAATTCAAGGGCACCGGCAACATGGAAGTGCACCTTGAACGCCGTCTGGCCGAGAAGCGCGTGTACCCGGCGATCAACCTGAACAAATCCGGCACCCGTCGCGAAGAACTGTTGATCAAGCCGGATGTGCTGCAAAAAATCTGGATTCTGCGCAAGCTCCTGTACGGCATGGATGAGATCGAGGCGATGGAGTTCATCCTCGACAAAATGAAGGCGACGAAGACCAATGCGGAATTCTTCGACCTGATGCGGCGCGGCGGTTCCTGACAGGACTCCTGAACCGTCAGGGCGGCAGTTCCGGCACCTGCGCCGGCCGCCGTCCCGCTTGTGTGCACTTATTGCGCAAGCGATTGATCCGCATGTACAATCCGCGGTTCCCTTAACCGGGCAAGTGACCGTCAACCGGGTCAAGAGGCAGTACGGACCGACGAAGTGGCGATTGGCTACCCAACGATAGCGAGAATCAAATGAAAGAAGGCATCCACCCGAATTACCGTGAAATCGTCGTCCACGACCTGTCGTGCGATTTCAAATTCGTCACCCGTTCGACCATCCAGACCCGCGAAACCATCAATTTCGAAGGCAAGGATTATCCGCTGGTGAAGATCGAAGTGTCGTCCGAGTCGCACCCGTTCTATACGGGCAAGCACAAGATCGTCGACACCGCCGGTCGCGTCGACAAATTCCGCCAGAAGTTCGGCAAGGTCGGTTCGAAGACCCAGGCTGCCGGCGACTGATTTTTCGTACCGCGCCATCAAAAATGCCGCCTTGAGCGGCATTTTTATTTTGTTTACGGCAAAATACGCGCACTCTCACCGACCCACCCATAAGCTGACGCCCACCGGATGAAACCCGTACGCCTGCCCGCTGCTGCCACGCTCGCCTTGCCGCGCTGGGGGCTGGTTGCGCTGTGTCTGCTTTACATCCTGCCCGGCATCATCCGCCGCGATCCGTGGAAGGTCGATGATGCGTCCGGCTTTGGCATCATGTGGACGATGGCGCACGGCTCGCTGAGCGACTGGCTGGTGCCGAACATCGTCGGCATGGCCATGCCCAACGAAGGTCCGCTCACCCACTGGATAGGCGGACTGATGATCCTGCTGTTCGGCTGGGTGGCCGGCGATGCGCTGGCCGCGCGGCTGACCGTGCTGGTGTTCTTCGCGATCGGCGCGACATCGGTGTGGCGCGCGGCATTCGTGCTCGGCCGCCGCGCCGAGGCGCAGCCGCTAAAACTCGCGTTCGGCGGCCAGCCGGCTGCACTCGACTACGGACGTACGCTGGCTGACGGCGCATTGCTGATCTATGTCGCCTGCCTCGGCCTGCTGCTGCGCAGTCACGAGACCGCAGCCCCTGCGCTGCACGTGTCGCTGGTGGCGGCCAGCTTCTATGCCGGCGCCTCTCTGTTCGACCGGCCGAGCCACCGCAGCGCGGCAGGCCTCGGCGTGGCGCTGGGCTTGCTCACGCTGACTCATGCCTGGCTGGTACCGCTCGGGTTATTGCTGGCGTTCGGCATCGCGTCGGCACTGTATTACCGGCAAGCGCTGTCGCGGCTGCTGGCAATTACCGCACCAATCGCGCTGTTGCTGCCGGGGGCCTGGCTGCTTGCCCGCCACGGCCTGGGCGACGACAGCGGCGGCCTGGCATGGTTAAGCGATAGCTTGCAGCGCTTTGCCTGGCCAACACGGGGGCGCTTGATCTATTTGCTGAAAAATCTGTTCTGGTTCAGCTGGCCGGCATGGCCGATCGCAGCCTGGGCGGTGTACGCTTGGCGCGCGCAGCCGACGCTGCACATCGTGCTGCCCTCAGCCGGCCTGGCCGCGCTGCTGCTGCTGGCGCTGTTCACCCACGGAGCCAGTCATTTCGAAATGCTGGCGCTGCTGCCGCCGCTGGCCATTCTTGCGACCTTCGGTCTGCCCACCTTGAAGCGCGGCGCAATCAACGCCATCGACTGGTTCTCAGTGATGACGCTGTCGGCAATCGCCGGCTTCCTGTGGCTGGGCTGGATCGCAAAACAGACCGGCTGGCCGGCGCAGCTCGCGCGTAATGCGTTCCGGCTCGCGCCCGGCTTCCAGCCGGAATTCAATGCGTTCGCGCTGGCCGTGGCACTGGCGGCCACCGGCGGCTGGATCTTGCTGCTGCACTGGCGGCTAGGGCGGCGTCCGCCGGTGCTGTGGCGTGCCGTCGTGCTGTCGACTGGCGGCATGGTGCTCTGCTGGCTGCTGATGATGACGCTGTGGCTGCCATGGCTGAATTACAGCCAGAGCTACGCGCCGGTGGCGCTGCAGATCGAAGCTCACCTGCCGCAAGACTATCGCTGCGTCAGAACCGAGGGCCTCGGGCCGGCACAGCGCGCATCATTTGCTTATCTGGGCCAGGTCAGGTTCGCGCGCCGTGACGATGAACCGTGCGAATTCCTGCTGGTGCAGGAAGACCGCCCGCGCCGCAACAAGGACCCGCAGGCGAAAAAAATCGATGCGAACATGACGCTGCTGTGGCAAGGCCGCCGCGCATCGGACCGGCACGAATCCTTCCGCCTGTTCCAGCGCAATTCGCCATGACCCGGCGCGACAGCGCACACAACGCCTCCTCCTTCACGTCCCGGGTCGCCTCGCTGGCTTGGCCCATTCTGGTCGGACAGCTGGCGGTCATCCTGAACGGCGTTGCCGACACCATGATGACTGCGCGCCACTCGGCCACCGACCTCGCGGCGCTTGGTCTTGGTGCGTCAGTCTATGTGAGCATCTTCGTCGGCCTGTCCGGTGTGATGGCCGCACTGTCGCCCGTGATCGGGCAACTGTATGGCGCAAAAAAATTCGAGGCGATCGGGGCCGAAGTACGCCAGGGGGTCTGGCTGGCGCTGTTTCTGTCGCTGACCGGCAGCGTACTGCTGCTGTTTCCTGATTTTTTGCTCGATATCGCGCAAGCGCCGCCGGCACTGGCCGGCAAGGTGCGCGAATACCTGGCGCTGCTGGCGCTCGCGTTGCCGGCCACGCTCGGCTTTCGCGTGTATGCGTCGCTGAACACCGCGATCTCGCGGCCGCGCATGGTCATGGCGATCCAGGTGGGCGCGCTGCTGCTGCTGAAAATCCCGTTGAACGCGCTATTCATCTTCGGTTTTGCCGGCCTGCCGGCACTCGGCACACCGGGCTGTGCAATCGCCACCGGCATCGCCGCATGGCTCGCGCTGCTGGCTGGGTGGCTGGTGCTGCGTAGCGGCGATACCTACCGCTTGTTCGGCATTTTCGGCCATGGCCTGGGTCGCCCGGCATGGCCGGCACAGTCAGCACTGTTGCGGCTGGGCGTGCCGATGGGCTTGTCCTACCTGATCGAAGTCACCGCCTTCACCTTCATGGCACTGTTCATCGCGCGCCTCGGCAACGAGACGCTGGCAGCGCATCAGGTGACGGCGAACTTCGGCACGGTGTTGTACATGCTGCCACTGTCGATCGCCAGCGCGACCGGCACGCTGGTCGCACAGGAAATCGGCGCAGGACGCCTGCAGGCAGCCCGCGCGGCAGGCAACGCCGGCATCCGGCTGGGCATGGTGCTGGCGGTCGCGCTCGGGGCTCTGGTCTGGTTCGCGCGATCAGGCATCATCGCGCTCTATACGCCGGATCCGGGTGTCGCGGCAGCGGCAATGCCGCTGTTCTTTTTTATCGGCTTCTACCAGCTGTTCGATTCTTTACAGGTCGGCGCAGCCTTCGTGCTGCGTGCCTACAAGGTCGCCACCGTGCCGACGCTGATGTACGCGTTTTCCCTTTGGGGCGCGGGCCTGGGGGGCGGTTATCTGCTCGGCTTCGACGTGCTCGGCGACACGCCGGACGCGCTGCGCGGCGCCGCCGGCTTCTGGCTGGGCAACAGCGCCAGCCTCGGACTGGTCGGCATCGCACTGGTCTGGTATCTGCGCCGCGTGCAGCGGCTGCGCGCTGAAGGTTAACGCCTCGCTTCCGGATTCGGATCCGGCACCGGCTCCTGCTGTGGAACAGGCTGCGGCACATCGGCCTCGAAAGGCTCGTCGTCTGGCGAAGGTACGGGTGCGCGATGCATGAGGGCTCCTGGCTGCATATGGCTGAAAAGTAGAACTGGCAAACTGGCCGCGCCGGCGCACGAGACCACCATTCAATTGCGCCGGTGCGGCTCGCCACGCCGGCTCTTGCGGCGCTCGGCCGGATGCGAGAAGGCGCGGAACTCGAGGTTCATCACGCCAATTGCCGCGGGCGGGCCGAGCACGAAATCAAAGCCACTTTTCACCGGGAATAAAACGTTGTCAAGCAATACGACATCGGTCCGGCAAGTCGGGTTCGGGTTGGTCAGGTGCTGGCGCATCTCCTGCCAGACACCGTCGGTGACCCAGCCTTCCAGATACAGCTGATTCGGATACGTATTGTGGTCGGCATCGAGATAAGCGCGCTGGCCGTCGGCTAGCGTCAGATACGCTGGCGGACTCGCGGCGACCACCAGGTTGGCCCAGCCGTCGCCAATCGCATAGGTGAGCGCTTCCGGATAACCCGGATAGCCGAGTTCCAGCGTCCATTTGCAGGCGAGATCGAGCCGCTTCTCCGGCAGGACATCGCCCGACAGCGAAAACCCATCGACGACGGTGAACTGCATGCTGGTGACGCGCGCCATCAGGGTCGGCTCCATCGGGCGCAGCTCGTCCAGATTTTCGTGCAGATTCCAGAACAGCCATTTGCAACGCTCAGCGTCGGACATCTCGGACAACTCAGCCACCGGCCTGCGTCCGGCCGGCGCCAGCAGGTCAAGCAAGTCGCGCCGCTGACGTTCGTGAAGGCTAGGCTCGGATTCGACCGGCGAAGTGGACGGATAAGCAAGCGGCATAGTCACTCCGGAAGCGGGAAAAATGAATCGCCCGCAACGACCTATGGCCACGGGCAAGCTTCCGGCTTGGACTCGGCGCCTGCGGATTAAATCCCGGCGGCAGCCGGTCGCAAACTGCCGATCAGGAATGAACGCGTTCGAATTCCTTCATGTACCCCACCAGCGCCTGCACGCCTTCGAGCGGCATCGCGTTATAGATTGAGGCGCGCATGCCGCCGACCACCCGATGGCCCTTTAACTGCATCAGGCCGTTCACCTGCGCGCCCTGCAGGAAAGCCTCATTGAGACGTTCGTCGTGCAGGAAGAACGGCACGTTCATCCGTGAACGGCAATCGCGGTCAACCGGACTCGAATAGAAATCACTGGCGTCAAGCGCGTCGTACAGCAGGCTGGCCTTCGCGATATTGTGCTTCTCGATCGCCGCCAGTCCGCCCTGCTCCAGCAGCCATTCGAACACGAGACCGGCAATGTAGATGCCGTAGGTCGGCGGCGTGTTCAGCATCGAGTCAGCCGCAGCCTGCTCCTTCCAGTGGAACACGGATGGCGTCATCGGCAGCGCGCGATCCAGCAGGTCGTCGCGCACGATCACGAAGGTCAGGCCGGCCGGGCCGATATTTTTCTGCGCGCCACCATAGATCACGCCATAGCGCGACACATCGATCGGGCGCGACAGGATGTGTGAGGACATATCCGCCACCAGTGGCACATCGCCGGCCTCGGGCACCCAGAAATACTCGACACCACCGATGGTCTCGTTGGTGCACACATGCAGATAGGCGGCGTCCGGATCCGGCGTCCACACGGACTGCGGCGGGACGTAGGTGAACTTGCGGTCAGCCGATGATGCAATCACGTTCGCGCGGCAATACTTGCCGGCCTCCTGGATCGACTTCATCGACCACTCGCCGGTGTTCACGTAATCGGCGGAGCGCTTCGCGCCCAGCAGGTTCATCGGTATCAGCGCATTCATCGCCAGCGCGCCACCCTGCAGGAACAGCAGTTTGTAGTTCTCCGGTACCCCCAGCAGTGCGCGGAAATCCGCCTCGGTCTTATGCGCGATGCCGGTAAATTCGCGGCCGCGGTGGCTCATCTCCATCACCGACATGCCGCTGCCATGCCAATCGAGCATCTCTGCGGCGGCACGGTGCAATACGGGTTCGGGCAAAGCGGCCGGTCCGGCGCTGAAATTGAAGACTCGCATGGGAATTCCGGTTCGGGACAGGATATATCGGGGGAACAGGCGGCAGATTATAGGACAAACGCCCCCTTCGACTGTCCGAAATGCCTTCTGGCAAACCGATCGGCTACAATCGCGCGCTGGCTCCACAAGAGCCACGAAAAAAAACGATTACAAAGAGACAAACCGTAAGAGGAGAACCATGAGCGCCGTTCCAACTTCAATAGCGGGCGTGCACGACGCGTTCGAGGAGGCGACCTACCGCAAGGTCGCCTGGCGATTGATACCGTTGCTGCTGATCTGCTACATCGTCGCGTATCTGGACCGCGTCAATGTCGGCTTCGCGAAGCTGCAGATGCTCGAGCAACTGGCGTTCTCGGAGACCGTGTACGGCCTTGGTGCCGGCATCTTCTTCATCGGTTACTTCCTGTTTGAAGTGCCCAGCAATATCATCCTGCACAAAGTCGGCGCGCGCCTGTGGATCGGTCGCATCATGATCACCTGGGGCATCCTGTCGGCCTGCATGATGTTCGTGTCATCGCCGACGATGTTCTATGTGATGCGCTTTTTTCTCGGGGTGGCCGAGGCCGGCTTCTTCCCAGGCATCATCCTGTACCTGACCTACTGGTATCCGTCGCACCGCCGTGGCCGTATGACCGCGCTGTTCATGACCGGTATCGCCGGCGCTGGCGTGATCGGCGGCCCGCTGTCGGGCGCGATCATGAAATACGCCGATGGCGCGCTGGGCTGGAGCGGCTGGCAATGGATGTTCCTGCTTGAGGGCCTGCCCTCGGTGCTGCTGGGCGTGATCGTGATCGTGATGCTGGATGACCGCATCGCCCACGCCAAATGGCTGACCGCGGACGAGCGCAATCTGCTGATCCGCAATATCGCTGCTGACGGCGAGCACAAGGAAGAAGCCTCAGTGCTCAAAGTGATGGCTTCCGGCCGGGTCTGGCTGTGCGCGGCGATCTACTTCAGCTATGTGATGGGCCTGTATGGCGTGTCGTTCTTCCTGCCGACCATCATCAAGGCGATGGGCTACAAGGATCCGCTCGACATCGGCCTGATCTCGGTGATTCCGTACGGCGTGTCGGTGTTCGTGATGCTGCTGGTGGCCAAGAGCGCCGACCGGTCCCGTGAGCGTCGCTGGCACGTGGCCATTCCCGGTCTGCTCGGTGCAGTCGGCCTGGCGCTATCCGTCGTGCTGGCCAAGGATGCGGCACTGGCGATTGCCGCACTGACGCTCGGCCTGTCCGGCATCATGGCGACACTGCCACTGTTCTGGAGTCTGCCGACAGCCTTCCTGGCCGGCACGGGTGCGGCCGCTGGCATCGCGCTGATCAACTCGCTGGGCAACCTGTCGGGCTTCGTCAGCCCGTATGTGGTCGGCCTGCTGAAGGACGCGACCGGCTCGACCGATGCTGGCGTCTATATGCTGGCTTGCGGCATGATCGTCGGCGCACTGCTGACGCTGTCGGTGCCCAGGCACTTGGTGAACAGGTAAGACGATGAAGACGCGCAAACTCATCGTCGCCACCGTCGCTGTCTGCACGATGCAGGCGGCCCCGGCCCAGGAAACCGCAGGCGAGACGGCCGCGCTGCGCTGCTCGGCTGTGTCCCTGCTGCATTCGTCGCTGACCGTGCCGTCGCCGCAAGTCGGCGAGATGATGGTGCAGTTCGCCGGGCTGTTCGCAGAGATCTACAGCACCCAGGTTAACCTGCGCACCAAGTCAAAACCGACCGTGGCCGACTTGAAGACGCGGCGCGATGCACTGCTGGGTGAGCTACGCAAGGGCTGGCCCGGCAACAAGGACAAGCTGGTGCGCGACGCTGCGCTCTGCAACAACTGGCGCAACGAATTTTCGGAAAAGCTGCCCGAGAAGCCTACCGAAAAGCAGTTCATCGCTGCAATGGCACAGACGACGCCGCCTGCCGCGCCCCCAGGCAAAGTCGAGATCGAAAAATGGACACGGCTGACGACAGAAGCGATGGGGGCGGCAGCCGCGATGAGTATGCAGCCGCCGAAGAAATAGTCGGCGCGTCTTGTTCTGCGAGCCGCGACCGCGGCTCGCCATCACCCTGTCCGTCGATCAAAGCTCCGGCC
This sequence comes from Burkholderiaceae bacterium, assembly GCA_030158675.1. GTDB lineage: Bacteria > Pseudomonadota > Gammaproteobacteria > Burkholderiales > Burkholderiaceae_D > Pernthalerella. The sequence goes on along the minus strand of JAOASL010000003.1, from coordinate 71,968 downwards.
GGAATTCCGACGGCAAACCGTGCGAAGCCAGTTCCTCAACTACCTGTTTCGGGACCATGAAGACACAGGGGAGGTCGCGCAAATGCGCGCCCATGCCACGCAAATGGTTGGCGCCGACAATCACATAATTCAGCGCCGACGGTAATCTGCCAGCTCGTACAACCGCTGCCATGTGCGCATCCCTTTCAGCGCGCTGCTGCTGTGTGATTACCGCCTGCCGCCGCATCTCCTCATTCACAGCACGCACCAAAGGGCGGTAGCTCGGAGCAGCAGCAGGTGGCAAATTTTTGGCGTGGTGCCGGATGAATTCGATATGCTCCATGACATGGGTTCCACACGACTCCGCTCGCGCCACAGGCACATGTGCGTAGATATAGTCGACACAAGATTTGAGCATCGCGAGTAATTTATCCGCCTCTTTACTCAGGTGCGAGTAACCGGGTGAATTTTTTTCGAGCGCTTGGCAGTCATTCAGCGCCATCGCATACTTTTGCTCGCGTTCCCGGCAAATTTCATCATCACCCCCCTCCATGAAAAAGCGATCACCCCGATCGGGAGAGAAACTTCGCATCACTTGCCCGATCAAATCCTGAATTACCGGGTCGACATGGTCCTCCCCCAGCACGACGATCATGCCTTTCATGTCACCCGATCTTCCCGCGGCCGGACTGGCCCAAATTTCAAAGTCACGCGAGAACTGATCACGAAACGCATCGAGTGTCGGCACCGGGCTGTTGAGCGGGGCTGCCGCACATCCTAGCGGACCGATATCTACCGTCAGCCTGTCCATCAGTCCCAGCAGCCCCTGCATTCCCTTGGCCGGCAACGAACCGATCAGCTCCGACAACTGACGATAGCCATAGTTGCCGGCTGTCGGCGGGACCGCCTTCTCCGCAGGCGCGACACCTCGTTGACGCTGCAGTTCGCCTACTGTCATTTCAGTCTGCTTGCGGCGCTGGCGCATGCCGGCGCGATCAGGCCAATCCGGAAGGCCCGCATACCTCGGCGCCTTGCTGCACATGACGGGTAACTGGCTCGTCAGGGTCCACGGCGGGACCGCAGGCGCTGCCGACTTATAAGCCGGCAGCGTGACGGCAGTTTGAGACGACGGAAAGACCGGCACAGGAGACGTAACATTGCATAACATGGGGGCACTCCGCTCAACGATAACCTGCGTGGGTTCCCCACTCTTGCAGACGGTTCCCTTGGTTGGGTCCGACGGCCACTAAAATTCGACCCCGCCGATCGCAGGGTTCAGCCCTGAGTGATTGCCTTCACCGACCCGGCCTCTTCACGCAGCATGAATTTCTGTATCTTGCCGGTCGACGTCTTCGGCAACTCCTTGAACACGACGATCTTCGGTACCTTGAAGCCGGCCAGCAGCTTACGGCAGTGCGCGATGACATCGTCCTTCGTCAACTCAGCACCCTTGCGAATTTCGACGAATGCGCACGGCACTTCGCCCCACTTGGAATCCGGCGCCGCCACCACGGCGGCTGCCACCACCGCCGGGTGCTGGTACAACGCGTCCTCGACCTCAATGCTCGAGATATTTTCCCCGCCGGAGATGATGATGTCCTTGCTGCGATCCTTGATGCGCAGATAGCCGTCCGGATTAATGACAGCAAGGTCGCCGGTATGGAACCATTCACCCCGGAATGCTGCTTCGGTCGCACGCGGATTCTTCAGATAGCCCTTCATGCAGATGTTGCCGCGGAACATGACCTCGCCGAGCGTCTCGCCATCGGCAGGCGCCGGTTGCATCGTTTCAGGATTCATCACGGTCACACCTTTCTGCAGGTGATAGCGCACACCCTGCCGCGCATTCAGCTGCGCCTGCGCGCCCGGATCGAGCGATGCCCAGTCCTCCTGTTTCGCGCAGACGGTAGCCGGACCGTAAACCTCCGTCAGCCCATACACATGCGTGATCTCGAAACCCATCTCGGCCATCTGCGCCAGCATTGCGGATGACGGGGGCGCTGCGGCGACCATGGTCGACACTGTGTGCCGGATACCCTGTCGCCACTCGGCCGGGGCATTCGCCAGCGCGCTCTGCACGATCGGCGCACCGCAGTAGTGCGTGATCTTTTCCTTGGCAATCAGTTCGAGCACCTGCTGCGGATCGAATTTGCGCAAACAGACATTCACCCCGGCGCGCGCCGCCAGCGTCCAGGGGAAGCACCAGCCATTGCAATGAAACATGGGCAAGGTCCACAGGTAGACCGCGTGCTTCGGCATGTCCCATTCGAGGATGTTGGAAATCGCATTGAGGGCCGCGCCGCGATGGTGATATACGACCCCCTTCGGATCGCCGGTGGTGCCGGACGTGTAGTTCAGCGCGATCGCATCCCATTCGTCAGCCGGTGGCTGCCAGGCGAATTCAGGATCGCCGTCAGCGAGCAACGCTTCATAGTCGGCCCAGCCTGCCGGCACGTCCGGCATACCGGCTTGCTTGTCCTGTACGCCGATCAGGATCAGGTCGGGCAACACATGCCGCAGACCTTCGACCAATTGCAGATATTCGGTATCAGCGATCAGTACCCTGGCTTCGCCATGGCGCAGCATGTACAACAGCGTTGCCTGGTCCAGCCGCGTATTCATCGTGTTCAGCACGGCGCCGGCCATCGGCACGCCGAAGTGGCACTCGACCATTTCCGGGGTATTCGGCAGCAGCACGGCGACAGTATCGTTCTTGCCGATGCCGAGCTTCGCCAGTGCGCTGCCAAGCCGGCGCGTACGCGCATATGTGTCGCGCCAGTTGCGACGCAGCGCGCCATGGATAATCGCGAGCCGGTCGCCATACACATCCGACGCACGCGCGATGAAATCGATAGGCGTCAGCGGCACGTAGTTCACTTCACGGCGCTCAAGGCCCGTACTGAAATCAGTCATGAATTTCTCCGTTGCCCGCTCCCCGAGCCTGGCGAAAATCCGGCGGGAAGTCGGTATTGCAAGCCAAAAGTTTTGATTTTATCTCCTCGCCCTGAGCTTTCTTCAATCGCGGTACATCGCGAAGTGCCTCTGACAAAACGCTGCTGGCCAGGCTCGCTACGCAAGCCTTATCCGGAATTCGTATTTAGAACTACGAACATATTCGTTCCACTTCAATGAGGCCGCCCCTAAGCTCTGCTCACTTTCATTGACCTCACCGGAGTGTATCCATGCTTTCGAAAAAACTTGCCACCGCCCTGCTGCTGCTTGCCGCTGCGCTGCAGCCGGCCCGTGCCGCCGACTTATCGCTGCTGAACGTATCCTACGATCCGACCCGCGAGCTGTACCAGGACTTCAACAAGGCATTCGCCGACCACTGGAAGGCCAAATCGGGCGACAGCCTGAAGGTCAGGCAATCGCATGGCGGCTCGGGCAAGCAGGCGCGCGCCGTGATCGACGGACTGGCGGCCGATGTTGTCACGCTGGCGCTGGCCTACGACATTGACGAGATCGCGCAGCGCGGCCAGATCGCGAAGGACTGGCAAAAGCGCCTGCCGAACAATAGCGCGCCTTACACGTCGACCATCGTCTTCCTGGTCCGCAAAGGGAATCCGAAAGGTATCAAAGACTGGAACGATCTCACCAAAGCCGGCGTATCGGTGATCACGCCCAATCCGAAGACCTCCGGTGGCGCGCGCTGGAATCATCTGGCCGCCTGGGGCTATGCACTGCGCCAGCCGGGCGGCAACGACAAGAGCGCGCAGGAATTTCTCGGCAAGATCTACAAGAACGTGCCCGTGCTGGATTCCGGCGCGCGCGGCGCCACCACCACGTTCGTCGAACGCGGCATCGGCGACGTGCTGATCACCTGGGAGAACGAGGCACTGCTGGCTATCAAGGAACTCGGCCCCGGCAAGGTCGAGATCGTCACGCCGTCGCTCAGTGTGCTGGCTGAACCGCCCGTCGCCGTGGTCGACAAAGTCGTCGACCGTCGCGGCACACGCAAGGTGGCCGAAGCCTATCTGACCTTCCTGTACTCGGAACCGGGACAGGAAATCGCGGCGCAGAACTACTACCGTCCGACCAATGAAAAGGTCGCGAAAAAATACGATGCACAGTTCCCGAAACTGAAACTGCTGAGCATTGACGAAGTAGCCGGCGGGTGGACGAAAGCACAGAAAGCGCACTTCGCCGACGGCGGCATCTTCGACCAGATCTATCAAGTCAAATAAATCTCCCTCCTCGCACGCCGGTCCAGAGCCGGCGTGTGTAAAAACCACCCAAAACAAAAGGAAATCACATGAACCCGGAGCCGAAAGCTCTGGGCAGGCCCTTCTCACGCCTGCTCATTGCCATCACCGTCGCTGCAACCTTCCCGGCACACGCCGACACGACCACCGAGATCGACCGGCTGAAGACCAGGATCGATGAACTCGACCAGCAACTGCGCGTACTTAGCCGCAAGCAGGAAATCACGACCGAGGACGCCGCAGCGAAGCAAAAATCCACGCCGCTGCTGACTGCCAGTGACAAAGGCTTCGGCCTGAAGTCGGCGGACGGACAGTTCGAATACAAGCTGCGCGGCCTGGTGCAACTGGACTACCGCGACTTCGGTGGCGACGCGTTCCCGAATGCAGTCGACGGCTTCACGGCGCGCCGCATCCGGCCGACCTTTGAAGGCACGCTGTTCGGAAAATACGGCTTTCGCTTCACGCCGGAATTTGGCGAAAACAAATCGAGCATCGTCGACGCCTATCTCGACGTGAAGCTGGATCCGCGCTTCCAGGTCCGGCTAGGCAAGTTCAAGCCCTTCGTCGGTCTCGAACGCCTGCAGAGCGGCGCCGACCTCAAGTTCATCGAGCGCAGCTATGTCAGCAACAACCTGCTGCCGAACCGTGACCTTGGCGTGTCGGTCTTTGGCGACCTGTTCGACAAGAAGCTCAGTTACGCGGTCGGCGCGTTCAACGGCGTCACCGATGGCGGCGAGAACACCACGGCGCAGGACACGAATTCGCAGAAGGAATTCACGGCCCGCCTGTTTGCCACACCGTTCGTCGGCACCGACAGCGTACTGCAGGGACTGGGCTTCGGTATCGCCGCCACGACGGGCGACTCTCATCTTTCTTCCCCGGCCAGCGGCGCAGCCGTCGGTGTGCCCGGCTACAAGTCGCCGGGACAGGCGAACAATTTCTTCACCTATGCCAACCGCGTCGCATCGAACGGCAAGCGTGAGCGCTGGTCGCCGCAGGCCCATTTCTATCGCGGCCCGCTCGGCCTGATCGCCGAATATGCGGAGGTATCCCAAGACCTGATCAACTCGGCGTCGGCACGGATCACCGCGAAGAACAGCGCCTGGCAGCTGGCCGCGTCATGGCTGTTGACCGGTGAGGACGCATCCTTCAAGGGCATCAAGCCGTACAGCCCGTTCCGGCAGGGTGAAGAAGGCGGCTGGGGCGCATTTGAGCTCGTCGCGCGTTACCAGGAAAACCGTATCGATGAGGCTCTGCCGGCCAGCTTCCGCGGAGCGAACTATGCGCTGCGGGCGAAATCCGCCGCAGTCGGCGTCAACTGGTATCTGAATGAAAGCGCGAGATTTGCGGTGAATTACGAGCGCACCAAGCTTGATGGTGGCACGCTGAATGGAAAGACCGAGGACTTTCTGGTCGCACGCTATCAGCTGGCATTCTGACAAGCATTTCCCTGAAAACACGGCTGCCCGCTGATGCCGGCAGCCGTCGCCTTATTTGGAATCCGTCTATGGAAATGCCGAAAAATTCGTTCTCTTAATAACGCCATCCAACAATAATCAGGCATCTTTAGCTGAAAAAGTAATAAACCTTCCATGAGTGCCGCCACCTTTATCCTTCCAGCAGCGCGCCGCAGCGGGCGCGTCTTGCCTGGATTTAAACTGTCGCTGGGTTTCACGCTGTTCTACCTGTCGCTGGTCGTGCTGATTCCGCTGTCTGCGCTGATCATCAACACACTGGCAATGAGCTGGGACGCGTTCTGGTCCACCGTCAGTTCGCCCCGCGTAGTCGCGTCATATCGGCTGAGTTTCGGCGCGGCGCTGGTCGCCGCCGCCGTCAATGCGGTATTCGGCACGCTGCTCGCGTGGGTGCTGGTGCGCTACGACTTCCCGTTCAGGCGCTTGCTGGATGCCTTCATCGACCTGCCGTTCGCATTGCCGACTGCCGTGGCCGGCATCGCGCTGACTGCGCTGTACTCCGGCAAGGGATGGATCGGCCAGTTCCTGGAGCCCTATGGAATGAAGATCGCGTTCACGCCCGTCGGCGTGACGATCGCGCTGGTGTTCATCGGCCTGCCCTTCGTGGTGCGCACCGTGCAGCCGGTGCTGGAAGAAGCCGAACGTGAACTGGAGGAAGCCGCCGCCAGCCTCGGGGCCAGCCGCTTGCAGACGATAGGCTATGTGATCCTGCCGACCATCCTGCCGGCCGTGCTGACCGGCTTCGCGCTTGCCTTTGCCCGCGCGCTCGGTGAATACGGTTCGGTGATTTTCATCGCCGGCAATATGCCAATGGTGTCGGAGATCACGCCGTTGCTGATCATCACCAAGCTGGAGCAATACGACTATGCCGGCGCTACTGCCATCGCTGTCGTGATGCTGTCGGCATCCTTTATGATGCTGTTCGCAATCAACCTGCTGCAGGCGTGGATGCGCAAGCGCGGCAGCAAGGAGGCGAAATGAGCGTCACCGGATCAACCCTCGCTCAAGCGCCGGCAACACACGCTGATTCGCGCACTGAGTCGCGCATCGAGCCTCCGTATGTGCCTGCCGCGACCTCCGAACCGGCATGGGTGCGCGCGCTGCTGATCGCCGCGGCCCTGGGCTTTGCCTTCCTGTTCCTGCTGGTGCCGCTGGCAGTAGTCTTTACCGAGGCACTGAAAAAGGGCTGGGATGCCTATCTGATTGCCATCACCGAAGACGATGCATGGCAGGCCATCAAACTGACGCTGACCGTGGCCGTGATTGCCGTGCCGGCCAATCTGGTGTTCGGTGTCGCCGCCTCGTGGGCCATCGCGAAATTCGAGTTCCGTGGCAAGAGCCTGCTGCTGACGCTGATCGACTTGCCGTTCTCGGTGTCGCCGGTGATTTCGGGCCTGATCTATGTGCTGCTGTTCGGCGCGCACGGCTGGTTCGGCGCATGGCTGATGGAACATGACATACAGATCCTGTTCGCCGTGCCCGGCATCGTGCTGGCGACTGTCTTCGTGACTTTCCCCTTCGTCGCGCGCGAGCTGATACCGCTGATGCAGTCACAGGGCAATGACGAAGAAGAAGCGGCCATGGTGCTGGGCGCGTCCGGCTGGCGCATCTTCTGGCATGTGACGCTGCCGAATATCCGCTGGGGCCTACTGTACGGCGTGATCCTGTGCAACGCGCGCGCCATGGGCGAGTTCGGCGCTGTGTCGGTTGTGTCCGGCCATATCCGCGGCGAGACCAACACGATGCCGCTGCAAGTCGAGATTCTTTACAACGAATACAACTTCGCGGCCGCATTCGCAGTGGCCTCGCTGCTGGCGCTGCTCGCGCTGGTGACGCTGGCACTGAAGTCCTTTATTGAATGGCGCGTCCATCGTCAGACCGCCCACGCTATCGGAGAAGAATCATGAGTATCGAAGTACGGAACATCGGTAAACGTTTCGGCGACTTCGTCGCGCTGGACAATGTGTCGCTGGATTTCCCGACCGGCGAGCTGACCGCGCTGCTGGGACCGTCCGGCTGCGGCAAGACCACCCTGCTGCGCGTGATCGCAGGTCTCGAGCAACCCGACCAGGGCCAGGTGATCCTCGACGGCGAAGATGCGTCGCAGCGCCATGTGCGCGAGCGCCAGGTCGGCTTCGTGTTCCAGCACTATGCGCTGTTCCGGCACATGAGCGTCTTCGACAACATTGCGTTCGGCCTGCGCGTAAAGCCGCGCCAGCAGCGCCCGAGCGAAAAGCAGATTCACGAGAAAGTGATGCAATTACTGTCGCTGGTTCAGCTCGACTGGCTGGCCGACCGCTATCCTTCGCAGCTGTCTGGCGGACAGCGACAGCGGATCGCACTGGCGCGCGCACTGGCAGTGGAGCCGCGCGTACTGCTGCTCGACGAGCCTTTCGGCGCACTCGATGCAAAAGTGCGCAAGGAACTGCGGCGCTGGCTGCGCCGGCTGCATGACGAGCTGCACGTGACCAGCATCTTCGTCACGCATGACCAGGAAGAAGCGCTCGAGGTCGCGGACCGCGTGGTGCTGATGAACCGCGGCAAGGTCGAGCAGACTGGTGCGCCCGACGATGTGTACAACCATCCTGCCACGCCGTTCGTCTATGGTTTCCTCGGTAACGTCAACCTGTTCCACGGCCGCGTGCATGAAGGTGTGCTGGCCGCCGGCGGCACGACACTGGCCGCGCCCGACCACAGCCATGCGCGTGACGCCACCGGCGTCGGCTATGTGCGTCCGCATGAGCTGGATGTCGTTCCGTTCACGCAGGACGGTGACGGCATCGTCGCGCAACTACGGCGCGCGCATGCGATCGGCCCGCTCGCACAACTGGAACTTGAGCGCCTCGACGACGGCAGCCTGATCGAAGCGGTCCTGCCGGCCGAGCACTATGCGCAATTGCAACTGCAGGCGGGCGCCACCGTGCGCGTCCGGCCGAAGCGCGTGCGCGTATTCCTCGACGACGCCGTCTGAGCGAAAGAACACGATGAATTTCCAGCAATTGAAATCCGTGCGCGAGGCAGCGCGACGCGGCTACAACCTGACCGAAGTCGCCCATGCACTGTTCACCTCGCAGCCGGGCGTGAGCCGGCAGATCCGCGAGCTTGAGGACGAGCTGGGCATTGATATCTTCGAGCGCAACGGCAAACGGCTGACCGGACTGACCGAGCCCGGCAAGGAAGTGCTGCATATCGTCGAGCGCTTGCTGCTTGAAGCAGAAAACCTGCAGCGCGCCGGCGAGACGTATTCGGGCAAAACCACCGGCACGCTGTCGATCGCGGCCACGCACACGCAAACGCGTTATGTCCTGCCGAAGGCAGTACAGCAATTCCGTTCCGCGTTTCCGGACGTGCGGATCGCACTGCAGCAGAGCGCTCCTGAACACATCGCCGAATGGGTGTTGTCGGGCAAGGCCGACATCGGCATCGCAACCGAAGGCCTGTCGCGCTTCGACGGACTGGTGTCTTTTCCCTGCTATGAATGGCATCACGCGATCGTGGTGCCGGACAGGCATCCGCTGCTGGCGCTGAAGGAAGTGACCCTGGAACACCTGGCCGATCATCCGCTGATCACCTATGACCAGGGCTTCACCGGCCGCAGCCATATCGATGAGGCGTTTGACTTACGTCAGCTGACGCCCGATGTCGTGCTGACGGCAATGGACTCCGACGTCATCCAGCAATACGTGACGATGGGACTGGGCGTGGGCATCGTCGCCTCGATGGCCGTCGAGCAACTGTCGCCCGGCCTGCAGACTATTCGCGCGAATCATCTGTTCGCCTCGAACGTCACGCGCGTTGCGGTGCGGCGCGGCGCTTTCCTGCGCGAGTATGCGATCGACTTCATTCGGCAGCTGGCGCCGAAACTGTCACTGGACGAATTATCGGCAGCGGTCAGCTGGCGTCGCTGATCTCGTAATTGAAGCGCGCCATCAGCTGCGGGTCCAATTCAGCACGCAGAAAATCCAGATCGGATGCAGAGTAGCGGCGCAGGTAACTATTGTCGCGATACAAAACCGAATTGAAGGTTTCATCAGTCACGGCCTTTTGCGGCTCGAAACGCTGCCGGTCATTCAGTCGCGCCAGCTTGCCTTCCGGGATAGAGAACGGCGCCAAGTTCGGCTTCAGCCCCAGCGTCTCTGCTACCCGGTCGATCTCCTCCTTCGGATTCTCGAGCACGCTCTCATAACGCAATCCGGCCGAGCGAAAGCGATCCGCGGGCAAGGTCGACAGGTTCCAGTAAATGAAATTCCAGTACTGCACCGGGTTGGAGAAACGCATCTGACTTGAGTTCTCCGCCTTCGAATCGAAGATCACCAGCGGCGAGCGCAGGAAGGCTTCCCATTCGGTCGGCGCGAGGATGTTCCGGTTCACGTCCCTGAAATAGTCGTATAGCGAGGTGATGAAGGACGCCGGATGCTTGACCACGTAAACCACCGGCACCGGCGGATACGTCAGGCCGGAATAGCGCGTCAGCACCGGTACGCCGCCATGCTTCCAGCCGTAAGCGTCGTACACGATCCGGCATGCAAAGTTTTTTTCGAGCAGAAAGCGAACGTAATTCGTTCCGGTACGAAAAGCACCCATCACTGCCACTCGGGGAGAATTCTTTTGGAAGAGGGTGCGGAGCATGGTTGGCGAGATTTATGTGCTACTTGCATTGCATTATATAATTCGCGCTCCATAGCCACCAACCGAAACATGACGCTGATCACAGAACGTATATCGGCTTTTTCGGCAGACTATTGACGGGCGTTTTGCGGCATGGCCCGTGATTTTTTCCATTCTCCAGTTATTTGCATGCCGGCTTTGCAAGTCGGCGCCTTGCCCTCATGACCACCGCCAAGATCCCAAAAAACATTTTCCCGACCGCCCACGAACCTGCACACGGTGGCGACACGGCCTGTGCGCTATGGTTCACCGGCCTTTCCGGCGCGGGGAAATCGACGATCGCTCAGGCCGTGCTGCGCAAGCTGCGCGCAATCGGCCGGCAGGGTTATATCCTCGACGGCGACAACCTGCGTGCCGGCCTGAACAGTGACCTGGGATTCTCGGAAGACGATCGCGCTGAAAATCAGCGCCGTGTAGCGGAAGTGGCAAGGCTTTTCGTTGACGCCGGCCTGGTTGCGATTGTTGCGACGATCTCGCCGCTGCAGGGCATGCGGGAAAAAGCGCGTCAGACGATCGGCGCCGGGCGTTTCATCGAGGTCTATATCGACACGCCGAAACAGGTGTGCGAAGAGCGCGACCCGAAACAGCTGTACAAGAATGCCCGCCAGGGACTGGTGCAGAATTTCACCGGCATTGACTCGCGCTATGAACCACCGGCGCAGCCGGATCTGCATGTCAACACCACCGCGCTGTCGGTTGATGCGTGCGCCGACAGCATTCTTGCACTGCTCTCCAGCCGCGGGCTGACGCCAACGACGGCCGTGTCAGCGAACTGAACGGCAGCGCACGACCGCCACCGCCACTGGCTGGCGTAGCGTTGCGTCAGCGACCCAGTTGCGTCAGCAGGCTGGGCTGGACGATCTCAATCCAGTAGCCGTCCGGGTCCTTGATGAACGCGACATCGCGCATCTTGCCCTGATCCGGACGCTTCACGTACGTCACGTTGTTCTCATCAAACCATTTGACCGCTGCCGCCAGGTCAGGCACCGAGAAGCAGAGGTGGCCGAAGCCTTGCGGCTGCGCGTTGCCGTCATGGTATTTGAATTCAGGATCGTTCTCGGTACCCCAGTTATGGGTCAGCTCGAGAATGCCGTGCTGGCTGAATGTCCATGCGGTGCGCTCGCCCACCTCTTCGGGGACCTGCGACGGATCTTCGACCTTCGCCAGAAAATACAGCGAAAATTTCATTTCCGGGAAATCGAGCTTGCGCAGAACACGCATACCCATGATGCGCGAATAGAAGTCGAGCGACACGGCCGGATTCTTCACGCGCAGCATCGAATGATTGAGCACGAAACCTTGCGCGGCTTGCGGCAGTTCAGCGGCGACACCAGGATAGGATTCAGTAGTGAATGCCATGATGAGTACTCCTCTTGACAATGAAAACGCGTCCGCAAGGGCAACCGGCGCCCATCGATCCACAAAAGAAAATGGCCTGAGAGTTCAGGCCATTGAAGCTTGGTGCCGGCAAGAGGAGTCGAACCCCCGACCTTCGCATTACGAATGCGCTGCTCTACCAACTGAGCTATGCCGGCACGTGCCGATAAGCTAGTGTCACCGGCGAAGCGCGAGATTATAGCAAAAAATCATACCCGAACAGCAAATTTCCTTGCGCCCCGGATTACTGCTCGCGATGGTAGCCGGTAACGCGCTCGACCTCGTTCTTCGAGCCGAGAAACACCGCAACACGCTGGTGCAAGGTGTGCGGCTGGATGTCAAGGATACGGGTCGTTCCATTGGTGGCCGCACCGCCCGCCTGCTCGACGAGCAGGGACATCGGATTGGCCTCGTACATCAGGCGCAGCTTGCCCGGTTTGTCGGGATCGCGCGCGTCGGCGGGATACATGAAGATGCCGCCACGCGTCAGGATACGGTGCACGTCGGCCACCATTGATGCGATCCAGCGCATGTTGAAATTCTTGCCGCGCGCTCCGGCCTTGCCGGCCTCCAGTTCATTGACATAGCGCTTGACCGGCGGGAACCAGTGGCGCGAGTTCGATGCGTTGATTGCGTATTCGGCTGTGTCTTCGGGAATGCGGATGCCACGCTGGGTCATCACCCACGAACCCATCTCGCGATCCAGCGTAAAGCAGTTCACGCCATTGCCGGTGGTGAGCACCAGTACCGTCTGCGGGCCGTATACCGCATAGCCTGCCGCGACCTGCTTCGTGCCCGGCTGCAGGAAGTCCTGCTCGGTCGGCTCGGTCATGCCCTCAGGTGCCTTCAGCACCGAGAAGATAGTACCGATCGTGACATTGACGTCGATGTTGGACGAACCGTCGAGCGGATCGAACAACAGCATGTACTCGCCCTTCGGGTAGCGGTTCGGGATCGGATGGATAGTCTCCATTTCTTCCGATGCCATCGCCGCCAGGTGGCCGCCCCATTCATTTGCCTGCAGCAGGATCTCGTTGGAGATGATGTCGAGCTTCTTCTGGATCTCGCCCTGCACATTCTCGCTGCCGGCCGCGCCGAGCACATCGCCGAGCGCGCCCTTGCCGACTGCATGGCTGATGGTCTTGCAGGCACGTGCGACCACTTCGATCAACAAACGAAGTTCGGCCGGGATGGTGCTATTCAGCCGCTGCTCCTCGATCAGGTGCTGCGTCAGGCTGATGCGTTTCATAGATTTCCCTGTGGTGATATAAATTCTGTGAAATTGCGTTCGGCGCAGCCGACCAGTCAGTCCGCCAGCGCCTTGCCGATCACCTCGGCGACATCATTCGACAGTGTCTTCGTGCCGGCAACCCGCTCGAGTGCCGCCTTCATGCCGGGCTGCAGCGCCGGCACGTATTTGCGCCAGCGATCAAGCGCACGCGCCAGTCGTGCGGCCACCTGCGGGTTGATCGCATCGAGCGCGATCACCTGCTCAGCCCAGAACGCATGGCCACTGCCGTCGGGCGCGTGAAACTGCGCCGGATTGCTGTTGCAGAACGCGAACAGCAGACTGCGCGCGCGGTTCGGATTCTTCAGCGTGAAGGCCGGATGCGTCATCAACTCGCGCACTCGTGCGACGGTGGTGTCAGGCGCAGTCGCCTGCAGCGTGAACCACTTGTCGATCACCAGCGCCTCGTCGACAAAGTCGGCGTAGAACTGCTGCAGCGCGTCGGCAATGCCGGCGGCGCCATGGTGAACCATCGCCGACAACGCAGCGATGCGATCGGTCATGTTGGCGGCGCTTCCAAGCTGTGCGCGCATCAAGGTCTGGACGGTGTCGTCGCCCAGTGCGGCCAGATAGCCGAGTGCGGTGTTGCGTAGCGCGCGCCGGCCCGCATGCTCGGGATCTGCGCGGTAGGCACCGGCGACGTGGTTCGCATGATAAGCATCGAGCAGGTCGCTGCGCAGCGCATGCGCCAGATAGCGCCGTAGCGCGCGGCGCGCCCGGTGGATTGCCTGGGGATCGATCGCCGCGGCCTGTTCGGCCAGCGTGCCTTCGGATGGCAGCGTCAGCGCGAGATCGCGGAACGCCGGGTCCAGCGTGGCGTCGCGCAGCAGCGTCCTCAACGCCTCGGCGATCAGTGTGTCCTCTTCGGTCGTCGCATACACGCGGTCTGCCGCGACGCCGGCGGCGGCCAGCGCCAGCAGCCGGCGCGTCGCCAGCCGCTGCCCAGCCTCCCAGCGATTGAACGGATCGCTGTCATGCGCCAGCAGGAACGCCAGCTCGCCATCCGTGTAGTCATAGTCGAGAATCACCGGCGCTGAGAAATTGCGCAGCAGCGAAGGCACCGGTCGGTGCTCCAGCCCGACGAAGGTAAAGCGCTGCGTCGGCTCGGTCAGTTCGAGCACCCGCGTTGTCGGCACCGTATGCACCTCGACCTCATCCGGCGCACCGGCGCTGGCCAGCTGTAGCGGCAGGTCGGCGCCGTACGCGTCGAGCAAGCCGACGGCCACCGGGATATGCGTCGGCAGCTTGTCGGCCTGCCCCGGCGTGGCCGGGCAGGACTGTGTCATCTCGAGCGTATAGGTGCCGGCAACCTGGTCAAAATCCGAGCGTACCGTCACACGCGGTGTACCGGCCTGGCTGTACCAGCGCTCGAACTGCGACAGGTCGCGGCCATTCGCATCGGCCATCGCCGCACGGAAGTCGTCGCAGGTAACGGCCTGCCCGTCATGCCGGGCGAAGTACAGATCCATGCCCTGCCGAAAGCCCTCGCGGCCGAGCAAGGTCTGATACATCCGCACCACCTCGGCGCCCTTCTCGTAGATGGTCAACGTATAGAAATTGTTGATCTCGACATAGGCATCGGGCCGCACCGGATGCGACATCGGGCCGCCGTCCTCCGGGAATTGCGCGGCGCGCAGCACACGCACGTCCTCGATGCGCCTGACCGCGCGGCCGCTGTCGCTGCCCATCATGTCAGCCGAGAATTCCTGGTCGCGGAATACCGTCAGGCCTTCCTTCAGCGACAGCTGGAACCAGTCGCGGCAGGTGACGCGGTTGCCGGTCCAGTTATGGAAGTATTCATGCGCGACCACCGACTCGATGCCGGCGTAGTCCGCATCGGTCGCAATGCGCGGATTCGCCAGCACGTACTTGGTGTTGAAGATGTTCAGGCCCTTGTTCTCCATCGCGCCCATGTTGAAGTCGCCAACGGCAACGATCATGAAGCGGTCGAGGTCAAGCTCCAGCCCGAAGCGCTGTTCGTCCCAACGGATACTGCGGACCAGTGATTCCATCGCATGCGCGGTCTTGTCCAGATTGCCGTCCTCCACCCAGACCTGCAGTAGCGCGTCGCGGCCGGATTTGCGCGTGATCGTCTGCTCCTCGCAGACCAGTCGGCCAGCCACCAGCGCGAACAGATACGACGGCTTCCTGAACGGGTCTTCCCACAACGCATAGTGACGGCCGTCGCCGAGGTCGCCCTGCTCGACCAGATTGCCGTTGGACAGCAGCACCGGATACTGCGCCTTGTCCGCGCGCAGCATCACTCGGTACTTCGCCATCACGTCCGGACGGTCGGGGAAGAACGTGATCTTGCGGAAACCCTCGGCTTCACACTGCGTGAAGAAATTCCCGTTCGACACGTAGAGCCCCATCAGCGAGCTATTCCGGTCCGGGCGGATGACCGTCTCGATCTCCAGCGTCAACTCGTCCGGCGCATGCGGCACCACCAGCCGGCCCGGCTGCAGCAGGTACTGTCGTTTCGACAGCGCCTTGCCGTTGATGCGGATGGCTGCCAGTTCCAGTTCCTCGCCATGCAGCACCAGCTCACGCTGCGTGCTGTCCGGATTGCGACGCAGCGTGCTGCGTGCCGCAATCCGTGTGGCGGCGGGGTCGAGGTCAAAACCGAGATCAATGGTGTCGACCAGATAGGCGGGCGGCGCGTAGTCGAGCCGATGTATGGAGGGAGCGGAGGTTGTACGCATAGGGACTTGTGACAAAGTGTGAGTGCGTGAAGCCGGCATTCTATCAAGCTGCGACATCGCGGTAAGATCACTGCATGTTCTGTTTCGGGCTTGGAATGCGTATGCGAACCTGCAAAAATTTCCTGCTGCTCTGCCTAGCTGCACTGCCGCTGCTAGTGTCCGGCTGCGCGTCGACGATACGTTCGGAAGTCACCTCATTCCAACAGTGGCCGGCCGACGCCGGCGGGCGCAGCTTCGCGTTTACGCACCGGTCGGGCGAAGCGCAGGACCTCGAGCGGCAGCACCATGAAAATCTGGTCCGGCTGCAGCTGTTGCGGCTGGGTCTGCGCGACCCTGCAGCAGGCCAGCCGGCGCAGCTCGCGGTACGTGTCGACTACAGTATCAAGGCGCGCGACGTACGCGTGATCGAGACGGTGCTGATTGATCCCTGGTTAGGTACACCCTGGCATGGCTCCGGCTTTTACCGGCCGTATTGGGGATGGCCGGGTTATGGCTATCCGTCCTACGGTCCGATGTGGCCCGCGCTACCGGTCGCACAGCAGCAGGAACGGCGCTTCACGGCGTTCGACCGTGAGCTGAAAGTGAAAATCATCGATGCCGCCAGCCAGCAGGCCTGGTATGACGTGAGCGTGCGCAGTTCCGGCGAAACGGGCAGTCTGGTGGAGGTGATGCCCTATCTGACCGAGGCCGCGTTCCGTGATTTTCCCGGACCGAATGGCACGCCGCGCGTGATCGAGATGAAAATGAAGCGCTGAACAGCGCTGCAATGCCTGAGCCAGGACAGGGAACGGAGCGAATTAGCCTGCGCCGCTGGCATCAGGTAACCACCTCGACCGATACCCAGACGATGACACCCATCAGCATCACGGCGAGCGCCAGTACGACAAGCAACTTGCCGAATTGCGGGCCCTTGTCCGAGCCGACCGGCTGTTCGTCCGGGTGCTGCATGGGATTGTCATCGTGCGGGCTGGTCATCAGTAGCTCCGGATATCCGGTTATGGCAGCAGGATAGTCGAACCGGTGGTCTTGCGCGACTCGAGATCGATGTGGGCTTGCTGCACATCCTTCAGCGCATAACGCTGGTTGATATCGATCTTGATCTTGCCGCTGGCGACCAGGTCGAACAACTCGTTGGCCGTCGCCTCGAGGTCAGCGCGGGTCGCGGTGTACGCGAACAGCGTCGGACGGGTGATGAACAACGAGCCGCGCGCGGCCAGTTCCTGCAGCGAGAACGGCGGCACCGGCCCCGATGCGGAACCGAAGCTGACCATCATGCCCAGCGGTGACAGGCAGTCGAGCGACTTGATGAAGGTATCTGCGCCG
The DNA here is from genome assembly GCA_030158675.1 of Burkholderiaceae bacterium. Taxonomy (GTDB): domain Bacteria; phylum Pseudomonadota; class Gammaproteobacteria; order Burkholderiales; family Burkholderiaceae_D; genus Pernthalerella. The sequence continues at coordinate 54,954 of JAOASL010000003.1, read as the reverse complement.
ATCGAGTCATACACCACCGGCACGCCCTTGCCGCCGGTGATTTCCTTCACGCGGGCGACCACATCTTCCGTAGCGTAGTTGATTGTGTGCGTGCAGCCATGCGCCTTGGCGATCGCCGCCTTCTCGTCGGAGCCGACCGTGCCGATCATGGTCACGCCGAGCGCCTTGGCCCATTGGCAGGCGATCAGGCCCACGCCACCGGCGGCTGCATGGAACAAGATGGTTTCACCGCCCTGCAAGCGGTAGGTGCGACGAAACAGGTACTGCACCGTCATCCCCTGCAGCATCATCGCCGCAGCGGTCTCGAAATCAATCGCGTCGGGCAGCGTCACCAGGCTGGCGGCCGGCATCACACGCACTTCGGCATACGCGCCCGGCGGACGACAGGCATAGGCAACACGGTCGCCGACTTTGACTTCCGTCACGCCCGGACCGATGGCCTCGACCACGCCGGCGCCTTCCATGCCGATGCCGGCAGGCAGCGGCTGCGGATACAGGCCGGTGCGGAAATAGACATCGATGTAGTTCAGGCCGATCGCATGGTGGCGTACGCGCGCCTCGCCTGCACCCGGCTCGCCGACTTCGACATCTACATATTCCATGACCTCCGGACCGCCGTTCTTGAAGCAGCGAATTGCTTTTGTCATCCTGACCCCCCGCTTTGTTGTTCTGTAAAAGGAGCGAATGATAACGCCAATCCGGCGACGCCTCAGTCGTTGCCGAACAGGTCGCGGCTAAATACCTTGGCGCGCACATCCCCGAGTTCTTCGGTGACGCGATTGGCAACGATCACGTCGGCCTCGCGCTTGAAAGCGGCCAGGTCGTTGACGACCCGCGAACGGAAGAATTCGGCATCGTGCAGGGTCGGTTCATAGACGATCACTTCCACACCTTTGGCCTTGATGCGCTTCATCACGCCCTGCGCGCTGGACGAACGGAAATTGTCGGAGCCGGCCTTCATCGTCAGCCGATACATGCCGACCACCTTCGGACTGTGCTGCAGAATACTCGATGCAATGTAGTCCTTGCGGGTACTGTTGGATTCAACGATGGCATGAATCAGGTTCTGCGGTACATCCTTGTAATTGGCCAGCAGTTGCTTGGTGTCCTTCGGCAGGCAATAGCCACCATAGCCGAACGACGGGTTGTTGTAGTAATTGCCGATGCGCGGATCGAGGCTGACGCCCTCGACGATCGGACGCGTATCCAGTCCGTGCGTGGCGGCATAGGTGTCGAGCTCATTGAAGAAGGCCACCCGCATCGCCAGAAAGGTATTGGCAAACAGCTTGATTGCCTCAGCCTCAGTGGAGCCGGTGTACAACACCGGCACATCCGGCTTCAGGGCAGCGTCGATCAGCAATTGCGCGAAGCGTCTGGCCTCCGGCTGCTCCGATCCGATCACAATGCGCGATGGGTACAGGTTGTCATACAGTGCACGGCCTTCGCGCAGGAACTCCGGCGAAAAAATGAGATTCTCGAACCCATGCTGCTGGCGCGCGCGCTGCGTGAAACCGACCGGTATGGTCGACTTGATCACGGCCAGCGCATCCGGGCAGATCGCCTTGACATCCCGGATCACCGCATCGACCGATGTGGTGTTGAAATAATTGGTCTGCGGGTCGTAATCGGTTGGCGTCGCAATAATCACAAAGCTGGCATTTTTCAGCGCATCGTCTTTGTCGGTCGTCGCGCGAAAATTCAGCTGGCCTGCCTGCAGTTGCCGCTCGATGTCGGCGTCGACGATCGGCGCAATGCCGCGATTGAGTTGCGCGACCTTCTCGGCGCTGATATCCAGCGCCACCACCTCGTTACGCTGCGCTAACAGCACCGCCAGCGACAGCCCGACATAACCGCAGCCCGCAATTGCAATTTTCAAAATATTTCCTCTCGCCGCGAGTGCCCCTGTCGGCCGCTGCCCGCAATATTGACCGGCGCGATTATATCTGCTGCGCCGCAATAGCTCTGCCCCGGCAAGGCACGCCGGCCTCTCGCTGTGACTCCGGCACGGGAAGGGTGCAGGGGTCCGTATGGTAAAATCTGCCCCCTGTTTTCGCGCCTGCGGCGCGCAGCCTTTCTCTTCCATCCGCCTGATCTTCCAGGCGAAAATCGCGGCACGAGGCCGGCAAAACCAACCCGGAAAGAACCACACACATGGCAGGACACAGCAAATGGGCCAACATCAAGCACAAGAAGGCGGCCACTGACGCGAAGCGGGGCAAGATCTGGACCCGCCTCATCAAGGAAATCACGGTCGCCGCGCGACTCGGCGGCGGCGACCTGAATGCCAACCCCCGCCTGCGTCTGGCAGTCGAAAAAGCCGCCGATGCGAATATGCCGAAGGACAACGTCAACCGTGCGATACAGCGCGGCACCGGCGGCCTCGACGGCGCAAACTATGAAGAAATCCGCTACGAAGGTTATGGCCTGAACGGCGCCGCAATCATCGTCGATTGCATGACTGACAACCGCGTGCGCACCGTGGCGGAAGTCCGCCATGCATTCAGCAAGTTCGGCGGCAACATGGGCACCGAGGGCTCGGTCGCCTTCCTGTTCAAGCACTGTGGACAAATGCTGTTCGCTCCCGGCGCCAATGAAGATGCGCTGATGGAAGCGGCGCTCGAGGCCGGCGCCGATGACGTGATCGCGGATGACGAGGGCGGCTTCGAAGTGCTGACCGATCCCTATGAGCTGTCGCGCATTCGCGAGACGCTTGAGAAGGCGGGCTTCAAGCCGGACGTGGCCGAGGTCACGATGAAGCCGTCCACTGCGACCGAATTTGCCGGCGAGGATGCGCTGAAGATGCAGAAACTGCTCGATGCGCTGGAAAACCTCGACGATGTGCAAGAGGTCTATACCAACGCCGTCGTCAACGACTGACGCTCAGTGCCCGCTGCCTGCAACGGGCACCCAACTTTTTTTCGAATTTCCAGATGAAGATTCTCGTCGTAGGCTCTGGTGGCCGTGAACATGCGCTGGCATGGAAACTCGCGCAGTCCAATCGCATTCAGCGTGTGATCGCCGCGCCCGGCAATGGCGGCACCGCACTCGATCCGCACATTGATAACCTGCCCATCAGCGATCCAGCCAGGCTCGCTGATTTCGCACAGAGCGAAGGCATTGGCCTGACCGTGGTCGGGCCCGAGGCGCCGCTGGCCGCCGGCATCGTCGACATCTTTCGCCAGCGCGGCTTGAAGATCTTTGGCCCGACGCAGAAGGCCGCGCAACTCGAGAGCTCGAAGGATTTCGCCAAGGCGTTCATGCAGCGCCACGGCATTCCGACCGCGAAGTACCAGACCTTCTCCGACGCCGCAGCCGCCCACCGCTATATCGATGAGCAAGGCGCGCCGATCGTCATCAAGGCCGATGGCCTGGCGGCCGGCAAGGGCGTGGTCGTGGCGATGTCGCTGGACGAGGCGCATGGCGCCATCGACATGATGTTGTCGGACAATCGCTTCGGCGATGCAGGTGCCCGTGTCGTGGTCGAGGAATTTCTGGACGGCGAAGAAGCAAGCTTCATCGTCATGGTGGACGGCACAAATATCCTGCCGCTGGCCACCAGCCAGGACCACAAGCGCCTGCTCGATCACGACGAAGGCCCGAATACCGGCGGCATGGGTGCGTACTCACCTGCGCCCATCGTCACGCCGCAACTGCATGCGCGCGTGATGCGCGAGATCATCCAGCCGACCGTGCAGGGCATGGCCAGGGACGGCATTCCTTACACCGGCTTCCTGTATGCGGGCCTGATGATCGATGCAAAAGGTAACCCGAAGACGCTGGAATTCAACTGCCGCATGGGTGACCCGGAGACGCAGCCGATCATGGCGCGCCTGAAGACCGACCTGCTAACGGTGATGGAGCATGCCGTCAACGGCACGCTGGACCAGATCGAACTTGACTGGGATCGCCGCACTGCACTGGGTGTGGTGATGGCCGCCGGCGGCTACCCTGATGCGCCGACCAAAGGAGACGCCATCACCGGCATCCCGGCCGAGACCGCCGACAGCGTCACCTTCCACGCCGGTACCACGCTGGAAAATGGCGAGCTGAAAACCTCGGGCGGCCGCGTGCTGTGCGTGGTCGGCCTCGGCGATAATGTGCGCATCGCGCAGAAGAACGCCTATGATGCCCTGGACCAGATCCGCTTCGATGGCATGCAGTTCCGCCGTGACATCGGCTGGCGCGCACTGAAGCGCTGATCCGATACAAATCGCATAATTTTTATGCCTGACCGGCCCGGGGAAGCAGCCTATCTCCCAGGGTCGGTTCACATGGTTCGGATGTTCTCCGCCAGCTGACAAATGCCGATGCGAATGCGCTCGGCGTCGACCGTCACGAACGACAGCCTCAGACAATCCGAACGTGGTGCGACTGCATGGAAAGGTGCGCCGGGAACGAAGGCTACCCGTGTTGACTGCGCGACAGCAATCGACTTCTGCAGCAGCAGATGACTGTCGCATTGAGGTGGCAGGTTCAGCCAAATGAACATACCGCCTTCAGGGCGATTCCATCGGACCTCCGCAGCCATTGAGGCCTGCAGTGCTTGCAGCATGGCGTCGCATCGCGACGCGTAGAGCTTGCGAATGGTGTCGATCTGCGCCGGCAACGCGCCGCTGGCCAGCACCCGGTATGCAAGCCGCTGATCGAAGGTCGAACTATGCAAGTCAGCCGCCTGCTTCAATTGCGTCAGCTTGGCGGTCAGCCAGGCCGGAGCAACCACATACCCGACCCGCAACCCGGGAGCAAGCACCTTGGAAAACGAGCCAAGGTAAGCAACACCTTCGGGATGAATGGAACGCAGGCTTTGCAAGCGCTGTCCGTTAAAGCCTAATTCACCATAGGGATCATCCTCGACAATCAGCACACCTGCGTCGCCCATCAACCGGCAGACATCATGCCGCCGCTCAGCTGACATCAGTCGGCCTGTCGGATTCTGGAAGTTCGGCATTAGATAGGCCAGCCTCGCATCGGCTGCATCAGCAGGCGTGAGCTCCGCGGTGCAAATGCCGGCGTCGTCGCATGGCAACTCCCTGAAGCTGGGCTCAAACAGCGAAAAGGCCTGCAGCGCGCCAAGATAGGTCGGCGACTCGACCAGCACCGTGACCCCGGGATCGAGCAGCGCCTTGGCAAGCAAATCGAGCGCCTGCTGGGAACCCGTAGTGATCAGCACCTGATCGACATCGGCCGAGTGCCGGCTGGCTATCCACTGCCGTAACGGCAGAAAACCCTCCGTGAGGGAATACTGCAGCGCTTCGCGCGCTTCCTCAGCAAAAATCTGCTCGCATGCGGTGTGCAGCAAGTCCACCGGAAAAGTTTCCGGCGCGGGAATACCACCGGCGAATGAAATCACATCCGGAGACGCGGTCACCTTGAGGATTTCGCGAATCACGGACGAGGTCAGCTTCCGGGCTCGTCGGGAAAGTTCTGTGGGCATGATTAGTTCAGGTGGAAATGAGCAGCTACTGGACACGGCCGGCGGCTGATAGCCGATGTCCCAGCGGATTTTTGCGATGCGAGCCAAATCGTGCGCAACTTCATGCAGATTGCAAAAGGCCTTTGACCAGCTCCCGAAAATTGGCAACAGGCGCCTTGCTGCGGATCTTGGAAAATGTACCCGTGGCTGTAGCCACGATGCCGCCGGATCCCGACAGGGATCCCGATGCGAAAAAATGAGACTTGCTGCAGCCATCGATGGCCGCCCTGCCTACAAGCCACTCGCCTACTCGGGCAACCCCGAGGAAATTAGATGACAAATTGAGCGTCGCGACACTGTATTCCGGCTCCAGCCGATAGAGGATACTTGCCCCCATCACAGAGTCCAGCAGCGAGAACAGCACTGCGCCATGGCAGCAGCCATTCAAGTTCGTGTTTTTTTGCTGGACCACAAACCCCAGCTCAAGCTGGTCGTTCTCTCCGACGCGCGCATAGACCGGACCGTTCAGCGCGACATAGGGACTTAAGGACGGGAACTCGACAAACCCGCAACCGGGTGGCTGAGCACAGGATGCTTCATCCAACATAGTCGAATTTTCCGGGTCAGCAATTGATCGAGGCAATCAGTTCCAATCCTTGTCGGGCGATCGACGCTTCGACGGAATTCGTGTCATCTTCCGCAAGGGAATCGAGGTCGAGCCACTGTGCATACACAGGACGGGTGCGCTCAGTGACGATGCCCGAGCGAATCAGGGTGCGTGCAAGGATCCTGAAAACGCCAGCCTGCTCCGAAAGCTCCTGCTTCCGCACTTCTTCCGTGTAATAGGCACGAATCTTCTGCCTGACATACTCAGTGTCCCAGCCGTATTTTTCGTAAAGCGCCGTTTTCTGTGACGGATTGAAAACATTGAACATCAGCGCCTGAAAGCATTCAAGCGCCCAGTCTTCTGCATCCGCACGCTCAGCCGCAGACAGACGGGGAAGATCATTTTCAGCCCATAAATGCCCGGCCTTGTGATGAAAAGTCTCGTCCGTCATCACCAGCTGCGCGAGACGCACCAACACGGGATCCGCCGCCTTGTTATAGAGGGACGCCATGAAACCCATCGCCAGACCTTCAACCAGGATCTGCATGCCGATCAACTTCCTGTGAATAGTGTCTGAATTCACGATCCGGCCAAGTAACTGCCTGAATGCGGGGGCCACTGGCAGCGGAGGTCCCCAGCGCGTCTCAATATAGCGTGTGAATGCAGCTACATGGCGCGCTTCTTCTCGCGCCTGGTTGACCACATATTCGACTCCGTCCGGATTACCAAGCATATCGGCCAGCGATAGCGACAACCACAGCGCGCCCTGTTCCCCGAAAAGGAATCCCGACAACCACCAGTGCAGGCTGTCATTCGCAAATGCCACTTGCTGGCGTTCCGACAATTCGTTTCGTAAATCACTACATAGCTCTGGGACCGTACTGAACGGCATGATCGGCGAGCGCTCCACGTCGAACGGAATAGAGAAGTCGATATAGCGGCTGTCCTCCGGATTCCAGAAATGTCGATGCGTCGCTGCAATCGTTCCGGTAAAGCTCCTTCCCGCTGAGGCAAAATAATCACCGGTGAGCCGGTCATCAAAGCTACCGTCGAATGAAACAAATGAAGCATCATTCTTCACGGTCTGTGTCGCGTCGCTCTGGCGAGTATCTTCGAAGTTTTTCACAGGAATTTCCTCAGCTTGCCGGCTTCCGGAATATGCAATCCCATGGCCTCAAGTTGGGGTGCCATCCTTTCAATGAACCGTCTTCGCGCGTCGCTGTTTGTATATGTTCGCAACCCCCATTCGACGTATTTATCAGAGCGGACGGAATCTGATTTTCCGAACAGGTCCAGTGACATCGCCCACGCGATTTCGAATTCCGGCTGCACGGCAACCGCGCCATGCTCACGAATACATGACTCAACAATCCGGCGCCCATGCGCCACATGAACATGTTCATCAATGATGACCTGGCGCGTCATCTCGGCAATGCGTACATAACTGCTGGCCGCCATCTCCTCGAGAATCGACAGGACGACGGCTTCTCCAATAAAGGAAAACATGCCACGTTTCAGCCATGTATCGACGACCGTGACGCCCTCAGTCTTGTAATATTTACGATCGGAGATCGTTTGGCCCAGCATATATGTCGCATCGAAGCCGATGTCTGCCAGCACCGCGGCACCCAGCATGAAATGATCGATTTCTTCCAGGGCTCGCTGGCAGCAGACTTTCTTTTCAAAGACGTCGGGCGCCAGGGGATAAAAAATTTCAAGATAGTCGGATGCGCCGATCAGCTCGCCTTCGACATGCTGCCGCAGCTGGTGCATGACTAATTCCTGATATTCAGCCGGCATTTTGAAATAATCTGCCGGCGTGGCTACCGCACCAGTATTCAGCGACATGTCGCATTCTCCGTCAGGTTGTATCGGTGATAGGGCGACCAAATGAATTGACGCCAATAGCTTTCCGCGACCTCAATCCAGGTCAGTAGCGATTCATGGCTTTCGAGGAATTGCGATCCACTGACCAGCAGCCAGCTGTAAATTGCCTGGGAATCTCGACACCCTTCACAGTGTCCGGAAGTGCAGCAGAACTTTAGTGTCTTGCAGTCGGCGGACCAGGTATTAAAGCGTGGCAGTACCGGATTTCCATTGCCCAGGCGGGTCTTGTGTGCGGGATGGTCGACGCTGATACTGGGGCAATTCCAGTAACCGAATTCGCCGCACTGTGATTTTCCCGTCAACATCGTCGTTATAAATTCGGGATGACTGATCACTGTGTCTGCATACAGCGACTTCACTCGCAGCGCCTCAGCCAACAGTGCGTGTGTGGCGTCGGGATCCACAGTGACGTCGGCACCTGAACGGTAATAATGGTTGAAGGTAACCAGGTTACCGTTCCGCTGAATGCGCTTTACGGTCTCTTCGATATGTTCGATGCCGTCAAGCGTCAATGCATACACAAATCCGGCCCGAGGATCCTGGTGGTAATTCTCAAGCGCTTGCTCGAACAGACCGGAAATGCGCCGTCCGTCCGGGCGTATGCCTCTCAACTGATCATCCTGTGCGCCGCCGCCAAACAACGTGATGCCAATGGCCACTCGCTCGAATCCCTTGACGGGTAATTTTTTCATCCCGTTGCTCGAGATCGTGACATGCTCCATGCGATCGATAATGACACTGAGCCTGTCAGGAAAAAGTGTGGGCTCGCCGCCGATCACCAGCGCCGCATTGATGCCGCGATCGCGCGCCTCGCCATCGATAAATCTGGCCAGGGAATTAAGGTCAGTTTCCTCTCGTGTTTCCTTGTCGTGGCCATGCGCGAAGAACCAGCATCCGTCGCAACGAATATTGCAAGCGTTCGTCAGGTGATACTCCGAACTCCGGATGCGCTTCCCTTGCGCTGACAGTGCATGAAAGCGTGCCGCCAGATCAGGCGCTTCATTCAAGAGCGACTCAATCCGTGCAAGATATTCGCCAGATCGGCGCTGATTTGCGCCGACATGTTCAACTGAACTGGGCGGCTGAATGAAAATCCGACTGGCTTGCATTCCTTCTTCCTGTCTTGGTTTTTCGGTGCGTCGTAGCCCATCAGACTTTTGCAGGTCGCGCATCCGGCGTGACTCTAAGGCAGGCGATGTCAGACGGGTTGTCGTTTTTGAAATTCCCGGGAAATATGTAAAAAATTTGCAACGAAATGTTCGCTCAAAGATCGATTGGTTCTGCGCTGTGTGGGGGAAAACGCGATACCCCTTGAATCCCAGACGACGGCGGGCATTCGGGGGTCTGATGAACGCTCAGTCGCTCGGCATCGGTACGGTACAATCCGCAAGTCGACTTAATTACGTTTACCCCGTGAGCCAAAGCATCAATACCAGCGCAGTCAAATCGTGGTTGCTGTCCCTGCAAGAGCGCATCGTGTCCGCCGTCGAGGAAGTCGATGGCAAGCCCTTCCTTCGGGACGCTTGGGAGCGGCCCGAAGGCGGCGGGGGCATTTCGCGACTCATCGAGGAAGGCAATGTGCTTGAGCGCGGCGGCGTCGGTTTCTCGCATGTGAAGGGCAGCAAGCTGCCGCCGTCGGCGATGGCGAACCGTCCCGAACTGGCCGGTCGGCCGTGGGAAGCAATGGGTGTGTCGCTGGTCTTCCATCCGCGCAATCCGTTTGCGCCAACCGTGCACATGAATGTGCGCTTCTTCACCACCACCGGCGAAGGCAAGGACCCGGTCTGGTGGTTCGGCGGCGGCATGGACCTGACGCCCTACTATGGTTTCGACGAAGATGCGAAGCATTTCCACCAGACTTGCCGCGATGCGCTTGCGCCGTTTGGCGACGACCTGCATCCGCGCTTCAAACAATGGTGCGACGACTATTTTTTCCTGAAGCATCGCAACGAAGCACGCGGCATCGGTGGCGTCTTCTTCGATGACTTCAATACGTCGGGCTTTGAGCAAAGCTTTGCGATGACGAAGAGCGTTGGCGACAACTTCATCAATGCCTATCTGCCGGTCCTGCAGCGCCGCAAGGACACCGCCTATGGCGAGCGCGAACGCGACTTTCAGGCATACCGGCGCGGCCGCTATGTCGAGTTCAATCTCGTGTTCGATCGTGGCACCCTGTTCGGACTGCAGTCCGGCGGACGCACCGAATCGATCCTGATGTCGCTGCCGCCGATCGTCAAATGGCGCTACGACTGGACGCCCGAGGCCGGCAGTCCCGAAAGCAGGCTCTACACCGATTTCCTGCCGCATCGGGACTGGCTGGCTGCGTGAGTGAGCGTTGCGTCCTGCTGCTGGGCGGAAGCTTCGATCCGGTCCATGCAGGGCACGTCGCGCTGGCGCGCTACTGCAGTGCGCTCTTGCATCCTGACGAACTGCGGATCGTGCCGGCTGGCCAGCCATGGCAAAAGCCCGCCATGCGTACGCCGGCGACACACCGGATAGCGATGTTGCGCGAAGCCTTCGCCGGCTGGGCAACACCGGTGATGATAGACGAGCAGGAAGTGCAGCGTGACGGCGCCAGTTACGCGATCGACACGCTGCGGGCATTGCGCGCCGAGCTTGGCGCGGACGCTTCGATCGTGATGGCGCTCGGTGCAGACCAGCTGCTGAACCTGCCTACCTGGCGCGACTGGCGACAATTGTTCGACGTGGCCCATTTGTGCTTTGCGACGCGCCCCGGCTTTGCGCTGCAGGGCGCAGCGCTAGATCCCGAGGTGGCGGCACAGCTGGGCCGTCGCCTGGCCAGCCCGACGCAGCTGAGGGCGTCGGCACACGGGCTTGCTTTCATCGCCAGCAATCTGGCGGTCGACGTATCATCGACCGCCATCAGGCAAGCGCTGGCTGAAGGCGACATGGACCGTGCCGCACAGTGGCTGCCCGGGCCGGTGCTAGACTATATTCAACGACATTATCTTTATCAGAATCTCTAATTCTCCCATGGACATCAAAAAACTACAGGCTCTCGTCATCGATGCGCTCGAAGACGTCAAGGCGCAGGACATCCGCGTCTATGACACCACCCATCTGACCAGCATGTTCGACCGGATCGCCATCGCATCCGGCACCTCGAACCGCCAGACCAAGGCGCTGGCCGCGTCGGTACGCGACAAATTCAAGGAAGCGGGCGGCCAGCACGTGAAGATGGAAGGCGAAGGCACCGGTGAATGGGTGCTGGTCGACCTCGGCGACATGGTGGTGCACATCATGCAGCCCGCGATCCGCGCCTACTATCGTCTCGAAGAAATCTGGGGCGACAAGGAAGTCAGCCTGGCTACAGCCAAGCGCGCCACCAGCGCACGCAAGACCAGTGCAAAAGCGGACAGCAAGCCGAGCGCACCGGAGAAAAAGGTCGTGGCAAAAAAGGCTGTCGCAACGAAAACAGGCGCAGTGAAAACGGCGGCCAGGAAAGCCCCGGCCAGAAAGACGCCGGCAGACAAGGCTCCGGCCACCCGTACGGCAACAAAGACCGCGACGGCGGGTACTTCAAGGACTGCCGCAAAGAAGGCGGCATCCAAGACACCGACCCGGACAGCCTCAAAAACAACCTCAAAAACTGCTTCAAAGACGGCTTCAAAGACGGCTGCAAAAACCGCCGCAAAGCCATCGACCGCAAGGAAAGTCCCTGCCAAGGCTCCGGCCAGGACTGCCGCCGCCAAAAAGGCCGCGCCGCGCCGCACGACTCGCAAAGCCTGACGCCCTGCACTGCCGATGCAACTGATCGTCGCAGCCGTCGGACACAAGATGCCCGACTGGATAGAGACGGGCTTTCACGAGTACGCCAAGCGCATGCCTGCCGAGTGCCGGCTGGTGCTGAAGGAAATCAAGCCGGTCGAGCGCTCTTCCAGCCGCAGCGCCGAGACTGTCATGGCGCAGGAGCGCAGCCGCATCGAGGCCGTGCTGCCCAAAGGCGGTCGCATCATTGCGCTGGATGAGCACGGACTCGACCTGACGACTCTGCAGTTGTCGCACCATTTGACTCAGTGGCAACAGCAAGGTGGGGATGTTACATTCATCATCGGCGGCGCCGACGGGCTGGATCCGACCCTGAAAAAAAGTGCCGACATGCTGCTGCGCATCTCGAGCATGACGCTGCCTCACGGACTGGTCCGCGTATTGTTGGCGGAGCAGCTATACCGCGCCTGGTCGATCACCCGGAACCATCCCTACCACCGGGCCTGACCAGGCATGACAGGAATTGGCCGGATGATCCCCAGGGACCAGAAAATCTACCTTGCGTCGAAAAGTCCGCGACGACGCGAGTTATTGCGACAGATCGGCGTCGAGTTTGAAGTCCTGATGCTGCGTGAGACGGCCGGCCGCGATGGCGCGGTGTCCGAGGACCCATTGCCGGGCGAAACGCCGGATGCCTATGTGCAGCGCATCGCCCGCCTCAAGGCGCTGGCGGGTCGCGACGCGATGCACTTGCGCAAACTGCTGCCACGGCCGGTGCTGGCCGCCGATACGACGGTCACGATCGACGGCCAGATCCTCGGCAAGCCGCGCAGCGCCGACGAAGCACTGCAGATGTTGCGGCAGTTCTGCGGGCGCACGCATGAAGTGCTGACCGCCGTCGCCGTGATCGCCAACGACGAACTGAACGAGGCCCTCAGCCGCTCCGAGGTGCGCTTCGGCGACGTCGACGAGCGGGCGCTGCGGGCCTATTGCGCATCGGACGAACCGCTAGACAAAGCCGGCAGCTATGGGGTCCAGGGCCGCGCGGCACAATTCATTTCACATATCAGCGGCAGTTACTCCGGCATCATGGGCTTGCCGCTGTATGAAACTGCCGCGCTGCTGAACCGGGCTGACATCAACACACTATGACCGAAGACCTGCTCGTCAACATCACCCCGCAAGAGACACGCGTTGCGCTGCTCCAGCAGGGGGCCGTGCAAGAGCTGCACGTGGAGCGCACCGCATCGCGCGGCCGTACTGGCAATATTTATCTCGGCCGGGTCGCACGCGTGCTGCCTGGCATGCAGTCGGCCTTCATCGACATCGGACTCGAACGCGCAGCCTTCCTCCACGTGGCCGACATCTGGGACGCGAAAGCGCCGACGGGCAGCGGCACGCCGCCGATGGCGATCGAAAAGCTGCTGTTCGACGGCCAGGCCGTGCTGGTGCAGGTCATCAAGGATCCGATCGGCACCAAGGGCGCACGCCTGTCAACGCAAATCTCGATCGCGGGCCGCATGCTGGTCTACCTGCCGCAGGATCCGCATATCGGGATTTCGCAGCGAATCGGCAACGAGGCCGAGCGCGAGCAGTTGCGCTCTCGGCTGCAGCGGCTGCTGCCAGCTGACGAGAAAGGCGGCTTCATCATTCGCACCATGGCCGAGGACGCGGCCGAAGTGGATCTGCGGATGGACCTCGATTACCTGCGCAAGACCTGGATGCACATCGTGGAACAGTCGAAAGCCGTGCCGCCGCCGGCACTGCTCTATCAGGACTTGTCGCTGGCGCAGCGCGTGCTGCGCGACTTCGTCGGTGAGGAAACGACGAGCATACAGATCGACTCGCGCGAGAATTTCCAGAAACTCAGCGAATTCTCTGCCACTTATACGCCGTCGGTGCTGCCCAAACTCACGCACTACACGGGCGAGCGCCCGCTGTTTGATCTGCATGGCGTCGAGGGGGAAATCGAAAAGGCGCTCGGTCGGCGCGTCGACCTGAAATCAGGCGGCTACCTGATCATCGAGCAGACCGAAGCAATGACGACCATCGACGTCAACACCGGCAGCTATGTGAACGGCCGCAATTTCGACGACACGATTTTCAAGACCAACCTGGAAGCTGCGCATGCAATCGCGCGGCAATTGCGGCTGCGCAATCTGGGCGGCATCATCATCCTCGACTTCATCGACATGGAGAGCGCGGAACACCGGCACGCAGTGCTGGCCGAGCTGCACAAGGCACTGGCGCGCGACCGCACCAAGGTGACCGTATCCGATTTCTCCGCGCTCGGACTGGTCGAAATGACGCGCAAGCGTACCCGCGAATCGCTCGCGCATGTGCTGTGCGAGCCCTGCCCGGCCTGCCAGGGCAAGGGACAGGTAAAGACTGCGCGCACCGTCGCTTACGAAATCCTGCGCGAACTGCTGCGCGAAGCCAAGCAATTCAATCCGCGTGAATTCCGCATCACGGCATCGCAGCTGGTAATCGACATGTTTCTCGAGGAAGAGTCGCAACATCTGGCGATGCTCGGCGACTTCATCGGCAAGCCGATATCGCTGCAGGTAGAGAGCAGCTTCCATCAGGAACAGTACGACATCATCCTGATGTAACGGGCCCTTGCTGAAAGATACCGGACCGCGGGCTGCGCCGGGGTCAGGCGATTTTAAAATACGTTATGAATCCCGAAGTCATCATCACCAACATCAAGAAGCGTTACTCCGGCGTGTCGGGAACGATCAACGCGCTGCTGCCGGTGCAGGCGCGCTCGCTGGCGGTCGGCTTCGTCGGTACGGATCTGCCCGGCGCGCAGCTGGCGGCGCAGCGCTGCCCGGGCAATTTCTGGCAGCTGACGCTGTGGCAGGCGATCTGGCTGTCGCGCAAGCGCCTGCCGGACGGCCGGCCGCGGCTCTGGCATGTGCGACGAGACCTGGAAATGCTGCTGGCGATCTGTCTGCGCGACGTGCTGCGCTTTCCGATCCGGATCGTGTTTACGTCGGCCGCCAAGCATCGTCACTCGTGGTTCCCGCGCTGGCTGATCAGCCGCATGGATGGCGTGGTATCGACCACCGCGGAAGCGGCCAGCCATGTGCCGAACACCACGAAGGTGGTGCCGCACGGGATCGCGCTCGAACGTTTCTCACCGCCGCCCGACAAGCTCACGGCCTGGCAGCGCAGCGGCCGGCCCGGCAAATACGGCATCGGCACCTTCGGCCGCATCCGCGATGACAAGGGCTCGGATGTGTTCGTCGAGGCGATGATCGAAGTGCTGCCGGATTTCCCGGAATGGACGGCCGTGCTGGCCGGACTGTGCACGCCGCAGCACCAGGCATTTGAAGACGCGCTGAAAGCGAAGATCGCCGCCGCCGGTCTGTCGGACCGCATCGTTTTTCTCGGCGTGCTGGGTCCGGACGAGGTCGCCAGCTGTTACCAGGACGTGCTGCTGACGGTGGCCTGTCCGCGCTACGAGCCGTTCGGCCTGACGCCGCTCGAAGGCATGGCCTGCGGCTGCGCGGTGATTGCCACCGATACCGGCGCATTCCGCGGCATTGTCGACGAAGCTCAGACGGGCCATGTGATCCCGACCGGCAGCGTGCCCGCGCTGGTCGATGCGCTGCGACGTGTGCTGGCCGATCCGCAGCGCGCCGCCGCGATGGGCGAGCGCGGTCGCGAGCGCGCGGTATCGATGTTTTCTGTCGAACGCGAGGCCGAAGGCATTCAGACCGTCTATGATGCCGTTCTTCGCCAGTTCCCTAGTCGCCAGACCTGAATTTTCGAACCCATGACCCGCTCCGTCATCCAGCCAGTGATCCTCTGCGGCGGCTCCGGCACACGACTGTGGCCGCTCAGCCGTGAAGCCCTGCCCAAACAGTTCGCTCCTCTCATCGGCGGCAAAAGCCTGCTGCAGGTGACGCTCGAGCGCGTCGGCTCGCTCGGCTCCGTGCTCTGCATTGCCAATCACGAACACCGCTTCTTCGTACAGGAAGCGCTGAACCTGAGCCGGGTCAGCGGCGAGCAAATGCTGGAGCCGGCCGGGCGCAATACCGCAGCGGCGATGGCCTGTGCGGCACTTGCCGCGACACCTGAACAGTTGCTGCTGTTCCTGCCAGCCGATCATTACATTCCCGATACCGAAGCGTTCCTCGCAACCGTGCGCGCCGGCCTACCGGCCGCCCTGGCCGGCGCCATCGTCACATTCGGCGTCACACCGACCTTCCCCAGCGCGGCATACGGCTATATCCAGCGCGGTTCTGCGCTTGCCGATGGCGTGGCGCACAGCGTGAAGTGCTTCGTCGAAAAGCCGTCGGTCGAGCGCGCGCAGCAGTTGCTGCTCAGCGGCGACCATCTGTGGAATGCCGGTATTTTCCTGTGCACCGCAGGCACCTTGAAAGCCGCGCTCGGTCAGCATGCGCCGGACATTCTGGCGTCCTGCAGCCGGGCGATGGCAGGCGCCACCCGCGACGGCGCATTCATCCGCCCGGACCCCGATGCTTTCCTCGGCTGCCGCAGCGAGTCGATCGACTATGCCGTGATGGAGCATTTCAGCAAAGTGGCCGTGGTGCCGTTCGCCGGACAATGGAGCGATGTCGGCAGCTGGAATGCGGTCGCTGAACTGACGCCGGCCGATGCCGCCGGCAATCGCATTGAAGGGCAAGCACTGCTGCTTGGTGCAACCGACACTTATGTAAACGCGCCGTCGCGCCCGGTGGTGGCGATCGGCACTGCGCATTTACTGATCGTTGATACGCCCGACGCGCTGCTGGTGGTGGCAAAGGATCAGGCGGAGCGCGTCAAGCAGGCAGTCGAACAGTTGAAGGCGAAAGGTTTGCCACAAGCCACGCTGCACCGGCGCGTCGCGCGACCGTGGGGCTGGTATGACAGCGTCGACCGTGGCGAGCGCTTTCAGGTCAAGCGCATCGGCGTCAATCCCGGCGCATCGCTGAGCCTGCAGATGCACCACCACCGCGCGGAGCACTGGATCGTCGTCAAAGGTACGGCCGAAGTCACCAACGGCGAGCGTGTGTATCTGGTCGGCGAAAACGAATCAACCTATATCCCGCTGGGCACGAAGCACCGGCTGCGCAATCCGGGCGTGACGATGCTCGAGATCGTCGAGGTGCAGTCGGGCTCGTACCTGGGCGAAGACGATATCGTGCGCTTTGAAGATTCGTACGGTCGCACCGACGTGGCGAACGACAAATAAAGTGTGCGCCAACGCACCTCTCGCCGACCCGATCTCATGAAAACCTCATGAAATTCTCATGAAACGCATACTGATTTTCATACGCCTGTATTTTCTCAACCTGTTCGCCGGAACGTCGGTGGTTGACGCCGATTCGCAGGTCGTCGTCACGCTGACATCCCATTCCGACCGCATCGGCCGTGCGTTCGCATCGGTCGAGAGCATCGGTCGCGGCGATCGGCGTCCGCGCCGTATCCTGCTTTTCCTCGGAAAAAAATACGAGAGCGCCGCACTGCCAGCCACGCTGCAGCGGCTGGTACAGCGCGGGCTGGAAGTGAGGTACGTCGATGATGTCGGCCCGCATACCAAGTACTACCCCTACCTGCTGATCACGCCGCAGTTCGATGGTCCGCTGGTCACCGCAGATGACGACAAAATGTACGACCGTGGCTGGCTGGCCGGCCTGCTCGACGCATATCACGCACATCCGGACAAGGTGAATTGCTGGCGCGCGCGCGAAGTGCGGTTCGATGGCAATGGCCTGCGTCCCTACGATGAATGGCCGCTGTGTGACGACACGCGCGCCAGCGTCACCCGTTTTGCAACCGGTGTCGGCGGGGTCATCTATCCGCCCGCGCTGCTGCAGCATCTGAAGAATGCAGGCGATGTGTTCAAGGCATGTTGCCCGAAAGCGGATGACCTGTGGCTGCACGTGATGGCCATCAGGAACGGCTACCCGATCCGTCAGATCGACCGCAGTGCACGCGAATTTCCCGGCGTGCCACGCTCCAGCCAGAGCGCCCTGCAGCGCACGAATATCGACGGCAAGCGCAATGATGTGCAAGCCGCGCAAACCTACACCAGCGACGACCTGACACTGCTGACGCAGGCGCAGTAAGCAGCATCTGCCGGCTCAGCCACCGGCAGATGTTCGATTGGCGAAGATATCACTCAGATCTTCGTTGTACTCATCACAGCTTTTTTGCCCGATCAAGCAGTGACTGATTTTTCTCAATAGTCTGCTGTGGTCGTCTTCTACGATCGCCCCTTTCGATTAAATCAACGACCTGGTTCTCCTGCCAGCCGCACCCGTACGCTCACGCTGCATGGGCATGGCAACGGTGCGGCGAAGCCGGTCAGGGACAGGGGCTACGACTTCGTAGCGACAGTGAATGCAGCCAGCAGCAAGACCGGTCTTTTACGACCTCAGCGAAATTTTTCTCAATGGCGGCGCCCGCGTAAAAATCTACGGCGTAGTCCGGGTCATCGCCGAAATCGGACTGGAGCTGCAGCGCAGCGGCAAGGAGGTGCGCTTCGTCGTCTTTTCTCCTGGCCATTCGGCCTTCTTTGAGGTCCATCCCTGTTTCGACCGACTGCATGACGACGATGCCGTCGACCTCGCCATACCGACGGCAGCAGTCCCGAAAAAACTGCGCCGCGTGTTCCACAGACATCGATGGCTGCGCCGCATGGCTTATCTGCTGTGCGCGCCACTGATCAATGCGCGCAACCGCCGCCGCTGGGATGCGGCGGGCATGACGCTGCCGCGAGCCGACATGACGACCGGCCTGCTGGTCACGGTGGCCCGGCCAAAATTCATCGTCGACTATCTGGGGGTGCTGCAGCAAACGGATACCCGACTGCTGGCGATGTTGCATGACATGATCCCGCTGCACGAAGATCCGGCCGGTTCGGCTTACCAGAATTTCAGGGGGGACAATCATGCGATCCTGCGCGCCGCCGCAGGCATCGTGGCCAACTCGGCGTTCACCCGCAAGGAAATCCTGCGGTTCGTCGCCAGTGGCCTGCTACCTGCGCCTGCCCGCATCACCACCATAGGTCTGGCCCAGGAATGCCGGCATAGCAGCGCACTTGCTGCACGCCCGGCACCCCCGGGGGCTTACCTGCTGTGCGTCGGCTCCGCCGTCGGACGCAAGAACCTGGAAACGGTGTTCGATGCGCTGAACCTGATTCGTCAGGGCGGCAGCACCGAAAAATTTTCCATCGTTATCGCCGGTCCTACCGGCCGGCGAACCCGCGACCATCTCGCACAGCCGGCTTACGATGCTATTCGCGCGCAGCTCATCTTCTTCGATAAACCCAGCCATGCCGAACTGCTGCAGCTCTACCGGCAGGCCTGTGCCGTCATCGTGCCGACGCGGATCGAAGGCTGGGGACTGCCAGCGGGCGAGGCGCTCTGGCTCGGCACCCCGGTGATCTGCGCCGACATTCCTGCACTGCACGAGGCCAGCGACGAGCTGGCGCTCTATTTCGATCCGGAGTCGCCCGCACAACTGGCAGTGCTGATCACGCGCATCGTCGGCGATCAGGACTTTCGCCACCAGCTGGCAATGCGGATATGCGCATCCCGCAGCCGGCTACGTTCCTGGGCACAGGTAGCCGACGAACTGTTCGACGAGGCACAGGCCTATGCAGACACACGAAATGACGCGCTGTTGCCCGCCTGAGACCGGCACGGCCGATTCATTGCGGCCTCACCACAGCATGGATTCCTACGCCGAATGGAAGTCCTGGCAGAGCGAGGATTTTGGCCAGCCCGCAGCGGCTGCATGCGCCTATTTCGACCTGCTGTGGCGACGCTTTATCGACAGAAAATTCACGTCGCCGTCGGTGCTCGAAATCGGCTTTGGCAACGGCCAGTTTCTTGGCTGGTGCCGGCAACGTGGCATGACGGTCCGCGGGGTCGAGACCAACCACGCCTTGCTCACGCGTGCCAAAGATGCAGGCTTTGATTGCGCCGCAACGCCAGACGCGCTGAATGAGCGCAGGTTCGACTTGATCGCGCTGTTTGACGTACTCGAGCATATTCCCGCAGCTGAGATCACGCCTTTCCTGTGCCGGCTGTCGGAGCGATTGACGCCGGAAGGCCGGATCATCCTGCGCACGCCGAACGGCGGCAGCCCGCTGGGCTTGAACCACCAGCATGGCGATCCAACCCATGCGGCCATCCTTACCGCTCACAAGCTCCGGTATCTGTGTGCGCCTGCCGGTCTGAGCATCATTTATTGCGGCGCGGACCTTTACCCACTGTTCGCAGGTTCGTTGCGCGCGATGCCTGCGCGCGTGCTGCGCCGCGCGCTGCATCAGCTGCTTGAACGTATCGTGCGCTTTGTTTTCTCGCCGCAGCCACGTGGTGTGCTGTCGGCCAATTTACTGACCGTGATGCGGCGTGACGACATGGGTTTTTAATTTAACTTGCTGGTCAACCATTCAAGAATGCAGGTCTGTATCTCTTCGGATGTGCTCTCAAGATTCTGGATACAAGCAAACAATGGTTTGTGTGCCCGCAGCGGCAATAGCTTCAGCGTTGCCCTGATGGCGTTGCGCGACATCTCGTTCGGCTTCATATAGAGCAAGCGATAGCTGCGCTCCGTGCTGGCCGTTCCTGCGGCCAGTTCCAGATGATTGGCCAGAAACTGCGGTGAGAATTGCTGCGGACTCCGCAGCCGGAATCCGATATTTTTCTCCAGCAGAGCGGCGTGGTCGCGATAGAAATTTTCCAGTGTCGATTTGCGCAGCGGCGTCGGCGTGTGGTGTGCGGAAAAAAAGCAGTCACTGAAGCCGGCCAGCTGCGCCGAAGCGACTTGCCCTGCCACAAAGCCGGCACGCGCACGTTCGGGCGCAATCGGGAAAAATCGCTGCAAGCGCTGCTTCAGCCGGTACCGCAGGGTTTGTTCGGGCTGCCGGCGCCAGAAACCACGGATCACCGGCCTGCCCTGGTCAAACCAGTCTGCGGACACGACCGGCGCGATCAGGAAAAAATCGTCGTTCAGATACACATAATGTTCGGCCAGGCCCGGTACGCGATGCAGCACCGACTCGATCGAGCGATTGCTGAAGGTCGGCAGGCAATCGACGCCGGCCGGGAAAATGTCCTTGTGATCTACCAGTACCAGCTTCGTCCGGTCCGCTTCGGAGAGTTCATGCAGCCGCTTGAATATCGGCGGCACTTGCGCATCGGTCACCACATGAATGCGCCGCACGAACGGCGCGAACTTTAATAACGACCGGATGCAGTAATCGATCTCACCGATCGAACGAAAGCGCGTCGGCGCGGCGGCGCGCGGCTGCTGTCCGAGTTCGGCCAGATAGGCATTCAGTTTCGCGCGATGCGCCGCATCGTCGCCGTCGACCCAGGTAATGACGACGTCGATCGGAGCAGATGCGGCATCGCCATGCGCAGATGACGCGACGTGAGTCATCGCGCAAGCTGCCCGGCGTTCAGGTATTGATCAACGCCGAGCGGCGCGCGGGTGCGGCGCTCGGCGAGCGTCTTGCGAATCTCGCTGGCGCTGTGCTGCTTCATCTCGTCAGTTGCATAGCCGCGCGCATGATCGAGATGCACGCCGATGGTCGAAAAACGGATCCGTTTCGGCCGAACGCCGATATGCTTCAGGCGCAGCCCAAACTCCACATCCTGACCGCCGTATTGCATCAGCTCGTTGAATCCGTTCACCTTGACGATCAACGCCTTATGGCAGGATGAATTGTTGCCGTTCCAGGTCGGCTTCACCGGAATCAGCCAGTTCAGCAGCGTACTGACGAAGCCGCGTGCAGTCAGCTTGAGCCCGCGTACGCCGACCTTCATGCCATGAAAGCGCAGCCAGGCCGGCGAGAACACGCGCTGGCTGCGAATGTCGTCGTGCGTGACGGCCTTGCTGATGTCCATCGGCAGCTTGAAATAGCCGCCGGACAGATACTGGTCCGATGCTGCATGGCGCAGGTGCTGCTCGACAAAATCATTGCGTGGAATGGTGTCGCCATCGGTGAAGATCAGATAGTCGCCGGTGGACGCCACGATCGCCTTGTTCAGGATCCGGCATTTCTGGAAGCCTTCGTCGGGCTGCCAGACGTGCCGGATCGGCACTGGCGCCTCCTTGCGGATGCGCTCGATCAGGCCGGCCGTCTCTTCGTTCGAGCCGTCATCGGCAATGACGATCTCGAAGTCCTTGCGGGTCTGCTCGAAAAATCCCCACAAAACTTTTTCCAGCCAGGCCGGCGAATTGTAGGTAGAGAAGATGACACTGGTTTTCATGAATCAGGCGGCAGGCTTCGGCGCCTTCGGCAGCCGGCCCATCAGGTAAAACTCGTCATTCGGCCGCATAGCAATCGTATTCGCGATGCGGTTAGACAGACCGAAGAAGGCCGTGATCGACGCGATATCCCAGATATCTTCGTCATCGAATCCGTGGCGGCGCAATGCCTCGTAATCGGCATCGCCAATCGCTTCGGAATCCAGGCAGACCTTGATCGCGAAGTCCAGCATCGCGCGCTGGCGCGGCGTGATGTCGGCCTTGCGGTGATTGACCGCCACCTGGTCGGCCACCAGCGGCTGCTTCGCATAAATGCGCAGCAGCGCACCATGCGCGACAACACAATACAGGCAGCCATTCTTCGCGCTCGTCGTGGTAACGATCATCTCGCGGTCCGCCTTGCTGAGGCTACCGCCTTCTTTCAGCATCAATGCATCGTGATACGCAAAGAACGCGCGGAACTCGGCCGGACGATGTGCCAACGCGAGAAACACATTCGGCACGAAGCCGGCCTTTTCCTGCACCGTCAGTATCGTGGCGCGGATGTCGTCGGGCAGGTCCTTCAGTTCGGGGACAGGAAAACGGGAAACAGGCATAGCGGTCGACATCAGCGTTCCTTCGCGAATTGCAGGTGATAGAGATGTGCATACACGCCGCCGGCTTCGAGCAGCTGCGCATGGCTGCCGACCTCGACGATACGGCCATGTTCGAGCACGACGATGCGGTCCGCATGCTCGATGGTGGACAGCCGGTGCGCGATGACCAGCGTGGTGCGCCCCTGCATCAGGCCATCAAGCGCCTGTTGCACTGCGCGCTCCGACTCGGTGTCGAGCGCCGACGTGGCTTCATCGAGAATCAGGATAGGTGCATCCTTGTAGATCGCGCGCGCGATCGCGAGGCGCTGCCGCTGTCCGCCGGACAACCGCATGCCGTTGTCGCCGATCTCGGTGTCATAGCCGGACGGCAGCGCGGCGATCACATCGGCCAGATGCGCCGCCTTTGCGGCTGCCTCGATGCGTGATCGATCCGGTTGCGCATCGCCATAGGCAATGTTGGCGGCGATGGTGTCATCGAACAGCACGACGTTCTGGCTGACCATCGCCATCTGCGCACGCAGGCTATTCAGCTCGATCTGCTCGATCGGCATGCCGTCGAGCAGGATGTGCCCGGACGACAGCGGATAAAAGTCCGGCACCAGACTCACCAGGGTGGTTTTGCCGCCGCCCGACATACCGACCAGCGCCACGGTCTCGCCCGGTGCAATGTCGAGGTTCACGTCCGACAATACCGGCTGATTCATGCCCGGATAAATGAATCCGACGCCGCGCAACTCAAGCCGGCCCTGCGCACGCCCCTGCAACGGCATGCCGCCGGTGCGCTCGGTGCCGGCGTCGACCAGCGCAAAGACCCGCTCAGCCGCCGACATGCCGCGTTGCAGCGGTCCGTTGGCTGCCGCCAGATGTTTCAGCGGCGTCAGTGTCATCAACATCGCGGTGATGAATGAGGCAAAACCGCCGACGGTCATCTCGCCGTTACCCGCCTGAACCAGCGCCATGACGATGATCACCGCCACCGACAGCGAGCTGATCGACTGCGTGATCGGCTCAATGGTGGCGCTAGTGCTGGCCTGGCGCAGCGCGAAGCCGCGCAGCCGTTCCGAGCGCTTCTCGAAGCGCCGGTTCTCATACGAATGCCCACCGAAGATCTTGATCACCTGCCGCGCGCGCGTCGCCTCTTCAATCGCCTGCATCATTTCGCCGTTCAGCTGCTGGCTCTCGCGCACCAGCCGCTTCAGCCGCTTCGACGTCACGCGGACCACTACGGCGATCACGGGCACTAGCACCAGCGTCACCAGCGTCAGCTTCCAGTTCAGCCAGAACAGGTAGCCAAGCAGGCCGACCACGGTCAGGCTGTCGCGGATCAGCACCACCATCACGCTGCGCAGCATCTCGAGGATCTGCTGCACCTCGACCATCATCGTGGTCAGCACCTGGCCGGTCGAATGCTTGTCGTAGAAATTCAGCGGCACGTCGAGCAGGCGCGCAAAGATCCGCTGCCGCAACTGCGCAACCAATCGACCCGACACCCAGGCCATCAGGAAGGCGGTGGTGAAGGTCGACAATCCGCGAATGACAAAAATGCCGACGACAAAGACCGGCACCAGCCACAAGGGGAAGGACGGCACTTTGGCGAAACCCTGGTCGAGCAGTTGCTTCATCATCGCGGCCACCGCCGGTTCGGTAGCAGCGGTGATCATCATCGCACCAAGCGCAATGCCAATGCGGGCCTTGTACGGCACGAGCAGGCCCAGCACGCGCCTGAAGGTACTTTGAGGCTTCATCAATATTCAAACCAGACGTTGGCGGGGCTCAGCCATTCGGACAGGCGTGCACGCAGATTATCGTCGGCGCGAACGCGCCACTCGTCGGACAGGCGCAGCTCACCGAGCGCGCCGTTGCGGGTGTACTGGACCACGATCGGACAGGACGCCTCAGACTGCTGGAAGGGCGCGATCAGTTCGCGCAGCCTGGCCGCATCGGCCTGCCCGTTCATCGACAGTCGCAGCGCCTTGACGAAGACAGCACGCGTGGCAGCGATGTCCATCACCTTCTCGGCCGTGATGCGCAGGCCACCGGAGAAGCGATCCTCCGATACCTTGCCCTGCACGGCGAGGAACTCGTCTTCTTTAAACAGTGCGCGGTTCAGGTCATAGACTTCGTTGTAGACGGTCACCTCGACCTGCGCGCTGCCGTCGTCCAGCGTGACGATCACCATACGCCCGCGCTGGGTCATCTGCACGCGCAGGCCGGAGATGATGCCGGCCATCAGTTTCGGTTCGCGTGCCGGCGCCAGATCGGCCAGCTTCACGCGAATGAACTTGCGCACCTCGGACGCGTACGATTCGAACAAATGGCCGGACAGGTAGAAGCCCAGCGCAGTCTTTTCCTCGGTCAGCCGCTGCTTGTCGCTCCAGGGCGGCACGCTCACGTAGTCGGGGCTGTCGTCAAAGCCGCTATCAACGCTGTCGAACAAGCTGACCTGGTTGGCTGCCGCCTCGGCCTGATCTGCACAATCGATCGCCAGACTCACTGACGCCATCAGAATGCCGCGATCCACGCCGAAGCCGTCCATCGCGCCCGACTTGACCAGCGACTCGATGGTGCGGCGGTTGATCTGCTTCTTGTCGACGCGCTTGATGAAATCGAACAAATCCGTGAACGAGCCGGACTGGCGCGCCGCGATGATCGCTTCGATCGCGTTCTGTCCGGTACCCTTCACCGCGCCGAGACCATAGCGGATCCGGTCAGCCTTCTTACCGGCGTCGGCGACGGCGGTAAAGCGATAGACCGACAGGTTGATGTCCGGCGGCAGCAGGGTCAGGCCGCAAGTGTCGAGTGCGTCCTCGACCAGGATCTTCACCTTGTCGGTGTCGTCCATCGCCAGCGACAAGTTGGCCGCCATGAATTCAGCCGGGAAGTGTGCCTTCAGGTAAGCGGTGTAGTACGACAGTAGCGCATACGCAGCCGCATGCGACTTGTTAAAGCCATAGCCGGCGAACTTTTCCATCAGGTCGAAGATCTCGTCGGCCTTCTGCTCGGACAGCCCGTTCTTCGCCGCGCCCTCGCGGAAGATCAGCCGGTGTTCTGCCATCTCCTCGGGCTTTTTCTTGCCCATCGCGCGCCGCAACAGGTCAGCGCCACCGAGCGAGTAGCCGCCGATCACCTGCGCCATCTGCATCACCTGCTCCTGATAGACCATGATGCCGTAGGTCTCGGACAGGATGCCCTCGGTGCGCGGATCGGGATAATCGAATTTCTCGCCATGCTTGCGGCGGCAGAAATCGGGAATCAGATCCATCGGACCCGGACGATACAGCGCGACTAGCGCGATGATGTCCTCGAAGCGGTCCGGCCGCGCGTCCTTCAGCATGCCCTGCATGCCGCGGCTTTCAAGCTGAAACACTGCGACCGTCTTCGCCTGCGTCAGCAGCTGGTAGGCCGCGCGATCGTCGAGCGGCAGTTTTTCCAGGCTGAAGTCGGCGCGTGACGGATCGAGCTGACGAATGTAGTTTACTGCGCGGTCGAGGATGGTCAGCGTGGTCAGGCCAAGGAAGTCGAACTTCACCAGGCCGACGGCCTCGACGTCGTCCTTGTCGAACTGCGACACCACGCCGCCGTCGGTGCCCTGCGTGTACAGCGGGCAGAAATCGGTCAGCTTGCCCGGCGCGATCAGCACGCCGCCGGCGTGCATGCCGACGTTGCGCGCGATGCCCTCGACCTGCTGCGCCAATTCCAACAGCTGCCTGACTTCCTCTTCGTTGTCGCGCCGCTCCTTCAGCAAGGGCTCTTCGTCAAGCGCATCGGCGATCGTCACCAGCTTGCCCGGCTTGAACGGGATCAGCTTGGAGATGCCATCGCAGAAATTGTAGCCAAAGTCGAGCACGCGACCGACGTCGCGCACCGCGCCCTTGGCGGCCATCGTGCCAAAGGTGGCGATCTGCGACACCGCATCCTTGCCGTAGCGATCCTTCACGTACTGGATCACGCGGTCGCGGCCTTCCTGGCAGAAGTCGATGTCGAAGTCGGGCATCGACACCCGTTCCGGATTCAGGAAACGTTCGAACAGCAGGTTGTACTCGAGCGGATCGAGGTCGGTGATCTTTAGTGCATAGGCGACCAGCGAGCCGGCGCCGGAGCCGCGGCCCGGGCCGACCGGCACGCCATTCTGCTTCGCCCACTGAATGAAGTCGGCGACGATCAGGAAGTAACCCGGAAAACCCATCTTGATGATGGTGTCGGTCTCGAAGGTCAGCCGTGCCTCGTAGCGCTCACGCGCCGCCGCGCGCTTTGCCTCGTCCGGGAACAGCTGCAGCAGCCGCTCTTCCAGACCCTGCGCGGACTGCGCGACCAGGAAATCATTGATGGTCATGCCATCGGGCGTGGGGAAATCCGGCAGCTGCGGCTTGCCGAGTATCAGGCTCAGGTTGCAGCGCTGCGCAATGGCGACGCTGTTCTGCAATGCCGCCGGAATATCGGCGAACAGCTCGGCCATCTCGGCCTGGGTCTTGAAATATTGTTCATGCGTGAAGCGCTTTACGCGGCGCGTATTGGCGAGCATCTCGCCTTCGGCGATGCAGACACGCGCCTCGTGCGCGGTGAATTCCGACTTGTCGAGAAATTGCACCGGATGGGTCGCCACCACCGGCAGCTGCAGCTTGGCCGCCAGCTGGGTCGACCGACGCAGCAGGTCTTCCAGTTTCGGATTGCCGTTGCGCTGTACCTCGACATAAAAGTGGTCCGGAAAGATACGCATCCAGCGCTGCGCACAGCGCTCGGCCAGCGCCGGGTTGCCGTTCTCCAGCGCATGGCCGATGTCACCCGCCTGAAACCCGGACAGCGCAATCAGGCCATCCCGGCTGTGGCGCTGCTCCAGCCAATCAATCCGGACCTCGGCGCGGCCACGATGCTGGTTACCGAGCCAGGCGCGGGTCAGCAGTTCGCACAGTTCGTGATAGCCGGCGCGGTTCTTGACCAGCAGCAGCAGCCGGAACGGCTTGTCGCGGTCGTCATCGTTGGTGATCCAGACATCGGCGCCGACAAGGGGCTTCATGCCTTTGCCGCGTGCGGCTTTGTAAAACTTGACCATACCAAACAGGTTGGCCAGGTCGGTCATCGCAAGTGCCGGCTGGCCGTCCGCAGCAGCGGCCTTCACCAGGTCGTCAATACGTACCAGCCCGTCGGCGATGGAGAATTCGGAATGCAAGCGGAGATGGATGAATTGCGGCGCGGTCATGGGGCGTATTTTACCCTTTGGGAATGGCGGCGCCGCCAAGAAGGAAGCGCCTGGAGGAAGCGCGGATTTCGGCCGGCAAACCGGATAGGCAGGCACTGGCAATTTATAATGCCGGGGTCCAGGCTTTTACCGGTAGAACACCATGCTGTCCACTCATCCCATCGTCAATATCTCGGCTTACAAATTTGTCACGCTCGACGACACCGTCGAGATGCGCCCGCAGTTCCTGCAAAAATGCCTGGATCTCGGGCTGAAAGGCACGATTCTGCTGGCGCCGGAGGGCATCAACCTGTTTCTCTCCGGAAGCCGTGAGGCAATCGATGGCTATATGGACTGGATGCATACCGATCCGCGCCTGGCCGATATCGTCGCGAAAGAAAGCCTCTCCGAGCAGCAGCCGTTCAACCGGATGCTGGTACGGCTGAAGAAAGAGATCATCACGATGAAGCACCCGCTGATCCAGCCCGAGCTCGGCCGCGCGCCGGCCGTCAACGCGCAGGATCTGCGGCGCTGGCTGGATCAAGGGCATGACGACGAAGGCAAACCGGTCGTGATGGTCGACACGCGCAACGACTTCGAAGTCGATGTCGGCACCTTCACCAACACCATCGACTACCGGATCCGCAAATTCAGTGAATTCCCTGACGTGATCGCGCAGCACAAGGATGAGTTGAGCGACAAGACCGTGGTCACCTTCTGCACCGGCGGTATCCGCTGCGAAAAGGCGGCGATCTACATGAAGGATCTCGGCTACAAAAGCGTGTACCAGCTCGAGGGCGGCATCCTGAAATACTTCGAGGAAGTCGGCGGCGCCCACTACAACGGCGATTGCTTCGTCTTTGACCATCGCACCGCGTTAAACCCACAGCTCGAAGAGACGGCGACCCGCCAGTGTTTCGCCTGCCGCGCGGTCGTCACGCCGCGCGAACAACTGTCGCCGCTGTACGTCGAGGGCAAATCCTGCCCGCACTGTGCGAAAGTGGCCGAGGCCGCCTGATTTCCCGCCACGCGGGCAGTCCCGCATGAGCGACTCGCCACCGCGCCGGATCGCGCACCTCGACATGGACGCGTTCTATGCTTCCGTCGAGCTGCTGCGCTATCCCGAACTGTGCGGCCAGCCGGTCGTAATCGGCGGCTGCTCGCTGCACCAGCCCGCGCTGCACGCCGACGGCGGCCGCCGCTTTGCAAAACTGCGCGACTACGTCGGCCGTGGCGTCGTCACCACCTCCACCTATGAAGCGCGCGCACTCGGCGTGTTCTCCGCGATGGGCATGATGAAGGCCGCAAAGCTGGCGCCGGACGCGTGGATGCTGCCGGCCGACTTCGACGCTTATCGCCACTATTCGCGCCTGTTCAAAAACGCCGTGCGCGCAATTGCGCCCGCCATCGAAGATCGCGGTATCGACGAGATCTATATCGACCTGACCGACCTTGATCAGGAAACCCGTATGCTCGCGCAACGCATCAAGCAAGCGGTGCGCGATGCGACTGGCCTGTCCTGCTCGATCGGCGTGGCGCCCAACAAGCTGCTGGCGAAAATCTGCTCGGAACTGGAAAAACCAGATGGCCTTGCCGCGCTGACGATGGACGATGTGCCGACGCGGATCTGGCCGATGGCGGTACGCAAGGTCAACGGCATCGGCCCGAAAGCTGGCGAGAAACTGAGTGCGCTGGGCATCCACACCATTGGCGAACTGGCGCTGCAGGAGCAAACATTCCTGCTACAACACTTTGGGAGGAATTACGGTGAATGGCTCTATCACGCCGCACGTGGCATCGACCAACGACCGCTGGTGACATGCTCGGAACCGAAATCAATCAGCCGCGAGACCACCTTCGAGCGCGATCTGCATGCGAAACAGGATCGCGCACAGTTATCGGAGATCTTCACTTCGCTGTGCCAGCGCGTCGCCGGCGACCTGCAGCGCAAGGGCTACGTTGGCAAAACCATCGGCATCAAGCTGCGCTACGACGACTTCCGCACATTGACCCGCGACCTGACTCTGCCCTTAGCGACCGACGACGCAAGCATCATCCGGCGCGCCGCCGGCGAATGTCTGAAACGTATCCCTCTGGCCAGGCGACTGAGGCTGCTTGGCGTGCGCGTCGGCAGCCTGCAGAAAAACGTGCCGGCAGAAAGCCGGCCGCCGTCACAGGCCGAACTGCTGCTCGACACCTGAGGCGCGCGGCCGCAAGCGCACTCCGCGTTTCAGCAGTCGCTCAAGCCAGCTGCAGATCGACGACGATGTTGCCGCGTGTCGCGTTGGAATACGGGCAAATCTGGTGCGCTGCGTCCACCAGCTCTCTCGCCACGTCATGCTCGAGGCCCGGCAAATGAATCATCATCTTCACCGCCAGACCAAAGCCTGAGGCAACCGTGCCGATGGCGACATAGGCGTCGATGTTCGCTTCCTCAGGAAGCTTCAACTTCCTCAGACTGCCGACGTGTTTCAGCGCGCTCATGAAGCAGGCAGAATATCCGGCGGCAAACAGCTGTTCCGGATTGGTGCCTTTGCCATTGCCGCCCATCTCCGTCGGCACGGCGAGCCTGACATCGAGATGCATGTCTTCGGTAAAGGAACGTCCGTCACGGCCACCTGTGGTGTGCGCATGTGCGGTGTAAACAAGCTTGTCGAGTACCGTGGGCATCACTGCCTCCTGAAAGTCTGTGGTGAATTGGCAAATGCCGGCCGCTCGGCGGCAGGCATTCCGCCACAGTCTAAACTTTTTGCCCGTAAAGGATCAGGTCAGCCCAGCCGGGCAGCGATGTTGGTGATGCGGCGCTTCTCGGCACTGTAGGCGCCGGCACCGAAGGCCAGCAGATTCAGCAGTCCGCCCATGATGGCGAGATTCTTGAGGAAATGAATCATCTGCTGCTGAACGACCGCACTCTCGGCAGACGCCCATGGGTTGTGAAAGACGATGGTGACCGGAATCATGAAGAGCAGCAGGATCAACGCGGCAGTACGCGTCTGCCAGCCAATCACCAGCATCATCCCGGCGCCGACTTCGATCAGGATCGTGATCACCAATAACAGTTCAGCCACCGGCAAGCCGACCGAATTCATCAATGCCGTTGTGCCCGCAAAATCAACCATTTTATTGATGCCAGACAGCACGAAAACGGCGGCGACAAGAATACGGCCGACGAGCGCCGCGACATTCTGTTGAGTTTGATTCATTCCATACCTCCGTGTGGAGCCCATGCCGGATAGTGCAGACAAGCTACCATCGTGGTCGACACAACATGGGACGTTGTTTTTATGAAAACTGCACAACAGACTATAGGCTGATAACGCAAGCCAAAACCGCCGATAATCTCAAGCTTGTTGTCGAATCACCTCATCTTTAATGCACTATACCGGTCGCTTCGCCCCCTCCCCGACAGGCCCGCTGCATGCCGGATCGCTGCTCGCTGCCCTCGCCAGTTACCTGGACGCACGCGCGCATGGCGGGCGCTGGCTGCTGCGCATCGAAGATATCGACGAAACGCGCACGGTGGCCGGCGCCGCGCAGGACATCATCGACACGCTGGCGGCATTGGGCATGCAATCCGACGGAGAAATTGTCTGGCAGAGCCGGCGCAAGGCGCTGTATGAAGCGGCATTCGCGACGCTTGGCAGCTGGGTGTTTGCATGCGGGTGCAGCCGCAAGGAGATCACCGATTCGCGCGTCGCGCTCGCACCGGACGGCGCGGCGATCTACCCCGGCACCTGCCGGCACGGCCTCGCGCCGGGCCGGCAGACGCGCACGTGGCGCCTGCGGGTCCCGGAGCGCGACGACCCGGACGCCACGATCCGCTTTGAAGATCGCTGGCAGGGCACGCAGACGGAAAATCTGGCGGATACGGTCGGTGATTTCGTGCTCCGGCGCGCCGATGGCTTCTGGGCTTACCAGATCGCCGTCGTGGTCGATGATGCACAGCAGCAGGTCACGGATGTCGTCCGCGGTGCCGACCTGCTGGAATCGACCGCACGCCAGATCTGCCTGCAGCGATTGCTCGGCGCGCCAATGCCCCGCTATCTGCACGTGCCGGTGGTGACCAATGAACGCGGGGAAAAATTATCGAAGCAGACCGGAGCCATTGCGCTGGACCGCAGCGATCCGGTCAGTGAGCTGATGCGTGCCGCCAGACAGCTCGGGCTGGCGCTGACGCCAGCCACGCACTCACTGGAGGCATTCTGGAAAGCCGCCGTGCCAGCGTGGGCACAACGGTTTGTGAGGAACTAGCCGCCGGGGAAGACCGGCGGCCGGATTCAGTCTCTCGGGCCACCGCCCAGCAGCGCAGCACGCTTTTGGGCTGGCCGGGTGCCACGTTGATCCGCAGCTGGCTCAGCCGTGGGCTCAACCGGCACAGCCGGCTCATACGGCTTCAGGAACCACGGATCGACCTTATCGCGACGCGGCAGCGGTGCGCTGCGTTGCGGACGATCGACGGGTCGCCGCTCTTCGCGCTCGCCACGCTCTGCACGCTGCTCACCACGTTCCGAGCCGCCACGTTCAGGGCGATCTCCGCGTTCGCCGCCACTGCGGGCGCCGCGCGGCCGAAAATCTTCCATCGGTACCGGTGTCAGCTTCTGCTTGATCAGCTTTTCGATGTCGAGCAGCAGCCGGGCATCCTTGTCCGAGTACAAGGACAGCGCATCGCCGGACGCTCCGGCACGACCGGTACGGCCGATCCGGTGCACATAATCTTCCGCGTTGTAAGGCAGGTCGTAGTTGATCACGCAGGGCAGCTCGGCAATGTCGAGGCCGCGCGCCGCCACATCGGTCGCCACCAGCACATCGAGGCCACCCGTCTTGAATGCATCGAGCGCCGCCATGCGCTCGCCCTGGGTCTTGTCGCCATGGATCGCCGACGCGCGTATGCCCTGCTGCTCCAGCTCACGCGACAAGCGCGATGCGCCGATCTTGGTGTTGGAAAATACGATCACCTGCTTGATGTCGCGCTGGCGCAGCAGATGCACCACCGCTTCACGCTTGGCCTCTTCGTCAACTTTGTAGACGATCTGCGTGACGCGGTCGGCAGTCGCATTGCTGCGCGCCACCTCGATCAGCACGGGGGCGTTGAGGAAGCTGCCGGCCAGCTTCCTGATCTCTGGCGAGAACGTCGCGGAGAACATCAGGTTCTGTCGCTGCTTCGGCAGCAGGTTGATGATGCGCTGCAAGTCGGGCAAAAAGCCCATGTCAAGCATGCGATCGGCTTCGTCCATCACGAAGATCTGCGTCTGCGACAGGTTCAGCGTCTTCTGCTGCACATGGTCAAGCAGTCGGCCCGGTGTTGCGATCAGAATTTCGACGCCAGCGCGCAGCGCCGCGGTCTGCGGTGCCATGTCGATGCCGCCAAATACCACGGTCGCACGCAACGGCGTGTGGCGCGAATAGGCCTTCACGTTGTCGGCGACCTGGTCAGCCAACTCGCGGGTCGGCGTCAGAATCAGCGCGCGCACCGGATGCCGTGC
Organism: Burkholderiaceae bacterium; assembly: GCA_030158675.1. Taxonomy (GTDB): domain Bacteria; phylum Pseudomonadota; class Gammaproteobacteria; order Burkholderiales; family Burkholderiaceae_D; genus Pernthalerella. Next base: position 21,827 of record JAOASL010000003.1, on the reverse strand, counting down.
CGGCGATGCGCTGGTGCTCGCATGCGCCAGCAACATCTGGATGATTGGCAATGAGAAGCCGGCCGTCTTGCCGGTACCCGTCTGCGCTGCACCCATCACATCGCGCCCTTGCAGGACGATAGGAATGGCCTGCGCCTGAATCGGCGTCGGATGCTGGTAGCCCTGGTCGGCCAGGGCCTTCAGGATGGGCGGTGCCAGGCCGAAATCATCGAAGCGGAGTGGCGTGACGGGCGTGGCCTCAGGGGCATTTTGGGAAGGATTGATATCTGACATTCGGTCGATTTGGTTTAGCGCGTGAGTATACCACCCCGATGTCCCCGCGCCGTCCGAACACGCACGCCAAGTATCTGATTGCAAAAGGAAACGGCCAGACGGCAGCCGACAGAGTGCCGGCTGCCGGCTCCGGCCGTGATCCGAGCCCGGTCAGAAGCTGTACATCGCCGTCACCCACAGTTTTTCGGTGTCGCGCACGCGCGAGGTCGCGGTAGCCGTGTACGGATCCTTCTCACGGAAGCTGCCGTACTCGATCCTGGCGACCAGATCCTTGCGCACCGGGTAGGTGGCCGACACATCCCACTCCGTGCCGTAGCGCGATCCGGTGCCCGCGCCCGACGCGAAGCGCACATCGGAATCAAACCAGTGGTATTCGGTCTGCAGCATGACCGGACCGACCTTGCCTCCGGCAGTCACGAAGGTATCGCGTATGCCGGCCTTCGGTGTGACCAGGAATTTGTCGACCCAGCCCTGGAACAAATGGTTCGTGCCAAGCGGTGTCTGGAATGCCGACTGCCCGTGATTGCTCGACAGGACCTCGTAGTCGATGCGCGCGAACCAGTTGCCTCGCTGCGCGCCGCCACCCAGTCGCCCGTAGTGGCTGTCGATGCTGGCTGCGCCGGCCTGATACGGATCCTGCTTCGCATACTCGGCCGTATAGAGCAGCTTCCAGTCGGCCGACAGCGGTCGCGCGCCATCGAGTCGTACGCCAAGCGTGCGCGTCGAAGTCGTCTGCAGGCTGGCGCGGTCCCAGCCGACGAAGTAGCCATAGCCGGTCAGGTTTTCGGTCGGCGACAGCGCATGGCGCAGGTTCAGCAGGTTGATACCGGTGTCCTGCATCAGCGTCGAGACTTGCACCACCCTGTCGAAATGCGCTGCATACAAAGTGGTCTGCGGCAGCAGCGCCTTGGTCTCGACGGACACACCGTCATACACCTGCATCATCTGGCGGAACTCGACGTTGCCGACGAAGCGCACGTTATCGAGCTTGACCGACTGCCGTCCGAGCCGGAAGCGCGTATCGGTCAGGCCGGTCCAGTCGATATACAACTGATTAATACCGGTGTAGTCGGGATCGGCGACGCGCGGAAACGTCGAGCGGCCGGGCTGGACCACGCCCTTGTCGCCATTGTCATAGCTATCGTCGAACACGCCGACGTTAATCAGTTGCGCACCGACCGCGAAACCATGCAATGGCGCCGTCTGCCAGCCGAGCAGCGTGCGCATTGTCAGCGCATTGGCCGTTTCGGTCTTGCCTTCCTGCTCGACGCGTTCATCGCGCAGTCGCAGGCTCGACAGCGGCTGTCCCCGCTGAATCGCCTCGGCCAGCGAGCCCGGCGCGACCGCCGCAGGCTCGGCCGCATGGACGCCGCTGGTGGCCGCAGCGCAGAGGCAGGCGGCGGCAATGACAGTGAGTTTCATGATTTTTCCTGTAGGTGGTGTTGGATGATGCCGCCGTACGGGCCGGCGCCGATATGGGTTGCAACCGAGGCCGGAATGAATTCGCCGCGCCGGGCGTCGAATACATGCACATCGCCGTCCTCGATCACGTAATGCCAGCCGTGCAGCGTCAGCTCACCCGCCGCCACTGCGCGCCCGACCATCGGGTAATCCATCAGCCGCTCGAGCTGCAGCACGATGGAACGCTGCTCGGTACGCAGCAGCGCCTCCGCGCAAGGCTGTACCGGCAGCAGTGCTTCGTCGATCAGCGTCAGCCAGCTCTGCAGCGCCTTCGCCTCGTCCGGCACGCCTTCGTACGCCGCGCGGATCGCGCCGCAGTGGCTGTGTCCGCAGACAATGATCTGCCTGACCTTCAGCTGCAGCACCGCGAACTCGATACCCGCGGTGGTGCCGTGCAGGCCGTGCGAGCCATCGTAGGGCGGCACCAGCGCGCCGACGTTCCTGACGATGAACAATTCGCCCGGACCGGTGCCGGTCAGCAGATAGGGAACGATGCGTGAATCGGAGCAGCCGATGAACAGGGTCTTCGGATGCTGCCCCTCGGCCACCAGATCCTGAAAACGCTGCTGGTGCAGCGGAAAATAATCGGCATGGAACTGCTGCAGCCGCTGCAGCAGGCCGTCGTTGTGGTCGGAGATATGCGGGCTCATCGCGGACAGCCGTTCAGGCGCGAGCGCCGGGAGCAGGAATGCGTGCAATGGCCGCAGCCATGCTTGCGGGTCGTCGCGCGTGCAACGCGCGGCGAATAGTTATTGCCAAGGACATCGGTGCAGATCTCCTGCGGCTTGAGCACAACGGTCACTCGGTCGCGCTGCATTGCACGATTTCCTTTACTGAACCAAGAGCGAAGCCTCAGACGCAAGTTCAATGCCTGCCACGTCGGCCGCACCGGCCAGCAGACGCATGTACTGCCCGAGCGCGGTTGCGCGCGAGCGCAGCGTGAGGCGGCGGGCGATCTGCTCGCTTACCTCGTCGAGTGCCGGCAGGCGCCCCGGCTGCTGCGCGGTCACGTCAATGATGTGCAGCCCGAACCGGCTGTGAATCAGCCGCGTCTGCAGACCGCAGGCCATGCCGGTCTCGGGCTTGAAAAACAATTCCTTTGCCAGTTCCGGCGACAGATCCTGCGGCGTGATCCAGCCCAGCTCGCCACCGTGGGCGCCCGACGGACAGTTCGACAGCTCGGCCGCCAGCTGCGCGAAACGGTCGGCAGGCACAGCCTTTGCCGACAGCGCCAGCAGCGCATCCTCGGCGCGCCGGATCAACTTTTGCACATCGACGCCGGAAGTGACCGCAAACAGGATATGCCGCACCTTCAGCGACTGGCCGACGCGAAACTGCGCCAGGTTCGCATCGTAATGACGGCGGCATTCATCCCCGGTCGGATCCTTCGCCGGCACCTCAGCGTCCAGCATCGCATCAATCGATTGCTTCGCAGCTTCGTCCAGCTCCGGCGCAATCGTGGCATCCATCACCGGCAGGTAGCCCAGCTCGACTGCGCGCTGGCGCAGCAGCTCGGCACAGGCCAGCTCATGCAATGCCTCGTTATCGTGAAATGCACCTTCGGCGTGCAGTGCGATGCCGTTAATGGTCGGCACAGGTGCAGCCAGCGCTTGCGCGACCGGTGCGGTCCTTGCCTGACTGGCAGCGCTGCCGCACGTGCAGCCACCGCCGCAACCGGTTTCAGTCGTGTTCATGCTTTTCTCCTGGTCAGATAGATTCAGCCGCGACGGCTGGCCGACGCGCGCGGGCTCATGCCGAGGCGACGGCTGCGCACCAGCTGGTACGGACGAACCACATAGGCCAGCGTGCCGAAGCCGCTCCACACATGCACCAGACGGGTGAACGGAAAAATGAAGAAGATGCTCATGCCGAGGAACATGTGGGTCTTGAACACCCAGCTGGCTTCTTCCAGTAATTCCACCGCACCGCCCCGGAAGGTGACGATGCGCTGCGCCCACTCGGCCAGCTTCAGCATCATGCCGCCGTCCAGATGTTGTGCAGACAACGGAATGGTGCCGAGGCCAAGCGCGAACTGCAGCCACAGCAGCGCCAGCAGCACGATGTCCGTGGTCTTCGAGGTGGCGCGGATGCGCTCATCCACCAGGCGGCGATGCAGCAGGATCGTGACGCCGATGAAGCCCAGTACGCCGAACACGCCGCCAGACACCATCGCCATAAGCTGCTTGTCACCGGCCGATATGAAGCGCTCGTACAGAAAGTGCGGCGTCAGCATGCCGACGCTATGGCCAAAGAACAGGAACAGTACGCCGAGGTGAAACAGGTTGCTGCCCCAGCGCAGCTGACCGGCGCGCAGCAGTTGCGACGAATCGCTCTTCCAGCTGTACTGGTCGCGATCAAAGCGGATCAGGCTGCCGAGCAGGAAAACCGACAGCGCGATGTACGGGTAAATACCGAACAGGAAATGGTCGAGGCCGTTCATGCCTGAGCTCCCGGAGAAGTAGGTTTGCGGACGATGTGGATCGGCTGCGGCTGTCCGGGACGCGACTGGCCTCGCGAGCTGCAGCCATCAAACGGCTCCGGCTCCTGCCAGCTGTCGTCGAGCGCTTCGTCGGCGGTGAACGGTACCGCCTGCGCGGTCTCGCCGGCCAGTTCGAGTACGGCCGCCAGCACCGATGCGTACGGGCTCTCGCGCTTGAGCAACGCACTGAACACCGTATTCAGAATGTGCGCGAGCTCGCCGAGAAACGCCGTGGCGATCGCCGGCGGCTGTGTCGACGCGAACTCCAGCACCACGCACAGATGATCCGGCAACTCTTCCGGCGCCATCAGCAGGCCGGCCTTTTCGTAGGTCTGCGTCAGGTCGACCATGGCCGGGCCGCGGTCGCGAGAATCGCCGTGCACATGCTCGAACAGGTGCAGCGAAGTCGCGCGGCCACGGTCGAAGGTTTCAACGTAGCGCGACTCGGCCTCGATTTGATCAAGGCGCAGCAGCTCCTGAATCAGTGCCTTCAGTTCGGCGCGGCGCGCGGCCGGCAGCGCGGCCTCTTCATCGACTGCGGACGGCAGGTCGCCGAGCCCGGCCCGCATCGCCGCATCAGGATAGGCTAGCAGCCGGGCCAGCGAGCGCAAGGTATAGCGATTGTGTGTCATTCGTGGCTCCTTCAGACGGCGGACTGGATCGGGATGGTGCGGCGCTTCTGCGTGCCGAACAGGCTGGCGTCGGACTGGCCATCGGAGCAGCCATTGCCGAACGAGAAGCCGCAACCGCCACGCAGGTCGAACGCATTTTCTGCGTACTCGCGGTGCGAGCTGGGGATCACGAAACGGTCTTCATAATTCGCGATCGCCATCACCTGATACATCTCTTCGACTTCGGCGACGGTCAGGCCGGTCTGTTCCAGCACCGCGTGGTTTTCAATGCCATCGACATGGCGGCCGCGCTGGAATGCGCGCATCGCCAGCATCCGCTCAAGCGCACGCGTCACCGGCGCGGTGTCGCCGGCCGTCAGCAGATTCGCGAGATACTGGACCGGAATGCGCATCTGCGCGATGTCGGGCAATTCGCCATTGGCGCCGACATGGCCGGCGTTCGCGGCGGCTGTGATCGGCGACAGCGGCGGCACATACCAGACCATCGGCAGCGTGCGGTATTCCGGATGCAGCGGCAGCGCGACCTTCCAGTCAATCGCCATCTTGTACACCGGGCTCTTGCGCGCGCCTTCCAGCCACGACTCGGGGATGCCGTCCTTGCGCGCCTGCTCGATCACCTTCGGATCGTTCGGGTCGAGGAAGATGTCGAGCTGGGCCTGATACAGGTCTTTCTCGTTTTCGGTGCTGGCGGCTTCGGCGATGCGGTCGGCGTCATACAGCACCACGCCGAGATAGCGGATACGTCCGACGCAAGTTTCCGAGCAAACAGTCGGCTGGCCGGCCTCAATGCGCGGATAGCAGAACACGCACTTCTCGGCCTTGCCGCTCTGCCAGTTGTAATAAATCTTCTTGTACGGGCAAGCCGACACGCACATGCGCCAGCCGCGGCACTTGTCCTGATCGATCAGCACGATGCCATCGTCCTCGCGCTTGTAGATCGAACCGGACGGACAGGAGGCGACGCAGGCCGGGTTCAGGCAGTGCTCGCACAGGCGCGGCAGGTACATCATGAAGGTGTTCTCGAACTGGCCGACCATGTCCTTCTGCACCTGCTCGAAGTTCGCCAGGTTCTGGTCCTTGCTGCGCTTGGAAAATTCGCCACCGAGGATCTCTTCCCAGTTCGGGCCCCATTCGATCTTCTCCATGCGCTTGCCGGTGATCAGGCTGCGCGGACGCGCAGTCGGCGCGGCCTTCGATTCCGGCGCACCCTGCAGGTGTTCATAGTCGAAGGTAAACGGCTCGTAGTAGTCGTCAATCTGCGGCAGGTTCGGGTTGGCGAAGATGTTCATCAACAGCTTCCACTTGCCGCCCTGCTTGGGCACGATGCTGCCGTCGGACTTGCGAATCCAGCCGCCGTTCCAGCGATCCTGATTCTCCCAGTCCTTCGGGTAGCCGATGCCGGGCTTGGTTTCAACGTTGTTGAACCACGCGTATTCAACGCCGGGACGACTGGTCCAGACGTTTTTGCAAGTGACCGAGCAGGTATGGCAGCCGATGCACTTGTCAAGGTTCAGCACCATACCGATCTGTGCGCGAACTTTCATGGGTATCTCTCCTGTATTTCTGCTGTATTGCTGCCGATGCGTCAGGCCTGCACGGTGGCGGCGGATTCACCGTCCAACCAGTCGATCTTGCGCATCTTGCGCACGATGACGAACTCATCGCGATTGGTGCCGATCGTTCCGTAATAGTTGAAGCCATAGCTGAACTGCGCGTAGCCGCCGATCATGTGCGTGGGCTTGGTGACGATGCGCGTCACCGAGTTGTGGATGCCGCCGCGTGTGTTCGTGATCTCCGAGCCCGGCGTGTTGATGGTCTTTTCCTGCGCGTGATACATCATCACCATGCCGTTCTTCACGCGCTGGCTGACCACCGCGCGCGCCGCGATCGCACCGTTCGTATTGAACAGTTCGACCCAGTCGTTGTCGACAATGCCGGCGCTCTTCGCGTCATCCTCGGACAGCCAGATCACCGGACCGCCGCGGTTCAGCGTCAGCATGTGCAGGTTGTCGCTGTAGGTGCTGTGAATGCCCCACTTCTGGTGCGGCGTGATGAAATTCAGCGAGATCTCGGTGTGGCCATTCGGCTTGCGATCGATCATTTCGTTGACTGTCTTCAGGTCCACCGGCGGGCGATAGCTCGAGAAACCTTCGCCAAACGCGGCCATCCACGGATGGTCGAGATAGAACTGTTGACGGCCAGTCAGCGTGCGCCAGGGGATAAATTCATGCACGTTGGTATAGCCGGCGTTGTACGACACCTTCTCGCTCTCCAGACCCGACCAGGTCGGTGACGAAATGATCTTGCGCGGCTGCGCCTGAATATCGCGGAAGCGGATCTTCTCGTCCTCGCGATGCAGTGCGAGGTGCGTATGGTCACGACCGGTCTGCTTGCCGAGCGCCTCCCAGGCCTTGACTGCCACATGGCCATTGGTTTCCGGCGCCAGTTGCAGCACCACTTCGCAGGCGTCGATGTCAGTCTCGATTTTCGGCATGCCCTGGGTCACGCCTTCCGCATGCACCTTGCCGTTCAGTTCAGCCAGCTGATGCACTTCATCGACCGTGTTCCAGCCGATGCCCTTGCCACCGTTGCCAGCCTTGGCCAGCAGCGGACCGAGAGCGGTGAAACGCTGATAAGTGTTCGGATAGTCGCGCTCGACCACCGTCATTTGTGGCGCGGTCTTGCCCGGGATCAGGTCACATTCGCCCTTCTTCCATTCGGCCACGCCGAACGGCTGCGCCAGCTCGGCCGGGGTGTCATGCATCAGCGGCGTCAGCATCAATTCCTTCTCGACGCCGAGGTGGCCGACGCAGACTGTGCTGAAGGCTTGTGCAAAACCTTTATAAATTTCCCAGTCGCTCTTCGCCTGCCATGCCGGATCGACCGCAGTCGACAGCGGATGGATGAACGGATGCATGTCGCTGGTATTAAGATCGTTCTTCTCATACCAGGTGGCGGTCGGCAGCACGATGTCCGAGTACAGGCAGGTGGTGCTCATGCGGAAATCCAGTGTGACCAGCAGGTCGAGCTTGCCTTCGGGCGCCTCGTGATGCCATGTCACTTCAGCCGGTCTGGCGTCGTCGTCGCCGAGGTCCTTGCCCTGCACGCCGTGCGTGGTGCCGAGCAGATGCTTGAGGAAATACTCATGGCCCTTGCCGCTGGAGCCGAGGATGTTGGAACGCCAGACAAACATATTGCGCGGCCAGTTCAGCGGATTATCCGGGTCTTCGCAGCTCATCTTCAGTGAGCCATCCTTCAGCGCCTTGACTGCGTAGTCCTTCGGATCGATGCCGGCGTCCTGCGCATCGCGCACCACCTGCATCGGATGGGTCTGCAGCTGCGGCGCGGACGGCAGCCAGCCCATGCGCTCGGCGCGCACGTTGTAATCGATCAGGCTGCCGCCGAACCTGGCCTTGTCAGCCAGCGGTGACAGGATCTCTTCGACGCCGAGTTTTTCGTAACGCCACTGGTCAGTGTGCGCGTAGAAGAAGCTGGTGCTGTTCTGCTGACGCGGCGGACGTACCCAGTCGAGCGCAAACGCCAGTGCGGTCCAGCCGGTTTGCGGGCGCAGCTTTTCCTGACCGACGTAATGCGCCCAGCCGCCGCCGCTCTGGCCGATACAGCCGCACATCATCAGCATGTTGATGATGCCGCGGTAATTCATGTCGCAGTGGTACCAGTGGTTCATCGCCGCGCCGATAATCACCATCGACTTGCCGCGGGTCTTGTCGGCGTTGTCGGCAAACTGACGCGCAACCGCAATCACCTGGTCACGCTTGACCCCGGTGATCTTCTCCTGCCAGGCCGGCGTATACGGCGTATCGTCGTCATAGCTGGCGGCCGGATTCTCGCCGGGCAGCCCGCGTGCGACGCCATAGTTCGCCGCCGTCAGGTCAAACACGGTAGCCACCAGCGCATAACGCTCGTCGCCCTGCTTGCCGAGGCGAATGCGCCGCACCGGAACTTTGCGCACCAGCACGCCATCTTGTGCCTGCCCTTGTGGGTTGGCATCGAAACCGGGCGATTCCACGCCGCCGAAGTACGGGAACGCGACTTCGCCGACTTCATAGGCACTGCCTTCGCCTTCCATCAGCGACAGCTTCAGCTTCACGGCGTCGCCGTGGCGCGCTTCCTTGTCCTCGAGGTTCCACTTGCCGAGGTCGGCACGCTGTTCCGCACCCCAGCGGAAACCGATCGAGCCGTTTGGCAGCACCACCTTGTCGTGCTGGTCGAGCGCGACGGTCTTCCATTCGGGATTATTGTCCTGGCCGAGCTTGCCGTTGAAATCGCTGGCGCGCAGGTACTGGCCGGGCACCATCACCTTGCGGCCGTCGGCCAGGGTGCGTTCTTCCAGCCGCACCAGGTTCGGCATGTCGGTGTAACGGCGCACATAGTCATCAAAGTACGCGCTGCGCTTGTCGAAATAAAATTCCTTCAGAATCACATGGCCCATCGCCATCGCGACGGCCGCATCAGTGCCCTGCTTCGGATGCATCCACAGGTCGGCCAGCTTCGCCACTTCCGAATAGTCGGGCGTGATCGCGACGGTCTTGGCGCCCTTGTAACGGACTTCGGTGAAGAAGTGCGCGTCCGGTGTGCGAGTCTGCGGCACGTTCGAGCCCCAGGCGATCAGGTAGGTCGAGTTGTACCAGTCGGCCGACTCGGGCACGTCGGTCTGCTCGCCCCACACCTGCGGCGACGCCGGCGGCAAGTCGCAGTACCAGTCATAGAAGCTCATGCAGACGCCGCCGATCAGCGACAGATAGCGACTGCCCGCCGCGTAGCTGATCATCGACATTGCCGGAATCGGCGAAAAGCCGATGATGCGGTCGGCGCCATATTTCTTGATCGTATAAACGTTGGCGCTGGCGATCAGCTGGTTCACTTCTTCCCAGTTGCTGCGCACGAAACCGCCCAAGCCGCGCTGCTTCTGCCATTCGGCGCGCGCGTCGGCGTTCTCGACGATGTTGGCCCACGCATCGACCGGCGACTTCGCGGTCGCCAGCGCGGCACGCCAGTGCTTCAGCAGGCGCGCGCGAATCATCGGGTACTTCACGCGATTGGCGCTGTACAAGTACCACGAGTAAGACGCGCCGCGCGCACAGCCACGCGGCTCATGGTTCGGCAGGTCGGCACGGGTGCGCGGATAGTCGGTCTGCTGCGTCTCCCAAGTGACGATGCCGCCCTTCACATAGATCTTCCATGAGCAGGAGCCGGTGCAGTTCACGCCGTGCGTGCTGCGCACGATCTTGTCATGCGACCAGCGATTACGATAGGCGTCTTCCCAGGTGCGGTCCTCGCCGGTGGTCTGGCCATGGCCGCCGGAGAAGCTCTCGCGCGGCCGGGTGAAATAGGTCAGTCTGTCGAGCGTGTGGCTCATGTGTTTCTCCATTCGGGTGCCGGTGCATTGCGCCGGCGGTGACAGCGAAGTTCAGTCTTTCTTTTGTTCTTTATGTCTTTATGGATTTTTTATTTCCGCGCCGCCGCGCAGGTAGAACCACCAGTTCAACAGCAGGCACAGCGCGTAGAAAATCGAAAATGCGTACATCGCAATCTGCGGCGTGCCAGCCTTGATCTGGTCGCCGATCACCACCGGCGCGATGAAGGCGCCATAGGCAGCCACGGCCGAGGTCCAGCCGAGCACCGGGCCGGCCTGCTGGCGATCGAAGATGAAAGCGATGCTGCGAAAGGTGGAGCCGTTGCCGATGCCGCTGGCCAGGAACAGCAGCACGAACAGACCCATGAACGCCGGGAAGTACGCTTCCGGTGTCGCGGATTCATACGCCTGCAACATCACGTAACCGACCGCGATCGACGCGACCGCCATCACCGCCGAGATCACCTGCGTGACCACCGAGCCGCCGACGCGGTCTGCAATCCAGCCACCGACCGGGCGCACGGCGGCGCCGACGAAAGGGCCGATCCATGCATAGGTCAGCGCAGACGGCGCGTTCGGGTTTTTCAGCGTGTGTTGCAGCACGCCGGCCGCATCAGGCACATGGCTGATGCCGAAGATCACGGTGATCGACAGCGGCAGCGCCATCGAGAAGCCGATGAAAGAGCCAAAAGTGACGATGTACAGCGCTGTCATCGCCCAGGTGTGCTTGTTGCGGAAAATCGCAAACTGCGCGCTGAGGTGGTCTTTCATCGTGCCGAACGCGGTCAGTTTCATCACCATCAGCGTGCTGACGATGATCAGCGGCAGGACGACCCACATGTTCAGCAGACCCAGGCCGGTCGGCGTTGGCAGGTACAGGTACAGGCCGATGCCGGCGGGGACGAAGGACAGCGTGTACAGCCAGACGATTTTCAGGAAGGCCGGGATGGTGCCACCGATACTGGGCGACACGGTCTTCAGGTTGTTCATGCCGAAGAAGCAGATCACAGCCAGCGGCACCAGCGACAGCACCCAGGCGAAGCCGGCGTTCTGCATCCAGGTGGGCGTGCCGGCGGCGATCTTGCCGAAGATCCAGCCGCTGTCCTTCACCAGGGTCATCGATTCACCGCCGAGCGCGCCGAACAGGCCCATCGTCATCACCAGCGGAATGACAATCTGCATGCTGGTCACGCCGAAGTTGCCGAGGCCGGCGTTCAGTCCCAGCGCCGTTCCCTGCAGGCGCTTCGGAAAGAAGGTGCCGATGTTGGACATTGAACTGGCGAAATTGCCGCCGCCGACGCCGGACCAGAGGGCCATCAGTTGGAAGGACCACAGCGGCCATTCCGGATGCTGCAGCACGATGCCGGTACCCAGCGCCGGCGCGAGCAGCATCGCGGTGGTCAGGAAGATGGTATTGCGGCCACCCGACAGGCGAACGAGGAACGAGGCGGGGATGCGCATCGTCGCACCGGCCAGTCCGGCGATAGCGGTCAGCGAGAACAACTGCGGCTGCGTGAACGGAAAGCCAAGGTTCAGCATCTGCACGGTGATGATGCCCCACATGCCCCAGATCGCGAAACCGCACAGCAGCGCCGGAATCGAGATCCACAGATTGCGATAAGCGATCTGCTTACCGGTGCTTTCCCAGAATGCCGTGTCTTCGGGACGCCAGTCGTCGATGTCGGCGCCGGCGGCACGCACCGCAGTGGCCATGCCGGAATTGAGCTTGGAAGTGTGCATGAGATTGACTCGTCAGAAGTTTCAGGCGGCATGTGTGCCGAGCACTTGGGTATTGCGGACTTCGGTCCGGTACATCCAGATCAGCGACACCCAGACCACGCCGTACAGCAGCATGAAAGCGGAGGAACGCAGACCGGTGATATCCATCAGCACGCCGAACAGGATGGGCAGCACGAAACCGCCAAGGCCGCCAGCCAGTCCGACCACGCCACTGATGGCGCCGATGTTGGTCGGATAGTCATCGCTGATGTACTTGAACACGCTGGCCTTGCCGAACGCCCAGCAGACGCCGAGCACGAAGACCAGCGCAGTGAAGGCATATACATTCAGGCCGATGTCGAAGCTGGCCGGGCCATTGGCGGTCAGCACCGTGAAGCTGGTCTGCGGATAGGACAGCAGGAACAGGCAGACCCAGCTGACCCACATGACCCACCAGGTGACCTGGTGCGCGCCGTACTTGTCGGACAAGATGCCGCCGATCGCGCGCAACAGGCCGCCCGGCAGCGAGAAGCAAGCGGCCAGCAGTGCTGCCGTACGCAGGTCCAGCTGGTATTCGCCGACGTAGTACTGCACCAGCCACAGCGACAGGCCGACGTAACCACCGAACACGATGCTGTAGTACTGGCAGTACTTGATGACCTGCGGATTCTTCAGTGCCTTCAGTTGCTCGCGCAGCGGCACCGACGACGACACCAGATGCGCCGGGTTGTGATGGCTGAACAGCCAGAACAGGATCAGCGCGCCCGCCATGATCGCCGCATACACCTGCGGCACCATGGCCCAGCCCAGGCCGACCACGATCACAGGAGCGATGAACTTGTTGACCGCTGCGCCGGAATTGCCGGCACCGAAGACGCCCATGGCCATTCCCTGCTGCTTTTTCGGGAACCAGCGGGCGACATATGGCGTGCCGACTGAGAAGGAGCCGCCGGCCAGACCGACCAGCAGACCGCCTGCGAGGAACTGCCAGTAGGTGGTGGCATAGGCGATCATCCAGACCGCAGGAATGGTCACCGCCATCAGCACCGCCAGCACGACGCGACCGCCGAAGCGATCAGTCATCAGGCCCAGTGGCACCCGAACCAGCGAGCCGCTGAGCACCGGCATCGCCATCAGCAGGCCGAATTGCGTGGCGTTCAGGTCCAGCATTTTTTTAATCGGGATACCGATCACGCCGAACATCATCCAGCTCATGAAGCAGACGGTGAACGCCATGGTGCTGACGATCAGCACAGACCAAGCGTGGCGCCTATCGACTAATTGGTTTTCCATGTTTACCCCTCGAAACATTGCGGTAGTTTCGTTGGGCAACAAGTTTCTGCACATCCACTGTCGGTACGAGATGGCCTGGAAAAAAGGAGGAGGCTCAGGCGGGCCGGCTCATCCTTTGGTAGTAGGCCGGGAAGTAGGCCGGGGGGTCATTCCTCAAGTAGAAACGGCGAGGCAGCCGGCTGCGCGGCGCAGAGGCGCAGAGTCATTCGGCTGCGCTGAACCAGCGTGAATCCGTTAGCGGGCGAGCCCGATGCGCGGACCCGGATTACCCGAGCCCCAGGCTGGCGGCCAGCACCGCCACCTGCACGCGCGAGCTCAGGTCGAGCTTCTTGAAGATGTGCTGCACATGGATCTTGACCGTGGTCTCGGCGATGTCGAGTTCGCGCGCGATCAGTTTATTGCTCTGGCCTTTTGCGATCAGCGTGAGAATTTCCTTCTCACGCGGCGACAACTTGTCGATGGCCTGCGCGCCGGCCGGCTGCTCCGCGACGCGTACCGGCGTGCCCTGGCCACGCAGTGCCGCGACCAGCTTGCCCATCATCTGCTGACTGATCATGGACTGGCCTTCGCTGACCTTCACGATCGCATCGCACAGCTGGTCTGATTCGGACGTCTTCAGCAAATAGCCGTCAGCGCCGCCCTGCAGCGCGCGCGACAGGTCGTCTTCGTCCTCGCTGACAGTCAGCATCATCACGTGCAGCTCGGGCATGCCTTCCTTGAACGAAGGAATCGCATCGACGCCTTTCACGCCCGGCAGATGGTTGTCGAGCAAGACCAGATCGGGCCGGGTTGATGGCAGCACGCGCAATGCCTCACTGACATCGCCGGCCTCACCGACAACTTCAAAGCGCTCATCCTGTGACAGCAGGGCGATCAGCCCGCGACGAAACAACGTATGGTCATCGACAACCAGAAGACGAATTTTTTGTGGCGCCATAGCGGTCTTTGTCTTGGGGTGGGGTCAGGCCTCGCCAGCCTCGACCGTGTGGGTGCGCGAGCGCGGATTCGGCGGCAGCATCAGCGACACCGTCGTGCCTTCGCCCGGTACCGAACGTACATCAACGGTTGCGCCAATTTGCTCGGCGCGCTCGCGCATGATCTTTATGCCGACATTCAGCTGGGTGCGCTCGGCGTCGGCATCAAAGCCCCGTCCGTCATCATTGACCGCAAAGCGCCACGCCAACCCTTTGTCGACCTGCACATGCACGCGACTTGCATTGGCATGTTTGCGCACATTCGACAATGCCTCCTGCAGGATATGCAAGACCTGAATCTGCACATCGGGTGGCAACGGCAAGCCGTCACCCGCAATCCGGCTGCCGACTTTCAGTCCGGTCTGGTGCTGGAATTTCTGCAGCGTTTCCTGCACCGCCGTCTCGATTTCGTCGCCGGACGCCCGCGTGCGGAAATGCACCAGCAGTTCACGCACGTCGGCGATGCTTTCCTTGAGTCCGTTGTCGAGTTCATCGAGCGCCCGCTCAGCCCGCTCAGTGTCGTTGCGGCGAACCGCAGCGCGCAGCAGCTGGACCTGAATTTTCAGGAAAGCGAGCGCTTGTGCAATCGAATCATGCAGCTCACGCGCAAGAAAGGCGCGCTCGCCCGATACCGCTGCCTCGCGCTCAAGCGCGACGGCGCGCAGCCCTTCGATCGCCGACGCAAGATGGGTAGCCAGTGTGTCGATCAGCTCATGCTCTTCCACCGATAGCGTGATGTCACGCTTGAAGAACAGGTCGATCTCACCCAGCAGCTTTTGGTGCAGGCGGATCGGTACTGAAATCAGGTTCTCGAATCCAACGCGCGTGCAATGCTGCAAAGGCGCGATCTCGCTACTGACGATGGGAATCACACGCGTGCGCGCCTCCGGCCCAAGGTTGCCGCAGGCGCAAATGCCGGCGCGCAGGCAACGCTCTTCTTCCTGCAGCTGCATTGGAAACTGGTCGGATGCGAGGATCAGGTAGCGCGACTGATCATCCCCGGACCAGCGCAACGCGATCGCGTCAGCCTTCATCAGCTTGCGCACCCGCTCACAGAAGCCGGCGCTCATGATCTTCAGGTCATTCGACTGCGCGAGAAAGGCGCTGACTTCGTACAGCGCCTGCAGTCTTTCCTTCTGCGCGGCGATGCGACGCGTTTTCGCTTCGACCTTGGCCTCAAGGCTGCCATACAAGGATTCGAGCGTTGCCGCCATCCGGTTGAAGCTGGCGCCGACCTGACCGAATTCGTCGTTGGAAGCGACTTCGACACGCGTCGAAAAATGCCCTCCCTCGAGCTTGCGCAGGCCGTCGCGCAGCTGGTCCAGCGGGCTGATCACATACAGATAACCGGTGTAGAGCATGACCACCGCGCCGGCGATGGCAAGCGCCATCATGAGGAACTGGAACAGGTTGAGCAACGTCGTCAGTCCTGCCATTTGCTGCTCGATCGAACCGACGAAGCCGTCAATCGCCTCGACGAATTCGTTTGCGGTGAGGATCATCGAGCGCGGCTTGTCCGGCGTGCCCAGAAAATCCTCGCGCTCGGCATTCCATCGCAGCTCGACTTCACGAAAGCGTGTGCGCACCTCGTCGTCCCACGGCACGAACAAGGGCCGCGTGCTGTCGCCGGCGCGCAGCAGCTGCATGCTCTGCTCAAATTGCCTGACCAGCTCATCGCGCTCAGGCAGGCCGGCCTGCACCGCGCTGGTCATGCGCCATACCTGCATGCGCATGCGGCCGGCTTCGTTCAACGCGGCCGCGCCGCCGCCCAGCTTCCAGGTCGCCCATAAGGTCAGGCCAATCGACACCAACGCCGTCAGCAGTAACGCGGCACCGATACGGATCAGCTTGGCCGACAGGGATGCGGTGGTCTTCATCTGGCTATTGTCCCCCACTTGCTATATGCGAACACCCTCATCCTGCCAAGGTAGTAGTTCTTCCGAACGATGGCCATAGGCCTTTTTGCCCGGAAATTCCGTGCTTTAATACATGCATCTTAAATGAATCTTTCAAGCCGCCGGGAGTTAACCATGTCAGAAGCTATCGCCATCCCCTCCGCTGCCTCTGCCCCGCTGTCAGCCGAAGTGCTGAAGGCTCGTCAGCTGGGGCAGATTGCCGTTGAAATGCCGGGTGCCACCGCCGTTTTCCGGCGCCTGAAACTGGATTTTTGTTGCGGCGGCAATGTGCCGCTGGCTGCTGCCTGCGAAGCCAAAGAGCTGGATGTCGATACGATCTCGACCGAACTGCTGAGGCTGGACCGGCGCACCGCAGCGCCTGAAGCTGATGCACCGGGCGTGCTGATAGACCATATCCTGAAGCGCTATCACGAGGTACACCGTCAGCAGCTGCCGGAACTGATTCGCATGGCGCGCCGGGTAGAAGCCGTGCACCGTGAAAACCCGGATTGCCCGACCGGCCTTTCGGTCGTGCTTGAGGAAATGGAATCCGAACTGCTCGATCACATGAACAAAGAAGAAACGATCCTGTTTCCAATCTTGAGGCAAGGCGGCTCGCCGTTCGCCGGCGGTCCGATCGCGGTGATGCGCATGGAACATACCAGCCATGGCGAACAAATCGCCCGGTTGCTGGCAATGACGCAAGACGCCACACCACCGGCCGGCGCCTGCACGACCTGGCGCGCGCTGTATGCCGGCATCGAGCAACTGGTAAATGACCTGATGGAGCACATTCATCTGGAAAACAACCGGTTGTTCGTCCAGTTCGAAGCGACTCATTAAGAGCGACCGATCAAACCGTTAAAACCATCGCTGGCACATCGACTACGTAGCGCGCTACTCGCCGATACGCCGCGGCCGTCGGCCACTGAGCGTCATTATTCGGCGCTGGCCGCCATGCTGGGCATTGGCGCCAGCATCGGACTGCTAGGCACTTGCGCGCCCTATTACTGACTGCTGGCTCCGATGGGCGCGAGGGCCATCAATCAGTCGGTGAGCGATGCACCATCTGGCCGCGATTCTGGCAAACACGAAAGTTTCGTTACACAATCAGCAATTGCAAGAAAGGCATGCATGCTAAAGTTGACGAAATTTCCATTAGCAAATCCCGGGGTTTTATTTCCCCAGAGAAATATGCGAGTAAGATTTGATTTCAATACCAGTCTCTCCTTGAAGGCGCGCCCATGAATCGTTCCGCAAACAGGGAAACCAGCACCACGCCTGCCCAACGCGCCGGATTGAGCGGAGCGTCGGCATCGAAAGTGACCAACGCCGAATGGAAGGCGCTGCTTGCTTCACATCGGGTTGCGGCACTGAATTACGACCGCTGGTTCAAATGGCGCATGCTTTTCTTGCTGGCCGTCGCCTTATCCTATCTTTTGAAACTGGTATTTTTTCGTGATATCGCGCTCGCGAATTTTGACATTCCGAGTGACCGTGAGCATGCGGTAACCACCTACCTGAACTGGCGCATCTGGTCAGCCTCGTTCCTGGTCGCGCTCTATCTGTTCAGTTACCTTAAGCGCTGGCATTTCGCGACGATTTCATGGATTGTGGTCGGGGTCGCCACCACCGCGCTGGTCTCGGATTATTTCAATGTCTATCTGCTGACAACGGCAACACCGCCACAATGGATGTCAGGCCTGCTCGCGCTGCGTTTCATGGCCATTGCCTGCTTGCTGCAAAATGCAATCAATGCGCGCCGACTGCCGCCGATCCGACCTCGCCGGTCCGACCGGCATTCCCTGCCTCGGGAATAATCGGGGCGCGCAAAACGCCGTACTGATAAGCACCGCGCAAAAAAGGTTACAAGTCTTGGCTTGTAACCCTTTCGCCTTATATCGGCACGAGATCCGCTGAAACGATATCTCGACAATCGCTTTCTACCTGACGGCACTGGCCGCCCAGAGGGAGCGAAGAACAATGACTGCACGAACGACTGCCCTTATCATACGTCGTGCTACCGGCTAGCTTCGGGTTTTCTGATTGAAACAAACCGACACAGTTATACCGGGAAAGCGCGCAGCATCTTATGCACGTCATTCAATCGGGTACACGACATGATAAATATATTGTCCCCTGAGCATGATTTTCATGCTGATTTTAAAGGGGTCGCAGTGCTATTGCCTGCGCATAATGAAGAGCTTGTCGTGGGAGAAACTGTGCGCGGTTTTCTGCGTGCACTTCCCGGATGTACCGTCATTGTTTGCGATAACTGCTCAACAGATGCCACCGCGGAACGCGCGAAAGAAAGCGGCGCGCTAGTCATTCAAGAGCCGTTGCGCGGCAAAGGCAATGCCGTCAGACGTCTGCTTAATTCGGTAGAAGCGAAGCTATATGTGATGTCCGACGCCGACACAACTTACGACCCGCATGCGGCCGCTGAAATGATTGCGCTGATGCAACGCGATCATCTTGATATGGTCACCGGCATACGACAGCATACCGATGCTTCGGCTTATCGGCGCGGTCATGTCATCGGAAACTCGCTCTTCAACAGACTATTCGAAGGCTTATTTCAGGTAAGAACTGCAGATATCTTTTCCGGATATCGGGTGATCAGCGCCAGACTGGCACGTGCCTTGTGTGTTCAGTCTTCCGGGTTTGAGGTTGAAACCGAACTCACGACCGTGGCCGCCGTCCTGAAACTTGCAGTCGCCGAGTGGCCGGTCAAGTATGCACCCCGTCCTGCCGGAAGCAGCAGCAAGCTAAATACCTATGCAGACGGACTCCGGATATTCAGGACATATATTCGATTGCTGCGGCATTTTCGCCCAAAAAGGTTCTATGGATTTTTTTCGATAATTTTCGCGATGATCAGTCTGAGTCTTGGATTGCCAGTAGTTTACGAATTTGTTCAGACGGGCCTGGTGCCGCGTTTCCCGACTGCGATTCTTGCAAGCAGCGTTGGGCTGATTTCCGTTATATTTTCTGTTCTTTCAATTTTGCTTGAAAGTCTGACCCGGGTTCGCATCGAACAGCGGCAACTCATCTTAAGAAGCCATCACTGCTGAAATTAGTACTGATCCCTCCGCCCATCATTTTCCCGGCATCGGCTCCTGACTGAATCCATAATGAATCGTGCTTGATAAGCTCACTCCACGCAGAACGCTGCTGCTCGCCTTTTTCATGATGTTGCTGGCGTTGGCGCTTGCAAGCGTCGGGCAAATGCCGAAGCTGATGGAGGCGAAACTGAACAATCCCGACAGTTTTTATAAATTAGTTCTGGTGAAAGAGTACTCGCCTGCGACGGGATTTCAATATATTGCAAGGGATAATGCGCCGTCCGGCGCTTACCAACACTGGTCGGCCGCGCATTCGTGGGCACTGTTACAGCTGAGCGATGCGTTTCAGAAGTTTGGGCTTCCAGCCGAACCTGCACTGCTGTGGGCAGGCTCGGCAATTACCTTGATGTCGATGCTCGGCCTTGCGGTGCTGGTTGCGAAACTTGTCATCAATCAGGGCAGCGTTATTGCGGCAATCGTCGCTGTCATTGTTTTATTGACGAATGGTCCTCTGCGAGCCTACGGGCAAGCCATCCAGATCACCCATCACATATTCATGCTCGTGCCTCTGGCGGCAGCGGCGATTGTCTTGCTGCCATCGGAAAAACCACGGCGACATTGGAATTTATTAAGTTTTTTTGCCGGCGGATTACTGGCGCTAGCGCTCTGGATTTCTCCGGAAACGATGCCATTGGTGGTCGTCTTTCTGGCGACCCGCGTCGCATTCCGCATGCAGATGCGAACAAATGAGGCGCTATGGCCGATTGGCTTGGGTCTGTGCAGTCTGCTGCTGCTCGCCTGGTGGCAAGATCCGCCACCGCCGACATTCACGGCATGGGCTTTGGATCATCTGAGTCTGGCTTGGCTGGAGTTCGCGTTATTCATCTCGGCTTTGCTGGCGCTTGCCGATGTTTTGATGAACCTCCCTTGGACGCTGCGCGCTCGCATAGGCATGCTGGCCGTCACGTCAATGATTGCGGCGGCTATCTGGCTGCTCACCGTTCCGAATGCAATGCATGGACCCAGCGGGCTGATTCCCGTAGAACTTAAATCGCTGTGGTGGAACAGCATTCGCGAATTGAAGCCAGTTGCATCGGCGGCGGAATCGGTGGCATTTGTGATGATGCCTGTCGTGGCTGGCTTGCTGATGTTAATCAGCGCACTCCTGCGCCGTGCGCTGTGGATGTGTGTGCTAGCGATCAGTCTGATGGTGTACGCAGTGTTGGGTGCCATGCATATCCGCATGGCGGCGGCTGCCGGGTTGCTTTCTGCGATTGGCTACGGCATTGCTCTCGCACAGTTACAGGCCTGTCGTGATTCATCGAGAATGAACGCGACAATGCGCGAACAGCAGCTTGCATTGTTTCTGATTTTTATCCCGATAATTCAGGTACTCCTGGTGCTGCTTCTTCAAAAAGACGACGTGGTCACTAACAAACAAAACGCAACAGACAACGGCTGCTACGTATCGGAAGTCGCAGAAACGCTGAATTCACTGCCGGCCGGAACGATACTGGCACCGCTCAATGAAGGTCCGGAAATATTATGGCGCACCCACCACAGGACTATTGCGGGAAATTATCACCATAATGTGAAAGGATTATTAGATTACTTTCATATCTGGCGCAGCAGTATTCCGGATGACCCGGCCAGGCGTTTAATGGACGAGCGCCAGATTGACTATATTCTCGCTTGTGCGAACGAAGCGGCCGCCCCCAAGCTGGAGAACGGGCAGCGCACTTTAGCTGATCGCATGACTGCGGGTGAAAATATTGACTGGCTCTCCCGTCCCCAGAAAATTGGTAGCTGGTGGTTATATCGGAGAGCTCCGTAAAAGCGTATGATCGATGCAGATGACCTGATAGCCAGCTATGCAGGTCAGCACGGATCTTTGTGCAAGTCCGGTAATTCATAAGACAAGGGAATCTCAACTTTTCCCAAATGGGCGGAATTAAATTTTCCCCTCTTCGTTACACCTCCATCCGCCAGGACGGAGCAGTCCAGGGGTCATCAAAAATCAGCGGCGAACAAAGCGGCGCTTTGTGAAGCAGCAAGCGAACTTCAGTTCGCTCTCAATCAACCCAACCACGTAAGCCAATGCACTTGACCTGGTCTATACAAAACATAATGGATGCGAATATCTAGATGAACTGCTATGCTAATTTATAACGAAAAATTCGAGGCGTTGCAAAGCGTCACCTTGAATAAAATGTTATCTGTACTGATTTGATCGCCCTATACATTAAAAAATACTGATGAAAAATCTCGTAAAATTTATCTATCTTGGTATTTTTGCCCTGACGATAACCATCACTACGCAAATTGCGATTGCTGGAAATTACACATTCGGGCAATTTGCCGTTTCTTCTGCCTATAAAGGCAAGACGCAGTTGCCTAAATTTAAGGGCAGAGATAAAAATTTCAGTGCATATCGAACGAGGATACGCAACGGTTTAAAAGATGGCCCTAATTTTGCTGGCCACTTTAGTGTCATTCAGATCGGTTGTGGAATGTCATGCTCATTCGCATTTGTTGCTGATAACCGGACAGGCCAAGTGTTTGATTTTCCGCGAGGTGGCGAAGAAAACATGGAGATGCAGCTGTTATTTAAGCTTGATAGCCGGCTTATGTTGGTGCAGTGGGCAGACTACGACTCTGA
>JAOASL010000002.1 GCA_030158675.1 Burkholderiaceae bacterium | reverse complement strand
TCACACGTTGAACAAGAAATTCAGCACATCCCCATCCTTGACGACGTACTCCTTGCCTTCGGCGCGCATCTTGCCCGCTTCTTTCGCGCCATGCTCGCCTTTGTGCGCGATGAAATCATCGAATGCGATCGTTTGCGCACGAATGAAGCCGCGCTCGAAGTCGGTGTGGATCACGCCGGCCGCCTGCGGCGCTGTGTCGCCCTGGTGAATAGTCCAGGCGCGCACTTCTTTTACGCCTGCGGTGAAATACGTTTGCAGTCCCAGCAGGCTGAATGCCGCGCGGATCAGTCGGTTCAGACCCGGCTCGCTCATACCCATATCGGCGAGGAAGGCGCCTTTGTCCTCATCATCGAGGTCGGCAATTTCAGCTTCGATCGCGGCGCAGATGGCGACGATCGGTGCATTCTGTGATTTTGCGTAATCGGTCAGCTGGTCCAGCAGCGGATTGTTGGTAAAGCCCGTATCCGAGACATTCGCCACGTACATCGCCGGTTTGGCCGTGATCAGGCACAGCGGCTTCAGCATGGCCATCTGTTCCTCGTCCAGCCCCATGGCGCGTACCGGCTTCGCATCGTTCAGATGCACCTGCACCTTTTCAAGCAGTGCCACCAGTGCGATTGCTTCCTTGTCACCCGCACGGGACTTCTTGGTTTCGCGGTGTACGGTCTTCTCGACTGTCGTCAGGTCGGCCAGCGCCAGCTCGGTCTGAATCACTGCAATATCGTCCAGCGGGCTGACTTTGCCGGCGACATGAATCACGTTCGCATCTTCGAAGCAGCGCACGACATTGACGATCGCATCGGTTTCGCGGATGTGCGCGAGAAACTGGTTGCCCAGACCTTCACCCTTCGACGCGCCTGCCACCAGACCGGCGATATCGACGAACTCGACCGCAGCTGGCAGGATGCGCTCGGGCTTGACGATATCGGCCAGCTGCTGCAACCGTGGATCCGGCACTTCAACGATGCCGACATTGGGCTCGATTGTGCAGAAGGGATAGTTCTCCGCCGGGATGCCGGCCTTGGTCAGTGCATTGAAGAGGGTCGACTTGCCGACGTTGGGCAGGCCGACGATGCCGCATTTGAGGCTCATGGAAATCCTTGATTTGTAAGGCACATCGAGGCCAGCGTGGGCATCGTCGAAGCGCCGTACCCGCGATTGCACGCCGCAGGGTGGTGAAACGGTCAACGAGGGATCGCCGCACCGGAACGCAAGGCGTTGTCCTCGTTTTGTCCTGAAAGTCCATGATTATAACGCTCGCTGAATCGCTGCCCGAATGACTGACGACGGACTGGCGCATCTTGCGGGATCCGCTGTTGCGTGGTTTTGCCGTACGAGCCAGCAAGCGGCATCCTACGTTTCTGGTGGCGACCGGCGTTAACGGATGGCAGGTGCGGAGGGTGCTGGGTTATTGAGCGATGATGAGTACGCTTTGGGTGAAGCAGTGGAGAAAAAGATGGAGAAATAGCAATGGGTGCCTCTGGCCGAGTCAGCAAGCAGCCTCAGGGCGTCTCCGGTCTCGGGTTCGAAGCGCAGAGCGACGCTGCTGATCGCAAAGCTGGATTGGTTGAGCCGCAGTGGCTGCTCCGTTTCTGGACTGATATAAATTTCCGATCATTTGGAAGAAATAGACCTGAAACCCGCTGAGAGGCCTTTGTTTATTCCTAATTTAGGAACAGATGATACAAAAATCTAGCTCTTATTTATGGAAGGCGAACTGAGCTACCATGGTTGTGATAGATTTAAACAATAGCCGTTTTGAATCAGGCTACTGGAATGGCTTGCGTCAGCCTGCATTTATTTTTGACATCCGTTTCGCGAAAAATGCGATTCAGCGGACTAGTCTCGAACAATACGACCACATTGTCGAAGCGCTGCTACCGAAGCGAGAAGCGTGGGTTCATCCGCAAATTGTGCGGCAGCATCCGCTGCTGAGCCGTTTGGCCGGCACTTCGATGGATATATTGTCTGCGGCTGGAATGCCGATTATGTCTGGGGTTAATGCATTGCAGGTACACCGGCAAGATGGCATTCACTGGCTGCTGGGGCTGTCCGCAGTAAGTGCAAATATTCTTGCGCCCCAACGGGCCATCAGCTGGTCGGCGCGGCTTTTGGATTTCCTGGAGGACGGGCGCGAGATTGCAATTGAAAGCCTCCGCCAAGATCTGCAGAGGCTCATCGAAGCCTGCAAGCGGCGGGCGCCTTCAGGCGCCAATACCTTAAGATTTCTACAAGCCGCTTACGAGGAAGATATTCCGTGGCGCCATGTGGCCAATAATGTGTATCAGTTTGGCTGGGGGAGCCGAGCGCGCTGGCTTGATAGTTCGTTTACGGATCAGACGCCGCGCATCAGCGCGGCTCTGGCGCGTGACAAGCAGGCGTGCGCGGCGGTACTCCGCGAGGCAGGCTTGCCGGTGCCGCGACACCGATTGGCGGGCAGCGAGGCACAGGCGGTGGAGGCAGCGCAGGTGTTGGGATATCCGGTGGTCGTCAAGCCGGCGGATCTGGACGGTGGGCGCGGGGTGTTTGTGGACTTGCGCGAGGAGGCGGCGGTGCAGAAGGCGTATGCGGCAGCGCGCCTGCTGAGCCGGCGCATCTTGGTTGAGCAATATATAGCGGGTCAGGATTACCGGCTGCAGGTGCATCAGGGCGAAGTGTTCTCCGTCATTCATCGACGACCTGCGTATGTGGTCGGGAATGGTGTGGCGACGGTCGAGGCGCTTGTCCAGAGAACCAATCGTGAGCGCAGACAGCCAAGCGCCGACCATCTCGCCGAGCAGGCGCGCAAGGCCATCATGATCGACCATGAGGTGCATGACTGGCTGCAGCATCAGGGGCTGACGCTGACCAGTGTGCCAGCTGACGGCCAGCGGGTGCGCTTACGCGGCGCGGCCAACGTCAGTGCCGGCGGCACCCGTGAAGAGGTGCTGCACAAAGCGCATCGGGATAATCTGGCGCTGGCGGTGCGCGCGGCCCGCGTGCTGCGGCTGGACCTGGCTGGCATCGATCTATTGATTCCCGATATTGCACGCTCATGGAAGGAGACGGGTGCGGCCATCTGCGAGGTCAATGGTCAGCCGCAAATCTCGCGGCATCTATTGCGCCCGTTACTTTCACGTCTGGTGCGCGGAGGTGGACGGATTCCCGTGATCGCGATCGCCGGGGGTACGCTGCCAGTCGATTCTGTGCGCGCCACGCTGGTTTCCGAGCTGTTGATCGACCATGTGCATGTGGGCTGGGTCGGTGCGGAGGAGGCTTCATCGGTCGCCGCTGGCGACCAGACTGCGGACTGCCGCGCGTTGCTGGCTGACCCGCTCATCGACGCCCTGATCTGGTATCTTCCTGCGAAACGGACACCCGTTGATGGCCTGCCGTTCGATCGGCTCGACTTGCTCATACTGCCTGAGCCTGTAATGGACTCGGCGACGCCCGCCCAGCCCGCGACAGATTGGCTCCGGCAGTTGAGTGCAATATCGCTCCGGGTCTGGCGCGTGTTCAACGCAATCGCGCCCGATCATGAGGGTGTTACGCTGCAGGCACTGCCTGCCAGGCTGGCGCAGCTGATTAAGGCGCGGCTCGATACACCATTCAAATCAGAACCGATATGCCCGGCAGAATGAAGGACTTGCCCGATCTGCTACCCGATGTAGCCCTGCTCACGCGACAGTGGGCCGATACCTTGTGTGTCCGCACAGACGATGAGGCAGACGCATGCCGGCCGTATCACCGGGCGTGGACCACGCTGCGGTTGATCGGAGCGATTTCTGGTGCGCGTACTGATCATGCGTTTTTCCGACAGCAGTTCAGCGCCGTCGCGCAGGCGCAGCCACGTGCGAATGTACTAATTGTGGGAACCGCCGACCATGCGATGCTGCACATGGTGCTGGCAGCATTTCGCGCCGAGGAAGCTGATCCGCTAGTCACGATCGTCGATCGCTGTGCCACTACGCTGGCAGCCAACGCCTGGTATGCACAGCAGGTCGGCGCACAGGCGACGACGCATCAGGCCGATCTGCGCGACATCGACGCCATTGCGGGCGAGCGCGATCTGATCACTACGCACAGCGTGTTCAGCTTTACGCAGTCCGAGGAATTTACGCCTCTGTTTAGCGCATTGCGCGGCAAGCTCAAACCTGGCGGTCAGCTGATTTTTGTACAAGGGCTCAGTCCCGAGCGCCGCACCGGCAGTCGTGTGCGCTTTTCAGCGGAAGAAACGCTTCGGTTCCAGCAGCGAGCGTTGGCCTGCCTTGCCGAGCGCGGCACCGTGCCCGGCCTCGATACCGCATTAATACAACAGCTGGCATACGGTTTTGCCGTCAACAAGGACATCGGCGCGATCGCAGCTGCGCAAGATCTTCTGACGCCATTGAGCAGCGCCGGATTTCGGCTGGATCAGGTCGAGCAGGCAGAGCGCTCGGATCAGGTCTATCGATCGTCAGCACCGCAGCAGCACGAGCGCTCACTGAGCCTGCGTGTGGTCGCCACCAGGATCGATTGACTGCGCCAGCGCCCACCTGAAATTCGGCTTCTTTCAGCGCCGCTTGTTCGTGCTGGCATTCTCGCTTTCACAAAGAGCCGGGGAACCAGTGGCCGCGCAGCGTGATATCTGATCATTCAGTGATTCGGGCGAGCGGATCTGCAGGCGCTGGAAGGGATGCTGCCAGCACACCTTGATCAATGCCGGGATGCGCTGTGTCAAAATAATATGTGAGCAGATAATCGAGCAACACTGTGATCCCCAGGTCATGGGGTTCCAGATGCGCGTCGCCTTCCTGAGTTGTTTTGCTCGGTTCGGTACGGGCAAAACGGTGGTTATGGGATAACGCCATTTGAGATTCAGGCGGGTGCCTGCCATCCTCGATTTCGTCAACGAATCCAATCTGCGCCGTCAAATGTTGAGGCTGTATTGATGAAAGATATACAAAAAATATCCATAGACAATAACCCCATCCGAATGGGATTTTTGCATCCTGGAGAAATGGGTTCCGCCCTGGCCAAAGTGGCCCGGCGCAATGGCGCCACCACTTGGTGGGCATCTGAGGGGCGCAGCATCAGCACAGCCTCTCGTGCTGCGGTTGCAGGCATTGAAGATGTCGGCGCCCTGAAGGCGTTGTGTCACCACTGCGAAATTATCATTAGCATCTGCCCTCCCCACGCCGCCATTGATATGGCCAAGGCTGTTGCAGCCAGTGGCTTTGGCGGCATCTACGTCGATGCCAATGCTATTTCGCCTGGTGCCGCAATGCAGATTGCCGAAATCGTTGAGCAATCAGGTGCGGCCTATGTCGATGCTGCAGTGGTCGGGGCGCCTCCCAACGACAGACATGACACCGTCATTTATTTTTCCGGCGAGGCTGCACATATCGTCGCGAAATATTTTAAAGCGGAGGCAGTTTCCGTGGAATTGCTCGGGGCGTCCCGCTCACACGCTTCTGCGGTAAAAATTTGTCACTCCGCCATCCACAAGGGACAACTCGCCATGCTGCTAGCCACGCTGGCCGCTGCTGAACACTATGGTGTAAAAGCGCACTTGGAAAGTCTTTTGGCAAGACATCCGAACACCCGGTCGCTCACCAATGAAATTCCAGAAATTGCCCGGCGTGCGACCAAGGGCTGGCGTTTTGCCGGTGAGATGCTGGAGGTGGCCGATACTTTTGCCATGGCAGGTTTGCCACCGGAGCTACACAGAGGCGCCAGCGAAGTATTTCGGCGTTGTCCTGCGCCGGGCAGCGTTGACCAGAATAAGCTCTCCACGGACAACTTAATCAGGATGCTGCTGGATCATGACATTCGATCTGATTAACGTGCCAACACCGCAGCCAGATATTGCCGTCACCCTCGTTGAAGCGATTGTCTGTCGCAAGGTATTGAGGGTCTTGTCAGGTACAGCCCTGGGTTTGAGCCAACAGCTCATACAGTTCGAGCTGTCAACGCTACCGGGTTATCTCTGGGATTTTTCCTTGGTCGATACGTACATGGAGGCACTGACCGGAGAAACACTCGATCCGGCGATCGCGGCACAATCCGGCGATTCGGCGCTGCTGATGCGTATTCATCACGGCTACTCGGCATTCCTGCGTAGTACCAATATTCCTATTTTTGACCACTGCAACCTGAGTCTGTCCCGGTCAAACCCGGAAACGGGCAGGGTGGACTGGAAACTGGCGCTGCCTTCAATTAATCCACAGCTCTCCATCAAGGTATTGGCGTGGCTGGTGCCAACGGTCAATGTGCTGTTGACCTCTCCGCCTGATATGGAGGCGCGTCTCCAAACGAGCAGCCGGGAGTTGGAGCAATTGAAGCCTATGCTCAGGCAAAAAGCGCTGGGCAGTACCAATATGATCCATTTTCTTCAGGCAGCTCATCAGTTGCACATGCCATTTACGGATCTGGGCAATGGCATTTATGCAATCGGCACCGGTAGAAACTGCCGCTGGTTCAATAGCACCATCACGGACGAGACCAGTAATATCGGCTGCAGATTGGCAAAAAATAAAAAGGCATCGGCAAATTTGTTGAGGAAATTTTGCTTGCCGGTGCCAGACCATCAATTAGCGCCAACCGAAGATAGAGCCGTGGAGATTGCCGCTGCACTGGGTTACCCGGTCGTGGTCAAGCCATTAGATCAAGATCAAGGGCGCGGTGTTTTCGCAGGATTGACCAATGAACGAAGCCTTAGGCGTGCCTACATGGCAGCGCGTGAATTTTCCGAGAAGGTTCTGGTGGAGCGGCATTATTACGGTGAGGATTACCGTTTTACCGTCATGCACGACAGAGTGATCAAGGTGATGCACAGGCAGGCCGCCTCTATCACCGGCGACGGCCAACGCTCGGTTAGGCAACTGTTCGAAGCGCTGCAGGGCACCAGCGATCAGCAACGGGCCCTAAGGCGCGACGGCAAGCTGCGTATTGAGTTGGATGACGAGGTGCTGGAGCTG
Organism: Burkholderiaceae bacterium; assembly: GCA_030158675.1. Lineage (GTDB taxonomy): Bacteria > Pseudomonadota > Gammaproteobacteria > Burkholderiales > Burkholderiaceae_D > Pernthalerella. The sequence continues at coordinate 16,019 of JAOASL010000002.1, read as the reverse complement.
CTGGAAGAACAAGGCATCAGCATCACCGACATTCCCGCTGCTAATCAAAAGCTGCTGCTTAGAAGAAAAAGCAATATCTCTGTCGGCGGTAGTCACTACATGGTTTCTCCGGAAAATATTCATCCGGATAACGGTGCATTGGCAGTGCGTGTCGCCAAGATCCTGGGTCTGGATTTCGCTGGTATCGACCTGATCATTGCGGACATTGCTTTGCCCTGGCATCAGACCGGGGCGATTATTTGCGAAGTCAACGCACAGCCCCAGCTTGGTTATCGGGACATGCCAGACCTTTATCGCCGCATTCTTCATGAAATGATCAGCGACGGCGGCAAGGTACCCCTCTATTTGCTGCCCATCGACGGGGACATGCCACACGACGATCAGCAGCTTCGGGCTTTGGCTCACAGCCTGGGCTGCAATGCCTTGTCCACACCCCAAGGGGTGTGGCAAGACGGAACCCAAGTGGCTTGGTCGCCGAGGTCGAGCTTTGATGCCGCCAGGGCGCTCCTGCTCGACAAGCAGACGGTGGCTGGCCTGATGGTCATGACGTTTGCTGACATCGTTCGGCACGGACTGCCGATTGCGGATTTCAAGCAGATTGGCATTGCCCGGGATGACAGTGAGAGCGATGACGCATCGCATAGCAAGACGGAGAAACTGGCAAGAGCCATGTTGAACAGACACGAACAAGGCAGAGCGCAGCTCGGTCAATTTCAGCCGAGTAGTCGGTCGCCAGCCGTCGCGAATCAATAAAACCAAGTCATGAAACCCAGCGTACTGGCCATTGCCCTTGACGGCCCCAATCTCGACTTGCTGTACCACTGGCTGGATAACGGCAGCTTGCCGGTGCTCCGCTCGATAATAAAGAACGGAGCTCTTGGTCATCACGTTCACACTAAGCGGTTCCGCAATGAACGTTGTTGGGAGATCCTCCTGAGCGGTAGGGATATCAATGCACCGGGCTCGACTTTCGACCCTGCCACTTACGACTACTACAACGACTCCCCTCAGCGAGAGCACCGCTACTCGCCTTTTTACGCTTTGGGCGAGGCATACCGCACTTGTGTGTTCGATCTTCCGGCGACCCTTTCCGAGAAGGTCCGGGGCTTTCAGGTGTTTGGTTGGGGCAGCGAACTGAACGTGTCTACGCCAGTTTCCTCTCCTGCGACTTTGATCGGGGAGCTCCAGGCACGTCACGGCGACGACCCCAAGCTGACCCAATCCATCAAGGTATTGGATCATCAGACCAGGGAAGTAGAAAACTCTTACGTGATTCCCAATCTCTACAATGATGCGGAGATTCGGGCCTACAAAGAAAAACTGCTGACCTCCGTTGATCGGCGTACCGGCATTTGCCTTGATCTTCTGGCGCGAGAACATTGGGATTTATTTCTTCTCAATTTCTGCGAAACGCACACTGCTAACCATTTGCTGTGGCATTTGGACGGGCAGCATCCGGTTAACCAGGTCGGCGTGCGGCAGTCCCAGTTGCTGTTGGAGATATCTCAGGCGGTTGACAGTGCGATTGGTCGTCTGATTGCCGCCGTGCCGGATGGATCGACGGTAGCGATTTACACCATCGACCATACGGCCGCCAACAGCATGGACGTACCCAGCATGGCGCTGTTGCCCGAAATGCTTTATCGCTGGAATTACCCGGAGCAGGCACTCATGGCGCCGGGGAAAGCGGGAATGCCGGTGCCGCCACTGCGCCGCGATTACACGAATGTGTGGAAGCACGAAATATGGGCGCTGCTTACGGATAGCGGGAAAGTCCTGCTGGAATCTCCCGGTGCGCTGGAAGCCAGTGGCCATCCTTTGAGTTGGCATCCCGCAGCCTGGTACCGCAAATTATGGCCATCGATGAAAGCGTTCGCCTTGCCCAGCGTATCCGATGGCTACGTCCGAATCAACGTCAAGGGGCGGGAGGCCAAAGGCGTGGTCGATCCCGACGATTATCTCGACACGCTGGAGTCGATTTCTGCAATGCTGCACTCCCTGACGAACCCGCGAACCGGAAAACCTGCGGTCAAGGCGCTGCACCGTACTCGCGACTTCGCTTTTGACACCCCCGATATTCCGCCTGACCTGATTGTGAGCTGGAACGATGATAATCCGGCGGACTGTATCGACTGCCCAGCGTTGGGCAGGGTTGGACCCTTGCCGTATTTCCGTACCGGAGGACATTTGGCGCATGGCTCGGTTATTGAAGGGTTGTTCGCCGCGCAGGGGCCGGAGATTGCGCCTGGAACCATCGCCCGTTCAGGGACGCTGGAGGATGTGCCGGCCACCATTCTCGCCCTGCTGGATGCCATCCCCAATCCGGAAATGACCGGAAAATCGCTGCTCGGCTAAACCGACGGATATTCACTGCCGGAGAAAGCTTCAGGGAAGATCAGACATCCAATGAGAATCACGCTGCACGACTATGTCACTGACCCGCATCTGCCCCAGAAGGATGGTGTCAATCTGGCGCACGAAAATATAGCGGCAATGATGAAGGCATACATCGGCGAAAAACTGGATGTGGCGTTTCATGATTTCAATCGGCTTCTGGCTGACGAAAGCTATGCGCTGGAGGTGCTCGCAAATACCGATTGTGTCATCAGCAATGTCGGTCCTCACGCGCATTATTATTTTTATCTGCGTGAGCGTTATCGCCTGACATACCGGATTTTTCGCGATGTTCGTACTGCCATCTGGAGCAGCTATCTGCTGCAGGAACACTTGTGTGCCCCGTATCTGCGGGCCGAAGATGTTCTGATGGTGGCCAGCCACTACACGCGTGGATTATATGAAAAGATTTTTCCACACTTACGGAGCCACGCTTGCTTTCGCTGCTATCCGCTCACCGTGAATTTTCCGGCGGAGTTGCCTGCGCGCCAGGAACGCGGTTCCGGTGAACCGTTCATTCTCGGTTACATTGGCCGGCTCTCCGAGGACAAGAATTTCCCCGATCTGGTCAGCCTGCTGATCGGTCTCAACAGTGATCGACCCGGCCACTTTAAATTGGTGGCCTGTGGCGACATCCACTCTGCTTCCTGCCGGCCTGAACTGATTCAGTCCCGAGTAAGGAAAGCCCTTGGCGATGGCGATTATTTCGAGTATCTGCCCTCGCGTCGGAATGAGGATATCTGGGAATTGTTGCGTCGTTTTGATGTCATGCTTTTCCCCAGTACATCCAACCTTGAAACTTTCGGACGAGTGCTGGTCGAGGCGAGCTACGCAGGTTTGCCAGTGATTTGCGGTGCCCATGCAGCGGCACCGGAATTGATGCCCGAAAGCTCACTGTGTCCGGTTGACTACCGCTTCGACGAGTCCTTCAGCGCGCATTACGATCACTGCATGGGCATCATCAACATCCGGCACATGGCAGAGGCTGTTACCAGCGGCAAATTGCAATTACCCGACTGCCATCGGGATTTCCTCCGGCATCCGGAAAAATTCATCAGTGCTTTGTCCATGAGCGCACCGGAAATAAACCGCCTGGATCCGCTGGCGATGAAGAGCGTGCAACGCCGGCTGATTGAGTCGATTGATGTGGATCTGCCACCAGCGCTTGACCTGGATGCGGCGAATGCTGCGATTGACCTGCTGATTCCCTGGTTCAGCGGGCTGCAGCAAAAGGGGACTGCAGCGCGCCAGGCGCTTGTTTCCCGGCTGACTGAAATGAGTGCCCACCCGGATCGCACCTGGCGTTATCTGGACAAGTCAGAGAAAACCCGGGGTGATTTCACTAATGTTGGCGGCATCGATATCGAGCTGTGCCATGTGGTGGGTTTTTATCCCACTTTTTTAATGCCATCGAATAACACTGGCAGGTACCATCCCGATTCGGTAGCGATCATGGAACCGTCGGCCTGACGGCAGGATCACGCGGCCTTCGCTCTCTGGTAGGGCGTGAACGATGCAACGAGCCTGTGCGCGCTATTCGATGCAGCCGGCCGGGTCGGATCATTCATCGACAGCAGGTTTTCGTTCACCATAGTGAACTCATCGATCGAATCGACCGGCAATCCTTTGAACAGCAGTTCGTCCGTCTGAACGACCAGCAGCAGTGCCTCTGCCGCCGGGTTCATCAACAGGGCGCGGCACCGCGCATACAGTCCGTCCTCAACAAGTTGCAGTCGGATCTCGCCATCGATATCCATAGTCCGCGTGTGCGAGGTACAGAAGACGCGAGTTCCTGAGGACGCAAGCGTGTGCAGCCGGGCTTGGGCTGCTACCCAGGCCGATTTGTCACCGATATAGATTTCAACCGGAATGCGTGCGCCCTGCGGAAATAAATTTTGTACCAGCTTTTCCGCGCCGGAGCGCTGGTACGCGTAACGCAGTCCAAGATAGGGCGCGAAATTTACTTCATTGATCACGGCGCCGTTCTCATACCAGGGCTTGCAGATGTCTTCGCTGATCAGATCCACGCCTGCCACATTCAGGTTCATCAATTTTGCCGCTTGCAGTGCAATTTTGATGTTCTCCGGATGGATGTCATCAGAAAAAACTTTGGGCAGTCCACCCCATTGAGTTGTCTCGATAGGGCGCAACTGCGCATGTACGCCGTTCTCTGGTATCGATTCGAAGCTGAATCCCCTGCTCTTCAGGGTTTCGTCTGCCAGTTCGTCGCAGGGGAAAAGACTGTGCCGGCGGTGTTTTGCCCTGCGTGCTTCTCGCTGGTTCGACTGCGCGATCAGCTCTCTTACCGTATGTATGCCGTCTCCTATGACGGCGATCGGCAGCCGGGCCACGGTGTACGCCGAAGTATCACCGGCGACCAGAATTCGATGGCAGATACCGGGCACTTGCTTCTCCACCAGAATATGTTTCGACAGTGCTGATGCACTGTCGAAGGCAGCGTAGACCCCGTCAACATCGCGGATATTGACCGTTACGCCTTCGCCGCGGTCTTTGTCGGCAGGCTTGATCACCACCGGGAAGCCGATGCGCTGTGCCGCCTCTGCCGCCTCTTCGCGTGTCCCGGCTATTGAATGGATCGGTGCCGGCAGGCCAGCTTGCCGCAGAATGCGAGCGGTCGTGTGCTTGTCCTGGCTGATTGTTGCGCCAACGGCGGAATCCATTCCGCTGGTGCTGCGGTCTGATAGACGACGATGTACGCCCCAGCCCAGTTGGTAGATACCCTGGCCAAGATAAATGAACGGTATATCTAACTGAAATGCGGTTTTTAATACCGGGATGGTGGAGTCGCCGCCGGGGATCTGTTTTTTTGCCTCGGTAATGAATTTTTCATGCAGCGCTTCCAGCAGATCCGCCATCTCAGCGTCTGTCTGGCCGGGATCTGCAAGACGGGATACCAGGCGATATGCACGCTCGAAACAGTCGCTGACCCATCTCAGCGATTGCTCTTCGATGGCCGGGAACAGACAGGACAGGCGGTAGCGCTGGCTGTCCTCGTGGACGCACTGGACATCGAGGATCGCGCCCCGATCAAAGCAGGGGATCTTGATGGACTGCAGCAGGTTGGATGCCAGTGCCATGATTTGCCATGCAAATTGCTGGGCAGTTTGCTCCTTTGCAGTCAGCCGCCGTGTAATACGTAAATTAACTTCTCGTGGTTCGATGCCGAAACGCTCCAGCAATTCGTCATCGATTTTTTTAGAGTCGGGCTGATCTGGCACTAGCAGTTCCGGACGCAACCAGATCGATGCCTGCTTCAATCCGAGCCGGAATCCTGCAATTCGGAAAGCGTTAATGTTGCTATGTTTATCTTCGCGCGACATTGAATATTTCTAATTTAATCGGGTAATTCATGGTGCTGTTTAAACTTCCACTCGTCGGTGATTTCGCCGGAGCAGTCTGTCAGTACGCTCATCCAGTCCGCCGGAATAATCACACCATCGGTCGTCAGCCTGGCGATGCGATCTACAGGCAAGCCGTGCGACAGAATATCTTCGAGCGCACACACGATTTGTAACGACTCGATCGTCTTGTTTCTCAGCGCGGCTTTGACGGCGGCCCAGGGCGAGTTATCTTCTACCCTGAATACTGCCTCGCCAACACGTAGCTCGTGTCCTGCCACGATGGCATCAAACCGGCGCGCAGGTATTTGCGCATCTGCTGAACCAAGTGATTCAGGCATTTGCTTTACTACATGAAGATCGATCGGAATCCGACCCACCGCATTTCCCAAAATCCGGGTGCCGATGTCGGTGACGTGCCAGCCCGCATTGACCGCAATGTCAATCCCGGGGGTTGTGTTCATCTCGATGAAGGCGCCACCTGACTCCCATGGGCTTTGCGATATGTCGGTCGTAATGTAATCAAAACCTGCCGCGCCAAATCCGGCCGAATCAGCCATTTGCGCAACCATTGCTTTGAGTGATGGATGAACCATGGCGGTGACATCGGCTGCCATGCCACCGGTAGATAAATTGGCATTACTCCGCAAAGAGAGGCGCCGGCCTGTTTCCGGAATATCCTCCGGCTTTATTCCTTGCGAGGCCAGATGATCCTCAATAATCTGATCGAAGGCAATCGGCCGAAAATATTGGCTGCTTATCATATTGATCGAGCGATTTTCATTTAAGGCATGGATGAGTTGCTTGATAGTCCGAGCGCCATCGCCAACCACATGTGCGGGTTCGCGTCGAAACGCCGCCATGAACTGGCCATCGATCGCCATCAACCTGTGGTCTTCTCCCTGAATGAATCGCTCAAGCATCAGCGGACCGGCGCTGTACTGTCTGGCGGCCTTCAATGCTCTGGCCACCTGGTCGTGGGTTCGCAAGTTGGCCGTCACACCCTTGCCACCCCCGCAGTCCAGTGGCTTGAGCGCACACGGGTAACCAATCTGTGTGATGGCAGCAGGTAGGTCTGCGACAGACGAGACCAGGCGGCTTTCCGGCGTGGGCATGCCAAGCGAGGAAAAAAAAGCCTTACTGCGCAATTTGTTTTCTGAAAGGATTGAGGCAATGCTGCCGTCGGCATTCGACAGCGACTCCATGAAAATTCTTGACCTGCTGCCCCAGCCGTATTGCCAGAATCTGGTGCCGTGAATCAGCGATAAAACCGGAATATCCAGGTTGTATGCCGCTTGCATCAGTATCGTGGCTTGATAGTCAGGATGCCTGCTTCGACACAGCGCACTAAACTGATTAACGGTTTTTCCGAGCTTCTCCGGATGGGTGCCGTCGATATGCTCAAACATTCGCACTGCAATACGCAGGGCGAGCATTGACAGGTCGGGATCATGGTAGCCCAGCACCAGCAAAGTGCCTGTGCTGGTCGATATGCACTTCGCTGTCCGGATGAATCCCCGCACATCATTCAGCAGCCATTGGGCGAGCGATACAAGATAATCACCGATTCCGGATTCATCGCATGCGTTGCCATGAAATGCAGCGGGAGACCAACGTATAAAGTGCCTGCTGATCAATTTAAATTGATCAATCGCTTTGACGCAGTCGTCAGGTTCTGTGTTCAAGCCGACAACGATCGCCGGATTGACGGCGTAGACGTTGGGTCCGGCGTAAGTGTGCAGATGTTTTAAGCGGATCATGGCGTTTCAATCGGCGTTCGCATGAGGAAACGAAAAAGAAAAAGTGACCTCAATCGTCGGCGGGCGAATAGACTGGGACGCTCTTTCAACAGACCCTGCATCTTGTCGGCGATGCGGCAAAGAATTTTACGTCAGCGGCGTTTTTTAAAGGCATTTATGGCAATTTTGGCTTTTGCTTACGCGCTCGTCGCCTATCTGGGCTTCCTGCTGGTGTCAGTGTATGCAATCGGTTTTGTCGGCGGATTCGTCGTCCCAAAAACTATCGATGGTCCGCAGACATTTTCCTTGGTGCAGGCCATTGCAATCGACCTGGGACTGGTGCTGCTGTTCGGAGTGCAGCACAGCGTGATGGCGCGGCAGCGGTTCAAACGGTTATGGGTCCGTTGGATTCCCGAATCCATTGAGCGGAGTACCTATGTGGTTTGCTCTAGCCTGGCGCTGGCGGCATGCTTCTATTTTTGGCGGCCGATCGCGGGTGCGCTCTGGGAAGTGCCGCCGCCGTGGAGCGGTGTGCTGTGGGGTGGGTATGCGTTGGGCTGGCTGGTGCTGATGCTGTCGTCGTTCATGATCAGTCATGCCGAGTTGTTCGGTTTGAAGCAGGCATGGCTCGCGCTGTGTCGCCGTCCGATGCAGGCACAGCCGTTTCGTATTCGCTGGCTGTACAAACTGGTGCGTCACCCGATCATGCTGGGTTTCCTGATGACCTTTTGGTTAACGCCGGTGATGAGCCTTGGTCATCTGGTTTTTTCAATGGGTATGACCGCGTACATCCTGATTGGACTGTATTTCGAAGAGAAGGATCTGGTGGCAGCCATTGGCGATGATTATCTTGCCTATCAGGCGCAAGTGCCGAAGCTGCTGCCATGGACCAGGCAATGATCATTCATGCGACGATGCAGCAGTGCTTCGCAGCAGGCTCCTTGGCGATATCGCTGGATGTCGCAGGTTGGTACTGTCTGCGGTATCGTCGCCTTGCCACCCACCTGACGGGACAGGTACTCAGCTCTGTTCTTTCACCGCTTTCAGCATGCAGCGCGCCACCTTGTCGAAATAAATCATTGCTGCCGGTGTCAGCTCGAGTTGTTTGCGCCGTGCGTCTTCGGTGTCGGCGAGAAAAATCCAGCCTTTTTCCCGCATCGATTTCAGGCGGCCATGCAGCATCGCCGGCGACCCGAGTTCGGACATGCCCATCAGGTCCTTCACCGACAGTCGCTCTTGTGCGTGATGCGCGTTGGCCACGATCATCAGTATGCGTTCTTCGAGCGGTTCGAGCGGCGGCAGGGTCGGCAGGCTGCGCAATGCCTCTGCCAGTTGTATGAAGCGTAAATACAGATCTGCGAATTTTGTTGATTTGCCCATGATGTTCAATCCTCGAATGTAAATGTCCGGCACGACATACCAAGCAAAACCACTGTCGACAATCGGACTGACTGCGTCATTTGCTGGCCAGATCAGCGTTGAATCACGCCGCATCGTCAGGCGATGAACGAAGAATGGCGGTATGCCGATCAATGTCGGCATTTACGCATCAAACCTCTGGCAAAGCAATCGACGCCTACGGTTCGCCTCTTTGCTTGAAGTTACATTTTATGTACCTATGTTCCGGATTGCCAGTTCACTCTCATTGATCGAATCGGCCAAAACGGCATTTTTTTTGTAACGAGTGTGAAAATCAAACTCAATGTTCAGTCGGCTCATTTGCAACACTAGGTTTCTGGATGGAAAAGCTGGTGGCCGGCGATGCGAGGTACTTCCGATGGGCGAGAGGCTGAGATGGCGCGTCGAAGCTGGCTATGTACTTCGATTCAGGTGCCGATATGCCGATATTCGGTGTGGTAGTTGATTAATGTGATTGAGATCACAATTCACCCGCTTTCGCAAACCTACTCTGTGCGCGCCGGCAAAGCGGATCAGGCGGTTTGTCATTATTCGTCTGGCTGTAATGTTATTGCTAACAGGATACAATTTGGCAGGAACCCTATCCCGGATTCGTCATGGTCGTTTCTGCTGACGTGAATTCTCCGGGAATTGAGGCAATGAGCTTGTTTGGCATGCGTGGACGCAGTTGCCCAAGCAGCCTCGGAGACACATTTTGCTGAGCGCGCCCCTACCGATAGAACCGAAACCCGATGCAGCCCCCCCTGGCAGCAGGATTCGGGTCGCGCCTGCGTTGCTCGCCAGGGTTCCCTTGCTGGCCGGGCTGCCGGAGCAGATCCTGGTGCAGTTATCGGCAGAGATCCGACTGGTGAAGTATGCAAAGCGCCAATTCGTGATGCACAAGGGCGCGCGCGATACGGACCTGCTGTTTCTGCTTGAAGGACGGCTGCTGGTGGTGGATATCTCTCCTGAAGGCCGGCAAACCGGCCTGAACTTCATTTCGCCGGGCGATTTTTTTGGCGAGCTCGCCTCCATTGATGGTCTGCCGCGCTCGGCAACGATCGTTTCCGCCGCGCCGTCGGTGGTGGGCGTACTGCCCAAGAACGCCGCGCGCAAGCTGATCTTCGGCATACCGATGGTGGCCGAGCGCATGCTCAAGCATGTATCGCTGAAGCTGCGTGCTTCCACTGAATATCGCGTTCTGCTCGGCATACCGAATGCCTTCTGTCGCGTCTACAGTTTGCTGCGGATGCTGGCGCGGCCGGATCCCGGCAAGCTGATCACGATTGAAAACATGCCAACGCATGAACAGATCGGCCTGATGACCAATACCAGCCGTGAAACCGTCACGCGCGCATTGCAGGTGCTCTATGAGCAGGAAGTGATGGAGAAAGACGGGCGCCGGTCGATCGTGCGTAATCCCGCCCGCCTGCTTGAGTTGATACGCGAGCACCAGTAAGCGGTTTGGTGCGCTTCAGTCGCGGTACAGAATCGCGCTCGCCCGCTATGGCGCTGGCCGGGCGGACAATGATAAATCCAATAAACGAATGCATGCGTTGAACCGAGTCTTTGCATTCCTGCGAGCCAGGCTGACCGTCGCGTTGCTTGCGGTATTTCTCATCCTGCTTTACACGTTCATCCCCGGTTCGATGCGCGATGCCGTCGAAAACTATGTTTACGATGCCGTCATCAGCGCCGCGCCTCCCGTGTCGCGTGAGGCGCGGGTCGTCATTGTCGATATCGATGAGCGCAGCCTCGCGCAATACGGCGCCTGGCCATGGCCACGCAGTACGGTGGCGCGCATGGTGAATGACCTGATCGAGCGGCGCCAGGTGGGATTGCTCGGCCTCGATATCGTTTTCCCCCTGCATCGCGAAGGCGATGTCGCGCTGCGCGCGGCATTGGCCAAGCCCAACGTGGTGATGAGCCAGACCCTCGATTTTGCGGCGGTCTCCAACAACCGGGCCGGCAAACTGGCCGATCGTGTGACGGTGAACGCCGTATCGCGAGCGCCGCAAGCCAGTGGTTACGTCGCTAACGATCCGGATGTGTTGCCGCCGAATGCGGCGGTGGGCCACATCAGCCCGGTGATGGACGATGACGGACATATTCGCCGTATCTATCCGGTCGCGTGCGTAGCAGACGCCTGCACCATGACGCTGGCCCTGCGCATGTACGCCCAACTGACCTCTGCCGGCCAGAGTTTGCCGCACGCAGCCTTCTCCGCCGATGGGCGCTGGTTGCGCTTTGACCTGCAAAACGACGAGCCGCTCGACCTGCCGCTTGATCTGCAGCGCGCGATGCTGGTGCCTTACCGGGTCGTGCCGGGCGGGTTTCAGGTACTGTCCGCCGTGGATGTCATGGACCGCGCGCGCGCATTGCCAGAACTGGAAAACGCCATCGTGCTCGTCGGCAGTTCGGCGCTGGGCATTGGCGACCGCGTTGCCACGCCGTTGGCAAGGCTTGCGCCGGGGGTGGAAGTGCATGCGCATTTGCTGAGTGCGCTGCTTGACCGCCGCTTCATCCGGCCGCTGCCAGCCTCCGCGCCGGCTTCCCTGGCGCTCGGTGCGCTGATCCTGCTGTCTTACTTGTTGTGGCCGGCGCGTGGCCGTTCGCTGTTGCTGGGCTGGCCGCTGCTGGCGCTCGCAACGGTGTCGATGGGGCTGGTCTGGCTACTGCTGGCACGCGGGCTGCTGCTGCCGCTGACGCCGTTGCCGCTGCTGGTACTGGCGATTACGGTGTTGACGGTGCTGCAGCAGAATTTCGCGCTGACTGCGCGCGTGCGCGGCCTCGGTTCGCAATTCAGCCAGTTCCTGCCGGCCAGTCTTGTCAGTCGCCTGCTGCGCGATACGCGCATCGGGCCCGAGACCGAGCGGCATACGATGACGGTGCTGATCGTCGATGTCCGCGGCTTTACCGCGGCCTCCGAAGACAAGACGCCTGAACAGATCGCCGGTTTTGCTCAGAAATGCTTCGAGGTACTGTCTGCCGAGGTGGCCCGTTACCGGGGCACGATAGAAAAATATACCGGCGATGGCTTGATGGCGCTATGGGGCGTAACCACCGGAGACAGTGCTGCGACCGCAAAGCTGAAGAATGCGCCCTTGCATGTGCGGCCCGCAAGCCGCGCGCTGCGTCCGGAAACTGACCTCGCCCATGCTGGCTATGCGGTGCAGGCGGTGAGTGCCGCCGTGGCGATGCATCGTGCCGTCGACGGCCTGGCCGATTGGTTCACAGACCACGGTTACGGTCAGCTGCAGCTCAGCATCGGTCTCAATACCGGACCGATGTCGGTCGGCGTATTCGGTGGCCACACTCATCTGGCCTGGTCGGCCCAGGGGCAGGCATTCAATATCGCCAGCCGTATCGAGAGCCTCACGCGCGACGTCGGTGAAAACCTGCTGATGGGCGAAGAGACCGCCTTGCTGCTGTCGCCCGACGCGGTGCGCAAGATCGGCGATTTCGCGGTCAAGGGCGTGTCGATGCCGGTGGCGGTATACGCGTTGCGAAATAATTAATCGAAATACCTCAGCGCCTCCGTGGCGCTGAGCCGCGCGCACCGCCAAGCACTTCTAAAAAATTTCTAATATGTAGACTGGTTTCGCCAAGGCAATGCCGTGGGAGAGCGAATTGTGTCCGCGCTGACAGAAAATGTTAGGTGCGTCACAGTAATGGAGTATGTTTCGCGGGTAACCTAAGTGAATCTGGGTCTGATTCTCGGAATTATTGGTTTTTTTGCAACAATTGTTTCGGTCGCTTAGGCGGTGATCTGAGCATTAGCGAATTTATTGGCGTAGATGAAAAATTCTGTGGTGTTTCGTATCTGCCTTGCTGCCGCTCTGTGCGTGTTGGCGCCATTCATGGCGACTGCCGCTGAGCCGGTTGGTCGCGTGCTTTTTGCTATTGGCGACGCGCGGCTTGCGGCGGACGGCGCGCGGCTGAAGAAAGACGATGTAATCTCCGCCGGTCAGGCCGTCATCACGGGCGCCAATGGCCATGTGCATATTCGCTTTGTTGACGATGCTTTCGTCAGCGTGCGCCCGAATTCGAAACTCTCGGTCGAGCAGTACCGCTACGACGAGCACGATGCCAAGAACAATCGCGTGCGCTTCAGTCTGTCGCAAGGCGTGGCACGCCTGATCACCGGTAAAGCGGGGCAGGCCGCGAAGGACCATTTCCGTCTTAATACGCCGGTCGCCGCCATCGGTATCCGCGGCACCGACTTTGTCGTGCAGGCGGCAGATGCGATCACGCGTATCGCCGTGCAGCAGGGCGCGATTGTGGCGTCGCCGTTTTCCGACCATTGCGCGCGCGAGGCATTCGGCCCCTGCAGTGGCGGCATGTCTGCGCAGCTGGCGGGGTCGCTCAGTGGCAGCTATCTTGAAATTACGCCGGACAGCAAGCCGGTGCTGCAGACGCTGGCGCCAGGGCAGTCCAAGGGCATTTTCGGCTTTCCCCGCCCGGAAGAACCGATGGTGAACACGCCGACCCTGCGCGCGCCAAGCGCCGAGGTATTCAGCAATACCCTCTACTGGGGACGCTGGTCCGACCAGGCGGCACTCCCGGCCGGATTTGAACTGCTTGGCAAGAACGATGCGCTGTATGTGTATCGCTCGGAAGGACCGATCAGCCTGCCGCAAGGCGGCGAGTTCACATTCGTGCCCACCGAAGCCGTGGGCTACGCGCGCGCTGCCAATGGCGAACTCAAGCCGGCCAGCATCACTTCGCCCATGCTCACGCTGAACTTCAACAATCAGACCTATAACACGGGCTTTACCTGGAGCGCTGAGGAACGCAGCCTCAAGCTGCACAGTACCGGCAGTGTCAGCGACAACGGGCAATTCGTTCCGCGAACCACCGGCTCGAACGTAACGGTGTCCGGCGGCCTCAACAACACGGGCGACGAGGCAGCGTATGTGTTCATGCGGCGCCTGGCTGGCGATGATGCCTATGGCATAATTCGTTTTCATAAATAGACCAAATATCGCCAGAGCAGATCCTGACCCGGAAACATCGCCGCACTCCGCTAGTTGTGTTTGTCCCGCTGTCGCGTATCGTGCTCCTGGCGGTGGCATGTTTCACTCCGCTGGTTGCATCGTTTGCCCAGCCCGCGCCGCCCGGCGCGCAGCCTCTCAGCTCCTCTCAATCGGCGACGTATCAGGACGTGATGCGCGAAGCAGGCGCCCTGCAGCGTGCACGTCGCTCGAAAGACGCGTTCGCGCTGCTGTCTGCCTATGAGAGCGAATTCGCCGGAGATCCGTATTTCGACTATCAGTTGGGGGTGGCTGCGCTCGATGCGGGGCAGGCGCAGGTTGCGCAGCAGGCCCTCGAGCGCGCCGTACTCGTGCGACCCGATTTCGCGGGAGCCTGGGTCGATCTCGCGCTCTCGCATGCGCGCCTGGGCGAGGCTGAAACCGCATTGCAGATCGTCGCGCACATCGAAGAGAGTTTCGATGTGCCGGTGCCGCTGCGTGAACAGCTGCAAAGTCTGCGCGCCGAACTGGCCGGCCCACCCTTGCGTCGTGCATGGAACCCGAGCGCCCTGTTAGGCGGCCGCAGCGGTTATGTGCAGCTGTCGGCCGGGCATGACTCGAATGCCAATCTCGGCTTGTCCGCTTCCGTTTTTTCCCTGACGCCGATCGGCGCACCGTCCTTGCTGGTGCAGATACCGCCATCCGCGCGTGCCGCGGGCGACGCCTACACACAGTTGCGTGGCGATTTGCAGCAGACGCTGCAGTTTGGCGAACAGCAGAAAGGCCGGATTTACCTGTCAGGGCAGTACAAGGAATTCGGCAGCCTGAAGGAATTCAACCTCGCCGATGGCTCGCTCAGCTACGTGCATGAATACGCGTTGCCCAAAGCGCCCGAATGGGCACTTGAAGGCATCGCAGGCGCGCGCGCCATCGCCACCGGTGGCAACCGGCTGGCCACGATCTCGACGATCGGCGCGGGCCTGGTTGCCTACGGCAAGCAGTGCCGCTGGGGTGCGCGCTTCTCGAGCGAAATCCGCGATTACGGACTCAGTGGCTATGTCGATGCCGACGTGCCGACCGTCAGCCTGTCGGCAACCTGCCGGCAAAGCCTGAGCCAGACCAGTGTCGTTGCCAGTGTTGCGCGTGACCTGCCGCGCGAAGTCCGGGCCGGCGGGCGTACCGACCGCTATGAACTGGGCGTGCATTACGTGCGCCAGATCACGCCACGCGTGATGATGTCGGCTTCCGGCGCGGTGGGGTATTACCGCGACGCGGAAGGCTACAGCCCTTTGCTGGAAAGCGGCGCCATCCGCCACGTCACCCGCACCAGCGCGCGCGTGGCATGGTTTTGGGAGTTCGATCCCGCGCATCCGGAGTGGACCTTGCATGCCGAACTGGAAAGATTGCAGGATCGCTCCAACCTCGAGATCTTTCAATTAAATAACACCAAGGCTGCCGTCGGCATTCGTTATCAATATTGAATCATTTTCGCTGCCTGAGTTTTTCAGTCTCGCGAATTAGCGGTTCAATCTCAATTGATTCAATATTGATAACATGGATGGATGCGCCAGATCCTGCCGGGCGTCGCTGCTAATTGGGTATTTGTGACTCTGCCCACAATTCAAACTTAAAGTAAAACCTAAGATCCCGGAGGCTACAAGAAATGCCGGTGATATCTGCCGTCTTTCTGGAACAGAGACACTAGCCCAGCTGTAACACCATATGCAGTCCAACCAACAGGAGCAAAACTAAATGGCGAATACGACATCTTATGTCCGTGTCATTGGTAATGAAGTCGATAACGCGACTGACGATACCACTTACATTTTTAACCCGACTGACGGCCTCAAGACCTTTACGCTGGCCGGCGGATCCGACGGCGATACGGTCGCCATCAGCGCGCTGAGCACCGATTTCAAGATCAAGGTCGTCAAGAATATGTTGACCCTGATTGGCCTGAAGAACGGCGCATCGGCTGGCACGATCGTGAAGATCCAGATGGACACGTCGAATGGCGGCGTTGAGCATCTGGCCTTCCTCGACGGCAAAGTTGATGTGACGTTTACCCCGAGCGCACCGGGTTCACTGACGGGTCAGTGGACAGTCGGCGGCGAAGACATCGCGAAAAAATACAATTTCGCCAAGCAGGCTGGTAA